>BPGU01000001.1:543397-1143397 GCA_026003195.1 Armatimonadota bacterium
GGACGCCGAAGGCAATGTGTGGCTGGGTAACAGGCTTCTCTTCTCCGGCTTGAGTGGCACCGTGCATTGTTTGCAGGTGGACGGCAGGCTATACGTTGCTTCCGGCAGCACGGTGTACGTCTCCAAACCAAACTGGAAGGGCTGGGTGGAGTACACGGTATCGGGCAGTGTGCAATGGATGGACACGGACGGGAGTGTCGTGTATGTAGCGACAACCAGCGGGCTGTTCGCGCTGGAGGGCAGCAGCACGCGAAAGCCCACGTGCGTCTACCGAACGGGCAGGCTGTTTGGCGACCGGATATCTGCTGTCCGATACGTGCACCTTGCGGGCACAGCGAGCACCATGAAGTTGAAACGACCGGGTCTGCCGGATGTGGTGATAAACAACGCCACGGGCAGAGTGCATGTGCCTGCGGGTGAGCAGACAGCGGAGTGGCAGCTGGAGTTCACCATAGAAGGGGAAGTCTTCCAGATTCACATCACGAGTGAAGGGGGTATTCGCTGATGGCACGCAAGCCCAAACTGGGTACTGGCGAACGGTTCAGGAGGCTGGTCGGGCAGCTGAAGCGCAGGGGTGTGCGCAGCCCTGAAGCATTAGCAGCCTGGATTGGGCGCAAGAAGTATGGGAAGCAGAAGTTCCAGGCACTGGCCGCAGCAGGCAGGCGAAGGAAGGGGTAGGGATGGAACCGCTACAATCGTTTCCAGACATTAACCGTTGGCTTCAGGATCTGTATGCGAAGGAATTGATGGAGCGGTTACGTGCGCAGGACTTGCTACAGATGATGGCGCATGCATTAGCCGAAGCGCAGCGTCGTCGCGCCGTGAGTCCACAGAAAGCCGTCAATCCACAGAAATCCGTCGCTTCGTCAATCGAGATAGCCTTCACCGCAGATCCTAACATGGATTTACCGATTAAGCTACCGAAGGAGCTATCTCTGGAGTTCCCCAAAGATTTCGTCAACGATGAAACTCAACGCGCCTTGCGGGGGGTAGCCGACTGGACAAGATGGAGCCCCATTTACAACATGCCGCGGGACCTGTTAGAGTACCGGCAAGCGCAGGAGCGGGCAGGGTTATACCCGACCGACGCGCAGAGGGCGTTCCTGCTGAAGCTGGCGGCGCGCATCGCTCCACGCTACGGGTTGACCCCAGAACAGTTCGTACGCAAAGAACGCGAACGCTACGCCGTCGCTATCCGCACGGGCGTGCGCTATATCTCGAACGATGAGAGTTTCAACAAACAGGTGCAGGAGTGGACGAAGGCGATGCTTCAGTCATCCAGGCAACTGAACAAGAAGGACGAGCAGGGCAAACGCTAATGGCAGCCGTTCCACCACTCTGCGGCTTCACGAACCGCCTGCTCTGCCGAAGCATACGCCGCCGTTTCATGAAGGGTAATGCTGTGCCACTCCAACAGCCTGGAACGACTCGGAAGCACCGTGCTCAACACGGCGCGATAACATGGCTTCCCGAATGCGCGATAGCGTTCCACCGATAGCACATACGGTGACTTGTCATCTATCGGGATGCGGTAACGCCGAATCAACTCTCTGTGTGTCTCATCTACTCTTACCGGCGAACAGTCGTCTTCCGGCAGGGCGAACGATAGACCGCGCGGCTCAGAAGAACCACACGAACAGAGACGCACACACAGCGCAACCGCAGCAACCATGATGAGTATAGCGAACACCGGCTTCATGGCACCATTATACACGAAGGATAGGTGAAGCGTCAATGGTACCACTCTTCTCACTGGGGAGTTTAGTCAGCGGGCTATTCAAGGGCCCACTCCTGGGGTTAGGGCTATCGCTCTTGCCGAACGTGCTCGGTATTGGCAAGTCGGCTGGTAAGAAAGCGTCCGGCTATGAGCAGCAGATGGCGGATGCGGCGGAGGTGATGAAGCAGCAGGCGATGAACCTGCCGCGCCCGACACCACTGGCGTCGAGGACGTGGAACCAGCTGGCGGCACAGGCGATGCGGGCACAGGTGCAAGCACCACCTGGTGTGACGTTGCCGGGCGCGAACGAGTTGCTCCGCGCCGCGATGCTGGCACGTGCACAGGCGGCGACTGCACAGCAGGAACTCGCAGATCAGGCAGCACTGCGGGACTGGTACGCTCAGCGAGCCGCATTGATGAGCGGACTGCCGAACATCTACCAGCAACTCGCCGCACAATACCGTCAACAGCAAGCCGGTCAACTGGCGGGATGGGGACAGATGCTGAGCACTATCCTGAGCCGAATGGAACCGCCAGACCCGAGAATGCAAGCGGTTCAGGCGATAGGCAGATTCCTTCGCGGCAGGTGAACGACCGATGCTCACATACCACGATATACTGAAACAGATAGACCCCTTAGCGAACGACGAGGTGTCGCAGGAGTTCTTGCGGATTGCAGGCGCGGATCCGCAGCTGATGCGCGAACTGGCGATGCAGCAGATAGCGCAGCAGTTCCCCTTCGTGGCGAACGTGCCATCTGTGGCGGGCACGCCATTCACACCACCTGCTCAGCCGAACACTGCTCCAAACCCTGCGAAGCCGACTTACATGCAGCAGTTCGAGCAGCAGATGCAGCAGATGCCTGCGTACACACCACCGCCTGCGCCACAGCCGATACCTGCACCACCGGCGTTCACTCCGCCACCACCGCCGAAGCTGTTTGGACTGCCGCCACTGCCTTCGGTGCCGGAGCCGGGCAAGCAGTGGTCGTGGTCGGACTTCATCCCTGCGCTGGTGGCGGCGGCTACCAATCAGGACGCACTGCCGGCTATCGCCTCCGGGATTGAGCAAGCGTTGCAGACGCGCGAGCAACGTGCTATGAACCGCTACGAGCGGGCGATGCAGAACGCCTTGCGCGAGTGGCAGGCGAAGGCGCAGGCGGAGCAGATGAACACGCAGCTCCAGAACGCTTACCAGCAGCAAGCCTACGAGAGCCAACTGCAACACCAGCAGAACGTGTACCAGACACAAGCAGCAAACATCCAGCAGCAGAACCAGTACGCGCAACAGCGGTGGGCTTCGGAACAGGAATACAAGCAGTGGGAGTGGGGACAGAAGCTGGGAATTCTCGGCAGACTTGCGGACAGAGAGATGCAGGCTGAGGAGCGCGAACTGCAACGGCAACTGCAGGCTGAGATGAAGAACAACCAGTTCGCGTTGAATGCATTCAACACCATCCTTGGCTATGCATCCAAACCACAACTGACCGCAACCGAACGCCAGTCCGCCTTACAGCTAGCCGATGTGCTGGCACAGCAGTTCCCGACATGGGCGGCGCTGTTTGAAGGCATGAAGGCTTCTATCAAGGTCAAGCCTTCTGTGCCTGAGCAGAACCTGGACATCCAGCGACAGAAGGCGCAGGCAGCCATCCTGCAGGCGAACGAGCGTATCAAGCAGGGCTGGGCGCGAGTGCGACAGGGCGAAGCCCGCTTGCGGATGGCGCAGGATAAGGCGTCTGCAGGCAACGCGAAGGAAGCACTGCAGCAGCTGAAGGCGATGAACTCAGACATCGGCAAGCTGGAAGACGACATCAAGTCGTTGCGTGGTCAACTGTACGCGAAGGACAATGTGACGCTGAACTTCGTCATCAACGACCCTGCGGAGCGTGAGAGAATTACGCGAGACATGAACCGCATGATTGCTGAACGTGATAGATTGATCACGGCGCGGGATGCGTTGAGCAGGCAGATTCTGTTCTCGCAAACGCCTGCACAACCAAAGCCTGCACCGCAACCGAAGCAGCAGCGACCGAAGCCGCAGGCGCCGACAGTAGGCACAACCCCTTCCGGTACTCGCTGGAGAGTGGTGAAGTAAGATGCCTGTCATTGAGATAACCACACCTCGTGGTCGTACGGTACGCATCGAAGTTGACCGCATCCCGAGCGCAGCAGACATAGACCATATTGCGGCTGAAATCGACAGGCAGTATGATGCACAGCAGAAGCCTGCACCACAGCCTGCACCAGCACAACCACGCAAGCGGGGACTGCTGGAGCGGGCAGTGCACTGGTTCATGAATACACCCGTGGGGCGGTGGCTGTCAGCTTCCACTTCACCAATCGCGCCAGGTGCACCTGTTGCACGGCAGGTAACACAGCCTTCCACTCCTTCATCCGCTAAACCAGTGACCGATCCAGTCGCCGAAGCCAATCGCCTGGTGCAGGCAGGCATGAGCAGGAAGGAAGCGGCGAAGCGTGTTGCTGAACGCCTGCAAGCACCGCCTGAGCCGCAGGCCACGCTTGGCTACTTCTGGAAGGCGTTGACCGATCCTGCAAGCCTTGCCGCACAGCCGGATGAGAAGCGAAAGGAGCCGCCACTATTCTACCGCCTGCTTCATCTGTTGAACGCGCCAATCTATGCACTATCCGCTTCATCTATTGAGAGAATCCCAGAACCACAACGCCCGCAGCGGTTCAAGGGCAGGGATTGGGCGTCCCTGTATGGTGAGCAACCAACCGCAGGCACATGGTTGGAAGCACAGTATCCTGCCCTGCCCGCCTGGCTTCGCGCACCAGCCGGGCTTACGCTGGACTATCTTGCTTCAATGCTATACACAGCTGGACTCGGCAAGACGATGAAGGCGGCAGGAGAAGCGGGCAAGGCAATCCCTGCCGTGCGTGAAGCTTCGGCAGCGGCGCAGTTCAACCTGCTGAAACTGCTGCATCCGACTGCAGCGAAGACTACCGAACGGCTGGCGCGTATATCTGAGTCCACTACGCTTCCCATTCAGGAGAGACTACAGATACTCAGACATGGCCTACAATCTGCAGATGAACTTCTCTCCGAGTCGACGACGCTGGACAAGCTGATGAAGGCATACTGGCCGCAGGTGTCGGTCATCGATCCAGACCTGATCGATGCAGCGCAGTTGAAGCAAGCACAAACGCATTTGCTGGATTGGATATCACGTACGTTAGGATCGACGGCAGCGTCGAACATTGAAGAAGCGCTGCGTCAACCGAACTGGGGACAGCGAGTAGAGAGTCTGAAGCAAGCTATACAAAAGTTCCGCGAGTATGCAGAGCACGGCGCCGGTAGTCAATTAGGAGAGGATATCGATATGGCGTTCGCCGGTGAGATGGATTACCTGCTTCCGCAGTATCATGTAGGACTCGTTGAAGCACTGCGCCGATTGAGACAGACATCCCCCAGCGTGTGGGAGAAGCTGATGTCGCACTGGAAGCGGTCAATGACCGTGCTGAACCTGCCCGAGGGCGCCATGCGTAACTTCTGGGGCAACTTCTTAGCGCAGTTCCTGGCTGGGCAGCCCGTCTCTCTACGAAGCATCCTGTTTGGTAAGCCGATGAAGGAGCTGATTGATGAAGCGTTCGCCGGCGGATTGACACGCAAGAAGGACATCGGGGAGTTCTCGCAATGGGCTGATAAGGCAGCGCGTATCTATAGCGGGGCGGACAAGCTTGCGGCAGCAATACTGTCGCGCATCACGGGCAAGCCTGCCGGTGAGTTCATGATCAGCGAGTCGTTCACACTGCCTGAGACGATAGACAAGTTACAACGGTGGGGACTCATACCGTTTGCAAGCTGGCCTGCGTGGATTGTGCCCAGACTGTGGGCTGGACTGAAGTCCACGCCGTGGAGATGGGCAACGGCAGGCAGGGCAATCACAAGCAAGGACGAACAGGGCGAATACAAGGTAGAACCGTCTACGCTTACGTACAAGATAGCGCCTGGTAAAGGCATCAGCATTGAACCGCTACTGCCGTTATCACCTTACATGTTGAGCAGTGATCGTGGTGAAGCACCGGATGTGCTGGTGCAGTGGTTCTTGCCCAGCCTGTGGCGCGACGTGGTGCAGGCACTGCAGGGTGAAGGTGCGACGCCACGAGCGTTGACCTGGTCGCCGCCATTGGAAGCCATACAGGACGCTTCGCCGGATGAACTGCGTGATATAGCGCGTAAGGGCGCATACATAGACGCCGCCACAACTCTCATCAACAGGTTGACACCGCCGGCGTTGTGGAACCTGCTGCGCCTGGCGATGCCTTCCATGTTCGCAGACCATCCCACCAATAGATTGACCGCTGAAGACTACCTGCTTCGGTTACTGGGAGTGCCGGTGCGCTCGGTATCTCCAATCGGTGAAGACATCTGGGAGCAGAAGGACGTCGCAAGGCAAATCAGGATGAGAGCAACAGCGGCAGCACGCAGGAACCTGAAGCAGTAGCATAATAGTATAGTACATGTATAGCCGCCCGGCGTTCAACCGGGCGGTATTGCTTGACACAGGCTGGCGGTGTATGGTATACTGTGCATAGACCGTCAGCCTGATACAGGCGACGGGGCGTAACGGACACAGGATGTGGTGTCGACAACCTGGACAGCGCAAGATGTTGTAGTACGGAAGGATTATGTGGGCTTATTGTCATTCCGTCCTTCCAAGCTGGCGGTGCGGGTTCGATTCCCGTCCCCCGCTCCAGTGTTTTATACGATGCCCAATCGCCTCTTGCACTCCTCCAGTATCTCCACTGTGCGTGTCGCGCCGACCCGGGTGACGCCTATCGCGCGTACCTCCAGCAGGGCGTCCAGCGTGCGGATGCCTCCTGCTGCCTTCACCTGTACGTGGGGTGGGGAGTACTTGCGCATGAGCTTCAGGTCTTCTATAGTGGCACCGCCGGAGCCGAAGCCGGTGGAGGTCTTCACGAAATCCGCGCCTACCTCTGCACAGATCTCGCACAGTCGAATCTTGTGCTCGTCCTGCAGGTAGCAGTTCTCGAAGATGACCTTCACGATGCCCCCGCGCTCGTGTGTTATCTCTACCACTGCACGGATGTCGTCCCGTACGTAAGCCCAGTCCCCACTCAGCACCTTCCCGATGTTCACTACCATGTCCAGTTCGATGCCACCATCGTCCAGCGCCTGCTTTGCCTCGGCGACTTTGATGGCGGTGGTATGCCCACCGTGTGGGAAGCCGATGGTGGTGCTGGGGCGCACCTCGCTGCCTGCCAGCAGCTCCGCACAACGCTTCAGGTAGTACGGTTTGATACACACGCTGGCGACATCATACTCACGGGCGATGCGGCAGCCTCTTTCCATCTCCTCATCGGTCAATATAGGGTTCAGCAGAGAGTGGTCTATCATCTTGGCGATGTCGCGATAGGTGTAGTCCATGCTCACTTGCCTCCTGCCATGAATTGCCGAAGGTATCGCGCTGACTGCCGAAGCGCCTGTTGGCGTGTTTCCAGCGTTTTCTCGTAAGCGCGGTCCTCCACCTCGATGCACACCGCTCCTTCGTAGCCCACGTCGCTGAGCACCGAGAAGAACTTGCCCCAGTCTACATCGCCCAGCCCCGGCAGCTTGGGCACGTGGTATTCCAGCGGAGTAGCCAGAATACCCACCTCGTCCAGCCGGTGCTTGTCTACGCGAGCGTCTTTGGCGTGGATATGGAACAGCTTCGTGCTGAACTCGCGCAAGGGCTTCAGATAGTCCATCTGCTGCCACACGAAGTGCGAAGGGTCAAAGTTCAACCCGAAATGGTCACTGGGAATCTCAGCGAACATCCTGCGCCAGATGGCAGGGGAAGTAGCGAGGTTCTTACCGCCGGGCCACTCGTCACGGGTAAAGAGCATCGGGCAGTTCTCGATACCGATGCGCACGCCCATCTCCTCCGCGTAGGCGATGAGCGGCTTCCATACCTGCACAAAACGCTCCCAGTTCTCTTCGACCGAGCGCGTCCAGTCACGCCCGATGAAGGTGTTCACCAGTCCTACCCCCAGCCGAGCGGATGCGGCAATCACCTTCTTCAGATGTTCCAGACAAGCGCTGGCTTCTTCGGGATGGGGGGAGAGCACGTTGGGATAGTATCCCAGACCACTGATGGAAACGCCGGTACGCTCACAGAGCGCCCGAATCTCCGCTATCTTTGCGTCGTCCAGAGTAGCCACGTCGATGTGCGTCACACCAGCGTAACGCCTTTCCGCCTTGCCGACAGGCCAGCACATCAGTTCCACACAGTCGAAACCCTCATCGGCAGCAAACTGCATTACCTCTTGGAGCGAAAGGTCAGGTAGTATCGCGCTGACAAAGCCCAGTTTCATGGGTTGTACCTCCCTTCGTAATGTCACTTCCATTATTCTTCTTGTAGCGGGGGCTGCCCTTCACTGGCAGAAGGCAGTCACAGAGAGGTGCGTCATACCCTGTCGCCGTAGCCATCCGGGTGAGCAGAATGCCACCGCCACGCGGTTTCGATAATGGTACGCAGGTCGGCATACTGCGGTTGCCAGCCGAGCTCACTTCGGGCACGTTCCGCGCTTGCCACCAGTCGCGCGGGATCCCCGGTACGACGCGGAGCCTCTTCCTGGGGAATGGGGTGCCCGACGACCTCTTCTGCGGTGCGGATGACCTCGCGTACCGAATAGCCCATCCCATTGCCCAGGTTGTAGGCGGTGGTAGGCGCACCGCGCTTCAGCGCTTCGTATGCCAGGATATGCGCCTCTGCAAGGTCAGTGACATGGATGTAATCGCGGATGGCTGTACCGTCGGGGGTATCGTAATCCGTGCCGAATATTTGGATCACAGGACGCTTGCCCAGTGCGGTGAGCAGCACGAGGGGTATCAGGTGCGTTTCGGGGTGGTGGTCCTCGCCAAGCTGCCCGTCGGGGTCTGCGCCAGCGGCATTAAAGTAACGCAGGCTGATGGAGCGCAAACCAAACGCCACATCGTACCAGCGTAACATCTGCTCGAAGGCGCGTTTGGTCTCGCCATAGGCATTCGTCGGCTCTTGGGGATGGTCTTCGGGGATGGGTATCTGACGGGGTTCCCCGTAGGTGGCTGCACTGGATGAGAAGATGAGATAGGGAACACGATGGGCGCGCATTGCCTCCAGCAGCGTGTAGCCTCCGACTACGTTCAGGCGATAAAACTTCGCAGGGTCGGTCATACTCTCCGCGACGGAGGCATACGCCGCAAAGTGCATGACGCACTCTACGGGGTAGTTGCTGAACAGTGTGTCCAGAGTCTGCCGGTTAGTGTAGTCGCCCTGCACGAATTCACCGCCAACCACAGCTGCCCTGTGTCCTGCTTCCAGATTGTCCAGAGTGACTACCTCCTCACCGCGTTCGAGCAACCTTTTCACACAGTGCGAACCGATGTAACCAGCTCCTCCGATCACGCAAATCATGTACTGTCCTCCCAGGTGCATATCTGGTCTTCAGGATGCACTTTCGCCTGCAGACTGTTGTTTCTGGTAGTTTTCCAGCTGCTCCAGCAGCAGACGCATCTTGCGGGCGTGCGTTTCGGCGAGGAAGGGGTATCTCTCCACCAGGCGCACCGCCAGCGCATAGAAACGCTCGCCGTTGGTTTTGAACTCCTGGGCTACTCGTTGTAACAGGGGCATGAGCTGTTCAGGGGTAATGCACGGTTTGTCTGTTTCTTCCAGCTCCTGAAACAGCCGCAACAGGCGCAGGGTGAGCGTGTTCAAAGTGAGGTCGTTGTACACGCCGGTGACTGCCACGTACAGATCCTGTTCCTTCTCGTCACGGATGGGCAGGTGGACATACTGCTGGAGGGCGTCGCGATGGGCGCGCAGAGAGTACGGCTCCGCAATCCAGCGGTAGAGTGCCTCTTGTACCTCCTGCGGGGTGAGTATCTTCGCCTCGTGCGCCTTGAGCCAGCCGTCAAGGATGGACTCGATGTAGGCGTTCCACGCGGCGTTGTCCAGCGCTTCTACCACGAGGCGGTGCAGAATATCACGACGACGTGACTCCTCGCGCGTTTGCTCGCGGAACACCTCCCAGCGCTTGAACAGATAGTAAGTACCCGCTGCGCTTCCCGCGCCAATAATCGCCCCTACAATGAATGAGCTGTCCATCCCTATCGCAAGAACTCCGTTTCCACCCACTCCCGGTTTTCAGGCAGGACGCGCCCTCCTAGCTGCATATCGATAACTACCCCTCCCAACCGTTGAGCCAGGTAGAAAGCGATGTCCAGCGCCTGCCGGATGGTCTCTACACGTCTGTCCTCTCTTGCTCGCACTGCGATCAGTAACACGTCCGGGCTGTCCGGTGAACCGACATCCACCCACACGGTTCCCTCTGCATTCGCGGCGATACAACCTCCCTCGCTGGCACTGAGCCCGATGGCTTCCAGCGCACCCTCTACCTCTTCCCAGCACCATCCAGTATCCTCTTGTTCGGGCTCAATCATCAGGTCATACATCAATAGTCCACCGGACGCAGGTAGTAGTCGTTGATGGAAGTGCTGGAGAGCATCGCGGTAGTGGGCAGATGCCGTTTCCAGTGTGTGCTCTCCAACCGTCCTTTTACCAGTAATATCTTCTCGGGCGGGTAACCCATCTCTTCAATCTGCTCCACGCGATACCCGCGTAACAGGAAGTACAGAATCTGGTCGGCGAGATGGTACGAGATGCCGAGGTCATCCTCGTCCGTTTGCCCCACAATCAGGTCTGCCGAGGCAGGTTTGGAGACGATGACCTCCGGCACGCCCAGATACCGCGCCAGCTGCCACACCTGCGTTTTAAACAGGTCGCCCAGCGGGTTGATGGGGGGCGAGTCGTCGGCGTGCCAGGTGAAATAGCCGAACAGCCTTTCAGTCTTGTTGCCTGTACCGACGGGCAGGGCGTTCAGTTTGGCGGAGAGGTCGAACAGCACAATCATGCGCATGCGTGCCATCACGTTGCCGCGTCGCCTGCCGTCGGCATCGGGTTCGTACTGCAGGTAGCCGTCTACCGCCGGGGTGATGTCGATGGTGCGAGAGTGGATGCCCAGCTGGTCTATCACCAGCTGCGCGTGTTCCAGACTCTCGGGGCTACTGGTGCGGTAGGGCATGCGGATGCCCCACACGTTCTCCGCGCCCAGCGCCCGTGCACAGAGAAATGCTGTCACCGACGAGTCTACCCCACCCGACAATCCTACCACCGCACGATGGAAGCCTCGACGGCGTATCATCTCGTCGCGCAGGAACTCCACCAGCCACTCGGCGACCAGCGGTGCGTTGATACGCAGCAATTCTTCTGCATCGTGTGTGCGCTCAGGCGCGTGGATGACTTCCAGCTTGCTCATTGCCGATCCCTCGCATGTTGTTCCGCCGCGATTTCCTGCATCTCTATCAGCAGGTCTGCCAGTCCCGATTCCAGGTCCGCCAGCAGGGGAGCGTTCGCCCTCGCGATGGCTATCTCTTCGGTATCGATAGTGGCGGTAATCATCGCCTCTTTCATCAGCGGTGCGGAAACCACAACCTGTCCGAAGGGATTCACCACCATCGACTGCCCGACGAACCCTTTACCGCCCTCAAAGCCCACCAGACTGGCGTTCACCACCCACACCCCGTGCTCTTCCGCCACGCTGCACAAAATCTGCTGCCACTTCATCACGTTGCCCACGTTCTCGCCGTGAAAACCTCTTCCGGGCGAGGCGGCGATGACGTAGAACACCTCTGCCCCCTTCAGCGCAGCGATAGTTCCCGTGATAGAGTGCCACACATCTTCACAGATCAATACGGTAGCCGGGCCGAATCGCGTGGGGAACACCTCAATATTACGCCCCCGCGCGACAAAGCGCTTCTCCTGAAACACGCCATAGGTGGGTAGGAAAAACTTGCGGTGTGTGTGCACAATGCGGCAGGACTCGGGCTCTGCGCTCAAGGTAAGATACAGGGCGGAATTATAGTACTTGCCGTGCCAGAGCTCGTAAAAACCCAACACCACATCCAGCGGCTCCGGGCGTGCAAATGGCTGGTAACGTCGCACCAGTGCTTCCAGTATCTGCTCGCGCGTGCGTGCCGCCTCGCGCACGCCACCCTCTAAAAAATACCCCGAGGTAATGGTTTCCGGAAACACCACTACGTCGGCGGGCACGCCGTCTTCCACGACCTGGCGCAGTACCTCCGCCACGCGGTGCAGGTTATGCTCTACATCGCCTTTGCGCGGTTTGAACTGTACCGACACCACACGGATTTTCATCACGTAACCCCTGTGAGCAGTAATCTGGTAGTCTCTTTGCTGACGCGAATGGTCGTGGTCGGCATCGCGCACCTCCTGCGCAGTCTATCAGATAGTATCCCACAGAATCTCCTCTCTCGTCAACGCCTCACTCCCACTCGCCGACGGTGAGCACCTCTTCCTCCAGCCACACGCCGAACTGTTCGTACACCTTCTGCTTCACGATGTCTGCCAGCTGGCGGATATCGCTGGCAGTCGCGCCGCCTGCGTTAATTAGAAAGTTGGCGTGTTTCTGCGAGACCATCGCTCCACCCACGCGCAGCCCTTTCATTCCCGCCTGGGCAATGAGGTATCCCGCCGGCACGACACCAGCCTCCTTCAACGTCGCGGGCAGGCTGGGCAGCCTTTGCGCCAGCTCCGCATCGGTTACGTTCTTGAAGAAGCTGCCTGCCGAGGGGTTCGGCGGTTGTCGCTCGATACGCCAGCGCTGCAGCTCGCGTGCTTTGGCAAAAATCTGCCATCGGTCGCCGCGCCGCAGACGCAGGGTCACCGCCAGTATCGCCGCACGTGGAGGGTTAGGGCGACGCAGGATGCTGTCACGGTAGGAAAACTGCATCCACTCTTTGGTCACCAGTTTGCGCTCGCCCTCTACCACGATGTCGATATGCTCCACCAGTTCGCAGATGTTCTCGCGAAACGCCCCCGCGTTAGATACCAGAGCACCGCCTACCGTGCCCGGGATGCCCACCGCAAACTCCAGCCCTGACAGCCCCGCCTGCGCCGTTTTCAGGAATAGCTGCTGGAAAGACGCGCCCGATTCGGAGAAAGTGAGCTCGCCCACCTCGATGCGCCGACAGCAGTTGTACACCACCAGCCCACGGATGCCTTTATCGCTCACCAGCAAGTTGCTGCCCAGCCCCAAGATGAAAGTGGGCACGTTCAACCTGTGGGCAGTGACCACCACTTGCGCGAACTCTTGGATGTCGGTCACCTTATAGAACAGGTCGGCCGGACCGCCTACGCGCAGTGTGGTGTAGTTTTTTAGCGGTTCATGGAGCCGCAGATGAGAGGGAACGGGAACCATCTGCACCAGACGATGCAGGGCATCGGAGAGCGGTGTGTGCTGTGATGGCGTGGTCACCCGTTTCGCTTGCCACCGAAGGAGTAGAATGGCGGAGAGGGCGGGATTCGAACCCGCGACCCAGCTCTTCGCCGGGTACCCGCTTTCGAGGCGGGCGCACTAGGCCACTATGCGACCTCTCCGTCATAGTAATATACAGGATTTTGAGGAGGAAATCAAGAAGCCATACGGGTAGGGATTCGGCGTCTATGCGAGAATAGGTAGGACAATATCACAGGACGGAGGATGGTATGGCACGAGTTTATCAGCATCTTGGAGTGTACAGCGACTGGGTAGAAGCAGCCCATCAGGCGCATCCGTTGTATCCGGCGGCTCCACCCGGCGAAGAGACGCGCCGGAAGCTGAGGGAGGTACTCGGCTTTCACTTTCAGCGGGAGATACCACATGAGGTCAGGTTGGAGCGTCGGTGGAAGCGCGACGGGCTGGAGGGGGAAGAGGTTTCGTGGTCGGTGGGGTATGGGCCACGTACGCATGCCTGGATATTGAAGCCGGAGGGTGTGAAGGAGCCTTTGCCGGCAGTAGTGGCTCTGCATGACCACGGAGGCTTCAAATATTTCGGTAAAGAGAAGATTGCGGACGGGCCTGAGGAGCCACATCCTGTGCTGAAGCCTTTTCGGGATGAGTGCTACGGGGGACGCGCTTTTGCCAATGCGCTGGCGAAAGAGGGGTTCGTGGTGCTGGTGCCTGACGTGTTCCTCTGGGGCAGCCGTCGCTTCCCTCTAGAGACCCTTGCTGAAGTAGACGGTGCAGCGCGCGAGTTGCTCCCCGAGTGGCAGTGTGGGGAACACACGGAGGCGATTGTTCATCGCTACAACGCCATCGCCGGTGGACACGAGCATCTTGTGGAGAAATACTGCCACTTGCTGGGGACGACGCTGGCTGGGGTGGTCAGCTATGAGGACAGGGTGGCAGTGAACTATCTTCGCTCACGGGAGGATGTGCGTGCGGACGCCATCGGCTGTATCGGCTTATCGGGGGGCGGGGCACGTTCTGCCTTGTTACAAGCTACTTGCGACCACATCCGCGCGGCGGTCATTGTGGGCATGATGTGCACCTTCGCGGAGACACTGGATCACAACGTAGTGACCCATTCGTGGATGGTGTTGCCGTGGGGATGGGCACGCTACGGAGAGTATCCGGACATCGCCGCGTGCCGTGCACCCTCACCGCTGATGGTGCAGTACGACGAGGAGGACCCACTGTTTACCTCTCAGGGGATGCACGATTCCCATCAGCGTATTGCTGAGCATTACCGCAGTGTGGGTGCGCCCGAAAACTACGTGGGTGAATTCTATCCGGGCGGACATAAATTCGACCTGTCGATGCAAGCCGATGCGTTCGCGTGGCTCAAGAAGCAGCTGGGCAGCTGAAAAATGGCTTACCTTTCGCCAGCTTCCTCCTGTTGCCAGACCTTCTGGCACAACGGCAGGAAGTCACATACCTCACAGTGGGGGATACGTTTCGGCTGCAGGTACTCGAAGTCGCGGGAGAGTATCTCCTCGCCCAGCAGGCGAATGTCCTCGCGAAACTCCGCCAGCTCGGCATCGGTGAGGCTTGCACTGGCAGATGCACCCGTCTGCAGGGCAACGATGGTGGCGATGACGCGACGGTCGGGGTACAGCTGCTTCAACAGCAGCTGGTAACAACACATGGCGAGGTCGTCGTGCACCTCCTCAGGGGTAACATCGGTGCGCCAGCTCTTGTAGTCGATAATTTCTAAGGTGCCGTCAGGATATTCATCCACGCGGTCCACACGCCCCACCAGCGCGAATGTGCCCATGTCCATCCGCAGCATCCGTTCCTGCATGAGGAGACGCGGGCGTTGTTCTGGAGGCATCTCTTGCAATGCCTCTTGTGCTCGCGCATGATATTGCTCTAACAGCACCGCCGCGATTTGCTGAAAGTGCTGTTCCTCACGGGGCGATTGGTAGCCTGCTGCCACCCACTGCTGTTGCATCACCTGCTGCAGCTGCTCCACAGAGACCTCTTCCACGCCGCCAGCGGCATGCAGGTGCTGTAGCACCGCGTGCATCGTGGTGCCAAAGGAGTACTCGCGTTTGGGTCGCATGTAGAACTTGCCGCGCGGGTTGAGGTAGGTATGGTAATACTTGACCTCGCACAGCAGGTAGGTGCGGATTCGGCTGGGGCTGAGAACGGGCTTGCGTGGCATCGTTACACCGCCATGATTGTTGTAACCACATCCAGCAGTGTGCCGCGTTGTTGCAGAGTTTCCACTGTTTTATCTACTGCCTGCGTGCTGCCGGTAAGTAGCACCGTCTTACTGTCGGCACGCTCGGAGATAATCTCCATCTGGATACCCTTTGTGGCAAAATCGGCTTTTTCGTCGGGTACAACACGCGCGATGGCGATGCTGCGCAACTCGCGGGAGCTATAAGGATATGCCTGCACGTACAAAACCTGTTGAAGACGAGAGGTAGTACGCAGGAGGGTATCTTTCTTGCGTTCGGTGGCGCGAAAGCTCAGCACGATGGTGCTGGGCGCGTCCAGCGCACTCGCCGCACTGCTGCCCAGTGTGGTTTCCAGGGATACCCCGCGACTGGAGAACGCTGCAGCAATGGCGGTCAGCGCCCCTGGTTTGTCCTGAACCTTTATCACAAACACCCAGCGATCACTCTCCATGTTTTGTCCACTCTCGCAGTTTGCGTTGAATTCGGCTGGCGGATTGCATGAGCAACCGCGCTTCGTCTTCCCACAGTTGCAGAGGAACCACCTGTGACCAGCCGTTGTTGCCTGCCACTATCGGCGCGCCGATAGTGGTGTGGATGCCATAAAATTCGCCATCCAGCCGTACCTGCCCCGCCACCACGATCTCGCGCCCATCCATCAACGTGCGCACCAGGTCTACTGTGACATTGGCAGTTGCGACCGCCGTTTTCGCGCCTGAGAGATGGGTCAGATAGGGCTTCAGCACCACGCGCAGGTCGGGCGGGAGGCGGTCGACGTGCTCAAACGCCTCGCGGATCAGCCCTTGTTGCAGGTACGCTACCACGCTCAGCTTCTCTCGTTGCACTTCCTGTGGGAAATCCAGCACGCTGCGGTTTCCGCGCAGTCGTCCACTAATCGCCAGCATCTCCTCCATATCCATGCCGTAGATACGTACGCTGCTCCACAGAGGGACCATCTGTTCACCATGCTCGCCGACCACGAAGGCGTGCACCATCTGGCGGCGCACTCCAACATCGGCGGCGATCTCGCGGCGGAAACGCAGCGAGTCCGAGTACGCGCCGATGCCGATAACGCGATGCCTGCCCAAATAGCGGCTGAATATCTCCACACCCAGCTCCACCGGGTTCGTGACGACGATGACCACTTCGTTGCCATGACCATACTTCTCGAGGGCACGAGCGTAAGTGTGGAATACGGGCAGGTTTGTATGCGCCAGCGTATCCCGAGAAGGTGCGCTGGAGGCATCGATAGGTACCGCTTGCCCTGCCGCCATGACGATGATGTCACCTACCACCTCTTCAGGATGCAAAGCGACATCCAGCTCGGGGGCGATCTCAGCATAGGCATCCGCGAGGTCGCTGCGCAATCCGAACAGCACGCGCTCGCTTCTGCCGCCTCGCCTGCCCACCAGCTGCAGGCGTTCGGTGGGGGAGAGCACTCGCTCCGCCACCAGCTGGATAGCGATTTCGCGTCCGCAGTCGCCGCTTGCACCGATAATGGATACGTCCATCGCTACATGTCCCAGATGATGTCCTGCACGCCCTCTGCGGCATTCACTGCCCTTGCCATCACAAACAGCAGGTCGGCAAGACGGTTCAGGTAGGTGATGATGTATGGATTGCCCGGTTCGATGTGAAAGAGGGTGACGACCCGTCTTTCGGCACGCCGGCACACGGTGCGTGCTACATGCAGCGTAGCGGAAGCCACAGCGCCTCCGGGTAGAATAAAGTGACGAAGAGGCGGAAGAGTGTCTTCCAGGGCATCGATGTGCCGCTCGAGTGCCTGCACTTCCTCTTCACCAATAGGCTTGATGATAGGTTTTTTGCCCACAGGCACTGCCAGCTCTGCACCGATGACAAACAGGTGATTCTGTACCTGTTGCAGTATCTCGCTGAAGGTAGGATACGCCTGCAGGTAGGCGATAGCCAGCCCCAGATGCGCGTTCAGCTCATCGACGGTGCCGTACGCTTCCACGCGCGGCGAGTCCTTGCTGACCCGCTGCCCACCCAACAAGCCTGTGGTTCCGTTGTCTCCCGTTCTGGTATAGATGCGCATGACAAACCTCGTTCGCGAAGTACGCTCTCATTTTGGCGCATTCGGCAGGTGATGTCAAGAGTTCGCCCGGCTTTTCCGCGAAGAACACCAGTAGAAGGTCACCTCGCAGGTAGCGTACAGCGGTGTGGAACCGGGCTTTCTGAGCGAGCCTTCGCCGGGGCGACATCACAAGTCGGAGCGAATAGCGCAGGATGTCCTGCAGCATGTCGCACCGGATCTCGCCGGCAAATTCCGATTGCGATACTATCCGTAGGAGGCAAGCCGATGAGAAGTAATGGTCTGGAATATCAGGAACAGCCACCGGATTCCCCCATCCGGCGCAGGGTACTGAGCTGGCTGGTGGGGTTGATCCATCTAGGGGTAATAGCGGGCTTTATTGCGCCGGTGCTGGGGTTCATCAGCTCGCCTACCCGCCGACGACGAGAGCCGGGAGAGTGGGTGCCGGTACTGAACGCCCATGAACTGAAGCCCGGCGAAACCAGAGCGGTGACGTACTCGTTGATGGTGAAAGACGGCTACATGACCGCCGAGCACCGCTACAGTGTTTACCTGTACCACCGAAGCGACGGCACTATCCTGGCGTTTGACCCTTCCTGCCCGCATCTAGGTTGCCGGGTGGAGTTCAAAGAGCGCAAGCAACGCTATGTGTGTCCTTGTCACGGTGGGGTATTTGACACCGAAGGCAACCTGGTCTCCGGTCCGCCTCCAACCGGATTAACGAGGTTGCCTGCGCGTGTGGATGGAGGCAAAATCTGGATACAGAGGGTGTAGGACAATGGCGCACCTGATAGAGAAAACTACCGAGAAACCGACGCCTCGCTCAGATGGCAAGCCTGAGACAGGCGTGGAACTGTCCCGCCAGACGGGGTGGGTTGGTGCAGTGCGCGACTGGATAGAAGAGCGCACCGGATTGTTCGGCTTTATCCAACGCCATCTGGACGAGCCGATGCCTCCAGGCGTGGGGTGGTGGCAAACGCTGGGCAATCTGCTGCTCACGCTGCTCATTTTCCAGTTCATTACCGGTTTCGCGCTGGCGATGTTCTACGCGC
The DNA here is from genome assembly GCA_026003195.1 of Armatimonadota bacterium. Classification (NCBI taxonomy): domain Bacteria; kingdom Bacillati; phylum Armatimonadota; species Armatimonadota bacterium. The sequence continues at coordinate 561,742 of BPGU01000001.1, forward strand.
CCACACCCGACCACGCACACGAGAGCGTGAAGCACATCACCGAGAACGTGCCGCTGGGAGCGTTCATTCGCGGATGGCACCACTGGGGCTCTTCGTTCATTATGCTGGTAGTGGTGCTGCACATCCTGCGCGTGTTCTTCTGGGGGGCTTATAAGAAGCCGCGCGAACTCACGTGGCTGGTCGGTGTTGCCATCTTTCAGGTAATACTGGCGTTTGCCTTCGCCGGCTATCTGCTGATTTGGGACCAGAAGGCGTACTGGGCAACAGTGGTAGGCACGCGCTTCGCCAGCACCGTGCCCATTATCGGCGAGTGGCTGATGTACTTCCTGCGGGGAGGTAAAGAGGTAGGGGCGTTGACACTCACGCGCTTCTACGCCATCCACATCATGTTGCTGCCGGTGGTGCTGGTATTGCTGATCGCGGCGCATCTGTATCTGGTGCGGAGGCTGCATATCGCGGGCCCGGTGGTTCCGCAGAAAGGCGCGCCGCAGCCGTTCTATCCATACCAGCTGTTCCGTGACGCGGTGGTGGTGCTGGTGGGCATGGGATTGTTGATGACCTGTGCTCTGCTGTTCAAGCCGCCGCTGTACCCTGTCGCCGACCCATCGGGCACGGCGTTCACCCCACGTCCAGAATGGTACTTCTTGGGCTTGTATGAACTGTTGAAGCTAATGCCGCCCAAACTCGAGGTTCTTGGCACGGTGGTAATACCCGGTCTGGTGGCAATCGGCATGATACTGCTGCCGTGGCTGGACCGCTCGCCGTCGCGTCACCCTGCGTATCGTAAGTGGGTGATTGACGTAGGGCTGATTGTTATCTTCCTGATAGGCACGCTCACGTTGAAGGGCATCCTGTCCGAGCCGCCAGCGCCGCCGCCTGCGCAGGTTTCTTCCACGACATCGGGTTCGCGATAGTCGGTTCCTTCGTGGAGGGCACGGCTCCATTCGAGTGTGAGAAGGAAGCACGGTCACGGCGGAGTACGTCCCTCCGGTACTTGTGCAGGATACCGTTTCCCCAACCGCTAACTATCAACCACTATGCGCAAAAGCCGAACATTCCGAACAACCGTTCCCCTCGCGGCGGTGGTGCTGGTGCTCATCGCATCCGCGCTGTGGCAGCGCTGGATGCCCGCGCGTGGGGATTTCACCGGCAGGGTAGTGGGCGTCTCCGACGGCGACACGATCGAGGTGATGCGTGCGGGACGAGCGGTGCGCGTGCGCCTGCAAGGGGTGGATTGCCCCGAGAGCCATCAGGCGTATGGCACACGGGCAAAGCAGTTCACGGCGGAACTAGCGTTTGGCAAGACGGTGGCAGTGCAGGTGCATGGAACCGACCAGTACGGACGCATTCTGGGAGAGGTCATCCTGCCCGACGGGCGCAGTCTGAACCGTGAGCTGGTGCGCAACGGTTATGCATGGTGGTACCGGCGCTACTCGGATGACCCTGTGCTACAGCAGCTAGAGGAGGAGGCACGGCGCGAGCGACGCGGTTTGTGGAGCGATAGAAACCCGATACCCCCCTGGGAGTTCCGAAGGGAGCGTCGTCGGCGGTAGGAGGTGTTTGTTTCCTGTCACTCAGGGCACCACTCAGCCCCCGTTGACCACCACAAATATCCACCTGCCTGACAGGTCCGGCGTGACCTCGATGACTACCTTGTCGTTCTCACGGCGGAAGGGCACCTCACGCCCTTTGCTGCCCGGCGTTGCCCCTTCGAGGAACAGGCGAAACTCTCGAGGGAACAGCTTTTCGGAGAGCATCAACCGTGCCGCTCCGTGCACCTGTATCTCCATGACTGCTCCGTTGGGAACTCGCCGTTCGGGGGCGATGGGCGCCCACACCACCAGCGCAACAGGGTTTTCACCGATTCGCTCTGCGAAGCGGTAGAGCCGACCGTCTATCTCTATCTCCGCGCTGTCGGAACCGCAAAAGGCAACTAGTTCGCCTTGCTGGTCTACGCGGAAACTGACCGCGCCTCTTCCGTTGTAGGTCACGCGGTGCCCGTTTACGGGGAAATCCTTCACTTCCACACGCTCCGAAGGCAGCTTGAGCCTCTGCAATACCCGCTCATCCTCCTGCCGATTTCGCGCGAAGCCGCCACTCCAGTCCTCCACAATCTCGCGAGTGTGGGGAGCAATAGAGATTGCGCCGTTCGGGAAACGGGTGACCAGATACTGCCCTGTGCGTGAGAGGTGTTCGGTTTTGTCGTTCACATCGGCGAACCTGCCCGTCTGCGGATAAGCACCCAGCGCATGCAGCACCTCATACCAGTTGCGGACATCGTATCCCAGGCTGCGGGACTGGTCGTCGCGAGGGCGATAGCCGAGGAAGGCGGCGATACCCCCGCTGACGCTTCGCCTGAGAGTACCTACCACCTGCTCACCAACGGAAGCCACAGTCTCAGTACCCTGTTCCGCCTGCACAGGGTAAGTGTGGTCTACCAGAAAGTCCGTCAGGATGGTTTGCGGGGCAACTTCCTTCAGTGTTCCAGCGAAAGTCACCGTCCGTCCGGGCGCGGCGATACCCTCGTTCTGTCCGGGCGTATAGCGCACGCCGAATATCTGTTGCCACAGCGGAAGCGCCGGTTCGCCCTCAGCGGTGAGCACCGGCGGAGGTCCCGACCATATCACCCGACCGCCTGCTTCCACCATCTTCTGCATCAGCTCCAGCGTCTTGCGCGAGGGGAATGGCTCAAATAGTGCCACCAGCGTGGTAAAGCGATAGTCTCCGATGCGGATAGCCCCACCCTCCAGCTTGCCCTGTTCCAGCAGCTTCCATTGCGTGATGTAGTTGGCATAGCCGTACTGCGTCATCCAGCTGCCGAACCGTTCCTCTACTGCTACCAGGTCTAGCGGATACAGCATCAGCACCTCCACCGCCCGGTGCTGCATCCCCTGCACGCGCCCGTGATACCCGCCGGCGGTTCCGTATGCGCACTGTAGCCACCAGTGCCTCTGGCTGATTTCCTGTGGAGAACCCCAGTGTGCTGCGTAAGAGTAGGGAAGTTCATTGAGGATGCCGGTAGAACAGCCCAGTGCCAGACCGTAGTAGTTCCTGTCCAGCCAGCCGCCCTCCGAGTGGTCGTTGCCGTTGCCGGTCAAGAAATCGCCCCACCGGAAGTAGTCGTAGCATGCCGAAGCCGCCTGATGCACCGTCACCGACCACACAAAGTTGGGCGTGTACTCGTACTTATAGCGGTTCATATTCTCCTGTCCCACGTTCCAGTAGTCCACAGTGGGGCTTTCCGCCCAGGTGGCATGGGCGCGTGCTTCGAGTTTGTATCCCATGCGTTGCTCCGCGTAGCGCTTAGCGGCAACGAACAGCTCTACTACACCATCCTGCAACAGGCGATAATAGCGGGCGCGGAGAAGGGCGGTTTCGCGAATGGCTTCGGGCGTCGCCCCAAAAACGTGCATCACCGGCTGGCGTGCGCTCAAATCACTGGCGAAATCTTCCTGCGCATACACAAAGTACACCAGGTATTTCGCGAAATCACGATACTGTTCACCATACAGCTGGGCATAGCGGCGTGCAAGGCTATCGGTGACGTAGCGCATGGCGAACTCGCCGTGCTCGTGATGATTGAAGTACGCCCAGTCCTGCTGGATGTGCATTTCGTCGGAATAGAGGGCGTTGAGCTTCACCCCCGCATCGGCGTACTTATCCACCAGCGACTGCAGGAACGGCAAAGCCTTCTCACTGAAGTAGTCCATCTCAGGCGAGCGGTACATCTGCACTACCAGCACGCGGTTCAGCTCACCCACATCGGTTCGTCCTTCGCCGTACACACGGATGCGTTCGGCGGTGAAGTCTCCTGCCCGTGCCTGCACGTTCGGGAAGGTTTCTACCTTTGCCACCTCGCTGATTTCCACAATATCATCCGGGGCTACCACGCGGTACGGTGTGCCGGGGATGGGACGTTCCCGAAAGGCGAACACGCGCACGCCCGCGTCCTCCAGCTCCACCACGCCCTTGTTGTTTGCCCAGCGTTTGTGTCGCCACAGCTGTACGCTGAAGGCACCTGTCTTCGGGTCGCGCAAGCCCTTGCGATACTGCATCCACACACCGCATTCGCCCGTGCGAGCACGGTAGGCGGGTCCCACCTCCAGCGGCGACAGCAGGCTGAGCTCCAGTCCCAAGCCATAATCTTGCGCAAATTTTGCAATGCCAGCGATGCGTTGCACGTAATCGTCCATGTCGGGCGTGTAGCGACGCGGTCCCGCCTGACCGGGGCGGTACTGGCTGAAGAAGTGGTCAAAAGCGATAATGAGGGTGCGGTGTCCTGCCGCCTTTGCGCGTTCACATATCTGGCGCAGGCTGGCTTCGTGTTTCTCAAAAGTGAGGCTGAGATTCAGCACTCTGTCGGGGTCGGAGAGCATCTCCAGTTCCTGGTCGCTGACCAGGATGATGGCGGATTTTCCGATTTCAAACCCGTATGCGCCCGGGTAGCTCACCAGCTCCGCTCGGTAGGTGTTCTCAGGGACTTCGGTACTCATGATGTTATCCTCCACGTTGGCGACTGCGGGTGCGATGATGCACTGAAGTGTTGCCAGTGCCAGTATCCAGTGCACAAGACGTTTGACAGCCCCTTTTCTCACGGGAGCCTCCTTATCTGGCATCGTTCTGAACCTGTGATGCCTTACTGCGAACGGCGATGCAGTCTCCTGCTCTCAGAGAGGGAGCCGCTCCGGGATCTTTAGCCCCCGGAGCGATGATACAGGAACAGATCAGACAGTACCTCGGCCTCCATGGAGGTGCGATGGACAGTCTGTTACCGCATGGGCTTCACGTTGACCTGCGGGAGCACCTCGCGCAGGTGTTTTGCCCATATCTCGCCCAGCTTCAAAGGCGTGGTTTTGTTCAAAGCCGCATGTTTCTTATCCACCGTGACCAGCAGGTTCTCTTTCACATATATCGCCGCCTCGCCACCGGCAATCGGCTTCACCACAATGTCCGATGGCTGAATATCAGGGTCTTGCAAGATGGTTCTCAGGCGCACGGTAATCGCATCCGCGCGCTGTTGGGGGGTCATTCCGCCCGCGCTGAAGCGAATGCGCAGGATCATCTCTCCCCCCACCACAACCTCGCCGACAGGCTCCTCCTGCGCGAAGCTGAGAGAGAGCGCTGCGAGCAGCAACGCCAGTGCCACAACCAGTGTCTTCTTCATCGCAGTACCTCCAGGTAATATGTTTTTAAACCATGCCCATTACATGGTAACCGCTATCCACGTAAAGCACTTCACCCGTTACGCCACGCGCGAGGTCGCTCAGCAGGAAAAGGGCAGCATCCGCTACCTCTTCCGCTTCTGTATTGCGTCGCAGGGGAGCTACCTCGCGCACTCGCTGCAACATCGTGGTAAATCCCGCAATCGCCCGCGCTGCCAGGGTGTTGATAGGTCCCGCCGAAATCGCGTTCACCCGAATGCCCTGTGCACCGAGGTCAGAAGCGAGATAGCGCACACTGGCTTCCAGCGCGGCTTTGGCAACGCCCATGACGTTGTAGTTCGGTACCACGCGCTCGCTACCAAGGTAGGTGAGCGTCACCACACTGCTGCCTTCACCCATCAGAGGCTCCAGCGCCTTGCACAACGCAACCAGTGAGAACACGCTCACGTCCATCGCGATTCGGAATCCCTCGCGTGAGGTATCCACATACCGCCCGGACAGTTCCTCTTTCTTCGCAAACGCCACGCTGTGTACCAGGATGTCCAGTTTGCCCCAGCGCGTCTGCAGCTCCTGCGCCAGTTTTGTTACCTGCTCATCGTCCGAGACATCGCACGGCAAGAGCAGAGTTCCCGGCACGCTTTCCGCCAGCGGGCGTACGTTCTTTTCCAGTCGCTCGTTCTGGTATGTTAACGCCAGGTTTGCCCCCTCCTGAGCCAGCCGTCGGGCAATCGCCCAGGCGATACTGCGCTCGCTGGCAACCCCCAGCACCAGAGCGTTCTTCCCTTCCACCAAACCCGACATGCGATCACTGACCTCCACTTCTGAGTCACAGCATGTGTTCTTTGTTCGATGGAGGCAGAACACATCCCTGCATGAGGCATGTAGCCCCCTTCAGACAAAGCCAGCCTTCGCTGGTTGACTGAGCCCTGCGCAGGCAGGGCTTGGTTTGTGAGGGAACGGCTTCAGCCGTGAAAGAAAGAGTTGGGTGTTTGCGTCTGAAGCCGCACCCTTTCAGGCGAAGCCAGCCTTCGCTGGCTGAATATGGTTTGCAAGGGAACGGCTTTAGCCGTGAATACCAACAACAACGGCTCGGCAGGAGCCTCGCCCTCCAGAAGATTGAGCCTTGACAGAGTACTACGAACAGGTTGGCTACGCCGCGCGGTCTTCCAGACTACCCGGGGAGGCACTGGTACGGTAGCGTTGCACCGTGTCGTGGATACGATGGAGGGAAGCCATGTCCGCCCGCAACGTGTTCATGTGTTCTTGTATCAACTGTTGCAGGTGCTGGTTCCTCTGCCACAGGTCGCGGGCAAACGTCAACACTTCGGGGGGGAGTTTAGAGGGAGGGGTCTGCCACAGTATCTCCAGGATGTGCTCTTGTTCCTGGCTCAGCTGCTGCAGTGCAGACCAGTCCTGACGGCGGATGGCATCCTCTTGCAGGGCGAAGAGAAGCTTCACTCGTTCGGCGTACTTCTCGAGCCATTTCTGCCAGAACCCGTCCCCCTCAGGCAGCATGAGGCACCTCCGCTCTTCCATCGGCTGTTGGGGTGGGAGATTCGCGCACGGCGACCTCTACCCGCGCCCACGCTTCTCGCAGGCTTTCCAGCATTTCGCGCACCTTTTGCACGGTGTTCACATCATCCTGCAGGTTGGCAATGACTAACTGCTCGTGCATGAACTGGTAGAGTGCCATCAGGTTGGTGGCTATCTCACCCCCCGCTTCCAGGTCCAGCGAGCTTGCCAGCTCCGTGATGATGCGCTGTGCTCGGACGAGACAATGGTTCTGTTTTTCGCGGTTTCCCTGCTGCATAGCAGTTTGTCCCTGTTTGAGAAAACGGATAGCCCCATCGTACAGCATGACCACCAACTTGGCAGGCGAAGCGGTATCTACCTGCGTACGCTGATACACATCGTACGGGCTTGTCAACGCCATTCTACACTTCCTCGCTGTTTATAGTTCTATCTTCCAGTCAAGTTGCTGAGTAGACTGGTTTGCCCGAACAGGGCTGTCAGGTATTGTGACTGGGTGCGCATCTTGCTGAGGGCGTTTTCCATCGCAGTAAACTGCTCACGCAGAGTCTGCGCCCTGCGTTGCATCGCTTCATCAAAAGCAGAGATGCGCTGTTTAATCTCGTCAATTTGTTGCTGTATCGTCTTGCTTTCGTCGGTCAACGTACCACTGATGGAATCGGTGAACCGTTGTATTAACTGGAACACCCGGTCAGCGATACCACGGGTGACCGTCACCGTGCCGATGATGCCGGTTGTCGTGGCGGTGACCCGTATTTGCAGTCCATCGGTGGTGGCGTTGCCAGAGTTGCCAGTCAGGAACTGCCCATCGCCGGTAGCAGGCTCGCCGTTGATGGTTCCCGCCACGTCCTGTCCCTGCACAGAGACGACTGTGGTGCCGATGCCGCTGTTGTTGCTAGCGGCTTCCTGGTCGCTGACGACGGTGAACGCCGCCTTGGAGCCATACTGTTTGGAGGTCAACACCAGTCGTCCGTTCTCGTCTTTGGAAGCCACCAGGTAGCGGGACAATGTGCCATCGGCGTTGATCTGAGCGATGGTGTCGTCAATCGTGTTGCCTGCGTTCAGGGTGATGGAGTACTCGTTGTTACCGAACAGCACGCCGTTGAAGGTCAACCGTTCGGTGGTGGTGCTCGCCTGGGTCTGCGCCACTGATGCCACCGCCTGCGACTGCGTTGCCACTTGAGTGATATGGACCGACAATGGCACACCGGTCGCTTTGGTTTTGCTGGTAGCGATCACGTATGTCAGACGTGGATCGCTAGTTTCCCCCATCACTCGGAATAGCCTCTCCACATCGCTCAGTCGTAGATTCAGCGCGTTGTCCAGCTCCGATTCCTTGAGCACCAGCTTGCCCGAGCCCCTGGGGTCTAGGCTGATGCCTACCTGAGCCAGCATACTCATTGTGGAAGGTGCACCCGCCACCGTATCGGAGATTGTCGCCATCAGATCGGATGTGAGCGCGTTGACGGTAGCGTTTCCAAACAGCGGCCCCGTCTCGTAGGTCTCGGTGTCAAAGTAGTCGTACTTCTTAATCAGGTCGAGGGTATCGTTGTATGCCTTTACGAATCCCCGGATCGCCTCCTTGATACTTCCTGTATCGCGGGTGACGGTGATGACTGTCTTCTTAGGGTTGGTCGCATCGGCGTCCAGCAACGTCACGGTCACACCCGGGATGACATTCGTCAGCGTATTGCTACTGCTGGTCAAGCTCATGTTGTCAATCTTGAACTGGGCGTCTTTTGCTTGCACCAGCTCGTTGCCATAGCCCGCTTTCAGAATACCCAGCGTTTCCAGAATGTGTCCGTTGTCGGTAAAAGTGGGCGTGCTGGCGCCAGTAATCTGCAGGCGATAGCGCGTGGTGCCGTTGTCGTTGACCGTGACGACCGAAGCGGTTACTCCCGCACCGGCATCGTTGATCTTGCTGGCAATGGAGTTTAAGGAATCCGTACTGAGGTCAATAGCAACGTTGACGCCGTTCACCTGTATAGTGCCTGAAGGAGCACCGTTCAGGTTCAGCAGAGTGCCGACAGCGGTGCTGGTATCGGCGAACTTGTCGGATTGCGCTCCGTTCGGGATAGCGTTTTTGATACTGGTCGTGCCGGTAATCAGCCCCAACGATTGTAGCACACTATCATTGCCCAGATCATTCAAGCTGATCGCACTAGCTGCGCCCGAGTTTTGGGCGGTGAGCACGAGATAGTGTTCATTGCTACTCACGCTGAGCACGGAAGCGGTCACGCCCGCCTTCGCGTTGTTGATGCGCGCGGCGATGTCGCGCAGATTATCGCTGGCAACCACGGTGACCTGTTTCCCATTTACCAGAAAAGAGCCACTCAGCCCCAGCGCGTTCTCGATAGAGGTTTGCGCGGTGGTGCCGATTTTATGGTTAGTAGCAAGCTGGGAGACTTCCAGCAGATAAGTGCCCGGTATCGCGTCGGTCGTTGCAGTGACCCGCGCGACGCTCTCTGCGCTGCTGGTAGCGGTAGCTGCTTTGAAAGCGGTTTGTATGGTGACCTGAGAGATAGCCGATTGAAACCCCAGCAGCTGCGCCTGGAGAGCCTGTAGACCGCTGAGCCGCTGGGTCAGCTGTGACTGCTGTGTGGACCAGATAGCCTTCCGACGACTTTCTACCTGAATAATCTGCTGGATGAGCGACTCGGTGTCCATACCCGAGATAAGACCGGAGAAATTGATTCCACTGGTGCTCAAAGCGCTAACACCTGCCTTTCCTGACGATAAGATGGGTTACGCAGCCGCTTTCATGCCCGTCTCCCTAGCGATAGCCTGCAGCCGGCTTTGGATCTGTGCAATACGCTCCTGCACTTCGCGCCGATATGCCTCTTCACGACGTTCGCGCTCTTCCAGCTGGGCACAGTAGTGTGGCACTCGCTGGTTGATGCGCTCCACAAACTCGTAGGCAAACTGCACCACCCGACGCAAGTCGTCCCCTTCGGAAACGATACAGCGCAGGCGGTCGCCCACTACGTCCAGCTGCAACTTGCGTGCTGCGATAATCGCTTTCCATTCCTCCGAAAACGCCAGCGTCCACGCCTCGTTCGGTGTCTCAGAGAGCTGCATGTAAAAGGCGTACGCGGTCGCAAAGGATGGGTCTTTCTCCACGCTGTTGACGTCGATACCTGTAATCTCGATGCGCTGTACAGGATACGGCATACTCTACTAACCTCCTCTACCTGATATTATCGGTAGGAGTGGAACGCTTTCATATCGAATGTGCCATTACAAGTACGGGATTTCGGAGTCCGATGGGTATGGGAAAACATCATTTCTACTTCGCACATCAGTTTCGCTGGGAACAAGGCAAAGGTTTCTACCTCAGCCTCGAAAACAGTACCGACGAACCTGTATGCCGCCTGAACACTCTGCGGTTGATACTGGGAGTAGGGGACGGGCGGGACTGGCGATTTCTCTCTCCGCAAGTGATTTGGCAGACTGGAAAGCGCTACCACTTACGCGCCGAGATTCAGCCCGATGTGGCAAGCCTGTGGCTCGATGGTCAACTGGTTGACCGCAAGGGGGGGGGCTTTGCCTCGGCAGAAGGCCAGCTGGTGGTCGGCGAAGTCCCTCACTGGGCAAGCGCAGAGACGGACTACCACCTCGCCCCCTGCGAGGTACGATGCACCATCGGAGGACGCCTCACTGTCTATCCCGTTGGAGGTCCCCGCTTGCGTTGGAGTGAGCCTCTGCTGCACTTCAACCCCCTTCATTTCTGGGGGCTGGAGGGTAGCTGGGCTACTCACACCGTGGAGGCTTCTGTGCAGCTCCCTCTGGCTATCGAGGTCTCTTTCGAACTGCGTCTCATCCCCGACTGGCGTCCCTACGTGCCCTACATCGACCGCTACGGTCAGTGCCGATATGCCGATTTCGCCCATAAGGTACGCAGTGACGATGACCTCAGGCGTCAGTGGCAGGAGGAGCAACACCTTCTGTCACGCTGGGGCATTCCCACCGACTTAGACCAGTATGGCGGATATCGGCGGGCAGGCTGGCGTGCCGAACGCACGGGGTTCTATCGCCTGGAACAGCGCGACGGATACTGGTGGCTGGTGACGCCCGAGGGCAACCCTTGCTTCTACATGGGCGTTTGCAGTGTGCCCATGGACCTCTGGGAGTATACACCCGTGTCGGAGCGCGAAGAGGTGTTCGAGTGGCTGCCGCCGCAGGACGGCGAGTATGCAGGCGTGTGGGCGACAGACGCCTGGGGTGAAGGGCTGGGCACACGCTACGTGAGCATGCACGCCGTGAACCTGATACGACGGTTCGGCAAGGACTGGCGACAGAGCACCCTCGATCTGGCACGAAGACGGCTACGCACGTGGGCGTTCGCGGGCGTGGGCAAATGGGGTTATGTGCCCGAAACACCATACTTTCCCGTGTTGAACCGCAACGGAGTGCCCAACCTTGCAGAGCACCCCGACATCTTTGACCCTGAAGTGGCAAGGCGTTTCGAGCAGCACCTGCGTAGCCAGATCGCTCCTCACCGCCAGAGCAGCTGGGTAGTTGGCTGGTCGGTAGGGAACGAGGAGAGCGAGCTGATCCGTCGCAAGGAGGTACGCGATATTCTTGCCACTCCCTCTGCCCCCCCTGCCAAACGGGCGATGATAGAACACCTGCTGCACAGCAAGTATAACGGTAGCGTGCAGCGACTGGCGCAGGCATGGAACCTGTCCGCCCGTGACCTGGAAGCCATTTGCCGTGCCTCTATCACTGCTATCCCAGATGATGATGTAGAGAACATGCGCCTGTTTTACATGGACAAATATCATGAGTGGCTCTATCGGACTGTCAAACGCATCGACCCCAATCATCTCTACTTCGGTTCGTGGATCTATCCGTATGCATGGGACAGTGAGCAGGACTGGTTCTTCATGGCGCGCCATGTTGATGTACTGGGGTACGACTACTACCATCTCTTCTTCTCGCCCGAACTGATTACACGTCTGCTGCAGCGCACGCGAAAACCTGTGCTGTGTGGCGAGTTCACCTTTGCCACCTGGGAGGATGGACGGCGCGGATACGGTGCCTTTATGGGCTGTTCCGCGAAGGACGAGCGAGAGGCAGGAGAATGGTATACTCGCTGGGTACGTGATGCCGCCCGGCATCCCCTGTGTGTGGGCGGACTATGGTTCCAGTATCGCGACCAGCCGCTAACAGGTAGAGGACCTGGTAGAGGCAAAAAACTGTTCATCGGCGAGCATAGCCCCATCGGCATCGTGGAGTTCACCGACCGCCCCAAGTGGGAACTGGTTCGGATTATGCGTGATGCCAATCTGCAGGCGCCTCGCTGGCGACTACAGGCGATGCGAAGAGGAGGGTGAAGAGATTGCCATCCCATCGATATCACTTTGCCGCGCAATACGACTGGCAAACACACACTGGCTTCTACCTGAGCCTGGAGAATGAAACAGAGCAGCCTGTGGCAGGTCTGGATACTCTGCGCCTTGCGCTGGGCGTTGGCGACGGTAACCAGTGGCGGTTCATCGTGGCAACGCCTCGCTGGGAGCTGGAGCGCGAGTACAGGGTGCAGGCGCGTATTACCCCCCAGGAGGCGATGCTCCATCTGGACGACCAGCTGGTCGGCAGAAGCGCAGGAGGTTTTCGGGCTCGGGCAGGCACGCTGGATGTGGGCATGGTGCCAGCATGGGCAAGCGCACCCACCTCCTACCACGCCATTTCACAGATGACCATCACCGCAGGCAGGGGCAAACCTCTGCCGTTCACCTTGCGTCCTGACCCCTCCATCCCCGAACCAGTGCGCCTGTTTAATCCCGAAACCGTGTGGGGACAAGCGGTGCAACAGGGCTTTTCCGCTGAATTACCCCTCACCATCGAGGTGCGCTTCCGCTTGAGGACAATGCCTGACTGGAAGCGCTTTCAGCCGTATATCGACCGCTACGGGCAGTGCCGCTACGTGCAAATGCCGGACAAGGTGCGTACCGATACGGACCTGCGCCGCAGTTTGGAGGAGGAAAAACGCATCCTGGCACAATGGGGCACACCCACCGCCTATGACCGCTTCGGTGGTTACCGGAAAGCAGGCTGGAAGGAGCAGGCTACGGGCTTTTACCGTGTGGTGCGCAGGGGCGGTTACTGGTGGTTGATTACCCCCGAGGGGTATCCCTGTTTCTATCTGGGAGTATGTTCTGTGCCTGCCCTGACCTGGGAGATGACCCCGGTCTCCGAGCGCGAAGCGGTGTTTGAGTGGTTGCCACCCCGCGAGGGCAAAACCGCCGAACTGTGGCGTCGCAGTGTGTGGGGAGAGGGGGGAGACACTGAGTACGTCTGTCTGCACGCCGTGAACCTGATGCGCCGATTCGGCGACGGCTGGAAAGAGCAAAGTGTTCAACTTGCACGACAAAGACTACTCACATGGGGGTTCTCAGGGGCGGGTAAGTGGGACCGCATAGAAAACTTCCCCTGCGCACCGGTGCTGGGGCACTGGGACGTGCCAAATCTGGTGCGTCATCCCGACATCTTTGACCCGGCGATTCAGGCACGCTTCCGCGAGAGCCTGCGCCGGCAGATAGAACCTCTACGCAATAGCCCGTGGGTGCTGGGCTGGTCGGTGGGCAATGAGTATGACGAAATTGTTACTCGGGAGGAGATAAGGCAGATTCTTCGTCTGCCCGGCGCGCCTGCTAGCAAACGTGCGCTGGTAGATGAAGCCTTACAAAACTTATACAGAAACAATATCTCGAGGCTGGCGCAAGCGTGGGAAGTCACCGCTCGCGACCGCGCCGACCTGTACGCTTCTCTGCCGAGCCCACCGGAACAGGACGTAGAAAACCTGCGCCGGTTTTACGCCGACCATTACTACGGCTGGATTTATCGCACGGTGAAAGAGATAGACCCCCATCACCTCTACTTCGGTTTCTGGATTGTGCCCGGCTGGTGGGAGAACGAAGAGGATTGGTTGTTGAGCGCCAAGCACTGCGACGTTCTGGGATACGACCGCTATGCCCGCGACTTCGTGGACGACTGGATGCAGCGACTGATTGCTCGCATCGACAAGCCCATCCTGTGCGGCGAGTTCTCTTTCCCGGCGTGGCATGACGGAGCGCGTGCCTACGGACGCTACCACGTGTGGGCAAAAGAGGAACGGGATGCTGGCGAACGGTATGCTCGCTGGGTGCGTGAGGCTGCGCAGCATCCTGCCTGCGTGGGTGTCATGTGGTTCCAGTACCGTGACCAGCCTCTGACAGGGCGAGGTCCGGGTAGAGGCAACACGCTGGTGCTCGGTGAACACTTCGCCTTTGGACTGGTAGATTTCACCGACCGCCCCAAGTGGGAACTGGTCAAACGCATGAGGGAGGTCAACCTCAAAGCGGCACAGATGCGCCTGCAGGCACCACGCAAAGAAGGAGATAGCAACCAAGTTGAGAGTATTGTTCGGTGAGACTAACGTCCCACCGGGTGGGTCACCGTCGCACGGAGGATGTACTGCCACTCGCGCAGAACTTGCGAGGATGCCGCCCAGAAGCCCACGTTGTCATCATTGGGATTCGTACTGTAGGTGACCCAGCCTGTGACCTGCAACGGTTTCGGCTGCCTGAGCACTACCTCTACGGTGGGCGCGTTGGTTTTCCAGCTGGAAGTGCCACCAATCAATCCAAAACGGCTTGCGCTCCTTGCCGGATAAATCACCCAGCCGCTGGAGGGTAAGTTGTAGAGGCGTCCTTCCACGTAGGTGAGGCGCGTATCCCACTGCGTTGCCGAAATGTGCATGGAAGAGAGCATGACCGGTTTGAACGCCTCACCCGGACGGTTATCCAGCGCAACGTTACCAGTGACACTCAGAGTTCTGACCCGTGCTAACAAGCTGTTCTTAGCCGGTGGGGACAACCGCACCTCCAGCGACACCTGCAGGCTGGCAATCTTTCCCGAAAGGGATAGGAGCAGGTCGTTGCCTTCCGTACGCCAGCTGGCGGTCACGGGTGCACCCTGATAGTACCTGCCCCCCGACCAGAACGCGGGCATCAGTACCACCGAGGTACCCCATCCCGACTGAGGCGAATACACCATCCGAAAATAGCTGCTATCCAGATGCAGAGCGGCGTATTGGGGAAATTGAGAACCACCCCCATAAGCGATTTCCAGCACGGTACCTCGCTGACGCACCAGCCACGTCTGCGCCGAGGCGGGCGACAGGAAAACCCAGAGCATCGCGGATAACGCAATAAGCCATCGTTTCATCCTATGCCAGCACCCTCACTGTGTAGCCGTTTTGCCGTAAAAGCCCTTCTATGTGCGCGATATGCTCGGCGTCGCGCACCTCTACCAGCAGTTCTACCCCTGTCCAGCCGTGTGGGACGGAGGGGTGGATACGGTTATGGTTGACGCTCATGATGTTGCCCTGCGCCCGCGCAACCAGCTGCAGCAAGGCGGCGAGACCGCCCGGCCGGTCGGGTACGGCGGTGAAGAAGTGATAGTAGCGACTGGCATGAAGCATCTCGCGCTCAATCAGGTCGGAAAGCGTTTTGGCGTCGATATTCCCCCCAGAGACCACGATCACCGTCGTTCCACGCAGCCGTACCTTCCCACTCTGCACTGCAGCGACGCCCGCCGCACCTGCCCCCTCCGCCACTATCTTCTTGCGCTCCAGTAGCCACAGCACCGCTCGGGCGATACTGCGGTCATCTACGGTCACCATCTCGTCGGCGTAGCGTCGGATATATGCAAACGTGCGCTCGGAAGGGGACTTGACGGCGATGCCGTCCGCGAGGGTATAGCGCACCGGCGAAGGTTCTACCAGCCTGCCCTCCCGCCATGAGCGCACAGCAGTGTCCGCTCCCTCCGATTGCACGCCAATCAAGGAGACACTGGCTTTGCGCAACTTGACCGCCGCCGCAATGCCTGCAAACAGTCCACCGCCTCCGACGGGCACAACAATCTGCTCCACCTCGGGCAGGTCTTCCAGGATTTCCAGTCCGCAGGTACCCTGTCCACAGATGATGTCATCGTGATCGTATGCGGGGACGTAAGTGGCGCCCGTCTCTTGTGCGAAACGCTGTGCCGCTTCCACCGCTTCCGCAAAACCCTCGCCCTGCAGGATAACCTTCGCGCCATACGCCTTTGCCGCCTGCATTTTGGCGATGGAACCGAACACCGGCATGAAGATGGTTGCCGGTATCCCAAAGGTCATCGCCGCCAGCGCAAGCCCCTGCGCGTGGTTGCCTGCCGAACCGGTGACTACCCCTCGCGCGCGCACTTCCGGTGGTAGGCGACGCAAGCACTCGTACGCTCCGCGAATCTTGAATGAGCCGGTGCGCTGGAAACTTTCCACTTTCAGCCACACCGGCACGCCCGTCAGCTCGCTCAACATGCGCGCAGGGATCAGAGGGGTGTGCTGGACCAGCCCCTTTGCTGCCTGCTGTGCTTCCTCGATACGCTCTAAAGTGACCATTTGTGGCGAATATCCCACCAGAGAGAAAGAATTGCCAGTAAAGCTATCCCGGCTAGCAGCAGGGCAGAGTGGTCGACCACCAGAAAAGCCAGCGGTGACACAGCCGAGAGCACGACGAGAGGAACATGACGCCCCTGCAGCGACCACATGCCCAGAACGGAGGCCACCGCGCTACCCAACAGCGCCGCCCACTCCACTGCCGTATAGCTGAGCAGCATCGGCACCACCAGGAAGCCCAGCCCCATGCCCAGCACGGCGAACAACCATCGAATCGGGGCAACGCGCAAAGCACCCAGCAGAGCCAGCAAAACACTCCAGATTCCAAACGCTATCAGCGCTACCGGCAAGAAGTTCAGGACCTTCAGCATCGTCTCCTGCGCAGTGGCGTCAGCAGGAAACGCCAGCGCCACTCTCTGTGAGGTAATCACGTTGTGCAGCTCCCAGATTGCCTGATTACCCCGACGCTCGGTCGGCGCGAGAGAGCGGCGCAGCAGGCGTGGCGGGCTATCAGACTCCACCACCAGTCGGAAGTCTCCGGTGCGCCGCCTGCCCGACCCGATGTCGTAG
Organism: Armatimonadota bacterium; assembly: GCA_026003195.1. NCBI lineage: Bacteria > Bacillati > Armatimonadota > Armatimonadota bacterium. The sequence continues at coordinate 578,422 of BPGU01000001.1, forward strand.
TGCCATCCTTCGCCCAGAGTTGCTTGAAACTGCGTCACCGCTGTAACCAGTGTACCTGGTGGCAGTTTGCCCTCCCAGGTGTACTGGCCGTACTGGTTGGGTTCCGTGACTACACGGTCCCCCACTTTCAGTTCGAAACCCTCAATGGTGCCGGGAGGCTCTGGCAGCGGGAACACGAACCGCGCCTGTACTTCGGAGTCCAGCGGGTTGCGGAAGGTATAGCGACCAGCAAAAGTAAGCCGGTAGAAAAACCGCCCACGAGCACCCCGGCGGGTCTGGAAGCGGGCGTTCACATCCGCGCGCTCGATGGTTATGGGCACCTCCTCCAGCATGGTTATCTTGCGCGTAATCACCCACTCCTCACCGACTCGGCGCACGGCAACCTCTACCTCCGGGGTTTTGGCGGCATAAGGCACCTGCTCCCGCAAATACGGCAGAAGACTTTGCAGCTGTGGAACACCGCCCTTCATCGGAACCTGCGCCACCTGCGCAGGAAACACATAGTCGCGGGTGTAGGTTCGCTCGTGCAGATATGCGGCAACGGGTCCATACTGATACAGTATCCCGACCGGCGCCTCTTCTCCGGGCGTGTACGGCGAATCCGCCTCTACCTTCCGACGCTCCACCATTGCGTCGACGCTGAAGTTCAACAGAAGCACCTCCAGCACCAGCAACAAGAGGGCAATAACGCCTATTCCCAGCGCAGCTAGCCGAGCTGAGACTGCTTTCCAGAAGCGGTCGAAGCTATCCCTGTCACGTAGATAAAATACCAGAGCGAGAACCGCCGCGAGCGCTGCCAGCAGCACCACCCACGGTGCGACAGACCGCAAGAAATCAGCGAAACGGCTCAGCGCAGCGTAGAACCATACCGCAAACTGCTGCACCATACCCCTCGCCCCCTATGTGGAGTTAGAGCGTACGCTTCCCAACGGGTTAACTATATAAGGCATCTCTCCACGATTGCGCTCAGATCTATCTCTCCTTCAGCAGCTCCTGTACCTCGGGGCTGTCCAGGTTCTCCTTCGTGACGACGGTGACGCCCGTGTCCACCCGCTTGGGGATGCTGGCGCGGTCGCCCTTGATGGCTTTCACTGCCAGCTTCACGCCCTCGTAACCCATTTTGAATGGGTTCTGCACAATCAACGCCTGAATCGTTCCGCGCTTCAGGGCGTCAATCTCCGGCTGGGCGGCATCGAAAGCCACCAGTTTCACCTTGCCTGCCAGACCGCGCTGTTCCAGCACCGTTGCCGCGCCTACTGCACCCGGCTCGTTCGCTGCGAAGATACCCACCAGGTCCGGGTTGGCGGTAAGCATATCCTCCGTGACCTGCATGGCGCGTTCCACCTGGCTCTGCGAATACAACACCGGTCCCAGCGTGACGCCGGGGCACTTCCGAATGCCTTCACGGAAGCCCTGCTCGCGCTGTTCGGAAGAGGCTGCGCCTTTGATGAAGGGTATCATTCCTACCTTGCCCTTGCCGCCCACCAGCTGGCACAGCACCTCCGCCGCTTTCGCCGCCGCAGCGACGTTGTCCGTCGCCACGAAGCTCAGCGGGTCGTCGGAGTTCACTCCGGAATCGATGGTGATAACGGGAATACCCGCCTCCATCGCCTGCTTCACGATGGGTACCATACCATCCGCATCACACGCCGCCATCACGATAGCATCCACTTTCTGGTTGATGAAATCTTCGAGGATGCGCTGTTGTCCCTCCACATCGGTCTCCTCGGCGGGACCTTTCCACAGAATCTGCACGCCCTCTTCCTGTCCTGCCTGTTCCGCACCCGCCTTCACCGTCAGCCAGAACGAATGTGCCGTGCCCTTGGGAACGACCGCGATGCGCCATTGCGCTGACGGCGCAGTGGCTGTGTCCGATGTTGTCTGGCGCTTCCCACAGGCAGTGAACAACAGGGCAAGTGCTGCCAGCATGCCGAGCATGTACACGAAACGACGCATGGTGTTCCTCCGATACAACCTGTGATATGCACTGTTCCCTTTTCGCGGAGGAAATGAAGGTTCCTGCTCCACTTGCAACAGGACGATGTTGAGGGTAGCGGTATGAGGTGGCGTTCGTGGCGACAGATGGGCACACGGTGGCGGTGATGACGCTGGGCAGAGGTGCCTCATTGCCATACCCAGAGGAGCAGGGCTCCCATCCTACCCTAAATGCAACACTCTCTGCAGGCGCGGGGGTGGGGTGCTCTCACGCCGCAATACCCGTATCGTATCGCCGCGCCGGAGCAACATCGCCTGTGCTGCGTTGCCGCTGTGCACTGCCACCTCTAGCCGCTCACTGCTGCCAAACAGCGCTAGCGGTTGCCCGCGCGGCACGTCGGCGTAGGTACGACATATCGGTAGCAACGCCTTAGCCGAAACCACCTCCACCACCGGCTCCTTCACGTCCCAGCGAGCACACCACGCCTCGTAGTCGGCGCGGGTGAGGTTGGTGATGGCGTTGCCGAAGCGGTCGATGTGCACCACCGTCGCGCGGATGCCCAGCCAGTCTACCCGAATACGCGGCAGGGGCAACCTCTGCAAACGGGTGAGCGGTGTGCCCAGTTCCTCCAGCAGCACGCCCTGAGCGAGATGCGCCGCAGTCGGTGCGAAGATGTCTCGCCCGTGAAAGGTGGCGCTGACGCTGGACAGGTGGTAACGTGGGTTATCCAGACAGACCGCTTGTAGCAACTTCTGCCTCTGCAATACCAGCGTGAAGATGCCGTTATCGGGACCCACGAAGAATGCCTTCGCGGTGCGCAGGGCGATGGGCTTTCGCGCCGTGCCCACGCCGGGGTCCACCACCGCCACATGGATAGTGCCTTCAGGGAAGTAATCCACCGACACGTCCAGCAAGAACGCACCGGTCGCGATGTCCTGCGGCGGCACCTCGTGCGTGAGGTCTATCACCGTCGCACCGGGGCAGAGGGAGGCGATGACCCCTTTCATCACGCCCACGTAGGTGTCTTCCGTACCGAAATCGGTGAGCAGGGTGATGATGGCGTTCATGCTCCTATGATAACAAAAAGGCGTGAGCCTCGTCTATCTAGATGGATAGTGGGAGGATGTGCGAGCGAAGAGTGGCGTGCGTCACGCCGGGGTAGTAGCCCCATCGCCGCCTGGCGGAGCCCGCTCACCTGTGCAGACAACGGTGCGGGCACCCGCTGTCTCTCCGCAGTGTGGGTTGGCGCGAGGGGGAGCCTACGGTGCTCGCACCGAAATAGAGAAGGAGCGACGCAATGGACGCGCGAGTGTGGGAGTGGCGAGTGGCAACCGGAGAACATCCCCGGCAAGAGGGCGAACAACAGCTGATCGAACGCTGTCGCGCAGGCGACATGGAGGCATTCGGCACGCTGTGGCAGCAACACCGCACAGCGGTCTTTCGCAGTATTCTGGGCATCGTGGGCAATCCGCAGGACGCCGAAGACCTCACGCAAGACGCCTTCTTGCGTGCCTATCGAGCTCTGGACAGCTTTCGCGGCGAAGCACAACTGCGCACATGGCTCATCCGTATCGGCGTGCATCTGGCGATAGACCACGTGAAGCGTAAAAAGGCGCATCCTGAAGTATCACTGGATTGGGACGTGGGCGGTGGGTATGCAGATATCGACCCGCACGCCGCAGCAGAACGCAACGAACTGCGCGAAACGGTGCGCAAGGCGATAGATGCCCTGCCTCCCCACCATCGCGCGGTCATTGTGTTGCGAGATATGGAAGGAATGGACTATTCAGAGATGGCGCAGGCGTTAGGGTGCAGTGTGGGTAGCGTGAAACTGCGCCTGTTCCGTGCCCGACGACTGCTCAAGCAACGACTGGAAGTGCTTCTGGGGGGATCACGATGAGACGGCTCCTGTGCCGATGGGTAGAATACTACCTCGCTCTGAGCGAGGACGACATAGAACGTGGTTTGCCCGGCTGGGTGCGTCGACACCTGCAGGTGTGTGCGCACTGTCAGGCGGAGGCGCGCGTTTACCGCCGTACGCGCGAGGTGGTGCGCCAGTATGCCAGCCTGCTACCCGATGCGCCTGCCGGTGGTTGGCAGCCGTTGCAGGTGCGCGGAGAAGCGAAGCAGCGCGGTTTTCCGTTGCAGATAGCGCTGGTTCCTGTGGCGGTGGCGGTAGTCGCGTGGATTGGCTTGGCGATGTGGCAGAGGGTTTCGCCGCCCACCGATGACGGGCAAACCGCTCCTGCGGTCGTGCAGAACGTCATCCCGCCGCATCTGGACGCAGCCATGCCGGAGAAGAATCCTGCTGCTCCAACGACTATTCCTTCCCAGAAAGGCGGTAAGCCCAAGCAGGAACCGTCCAGGCAGCCCGCTGCACCGGAACAAGCCAAACCTGCTCCTGCGCCGCGTCAAACGCCTTCGACACCGGTGCATCGCCCGCCGAAGCGCATCCTGATTGCGGCTCAGCCCGTGGCGCAGAACGTGCAGGAAACGCTAGCTCCACCCGTTGCGGAGTCGTTGCCCGAACCGGAAGTGCCTGTACAGCCGGTGCTGGCGGAAGCGTCTCCTCCTTCGACACACCATATACCGGAAGCTTTTGTGGTGCAACCAGCCTATGCCGCTGCGGCAGGTGGAGTGGAGTAAAGGGGGACGTGCCATGCGGTTGCTGTTATCCTTTCTGTGGCTGCTTCTCATGACCAGTACCGTCTGGGCACAAGGTGTGCTGGACTCTTTGGAGCGCGAGATGACCACGCTGGCGCGTAAAGTGCAGAACGCGGTGGTCGCCGTGGAAGGAGGCGCACTGGCACCTCCGGGCTCCTCTCCCTCCGCTTTCTGGACAAGACCCGAGAACGAACCGACACGCCGGATGCTGGAAACGTTTCGGTTGTTTAACCTGCCCAATCCCATCACCCGCAAGGGCAGTGGTTTTATCGTGGACAGGGAGTGGGTACTGACCAGCGCGGATGTGGTACGGGGAGCGGAGCAGTGCGTGGTGCGCCTTGCAGACGGGAGCAAGCTGATGGGCAGGGTGGTGAGTATCGATGATGTGACCAATCTGGCAATGGTGAAAGTACCTGCCTTGTCTCTGCCCCCTTTGCCGCTGGGCGACTCGGACAGGATAGAGCAGGGTAACCTGGTGCTTTGTATGGGCACGCTGGGTGGTTACGAACGGTCACTTGCGTTGTGTGTGGTCGCAGGGAAGGAGCGCACGGGAGTCATCGGTCAACAGCAGTTCCTCTCGAACCTGATACAGATTTCTGGCGCGATTGGGGCAGGAAGCAGTGGGGCGCCGGTCGTGAATTCGCGAGGAGAAGTTGTTGGGGTCATCGTCGCGAGTATTGCGCCAGGCATGCTTTTTCGCCCGCCCGATACAGCGGATAGCAGGCGAGCCGGCACCACCGCGCCCTCTCTGGGCACTGCAGTAGACATGTCGTTGCTGGGAACAACAGGCGGCGCACTGGCGGTGCCGATTAACGATGTCAAAGCAGTGCTGGACGATATGCGGGCGGGCAGATTGCGCCGTCCCTTCCTGGGCATCATGCCTGCGGACCGCGATGGTGCGGAGGGTGCGGAAGTGGTGCGCGTAGTGCCTAATAGTCCCGCAGCCCGGGCAGGCATCCGTCTGGGAGATGTGATCCTGTCCCTGAACAATGTGCCTGTGCGGCGCGCTGCCGATGTCACCAGCATCTTGCGGCGGATGAAACCCGGCGATAAGATACAGATAGATATCCAGCGTGGCTCACAACGGCTGCGGATCACCGTCCCACTCGGTGAGAGGGCAAATACACCGCCATGATGTACCGAATACACACTATTGGCACCATTGAAGAGACCATTGCGCCCTCCTTTACCCTGCCTTCGGCGCACGACGGAAAATCGGTCTCCTTATGGTCATTCCGACAGAGGCAGCCGGTCGGCATCGTGTTCGTTCCTCAACCAGGGGACGTATCCGCTGTACTGGAAGCCATCAGCACGTTACTGCGCGACTTCCGCAACACGGGCGCCGCCCCGCTGGTGATAGTGCGCGAACCGCTTTCTAAGGCACCACACGCACCGATTGTACTCGTAGATCGCGAGGGCGATGCCTTCCGTCGATACGAGTGCGCAGAAGAAGCACTCTGCCTGTTCGGTCTAGACCGCTACGGAGCGGTGGTGCATCGTTCTACTTGTGAGGTAGCGCAACTGGAATCCGCACTGCGTCAACTGTTAGACGCCATCGAGTTCTCCGAAATGAAGTGCCCCGAATGAGGAGTATGATGTACTGCGCCGGTTGGCGCAGCCACATGACCCACAGGCACGACAGGAATCCTGAACTCCTATGCGGAATCTCATCCACGCGCTCACGCTTGTTGACAGGAGGATACACCCAACGATGCAGCGCGTCTGGATCCCTGATACCTCCCTGAACGTCTCCAGACTCTGCCTGGGCACGGGCGTCTTTGGTGCGCGAATCAAGGGCGATAACGCTACCCAGGTGGTGGAAGAGTACCTGCGCCTCGGCGGGAACTTTCTGGATACCGCCCACTGTTATGCCTTCTGGGAACCAGAAGGCGAGGCGGGTTGTAGTGAGCGTGAATTGGGCAGGATCCTGCGCGATCTGGGCGTGCGTGAGCAGGTAGTGCTGGCAACCAAAGGGGCACACCCCGATGGAGGACCCAAATACCCACGTCCCGCTCGCTACCTGTCTCCAGAAGTAATGACGCAGGACATCGCCGAGAGCCTGCAACGCCTGCAGGTGGATACCATAGACCTCTACTACCTGCATCGTGACGACTCGCGCGTGCCTGTAGATGAAATCGTCGACGCCCTGAATGAGCACATCCGGGCGGGGCACATTCGCTACCTCGGTGCGAGTAACTGGCGCACCGAACGCATCGAACAGGCGAACCGCTATGCTGCCCAGCGCGGCTTGCAGGGGTTCGTCATTTCGCAGGTGCAGTGGAGTCTGGCAGCCCCCAACTGGCAGATGGGCGAAGACCCCACAGTGCGCTACGTCACCCCCGAAGATGCGGAATGGTACGCGCAGGCAGGTATTCCTATCGCCGCCTACACCAGCACCGCGCAGGGCTACTTCGCGGGCACGTCAAAAGGCGAAGAGCAATTCGGGCACAACCCTGTGAACGCCGCCCGACGCGAACGTGCCCTTCAGCTGGCGCAACAGCTGGGTGTCACGCCGACGCAGGTGGCACTGGCATGGCTGCTGCACCAGAAACCGCTGACCATCCCCATCTTCATGACGGGTAATCTGCAACACCTGCGCGAGTGTATGTCAGCCGCAGAGGTGCGGCTGACACCCGAACAGGTACGGTGGCTCGTAGAGGGAGATTGAAGCTCTCGCAAAGATACGATCACAGAAAGCAGAGGGTGAACTTCCACCCTGAGGTTTCAAACTGCATCAGCAGGAAAAAGCGAAAAGATATCGAAGATGCTCTGTAAGTAAGTATAACGACATTGTTACTCTTTGTCAGTGTCCAGGAAGGAGGCGGAACAGGATGCGCACAGCAGAGAGGCTGTGGCGCCAACGGGTTTGCGCAGTCTTCCGCAGGAGCGGGGTCAGTTGCAACGATATCGAAGACCTCTGTCAAGAGGTTGCCATATCCTATTTCCGAATTAGGGGAGTAGCACCATGGGACGACATCCCCGCTCAACCCTATCTGGTAGCACACCTTCCGACTGGTGTTATCGTGACATGTCCACTACAAGGCAGCGACTTCACGACACCGGACCAGTGGTGCCAACGTGTGGTGAATAGCGACTGCGATGGATGGCTGGGCTGCCGTGCTGATTACCTGCGCCAGCGCAACAAGTGCTGGTGGGATATGGAGACGGGGTACTATTTGGTCACCTGTGGACAGTGGCGACCTTGGGATTGCTGTTACGAGCAAGAGGCGACTCCTGAACCTCCTTGCCCACGCAACCGATACCAGATATACTGCGTACCGAACACACCGCAGCAGTGCCCGTAGTTTAGGAGAGGAAAGGGTATATGAAAGGTATCACGAACTCGCGCAGTATAGAGGGAGGATTATGGGCGCTGCTTGCGGGCATGGTCGGGCAGTACGGGGGTTACATTGCCTTGCGATTGTCCCAGATCCTCAAGGATTGGCTGATTGCGGTGGTCTCTCATCAGCCACGTGCCTTTGCCGAAGTGCCGGTAGGCTTCGTTCTGGTGCCCCCTCCTCATATCTGGAATGTCGCAGCCGTTGTAGGAGTAGTCATCGGCTTGGTAGCCTACTGGATACATACCTCACCTTTAGACTCCTCGGCTCGAAAGCGAAGAAAGCGGTGGTTCAATGTCGCCGTCGTTGCTGCAGGAATACTTTTGGGGCGTGGATTGAATTTCATCTCTGACTGGCACATTCTGCTGATGGCTTTGGATGACCTCGTCTCGCTGGTCGTTGCTTTATGGCTTACGTGGACGCTCATCGGTTTCACTGATATGTTGACTCGGAGGCTGGATAGATGAATCGCGCAGCATTTACTCTTCTGGAACTGCTCATAGTGATAGCCATCATCGCTGGTCTCGCGGCTCTCCTGCTGTCAGTACTGGCAAGGACGAGACAGCATTCGCTTTCCGTCCCATGCACAAGTAACCTGCGTCAGCTTCAGCTCGCATGGAAGATATACGTTGAAGACTACGAGGGCGAGTACCCGTCGATGATCGGTCAGATATTCCCTTACGTACGCAATAAGCAAGTTTTTGTGTGTCCTCTTGATCATTTCGGGGGAGCTTCCCCGCACGCTACCCGCCGCCTGTCCAGTCCTGTGAGCTACTTCTATCTGCTGAGCGATGACGTCAACTCCCCAAGGCACATTGAGATATTGCGTCGGTACGACGCCAACCATACAGTGTTTTACTGCGTTCTGCACGGCACGCCATGCGGAGCATCGGGACTGGGTTTTGCCAAGAACTCCTATGAAGGCAAGGTTCTTGGCGTGAAAGTGGATGGCAGTGTGCGTACCAAACAGGTAGGGTTTCGTTGCTTCCGACTGCCAGATGGCACTTACCTAGTGAACCGCCCCCCTTGGGATTACGCAAGCGACGTGCCTTGTCCCCAAGAGCAGCTACGCATGTTCTGCGGAGTGCCAGACGAGTATACACAGGAGATAGAGTGTCCTTGTGGGCAAGTACGTCGGTAATTCCACATCCAGAGCGGATGTGTGCAGGCAAAGCCTAAAGCATCCTTCGCACCTCTGTGTCTTCGTATGAGAGAAGAAAGCATCGCGATTGACTCCCGTCTTGTTTATCCAGTACAATCTGCGCGGGGGAAAAGAAGGAGGCTTCCCAATGAACTATAAACGTCTGGGCAAAACGGGGCTGTGGGTTTCGGAACTGTGCATGGGCTGTATGACCTTTGGCGGGGAGGCGGACGAGCAGACCTCCATCGCCATGGTAGAGCGGTGTCTGGACGCAGGCATCAACTTCTTCGACACCGCCAACGTGTACACAGGCGGACGCTCGGAACAGATTCTGGGCAAAGCGTTGCGCCCGCACCGCGAGAAGGTGGTCATCGCTACCAAAGTGCGCGCCCGTGTCGCGGAGGGTCCCAACGGCGAGGGGCTGTCGCGTTATCATATCCTGCAGCAGGTGGAAGCCAGCCTGCGCCGCCTGCAAACCGACGTGATTGACCTCTATCAGGTGCATTCGTGGGATGAGAACACGCCCTTAGAGGAGACGCTGAGCACACTCAACGACCTGGTGCGGCAAGGCAAGGTGCGCTATATCGGTTGCTCTAACTTCGCTGCATGGCAGCTGTGCAAAGCGCTGTGGCTCAGCGATAAGCACGACTGGGCGCGGTTTGACAGCATCCAGCCGCGTTACAACCTGATTGACCGCGTGATAGAGATGGAGCTGTTGCCTCTGTGCCAGACGGAGGGCGTGGGCGTGATGGTTTATAGTCCACTGGCGGGCGGCATTCTGACGGGCAAGTATCGTCCAGGCGAGCCACCGCCTCCCGGCACCCGCGCCGCTGAGAATAAGTGGTTTCTGGAACGCAGGGCGCAGCCGCATAACATTGAACGGGCACAACGTATTGTGGAGGTGCTGAAGAGGTTTGACCGCCCGCTGGTGCAGACCGCCATCGCGTGGACGGTCAGCAACCCGGCGGTGACCTGCGCCATTATCGGCGCGCGCCACATGGAGCAGCTGAACCTGATTTTGGACGGTTGGAGCGGACCACTACCGCCGGAGGAGAAAGCGATCCTGGACGAGGCGAGTGCGCTACCGCCTTTGAACTAGGACAGCTCGTTTGCCCTTTCAATCGCAGCGGCGACTGCTTCAATCAGTGCAGAGCGCACGCCTGCCCGCTCCATGACGACCAGCGCGGCGATGGTGGTTCCCGCTGGAGTGGTGACCATATCCTTCAGCTGGGCGGGATGCATTCCCGTCTCCAGCACCATCTTCGCCGCGCCCAGCAGGGTTTGCGCTGCGAGAAACGTGGCGATGTCACGCGGTAGCCCTGCGCGTACGCCCCCGTCCGACAGCGCCTCAATCATCAGGTAGGCGTAGGCAGGACCGCTTCCGCTGATAGCGGTGACCGCGTTCAGCAGGTGTTCCTCCACCTCCACCGCCTCGCCGAAAGAGGTGAAAATCTCATGTGCAGCAGTGGCATGCTCTTCGGTGGCATAGCGACCGCGTGAGTACGCAGCTGCTCCCGCTCCCACGATGGCACAGGTGTTGGGCATCGCGCGGATAACGGGCGTACCGGAAGGTAGCAAGTCCTCGATACGGGAGATAGGCACGCCCGCTGCGATGGAGAGGACCAGCTTGTCCGGCGTAATCACCCCCGAAATCTCTTCTACTACATCGTGGATCAGGTACGGCTTCACACACAGCATCACGATGTCCGCCTGCCTCGCTGCTTCCACGTTAGATGGCGCGGAGCGGATGCCCAGCTCCCGAACCAGCGCTTCCACCTTCTCGCGATGCACATCGGTGGCAATAATCTGCTCCGGCTGCACCGCTTTTGCCTTCAGCAGCCCGCGACAGGTGGCGGAACCCATTGCTCCCGTGCCGATCACTGCTATGGTTTTACCCTTCAGACTCACCGCTCGCGTTCACTCCATGCCCCGTTATGGAAATCGTCCACGCTGCTCATCTCCACCTGCACATTGGCAGGGGCGAACAGGAACACCTGCTCATGCACACGCTCCACCGTGCCCTCCAGCGCGTACACCACACCCATCAGGAAGTCTACCACCCGCTCGCGTACGCGGGCGTCCGCATACTGGAAGTTCACCAGTTGCTGGTGTCCCGCTTTCAATCCGTCAGCGGCACGGCGAGCGTCCTCCATCGTACGGGCATGCAGCACGTTCACCCGCTGGGCGGGGCGAGTGTGCAGGCGAATGACCGTGCCGCCGTCCTCCTCTTCTTCCTCAGCTGTGCCAAACAGACGTCCCTTGAGCCGTAACCACCAGGAACGGCTTTCCTCTTCCTCAAATGGTTCCTGCACCGGTTCACCTCCTCTTACACGCGCGGACCGAAAATCGCCGTGCCGATACGCACCATGGTCGCCCCCTCTTCAATGGCGACCTCATAATCCTGTGTCATTCCCATAGACAGGTGCACACGACAAGCTTCAGGTAGATTCTCAAACAGGCGACGCAGTTCGGCGAAATAGGGACGTGCCTGCTCCGCCTCTTGCACGAGAGGAGCCATGCCCATCAACCCCTCCAGCTGCACGTAGGGCAGCTGGGCGATGCACTCTGCCAGCAGGAGTACTTCTTCGGGCGGCACTCCGTACTTTTGAGGCTCACGCGAGATGTTCACCTCAATCAACACACGCTGACGCTTTCCCGCCACCTGTGCACGCCGGTCTATCTCCTGTGCCAGCTCCTCGTCGTCTACGGTGTGTATCCACTCAAAAAGGGGCACTACCCCCCGCGCCTTGTTTTTCTGCAGATGCCCGATGAAATGCCAGTGCACTGGAGCCTGTATACACGGGATTTTCTCACGCGCTTCTTGATAATAATTCTCTCCAAAGTGATCGATTCCTGCAGCGATAGCCTGCTCGATACGGGCGACGTCTACCGTTTTGGATACAGCGATCAGAGTCACCTCTTCCGGTTTGCGTCCCGCACGTTCACACGCCCGGGCAATGCGTTCGCGCACGGTAGCCACATTGTGCGCGATATCGGTGTTCATGGTGCAGTCGTCTCGTCTCCGTTGTTGTTTTCTTCGGGGACGTATTCGCCCCGGTGGCTCACCGCGAGCTGCCGCAACACGCCGGTTTCCACGAACACCACGCGCTCCGCGACGTTCACGGCGTGGTCCGCGCACCGCTCCAGATAGTAGATAACGAGCAACATGGTGGTCGCTGCTTCGAGATTTTCGGGGTTCATCTGCGTCGCCGCGATAATGGCACGGCGCATTCGACGGTAGAGTTTGTCTACCTCGTTATCCATTTCGCACACGTCGTACGCCCGCTCGATGTCATGCTGTGTAAACGACTCCAGCCCACCTCGAATCATTTCGCAGACCTTCCGTTTCATCAGGGGAACGTCCACCAGAGAGATAACATGCGGATAGTCTTTCAGACTAATTGTCGCCTTAGCGATGTCCACCGAGTGGTCGCCAATGCGTTCGAGGTCGGTGATGGTCTTGAGCACCGTGCCGATGAGGCGCAGGTCACGTGCCATCGGTTGTTGCAGAGCCAGCAAGCGCAGGCAGTGCATCTCGATGCTCACGTCCATCTCATCCACTTCATCATCACGGCGGACAATCTGCTTGGCGAGTTCCTCATCGCGATGGCACAGGGACTGTACCGCCTGGTCGAGCATCTGCTCGACGAAGCTGCCCATTTCGAGCAGCTCGTTTTGAAGCAGCTGCAATTCCTCGTCGAAGGCATGGCGTACGACGGTCATGGTTCCAATCTTCTCCTTCCTTTTCCGCGCCGGTGATCGGACTGGTAAACTACATTATATATTATTCCACGCAGAAAACGGTAGAGAAGCACTTTCCCTCAGCGCACGGAGAGGATTCGGCAATCGCTCCACGTTCGCCCAAACATGTCGGTTGTTCTCACCTGCAAAACGTGGGTTCCACGGGGCAGACTCGGGGGAAGGTTTGCTGCCCACAAGTGAGGGGAGTTCATCAGACCCGGCAGCTTTCGCCCCGGCAGGGTATACTGCTCTTCCATCTTCTTCATCTGAGCATAGGCGGGGTCGGCTTCCTGCACACGAGTCATCGGTATCCACTCGCCCTCTTCTCCCACACGCATCTCCACGCGCGACTTTTCCGAACCGAAGAAAACGTTTACCAGCACTCGGGTGTTGCCTGTCTCACTGGCAGGGACGGTGTCCGGGGCATAGATGTTCATCTGGTAACCGTCTGGGCGGCGGGCGGCTTTATAGCGAATGGTGTAGCGATTACCATGGAACTCTGCTATCAGATAGCCGTTGGGTGCGCCGTCGCGCATGGTGGTGTGCGGAATGCCCTCCGGATCGGGAACGCCAGTCCACCAGCTGCCACACGTAGTGACCGCGTTCACATGGTGGTGTGGGCGCGAACCCTTCCAGCCCTGTTCGCGGGTGAGGAACAAGTGGGTCTGGATATGCGTATGTGCCGAGAAAGAGAGCGTATGCGGGAAAGGTGCGAGCATATCAAACAGCTCCTTGCGCTCCGTCTCGGGCAGTTCGACAAGGGGGATGTGCATGAGCAACACCACCAGGCGGGTGCGGGGTATATGACGCAGGTAGTTGCGAACAAATGCCAGCTGCTTCTCGCCTAAGCCGGCTTTGTACCTCCCGTTTTGCATGTCCACGTTATCCAGCACGATAAAACAGACTTGCCCGTACTCGAAAGCATAGTAAGGCGTTCCGTAGGCGCGCTCAAAGGTCTCATCGGAAAGCCTATCCTCGGCGCTATCAAAGTTCATGTCGTGGTTGCCCATCACAGGATACCAGGGAATACCTATCTGAGCCATCACCTGGTTCAAAGGCTCAAACATCTGCAGTCCATCAAAGACGATATCGCCCAGTATCGTGGCGAACGCCGCTTGTCGGAAGCCTACCAGCTCCCGAACGATGTCGTAAGCGAAGTAGCCCAGGTCTTGCATATCACGAACCTGGCTATCTCCCATGAGGATGGCGGTGAAGCGGTCGGACTCGCGGTGGGGAACCAGCGCGAAATCCACAGACTCGGGGAGGTCTCCGGTCGGTGGGACACCCGCATAGCGGAGCTTTGGGGAGCCGTTCGGCTTGTGAATATAGTAGTGCTGGGGCAGGTTATCCTCGTTCAGGGGCACCTGCCAACCGCGCGGTTTGATGACGAAGAGGATGGTGTCGTCGTCTACAGGCAGCCGATATCTTCCTTGCCTGTCGGTGCGAACGACCTCGCGCTGGTTAGACACCAGCACATTGGCAATGCCCGGCTCTCCTACGTCGCGGATACCGTTGCGGTTCATATCATGGAACACAACCCCTGTTGCCAGCCTCTGCGCCTGCGCCGACAACGCCAGCAAGAGCCACAGTACCGCTATCGTATAGCCAACAACACGTCTGTACATCGTGTGTTCTCCTCCGTTTATCCGAACCGTCCACGAATGTAGTCTTCGGTCTCGCGCCGCTCCGGGTTGGTAAATATCTTAGCGGTTTCGCCGAACTCGTATAGCTCTCCTTTGTAGAAAAAGCCTGTGTACTGGCTGACACGCGCCGCCTGTTGCATGTTATGCGTGACGATGACAATGGTATACCGGCTTTTCAGTTCCTGCATCAGCTCCTCGATGCGGAAGGTTGCAGTGGGGTCCAGTGCAGAAGCAGGTTCATCCATGAGCAGCACTTCCGGCTCCACTGCCAGCACTCGCGCGATGCACAACCTCTGTTGTTGCCCACCCGACAAAGCCAGCGCGGACTGTCGGAGTTTGTCCTTTACCTCATCCCACAGTGCCGCCTGTCGAAGGCTTCGCTCGACGATCTCATTCAGGACGCTACGCCGACGGATGCCGTGTATGCGAGGTCCGTAAGCCACGTTATCGTAAATAGACATGGGGAAGGGGTTAGGACGCTGAAACACCATGCCCACGCGCCGCCGTAAAGCCACCACATCCGTGCGCGGGTCGTTCACGTCCTTTCCGTCCAGCAGTACCGAGCCTTCCACCCGCGCGCCTTCGATCAGGTCGTTCATCCGGTTGAGGCAACGTAAAAAGGTGGACTTCCCGCAGCCCGAAGGACCGATCAGTGCCGTGATATGATTGGGTAGGATGTCCAGGTTCACATCCTTGATGGCGTGAAAGCTGTCGTAGTAGACATTGAGTTGACGCGTACTGATTTTGGGTTGAGGCGGCGCACTCACTTCCTCGCGCCGCGGGAACACCACGGTTGCCATGGATACATCCTCCCGCATCAACAGCTCAGGTTGGACATTCAGGGGAGAAACACCTTCTTTCATCCCTGTCACCTCAACGCATGGTAGCGTTCGCGAGTGGAGACTCGCGCGATGACGTTCAGCACCAGCACCACCAAAATCAGTATCAGTGCCGCTGCCCATGCCTGACGGTGCCAGTTGGTATAAGGCGACTTGGCGTACTCGTAAATCTGAGTGGGCAAGTTCGCCATGGGACGATCCAGGTAGAAGTTCCAGAAACGGTTGCCCAGTGCCGTGAAGAGCAGGGGCGCAGCTTCCCCAAAGGCACGCGCCAGAGCCAGCATCACACCGGTAACAATTCCCCCCCGTGCCGCCAGCAAGACCACACTCCACATCGTGCGAGCGTAGGTGGCGCCTAGTCCCAGCGACGCTTCCCGCATCGCATGGGGCACGGCGCGGACCATCTCCTCCGTAGTGCGAGCAATCATCGGAATCATGATGAACGACAGCGCCACGCCTCCCGCCAGCGCAGAAAACGAACGCATGGGTACTACCAGCAGAGCCCACACCGAGACGCCAATAACGATGCTGGGCACTCCGTTGAGCACGTCCGCCATGAACCGCACCAGCTGCGCATAGCGCGTCCGTCCAAACTCTGCCAGGTACACCCCTGCGCCCACTCCGACCGGCAGCGAAAGGAGAAGAGCAAGCCCTACCATGTAGAAGCTGCCCACAATAGCGTTTGCCATGCCACCTCCCGCCTCACCCGGCGCTTTGGGCAGGCTGGTCAGGAACTCGAGATTCAGCGAGCGGATACCGTTCACCAGCAGGTATGCGAGAATGATGAACACCGGTGCCATCACAATGACCGCGCACACACCGGTGAGGGCGAGCGAAATCGCATTGATCCACCTGCGCCACAGCTCGTGAATGGCTGAGACACGCATCAGTAATGCACCTCCCCTCTAGACACGCGCCATACCAGCAGGCGAGCCAGCGCGTTAACCAGCAGGGTGATAACAAACAGCAGTAAGCCGATCTCCGTAAGCGAGGAGAGGTACAGGGGCGAGGTGGCTTCGGTGAACTCATTGGCAATCACGCTTGCCATCGTGTAGCCCGGTTGGAGCAGGGACAGCGAGATGTCGGGACGGTTGCCAATCACCATAGTTACCGCCATCGTCTCTCCCACAGCACGCCCATAACCGAGGATAATCGCTCCCAGAATCCCCACCCGCGCATAGCGCAGTACCACTCGCCGGATGGTCTCCCATTGGGTGGCGCCCAGCCCGTAGGATGCTTCGCGCTGCTCCTGCGGCACCGCCAGTATCACTTCACGCGATACAGCGGTGATATAGGGGATAATCATGACCGCGAGCACCAGAATCGCCGCCATCATGCTGACGCCTACTGCCGGACCTTCAAACAGCGGGATGTGCCCCCATCGCTGCACCAGGGGAACCTGCACATGCTCGCGTAACAAGGGCACCAGCACGAACACTCCCCACAAGCCGTACACCACCGAAGGAATGGCTGCCAGCAGCTCCACCACAAACGAGACGGGCTGCCGCAGCCAGCGAGGAGCCACTTCAGCGATAAAGATGGCGGTGCCCAGGCTGAGCGGTACAGCGATCACCAGCGCGGCGATGGAAGTCACCAGTGTGCCCCAGATGAAGGGTAGCGCTCCAAACCGTTCGCGCACAGGGTCCCACTCCCGCGACACCCAGAACCGCCATCCAAAGGTGCGGATACTCAACGTCGAGGACTGCCACAGTTCATACGCGAAAAACAACAGGAGCAGTACCAGCACCGATGCGCATGCCAGCACAGCCACCCTGAAGAGGCGATCGGACCAGAACGTCGCACCCCCGCTGCGCCGGCGTACTATGGCGTTTGCAGCGGCTTCCGTTTCCGGTTGACTCATTCGGCTATGGCACCTCGGAGAGTTTCTGGAGGGACATTTGAACCACTTCCTCGGCAAGTGGCACGTAATCCAGCTCCGCCGCGATCTTCTGTCCGTCCTTCAGCACCCACTCGAAGAACTTTTTGATCTCCCCCGCTTTGGCAGGGTCTTTCGGCTGCTTATCCATCAGTACGTACACAAAGCCGGTAATCGGGTAGCTGTTCTCCCCGGGCATGTTCACCGCGCTACTGCGAATGTCCTGCTTCAATCTTTCCAGTGCTGCCCGTGTGGCCTCTTCACCGGTGCTCTTGTCTGGTAAAACGAACTTTCCTGCAGCGTTTTGAATGGCAGCAATGGTCAGGTCGTTCTGTTTCGCATAGTTGAGCTCCACATAACCGATGGAGCCAGGCAACTGCTTGACCTGTCCGGTGACGCCCTCATTACCTTTACCGCCAACCCCAACGGGCCAGCTCACCGACTTGCCGCGTCCTACTTTTTGCTCCCACTCCGAGCTGACGGTGCTGAGGTAGTCGGTAAAGATGTACGTTGTGCCGCTGCCGTCCGAGCGATGAACCACCACGATGTCCATATCCGGCAGCTGGATGTCGGGATTCAGCTGAGCAATCCGGGCATCGTTCCATCTTTTGATCTTACCCAGAAAGATGTCCACCAACACAGCAGGGGTGAGCTTCAGGTTCTGGGTGATGCCAGGCAGGTTATACACCACAGCTTCGGTGCCGGCAACCACCGGAAACTGCACAAACGGACGGGTGAACTCCTTTTCTTCTTTCTCCGAAACCGCCACATCGGTCGCGCCAAAGTCAATAGTACCCTCCTTAAACTGCTGGATGCCCCCGCCGCTACCGATGCTCTGATAGTTCACCTGTACCCCCGTCAGCTTTTCGTACTCCGACGACCAGCGCGACATCAAGGGGTATACAAAGGTGGAACCGGCTCCCGTAATCTGAACCCTGGCAGCGGTGCCCGTCGTAGTCGCCTTCTTAGGAGCACACCCCGTCACTGTCAGCACTGCTGCTGTCAACAAAACCCATGCCATTGTTGCAAAGCCCTTTGGACGCACGTTCTCCTACCTCCACTCTGGGTTTACCATCAGTATCGTAACGCACAATTGTTAAGGCGATTTTAAGGGTTACCTGTCCCACCACCGCACGCCGAGATGCAGATGAAAATCCGGAGCGATACGCGCCAGCCAGCCGAACTGATTTTCAGTAAACGAGAGTTCAACCAACACACCGGGATGTATCTCTCTCGCGACGCCGATTGTCAGTGAACGGCGTGTTCCATCGGCATACGGAACCCCCACCAACACCGGGGCGCGATTATCGTCGATTTGCATCACCAATGAGGTGTGTGTATCGGGCAGGTACTCTAAGGCGACCATCCACTGCACCATGCGACGCGCAGGAACAGCAAGGTGCGTGGGGTTTCCCACCCACACCACACTCCAGTTCCCGTGCCACGCCAACCGGCTACTGCTCTGCCAGGTGCAGATGATCCCCAGTCCTGCGTCTATCGCGCCGCTGCCAAATAGCTGGGCGGCGTTGCCGGTGGGTAGCTTCAGCATCGCACGCGCCACCCAGCGGCTGCGCCCAACCAGCTTCAACAACTTGCGCCCCTCTACAACGACATCGCCTATGCCAGCGGCAGGTGTGTCCAGCAGGACAAGAGTGTTTCCATCACGCACCAGCCTCTCGTGTACCTGGTAGTTGCGATGACTTGCCCGTCCACCCCCTTTGAATCCAAACCAGCGATGCCAGACGTTGATGATTTCATCCATCAAACCGCCATTGCGTGCGAGCAGAGGGATGTGAACCCCTATCTGCGTTTCATGTCCGATGCCCCGAGCGTACACAAGGGTGAGACGTTGTACCTCGAGGTCCTGCTCGAAGCGGCTATCACCCGCCCTGTCAAACAGCAAGTGGTTCACCACGTCCAGGCTCAGCTGGAACCGTGCCCTATTTTCCGGTAGAATAGACGCGGAAGCGGGAGGAGCCTGCAGAAAGAGGGCGTTCAAAGGCTCGGCATTGCGCACCAACAAAGGCGCACGCCAACCATCCGGCAGGCGTTCTTCTGCCTGCGTTGCCCCCGATAAGAAAACCACTCCCACCCATACCAGCAGCCAGTTTTTCATACACTATCTGGATTCGGCGTGGAGGAACGACCTCCTGCCTTCTTTGTCCGGTTGCCCATTGCCGCACAAGATGGTATACTGAGAACACCGATTGTACACGGAGCGATTTTGAACGAAGGAGGTATGCACGCATGGCGCTGGTACAGCGAAACCGTATCAAGCTGACCCTGGAGGGGGCAAAGTTAATCCTTCAGGCATGTGAAGCCAAGTCACGTGAGTTGGGACAGGATATGGATATCGCAGTAGTAGACGAGGGGGGTCATCTCATCGCTTTCTGCCGTATGGACAATGCTCGCATCACCAGCATCGATATCGCTATTAATAAGGCGTTTACTGCAGCGGGGACGCGGCGTGGCACGCATGAATACGCTACCATCGCTTCCCCACAAGGTGGCGCAGCGTTCGGTATCCACGTGAGCAATCAGGGGCGCTTCATGATTTTCGGAGGTGGCTTGCCGATTGTCGTCGATGGACAGGTTATCGGCGCGGTAGGTGTCAGCTCGGGCACGATCGAGCAGGACCGCATTGTCGCCCAAGCAGGAGTGGATGCCTTTCTGGAAGCTCTGGAGGAAGAAGAGGCGTCTCAGAGCTAACAGGCGATGAGGCGCGCCCGAAAATACTCGATGGTGCGCCTCAATCCCTCCTCTACGCTGACCTGTGGCTCCCAACCCAGTATCTGGCGTGCACGGGTGATGTCTGGCTTGCGTCGACGCGGCTCATCCGGCGAGAAGAGGGGGCGAAAAACGATCTCGCTGCCGCTGTGCGCCAGTTCCTTGATCAACCGGGCGACCTCTAATACCGTGCGCTCATCGGGGTTACCGATATTGACCGGTTCGTGATAGTCAGGCAGCTGCGAAAGCCTCCAGATCCCCTCAATCAGGTCCGAAACGTAACAGAAGCTGCGGGTCTGCTGCCCGTCGCCGTATACGGTGATAGGCTCCCCTCGCAGTGCCTGTCCGATGAAATTGGGGATCATCCTGCCGTCATCCAGACGCATGCGCTCGCCGAAGGTGTTGAAAATGCGCACGATGCGGGTGTCCAGCCCGTGATGGCGGTAATATGCCATGGTCATTGCCTCGGCGAAGCGTTTGCCTTCGTCGTATGCCCCGCGAACACCTACAGGGTTGACGTTGCCCGTATAGTCTTCCGTTTGCGGGTGCACCAGCGGGTCGCCGTACACCTCCGAGGTGGAAGCCAGCACATATCGCGCCCCTTTCGCCTTCGCCAAGCCCAGTGTCTTATGCGTGCCCAGCGCGTTCACTTTCAGTATCTGGATGGGCTTGGTAGCGAAATCCACCGGGCTGGCTGGTGAGGCGAAATGAAACACGATGTCCACCGGACCGTCGATGTACAGGTATTCGGTCACATCCTGTTTGATGAAGCGGAACCTTTCATTGCCCGCCAGGTGCGCGATGTTTTCCACCCTGCCGGTGATGAGGTTATCCAGCACGATCACCTCGTAGCCTTCCGCCAGCAGCCTGTCTACCAGATGCGAGCCCAGAAAGCCCGCCCCTCCTGTGACCACCGCACGCGGCATAGTCCTTTCCTCATTCTACTGGGGATCCCTGACAATCACATCCTTCTCCCTGTGAGCCGGGGTTACCTTCAAAGATTGTAACTTGCCTTCACGCCACACGCCCTCCACCACCGTCTTGCCGGGAGCGTGCAGGCGGAAAGAGACATCCCACCGCTTGGACCATGCGGGAAACAGCAGGATCCGCTCACCGTCGGTTTGCAGGAGCATCGCCTGCAGCGCGATCATGCCTACCCCACCGTGGTCCTGGTCGGGTATCCAATCGTAGTTGGGTCCCCAGAAGGCGGGGAAGCGACTACCCGGGTGCCTGGTGGCGAATCGCTGCGCTACCATTTGCTTTGCTTCCTCCGCCAGCCCCAGCATCGCTGCCCAGATGGGGTCCTGTCGCCAGCCTTCATTGCCCTTGTAAGGGCGTCGCGCATAGGTGTTGCGAGCCACTTCGATATCGGGTTTGCCCACGCCGTACAAACGGTAAGGGAACACCGCGTACAGTTCGGGGTCTTCGGAGTTGATGGGCTGTGCCAGAATCTGCCGCGCAGGCAGCAGGAATGTCTCCCCGCCTTCTGTTCCCACTGGCAAGGAGGGCAACTGTCCTAGCAGCCTTTGCCACCGGTTACGTTGGTCTGTCTTCTCTCTCCCCAGAGGTAGCCTCAGCAGTCCCTCCAGCGTCCACCGCAATCCCGCGATGTCCGGCAGGGGATCCACCACGTCGGGGTAGGTTTCCAGCGATTGAGCAGGCTTGAGTAGCAATTTGCCCGTCTCGTCGCGAGGGAAATGACGGTCATAGAAGCCAATCACCGCGTCCGCCAGCGGAAGCAGGGTTTCGTTCAGGAACCGCTTGTCGCCCGTGTGGAAGAAATATTCCAGCGCGAGGGTGAGCAGCTCCAGATTGCAGGAGTAGTAGTAACGGATATAGGGGTTGTCGATGTGGGAAACGGGCTTCCCTTCGCGGTTCCACCCGTAGTTGCAGTTGGCGTAGGTACCCCAGAAGGTCATCGTTTCGGGGAAATAGGCTCCCTCATGTCTGAAGTACAGGCGGGTTCGTTCTTTTGCCAGTGGCAGGGCATCCAGATACATCCTGAAAAGCGGCAGCATCATCTCCCAATCGCCGGCGGGTATCATGCTCCAGTAGGGCAAACGTGTGTTCTGGAACCAGTACTCTCCGCCCCAGCGTCGGTAGTCGGCATCGAAATGCTCATCGGGTTCGCGCGAGTCCACCGTGAAGATGGAGCCGTTGAACTTGATGGGATACCTCCCACGTCCTGCGCAGGCGTTGATAAACCTCTGGAGCGCGTAGCCTTGCGTTACCTTCTCCGCCTCCGGGCTTCCGCTGACCACAATCCAGCTGCGTCTCCAGAAGTTCTGCCACCAGCGCTGGTGTGCCGCGCGTGCCTGCGTGCGGGAAACCGCTTCTGCTTTCGCCGCCTGTGCCTCCAGCCGTTCGAGCCATTCCTCGACGGTATCGGTCTGCGCAGTGAGCACATGTATCGCGATAGAAAATCGCCTGGCGGGTTGGGCACTGCGCAGGCTGTACGCACCCTCCTGTATCATCCCCCTGGCGCGTATCATCCCGCCGAAAGTGCGATGGAGCAAGGGGTCTGGCTGTTTGCCTATCCAGCTCTGCAGTTCCTGGTGGCGCAGGGTTTGTTCGAAAATAGAAGTGGGATTGCGGTGAAACCAGACAATGCGGTCTTGCTGGTCTTCCAGCACAGTGTCGGCATGTTCCACGACGGGGAAGGGGGCATCCATCAATCCGTATGCGCTGAACAGTTCGCGTCCTTCCAGCCTGCGGCTGGATGTACGCCAGATTTCCAGCTGCGCGCGAACATGCACAGGCTCCGGGCTGTCGATGTCTACCCATACAACGGGGCGATAGGCGTCTACCCAGACGCGCAGAGTGGTCGGCTTGTCCGGGTTGCCTGCCTGTATCATCACCTCGCCCTGCAGGAGCCGAAGTTCCTGGCGGAAGAATCCGCCATCGCGCAGCAGGGAAGGGGAGAGGGTCACACGTACTCTGCCCAGCTTGAGCAGGCGGTTGATTTCGCTCCACGCATCGGTTTTGCTGAGGTAAAACACCAGGTCGCCATTGGGTTCCACCCACACGTTGATACCAGTGTCGCCGTTGCCCAGAGGCATGGAGCCAGAGCTGTCTGCAGACGGCGTGTCCCACACGACGTTGCACCGTTGCAAATAAGATAGCGGGTCATCCGATACAGTGGGCATGTTGCCTCCCTGAGTGTTCGTGATAAGTAGCAGTACTAACAACGTGGGAATCAGTATACCAGATTTCATCTGGCGTCAGCCTCCTGTAAAGAAGCTGGCTGTACAATCAAAGGGCGAGCGAGCCGCTCGCCCTTTGACCGGGGTTGCAGACTACGAATTACAAGCCACCCGTGGTCATATTGCCCCAGGTGAGCTGCGTCCAGCGGAAGAACTTGGCGTGACCGTCCACAAAGGTGACGTTCTCTCCGCCAGCATGGCGCGCTAGCTTGTCCAGCGTGCCCTGGCCGAACTCCTGGATCCACGAATCTGCTGTGCGGCAGCAGGTCCATATCTTGCAGCAGCCCTCGGTGCTGAACGCTGCACGAGCAGGTATCCAGTTGTAGTTGCTGCTATCCGGTCCCTGCCCAACCCAGATGTCTACCAGCTGGCTGGCGCTGTCAAAGAACATGGACCAGTTTGCTGGAGTAGGTATGCTACCCAGCTTGCGTGCGTTAGCCAACGACTCGTTCATGCCGTAGGAGACGTAACGCGGGTTGCAGCCATCCCAGAAGTTGCAGGGCTGCCCGGTAGTAGGATTGATGGGAGCGAAGCGGTCGTTGCGCCCACCGTCATCGCTGCAGCTTGCCCACGCATCGTTCCACTGCAGCGGGTCATCCTGGCACTGGTACACGCCGTCGTTCTTCACATACGGGTAAATCGCCATCGTCCAGAAAGCAGCGGAATCACGGGGCAGACCGTTGTTGCCGCCGTTGCAGAAGAACCCCCAATCCCATGCAGGGAATCTTTCATCGTAGTCCTGGAGGTATTGCAGCATGCCCAGAGTCAGCTGCTTCATGTTGGACAGACACGCAGTCTTGCGAGCGGTGGCTCTCGCCTGTGCAAACACAGGGAACAGAATGGCTGCCAGTATCGCGATAATCGCGATCACTACGAGCAGCTCGATGAGCGTAAAAGCGTTGCGTTTCATAGAAAGTCCCTCCTTTGAGGTTTAAAGTTTTTAGTTTGATTCAAGGGACGCGCCTCGTCATCGTGGAGCAGGCGCGGTGGGCGCAGGAGCGCCCGGTGACGGAGCTCTACTACCAGGACCAGGCGGCTGGTTGCCGAACATCTGCTCGAGCTGCCTGCGTTGCTCTTCGGTCATGCCTTTTCGTCCTGGGCTGCCGGTGTATCGCCAGATGACCGCAACCGCAATGACTACCACCACAATGATAATCACCCACGCAACCACTGGCGACACCTGTTGCTGTTTCCAACTGGACACTGAAAGTGTTACCCCCTTTCCGTCCTTTTCGGGTAGTGCTACCCTGCTTCTACATTAGCACATCCTCTGCAAATCTGTCAACACCTTTTCCGACCATAAACCCTGCACATTTTGGCGATCGCCTCTGCCAATCCCTCGCTGAGGTACTCCTTCTGGCATCGCCACTGCCAGTTGCCCTCTTCGCGTCCCGGCAGATTCATCCGCGCCTCACTTCCCAACCCCAGCCAGTCCTGTAAAGGGATAATCGCTATCCGTGCCACCGACGCATAAGCGAGCCGAATCATCTCCCAGTGGATACTGATGTCCTCGCGTCCGATGTAGTCGATGATGCGCCGTTTCTCCTGCTCGCTTAAACCTGCGAACCAGCCCACCAGAGTGTCGTTGTCATGCGTGCCGGTATACACCACCGTGTCCGGCTCGTAGTTATACGGTAGATAGAGGTTATCGGGGTTGCCGTCGAAAGCGAACTGCAGCACGCGCATCCCCGGCAAATCGAGCGACCGGCGAAGCCTGACCACATCGGGAGTGATAGTGCCCAAATCCTCCGCGACAACAGGCAGCTTGCCCAGTTCGCGTTTCAAGGTCCGAAATAGCTCTTTGCCCGGCACTTTCACCCACTCGCCCCGAACCGCCGTTGGCTCCGAAGCGGGTACGCGCCAGTATGCTGCAAAACCGCGAAAGTGGTCTACCCGGACTATATCCACCAGATGCAACGTCCAGCGAAACCGCTCTACCCACCAGCGATAGCCGTTGCGCTTCAGCACATCCCAGCGATACACCGGGTTGCCCCACCGCTGCCCCGTCGGGCTGAAGTAGTCAGGCGGTACACCAGCAACCAAAGTGGGGTTGCCTCGCTTGTCCAGATAAAACATCTCGGGGTGCGCCCACACGTCGGCGCTGTCATGCGCCACGAAGATGGGCATATCACCCAGGATATGGATGCCCCGCTCGTTGGCATACCGCTTGAGGTCTACCCACTGCGTCACAAAACGGTGTTGCAGGAAGATGTGGAACTGCACCTCGTCTGCCAGTTGCTGACGGGCATACTGCAAAGCGTCCGGCTTGCGTGCCGCGATATCTTGATCCCATTCCGTCCACGCTCTGCCCCCGTATGCCTGCTTCAAAGCCATAAACAGGGCAAAATCCTCCAGCCACCATCCTTGCTCGGCACGGAAGGCGTCTAACCGATGACGCTCTGCCTCGTCGGTTTGTGCCTTCCACCGCTCGTAGGCGCGGCGCAGTGCTGCCATCTTCGCAGGGATAATCGCTCCGTAATCTACACGGTCCGACGGGAGGAACGGATAGTCGGCAAAATCGTCTCCCGTCAGCAAGCCTTCGTCAAACAGCCGTTGCAGGCTGATTAGCAGGGGGTTGCCCGCGAAGGCAGAAAAGGCAGCGTACGGTGAGTCGGCGAAGCCTGTTGGACCGAGAGGGAGTACTTGCCAGATACCCTGACACGCTCGTACTAGCCAGTCCACAAAGCGGTACGCTTCGTCCCCCAGTTCGCCGATGCCATAAGCACCGGGCAGGGAGGTGGGATGTAACAGGATGCCTGCACACCGTTTCATGAAGTTCATATCCTGCAAATTCGCCAGGTATTGCCCCTTTCCTGCCCACTGTGCTATAATACGGAGAAAGCAGGGGAGGCAGCTGGCCGTGAAGCACCTCACCGAGCAAGAACAGTGGCAAGCGTATGTCGAAACCCTGAGCCAGCGCGACCGTGCCGACAGGGAACGCCTCCAGTAGCGCTACGAACGCGCGTGGCAATTAGCACGACAGGCGGCGGAGGTGCTCCGACGTGATTTCGGTGCCACGCGCGTGGTGGTGTTTGGCTCGTTGTGGCGTCCCAGTATGTTTGGCGAACGATCGGACGTGGATATTGCTGCATGGGGCATCCAGCCGCAGGATACTCTGCGTGCCATGAGCGCGGTGGCTTATCTGGACGAGCAGATCGAGGTGAGCCTGGTGGACGTGAGTACCTGCAAACCGGGCATTCTGCGTGTCATTGAGAGTGAAGGGGTAGATATATGAGCCACGTGGAACAGTTCGCACAGATGCTGGAGCAGTGGAGCATTGAGGCAGCAGGTGACTGATTTCCATACTCCTGACTGGGTGAAACATGCGGTCTTCTATCAGATTTTTCCTGACCGCTTCGCCAACGGCGACCCGTCCAACGACCCTGCCAACGTACAGCCCTGGGGTACTCCTCCTACTCCCTACAACTTTATGGGCGGTGACCTGCGAGGTATCCAGCAAAAGGTGGACTACCTGCAGGAGCTGGGGGTGACCGCGCTCTATCTGAACCCCATCTTCCAGTCCACCTCCAACCACCGCTACAATACCTACGACTATTTCCGCATTGACCCCAAGCTGGGCACGATGGAGGACTTTCGCAATCTGGTGGAGGAGTTGCATCGACGGGGGATGCGTCTGATACTGGATGGGGTATTCAACCACTGCGGGCGTGGTTTTTATCCCTTCCACGACGTGGTCGAGAACGGCGAACACTCGCCTTACGTGGGGTGGTTCCACATTAAGAAATTCCCTATCTACCCCTACGACGGGCGCAGGAAGGCGAACTACCAAAGCTGGTGGGGCATCCGCTCCTTGCCCAAGTTCAACACCGACAACCCGCAGGTGCGCCAGTTCCTGCTGAGTGTAGCGCGATACTGGGTAGAGCAGGGCGCGGACGGCTGGCGGCTGGACGTGCCGAACGAGATCGACGATGATACCTTCTGGCGCGAGTTCCGGCAGGTGGTCAAATCCGCCAATCCCGACGCCTACATTGTGGGTGAAATCTGGAAAGACGCCAGGCGGTGGCTGCGGGGCGACCAGTTCGACGCGGTGATGAACTATCCCCTGCGTGACCTGTGCGTGCAGTTCATTGCGGACAGGTCGATACAGGCTCCACAGTTTGCGCTCCGGTTACTTCGCCTCTTTCGGCGTTACCCCGCCGAAGCCACTTACACCCTGCTCAACCTGCTGGGGAGCCACGACACCGCTCGCTGGCTGACGGTGTGCCGGGGCAACGTGCGCCGTGCGATGCTGGGCTACACGCTGCTGTTCACCTTACCCGGAGCACCCTGTATCTACTATGGCGATGAGATCGGCATGGAGGGCGAAGCCGACCCGCACTGTCGCGCCTGCTTCCTGTGGGACCGGCGCCGGTGGAACCGTCGCCTGCTGAAGCATATCCGTCAGATGGTCTCTCTACGCCAGAGTAGCACCGCCTGGCGCACGGGCAAGTTCGACATACTCTTCGCACAGGGAGATACGCTTGCCTACGCCCGCTGGGATGACGACGCCACGTTCCTCGTGTTGTTGAATAACGCCAGCCAGCCCTGGCAGCAACCTTTCTCTCAACACAAACGGAAGTGGCCAGATGCCGTGCTGCAGGATGTGCAGGACGGAGCGGAGTATCCGGTGAAAAACGGCTGGGTGCAGGTTACTGTACCAGCTGATTCGTATGCCATCTTCAGAGTGGCTCGAGGGTAGGACGCTCTACCCTGTTTGGGTACACTGAGGTGCGCACTACGGCTCTGTTGTGATACGATTTGAGAATGACGCGAGGCTGTCTCGCCTCACCGTTATCAATTTGCAGGAGAAGAGCGAAAGATGAAAGGTGTCCAGGCGATAATTGCACTAGGTGCTATAGCGGTAACGTCCGCACAAGCTCAGTCTTTCACTATCGCCGTGCAAGGCAAGCCGCGTTGCGTGATTGCCGTTTCCCAGAACGCGCCAGAAGAGGTCAAAACCTCCATCGCTACCGATCTGGCGCAGACTCTGCAAAAGGTGTATCGCGGAGACAGCATTCCCATCCAGAACCTGCCCGTGCAGCAACCTGCTATCATACTGGCTACCGCTCAAGACTTCCCCGAACTTGCTCAAAAACACAAACTGGCGGAACTCGGGCCGGAAGGCTACATCATCCGCACCGAGCCGAGACGACTGTGGCTGCTGGCGAACACGGTGCAGGGGCTGCAGCACGCCGTGCAGGGGCTGTTGTACGAGATAGGCTGTCGCTGGTACTTCGCCGACCCGGTGTGGACGGTCATCCCGCATCAGCCTACCTTGCGCGTGCGGCTCAATCAGCGCGAACAACCTGCCCTCAATGACCGCGTCATCTGGTATACGTGGGGTGCGCCCACACCCACCCTCCGCCAAAACTATGAGGAGTGGTTCAAACGCAATCGTCAGGGCGGGCATTTTAAGGTGCGCGCAGGGCACGCTTACGACAATTACGTCCCCTACAAGGAGTTTGAGCAACACCCCGAATGGTTCGGGCTGGTGGATGGCAAGCGGCAGCCTCTGCAACTGTGCGTCAGCAACCCCGAAGTGCAGCAGCGCGTGATCGAGGGGGTACTGCGGTACTTCGAGAGCAACCCGAAGGAGCAGATGGTCTCGGTAGAACCCAACGACGGAGGTGGTCATTGCGAGTGCGAGAAATGCGCAGCCATCGGCAACCCCAGTGACCAGGCGTTCTACCTTGCCAACCTGGCAGCGAAGGCGGTACGCGCCCGCTATCCCGATAAGTGGGTGGGGATACTCTCTTACGCCTTCCACAGCGAGCCTCCACGCTTCCCCATAGAGAAGGGCGTGTATGTGCAGGTGACCACCGGCTTTCGGTATACAAAGCTGAGTTTCGAGGAGCAGGTGAACCGCATCCGTGACCTCGGTGCGGCTGTAGGGTTATACGACTACTACAGCGTGCCCGAATGGTCATGGGACTTGCCGGGTGCACCACAGGCGGCGCGTTTCTACACGCTGGCGGAAAACATCAAGCGTTACCACCAGATGGGCTTAGACACTGTCAGCACGCAGGCTTCCATCGACTGGATTACCAGCGGACCCGGTTACTGGATAGCGGCGCAGTTGATGTGGAACCCTAAACTGGATACCCGGGCGCTGGCTGAAGATTTCTTCCAGAAGGCTTTCGGCTCCGCAGCCAAGCCGATGAAGCGGTTGTATACCCGCTGGGCAAATGGCGAACGTTTGTCCTCGCGCGGTCTCAAGTTGGCATTGCAAGACCTGCAGGAGGCATACCGCCTGAGCGATGACCCACAGGTGCGCGCGAGACTGGATCAGGTAGCGGCGTATCTGCACTGGGTGCGCCTGTGGCTGGAGTATGACCGCGTGGCACGCTGGGACGAGTTTGGCAAACTGGTCTTTGACCCGCAGGAGGTGAAGAATCGCGCACGCGAACTGGTGCTGTATACCCGAAGCATTACCGATATGGGCTTGGTACACTCCTATTTCCACGTGTTCACCGGATGGTTTCGCTATCGGTTCGCAGGGCTGGAGAAGATACCCGGTTTCCAATGGGAACAGACGGAGGAGTGGAAGCGGGAGCCGGTGTCGCCTCCACAGGCAGAAGCGATACGTCGCCACTTTGAGGATGACCTGCGTCGTCTGAGCGAACTGGTTCCCGAAGCGGTGGAGATACAGGGCAAACAGTTCACTGGCAAGCTGGTGCCGCTGGCGGAGCGACGTCCTCAAGCGGTGCAGGCGTGGGGCAGCGTGTCGCGTTCGCCGCTGTTTGTGGAGAGCGGTTTGCACCTGTTCCAAAGCGCAGGCAACGAGCAGTTGCGCCTGACCTACACCCCGTTTGATAGCGGTCACACGGTGGACTGTCGCTGGAGCCTGCAGATGGCGGATGGGCTTCCCATCTCGCGGGGCTGGGTGAGAGCCGAACGCGGTCAACCTGCCACTCTCACAGCGCAACTGCCGGAGGCGGGCATTTACGTGCTCCATCCGGACACAGACTACTGGAAGGCGGCGCAGCTGGAGTTTGACCGTCGTCCGCTTTCGGTATGGTGCGGTCGTGCGGACTTGCAGGGCAAACCACCTTTGCGTCTGTGGTTACCTCGTCTGGAGCAGCCGCTGTATTTCTATGTGCCAAAGGGCACGCGCCACTTTGTGATCGGCATTGTGGACGGCGGCTTCCCCCAGACAACGGTGGAGCTGCGCCTTGCGGACGGCACGGTGGTGCGACGCGAGAATATCCTCTCTGGCGACCAGCTGTGCATCATCGTCGACGAGGACAGGCGGCAGTACGGAGACATTGCGGAGATACCCAAACAAACGGTTCTGCCGTCTCAGCAGCTTTCTATTATCGTGCCGAAGGGAGCCGATGGGCAGGTGTGGTCGCTGTCGTTAAGCAGTTTGCGGTGCGTGGTGGAACTGTATGACGTGCCACCGTTTGTGGCACGCCACCCCTCCGAGTTGCTGGTGCCAGAGGATAGTCTGTAGCCTGCGTAGTACTTTGTCAAATCTTTTCCTGAATTGGTATTGCCCCAGCGATTGAAAATCGCGGGCAACAGGAAACGAAACCTGCTGACGCAGGTTATCCACCCCCGAAGGGGGGGGTGCACGTTGCCCGCGACTTCCAGTCGCCGGGTGGTCTACAACAACCTGAGCGCAAGAGAAAAATATCGGTGAGTGTTTGCGGCTGAAGCCGCACCCCTTCAGACAAAGCCAGCCTTCGCTGGCTGGGTCAGCCCTGCGCAGGCAGGGCTCCGTTTGCGGGGGAACGGCTTCAGCCGCAGCAGAGTACACCTCACTCCGTCACCAGAGGGATGAGACCTCCCTCCACTCGAACGGGGTCGTCGAGTTCCACCTCCACCCGTCCGAGGTAGCGTGCGTGGCATCCCGCCTGCACAATCGCTGTGCGCCCCTCCCGCAGGGGCTGCTCCAGCACGGAGTGGCTGTGCCCGCCCACAATCAGGTCTATGGACGGGGCAGCCTTCGCCAGTTCGATATCGCGTGTCAACCCGATGTGCGTCAGGGCAATCAGCAGGTGCACCTGAGGACGCAACTCTTCCGCCATCTCACAGCCGCGCCGGATGGGGTCCTCAAATACATACGCGCTCACATGCTGGCTGAGCATCCGTTCGGTAATCATCGGCACTGTCACACCAAAGATGCCCACTCGCCCCACGGGAGTATCCAGAATCACGTGCGACTGCACAGGCAGGCGGGCATCCCCCCGCGCGCGGATGTTGGCGCACAGCACAGGGAACCGTGCCCTGTTCAGGGTAGCCACAAAACCCGCCTCTGTGAAGTGGAACTCGCGGTTGCCGATGGTCATGGCATGGTAGCCAAGGTCGGACAGGATGTCCAGAATCGGCTCGCCCGACGGGTTGAAGGTGAGGTTGCCCGCGCCTACTGCGTCGCCTGCATCCAGCAGCAGGATGTGACCGATTTCGGCGCCATCGGGGCGGGTTGCGTCCTCAGCGTCGCGTTCCCGTTGTAGCGCCTCACGCAGACGTTCTGCACGCTCCGGTCGGCGGATCAAGCGGTTATGCAGGTCGTTGGTGTGCAGGAGGAGCAGCCGGCTCACGATGCGCTACCACCCTCGCGTCGCGACTGCAGGTATTTCTCTATCGCCTGTTCCCACTCTCCGCGTGCCTTCAGCAGCCACTCGCATACCTCGCGCACCGCGCCGTTGCCTCCCGTCGCCTGCGTGGTGTAATGTGCACGCTCTTTGAGTTCGGGGGCAGCGTTGGCTACCGCGACACGCACGCCCACCGCTTCGAATGCAGGCAGATCATTCAAGTCGTCGCCCACGTACAGCAGCTCATCCGCTTTCACCTCCCACTGCTGACGCAACTTCTCGATATGCGCTTTCTTGTCGCGTACGCCCTGATAGCACTCGGCAACCTTCAGCTCCGCCGCGCGGCGGGTCAGCGCCTCCGACACCCGTCCGGAGAGTATCACCACCCGTATGCCCGCATGGCGCAGCAGCTCGATACCCAGTCCGTCAGCGACGTGAAAGCGCTTGATTTCGCGCCCAGTGGGGTCGTAGTAGATGCCGCCATCGGTGAGCACGCCATCTACATCCAGAAACACTGCTTTCACCACCTGCAGCCTTTCCAGAATATCCGCTTGCGAAACCGGCAAGGCAGGTTGTGAACCTGCCCCTACGTGTGGTTGTGTCATGGCTACACGATCCCCGTTCGTAACAGGTCTTTCAGCATCAGCATCCCGATGGGCTTGCGTTGCTCATCCAGCACGGGCATCTCGCCGATTTTCACCGGCAGGCTCTCGAACAGGTGTAACGCCTCTATCGCCAGAGGGTTGCCCTCGATGACGTAGGGCGTGCAGGTCATCAGCTGCTCGGCGGGGCGGTCCAGGCTACCCACGTCGCGCAGCAGGTGTCGGCGGATGTCGCCGTCGGTGATGATGCCTGCCAGTGTGCCATCGTCGTTCACGATGCACGCCGCCCCCGCGTTGGCTCGGGTGATAGCGAACAGCACATCGCGCAGAGGACGGTTTTTGGGCACTATCGCCACGCTATCCCCGGTGCGCATCACGTCGTGCACACGCAGCAACAACCGCCTGCCCAGTGTGCCCGCTGGATGGAACACCGCGAAGTCCTCAGGGGTAAAGCGTCGCTCCTGCATAACGGTGATCGCCAGCGCGTCGCCCATAGCCAGCATTGCCGTGGTGCTTGCCGTGGGCGCGAGGTTGAAGGGACACGCCTCCCGTTCCACCGATACGTCCAGTACCACGTCCGCCGCCTGTGCCAGCGTGGACTCGGTGCGCCCGACCATCGCGATGAGCTTCACGCCGATTCGCTTCAGCGCAGGCAGTATCGCCAGCAGTTCGTCTGTCTCTCCGCTGGTGGAGAGCGCCAGCACCACATCGTCGGTAGTGACCATGCCCAGGTCGCCGTGAACGCCCTCCGCAGGGTGCAGGAAGAAGCTGGGCGTGCCTGTGCTGGCAAAGGTGGCGGCAACCTTGCGGGCAATCGCGCCCGACTTGCCCATGCCCGTGGCGACCACTCTGCCTTTGCAGGAGAGAATCATCTGCACCGCCTGCACGAACCGCTCGTCCAGACGGTCTATCAGGCGCAGGATGCTCTGCGCCTCCGTGCGCAATACCTCTCTGGCTATATCTATCATCCCAAAGGCTATTATACCAAGTCCGTAGCCACCCTGTGCAAACCGTTACCTACCCTGTGATACTATGGGAACCTCTCCCCCAGCCCCTCTTGATAATGGGCGACTATATCCTTCTGCACATGCCCACCCGGAAGCTGGGATTTCTGGCGGCTGGGAGTAGCCCACTGGTGGTTATGCCGGATAGGGACGCACCGGAAGAGAAAGAGCAGGCAATAGCCTGCAGGCGATTTTGATGCGTACCGCGAAAATCCCCACCGAGGGGGTG
Source organism: Armatimonadota bacterium (assembly GCA_026003195.1). Lineage (NCBI taxonomy): Bacteria > Bacillati > Armatimonadota > Armatimonadota bacterium. The sequence goes on from BPGU01000001.1 coordinate 611,902, forward strand.
ATTGCTATGCAAGAAGTTGTCCGGGATCTCCTTGCGCAACGGGTGGTGGGCATTCTGCGCCTGCCGCAGTCCGACCTTGCCCTGCGCGCGCTGGAAGTAGCTATTGAACACGGTTTGCAAGCGGTGGAAGTCACCATGACCACGCCGAACGCCACCGAGATTCTGCGCGAGGCACGCAAGCGCTGGGATGGGAAAGCACTGGTTGGTGCGGGCACCGTTCTGGATGCCGAGAGTGCCGAGCAGGTGGTGGAGGCGGGAGCGCAGTTCGTGGTGTCGCCCATACTGGATGCCGGTATGGTAGAAACCGCGCTGAAGGCGGGCGTTGTGCCTATCCCGGGCGTCTTTAGCCCCACGGAAATCGTGCAAGCCTATCGCCTGGGCGCACCCATCGTGAAGGTGTTCCCCGCAGTGACTCTGGGCACGGCGTTTTTCAAGGAGGTGAAGGCTCCTCTACCGCAGATACCGCTGATGGCGGTGGGTGGCTTGAATGCGCACAACGCTGCCGAATACCTGCACGCAGGCGCGGACATGGTAGGGGTAGGCGGTGCACTCTTCCCAAAGGCGGCGATACTGGCAGGGGAGTTTGAGGGGGTGGCGCAGACGGCAGAAGCGCTGGCATCTCTGCGCCATCTGCATCTCGAGCACCTCTGAAATCGGCTATAATAGAGCCAAGAGGTGATGCCGATGGCGATCTCGCAGGCAAAGCAAACGGTACACTACCCTGTTTCGGACGGCAAACCAAAGGTGGAGACACCGGAACGTCTGGAGGCGATGTTATATCTGCTGGACGCGCTGATGCTCCATTTCGCCGGGCGTGAGGATGTGTACGTGGCGGGGAATCAGTTCATGTACTGGGTGGAAGGCAACCCTTCTCAGCGCGTCGCGCCCGATGTGTATGTGGTGTTTGGCGTGCCCAAACGCCCATGGCGCCCCACGTGGAAAGTATGGGAGATGGGCAAGGCGCCAGACGTGATTTTCGAACTGACCTCCCGCTCCACTGCGCCGGAAGATTTGGGCAAAAAGTACCGGCTCTACCAGCGGCTGGGTGTGAAGGAGTACATCCTGATAGACGTGACGCGGGAGTACCTGATAGAGCCCGTGATTCTGCATCGTCTGGTGGGGCGTGGGTACCGGCAGATACCGAACGAGCGACCCAACGACCGCGAGTGGCGCGCACACAGCGAGCAGCTGGGGCTGACCGTCGTTGTGCGTGCGGAGGAGGAGGGGTACAAAGTGCGACTGTACGATCCGTCTCGGGGACGTGTTCTGCCTACGGTGATGGAACTGGCGGAACAAGCAGAAGAGATGCAAGCCCGTCTGCGCGAGCTGGAGGCGAAACTGCGCGAGAGAGAGGAGCAGGGAGAATGACCTATCGTGGCGTGGTGGTGGCGCGAAACGGCGCGGTAGCTACTTCCCAACCGCTGGCGACAGCAGTGGGGCTCCACGTGCTACAAGAGGGCGGAAATTTTGTGGATGCCGCGCTGGCAATCAGCGCGGTGTTGACGGTGGTAGAGCCGTACAACAGCCATCTGGGCGGTGATGCGTTTGTCATCGTGTACGACGCCCGCACGCGCCAGACACATGCGCTGAACGCTTCCGGCCCCGCCCCGCGTGGAGCGACGCGCGAACACTTCCGAGACGGCATTCCTCTGCGCGGAATTGGGAGTGCCTCGGTGCCGGGGTTGGTTTCTGCATGGGCACTCTTGCAGGAGCGCTACGCCACACGCGAGCTCTCCGACCTGCTGCAGCCTGCCATCCGCTATGCACAACAGGGCTTCCCTGCAGGCTACCGATACAGTCAGGTCTTCGCCTCACACGAGCAGGTACTCCGGCAGTTTCCCATCACCTGGCGCGAGCTGCTTCCCGATGGCGAACTGCCCTACCCGGGCAAGATGATGACGCAACCGCAGCTCGGCTGGACGCTCAACCGCATCGCCACTGCCGGACCGATGGACTTCTACCGCGGCGAGATTGCCGAGCGCATCCTGCGACACTGCCAGCACCACGGCGGGCTGTTTACCGAAGAAGACCTTGCCCAGCCGCCCGCGGAGTGGCTGGAACCGCTTCGCGTGGAGTATCGTGGGTACACGTTGCATGCCCAGCCGCCCGTTTCGCAGGGGCACATCCTCGCGCAGATGCTGAACCTGCTGGAAGGCTACGACCTGCGCAGCATGGGGGCGTTGAGCGCGCAGGTGATCCACCTGCAGGTAGAAGCGAAAAAGCTCGCCTTCGCGGACAGGCATGCCTACCTCGGTGACCCGCGCTTCGTGGACGTGCCAATGGACATCTTGCTGAGCAAAGAGTATGCGCAGCGACGCAGGCAACAGATAGACCCGAACCGCGCCGCCGCCGACGTGACCGCGGGCGAGCTGGAACATGACACCACCTACTTCTGCGTGGTAGACCGCTGGGGCAACGCTATCTCCTTTATCCAGAGTATTTTTCACTCCTTCGGCTGTGCGGAGGTCGCAGAAGGCACGGGCATCCTGTTCAACAACCGCATGACCGGCTTTTCCTTAGACCCTGACAGCCCCAATGTGCTGGAGCCGGGCAAGCGCACCGCACACACACTCAACGCCTACTTGCTGACGCGCGGCGACGATCTGGCTTTCGTGGGCGGCACGCCGGGTGGCGACGTGCAGGTGCAGAGCAACACGCAGATGATCTGCAACCTGATAGACTTCGGCATGAACCCGCAAGAGGCAGTGGAAGCCCCCCGCTGGCAACATGACCCGGAGGGACTGAAGATCGAACGTCGCGTTCCTGCGGACACTCTGCAGGCTCTGGAGCGCAAGGGGCATCGCGTGCTGTTGCTGCCCGAATGGGGACAGTCGGGTGCAGTGCAGGTGATCGCTGTACACCCGGAAAGCAAGGCTCTGCTGGCTGGCTCCGACCCCCGCTGTGACGGTCACGCAGCAGGGTGGTAATGTCAGCAACTTGTGATGAACCTCACCCCGTCCCTCTCCTGAGAGCAGAGGAGCGATTTGACCCTCCTTGCCTCGCAGGGAAAGGGGGGTGGGAGACAGGTTTTACGTCCAGCTCCCCGTAACTTTACTAACAGTAATATTGCCGTTTTTCGCCCACATGCTGCCAACAACCGGTAATTTGTTCAGCGTCTCTGGCTTCGCTTTTGCATTACATTAAGGGCGAGAACATTTGAAGGAGGTGCCTTCACATGGCAAGATTTCTATCGCGTCTCGCCCTGGCGGGCGTGCTGGGCTTGCTGCTAGTTGGCGGTTCGCAAGCAGCTACCTTTACGCTTACCCACAATGGATGGACGTATACTGAAGACATCGGATCTCAGGGGCTGGGCGGTTTTGTGGACCCCAACGGTGTAGACCACATGAACCAGAACTGGTGGTGGTTCCGCACCAGCGCGATGCAGAACGAAAAGCCTCTTTCTACTCTCGTCACTGGGGCGGGGATCGAACTGATTGGGACTAACGGAGCGCGGCTGCGATTCGTGGAATCAGGGCTGTTCTTCGAACTGCAGTACACCCTGACCGGCATCAGCCCTACGCTGGCGAAGGTAGATATTGACTGGAGCGTCAAGTCTGTTGGTCCCAATCTAGGCGTCAGCTTCTTCGCCTACACAGACTTTGATCTGAACAATACGGTTAACGAAGGCACAGGCGTTCTGGTCAATCCGCAGACGGTGCGCTATGTAGACGGCACGACAGCTGCAGACGTTATCGCCAGCCAGACCGACTTGGTTGGCTACGAGGTTGCAGGGTGGCCTGGCTTGCGCGATCTGCTGAATGACGGTGCGGTTTACAACGTTTCCAACTCCGGCTTGCCCTTCGGACCAGGCGATATGACAAGCGTCTTCCAGTGGAGCGGCTCGGTCTCTCAGGGTGCACCTTTGTCGGGTACGTTGACCAAGGTCATTGACCTGGCATATAACCCGCCGCCACCCGGTCCCGTCATTCCCGAACCGGGCACCTGGGCGCTCATGCTGAGCGGTTTGATGCCGGTCGCTCTGCGCCTGCGCAAAAAGGCTTAACAGGTAAAAACACTTCCTTCCCTCCACATCCCTCTCCTCAAGCAGGAGGGGGATTTCCTTTTGTAAGCGTCTTGGTGGTGAAATGCACACTGAAGTGTGCTACTACGAACGGAGCTGGAGGGCGAGGCTCCTGCCGAGCCGTACCCATTTGGTCGCGACGGAGCACCCTCCCTCCAATACTGCCGTTCAGCAGAAGATTACCCCTGTCCGTTCACGTTCTGGACGTGGAAATCGAAATGGATAGGTTCATGCGTGGTCAGGTGGCGTTGAATCTCCTTCACGCGCACCGTATGCACACGGTCGGAGCCGTTTTGCAGGCTCAACTCCAGCACGGCGTTGCTCTTTCCACCCTGCTGCACGATGGCGTCTATCGTCTCACGCACGGGAACCAGCAGTTGCAGAGGTTCTATCCCTTTGCCGTAAAGGCTGGCGGTTGCGTAGCCTTTGCGCCGCCACTCCTTGCGCTGTCCTTTGGTCAAGCCGTGATGCACCATTGCGCTAATTGCCACAGACATCACCTCCCTTGCCAAAGTGTTTAGACTGCACGACGCAAGCGCAGGGCGTTCGTGACCACCGATACCGAACTCAGGCTCATCGCCAGCGCGGCGAGCATCGGGCTGAGATAGCCCATCGCCGCCAGAGGGATACCCAGTACATTATACACAAAGGCGAAAAAGAGGTTCTGGCGTATCGTGCGCACCGTGGCGTGTGACAGTTTCAGCGCGGTTGCCACCCCACGCAGGTCGCTGCCCAGCAAGGCGATGTCTGCGCTTTCCAGTGCCACGTCGGTACCTTCGCCCATCGCGATACCCACATCCGCCTGCGCCAGAGCAGGGGCATCGTTGATGCCGTCGCCCACGAAAGCCACCCTGTGCCTCTGACTTTGCAACTTCGCTACGGCTTCCGCCTTGCCCTGTGGTAGCACCTCTGCTAGTACCCGCTCCGGGCAGATGCCCACTTCCTGCGCGATGGCTTCCGCCACCACCCGCTGGTCGCCAGTGACCATCCATACCTCCAGACCCATTGCCTGTAGCCGGTCAACCGCTTCCCGTGCTGTCGGGTGCGGTTCATCACGCAGGGCAAGTACTCCCGTGACCTCATCATCCACCGCCACCAGCACCGTCGTGTACCCCTGTGATTGCAGAGCCTGTACCCTTTGCTGAGCCTGTGGGTGGATGGTTATTCCCTCTGCTTCGAGCAGACGCGCGGAGCCGACCGCCAGGCGACGCCCATCCACCTCCGCCAGCACGCCGCCACCAGCAACAGCGCGAAAGCCGTTCGTGGCGGGCACCGGTATCCTCTGTTCTTGTGCAAACTGCACAATCGCCTGCCCAAACGGGTGCGTGGAGCCAGACTCCGCCGCTGCTGCCAGCTTCAGCAGGTCTTCCTTTCCCATGCCGTTCCACGTTTCGATATGGTGCACCCGGGGTTTGCCGAGCGTCAGTGTGCCTGTTTTGTCCAGAAGCACGGTGTCCACCTGGCGAGCGCGTTCCAGGGTTTCCGCATCTTTGACCAGCACGCCCAGCTCCGCCCCTCTGCCTGTGCCCACCAGCACCGCTGTGGGCGTCGCCAGTCCTAACGCACATGGACAGGCAATGACCAGCACGCCCACTGCGTGTATCATCGCCACAGTGAAGCCTGCCTTCAGCACCAGCAACCATACCGCGAACGTGCCCAGCGCAATCAGCAGTACCACCGGCACGAACACGGCAGCAACTGCGTCCGCCAGCCGCTGCACGGGAGCCTTCGCCTCCTGCGCCCGCTCCACCGCCCGCACAATTTGCGCCAGCAGGGTATCTGCCCCCACCCGATGCGCGCGAACCACCAGCACGCCGTCGGTATTCAGCGTGCCTGCCGCCACGCTATCGCCTGCGTGCTTCTCCACCGGCACGCTTTCGCCTGTGAGCATACTCTCGTCCACCGTGGCGAAGCCGTCTACCACCTCGCCGTCCACCGGTATCGCCTCGCCGCTGCGCACACACAGCAAGTCGCCTGCACGCACGGCGGACACGGGGATGCGCTCCTCCTTGCCGTCGTGGATTCGTGTGGCTTCCTGTGGCGCAAGGCGCATTAGCCGTTCAATCGCCTGGCGGGCGCGTCCCTTCGCCCGCGCCTCGAGATATTTGCCGAAGGTGACGAGCGTGATAATGACCGCCGCCGTCTCGTAGTACACTGCTCCATCTATCCAGAAGGTGGCGGCGAGGCTGTAGAAGTAGGCGGCGGATGTGCCCAGCACAATCAGCGTCTCCATGTTTGCGCTGCGTGCGCGGAGCGCGTACCACGCCTTTACATAGAACGGCGCGCCGATGAGGAACTGCACCGGGGTGGTGAGTGCCAGCAGGAGCAGTTTCAGCATGTAGGAAGGATGATGCACCGCCATGCTGAGCGCAAACACAGGCAAGGTCAGCAGTACACTCACCAGCAGGCGACGGCGGGCGTGATGCAACTCCTGTGCGGCATGTTCGGAGGGCAGGGGAGCAGGGGTTTCTTCGGTGATGGGCTGTGCGGTATATCCCGTCATCTCCACCGCTTGCAGCAGCTGTTCTATCTGCACGGATTGCGGGTCGGCGTGCACGGTCGCGCTCTCGGTGGCGAGGTTGACGATGGCCTCCTGCACGCCGGGCACCCTTTGGAGCGCGCGCTCCACCCGCGCCACACACGCCGCGCAGGTCATCCCTTCGATGTGTAAACGAATCTCCTGTGGGGGCATCTCCAAGCCTTGATGGTGACAACTCCTGTAACCTCATTATACCTGAACGACGCAAGCGCTTGCGTAGAGCATGGCATATATGCTAAACTTCCCCACAGATAGCGTCAGGGAATACCGTCTCGTACAGGACTTCGCAGGAGGTATGCTATAGCGTGCGACGATACGTCACTCTGCTTGTGGGAGCTCTGCTGGTGCTACCCTTTGCTGTGGGTTGTGGCAAGCGGCAGGCTTCTGCGCCGCCAGCTCAAAACGTGCTGCGTTATGCTCTCACGACCGAACCTACCACCTTCGACCCCGCCCTGGTGCGTGATGGACCCACGATCGACATGCTCTTCCACGTGTTCGAGGGGCTGGTGCAATGGGATGAGAACAACCGCTTGCGTCCCAATCTGGCGGAGCACTGGGAGGTCAGCAACGGCGGACGTACCTACACCTTCCACCTGAAGCGCGGGGTGAAGTTCCACAACGGGCGCGAGGTGACCGCGGAGGACTTCAAATACTCCATCGAACGCGCCTGCGACCCCGAGCTGGCTTCGCCGGTGTCCGCTACCTACCTGAACGATATCGTGGGCGCGATGGACAAGTTGAACCGCAAAGCCAAAGAGGTGAAGGGTGTAGAGGTGGTGGACAAATACACCCTGCGTATCACTATCGATCACCCGAAGGCGTACTTCCTGGCGAAGCTCACATACCCCACCGCCTACGCGGTGTGCCGCGAGGCGATCGAGCAGGGTGGCGACGAGGTCAACGGCAGGCGCCTGCGCATCAATGAGCGGTGCGCCATCGGCACGGGACCTTTTCGGGTAAGCCAGTATCTGCCCGGTTCCAAAGTGGTGCTGACCGCGAACAAGGACTATCATGGTGGCGCACCCAAACTGGACGGCATCGAGCGTCCCATTGTGCTGGATGCCAGCACTCGCCACGCCATGTATGAGCGAGGCGACCTGGACATTGTGGATGTGCAAAAAGGGGATTTACTGCGCGACCAGCAAGACCCGGTGCTGAGCAAAGAGCTGCACACCTTTGATCGCGCGGCAGTGTTTTACCTGGGGTTGAATCAGAACGTGTTCCCGCCGTTTCAAGACCGTCGGGTGCGCCTTGCCTTAGCCTATGCTACCGATAAGGACGCTATTGTGAGAGTCGCGTTGATGGGCGTGCCGCAGAAGGCGAACGGTATCATCCCGCCGGGTGTGCTGGGGCACGACCCGGAGTTCCAGGGTATCCCGTACGACCCTGAGAAGGCGCGTCAATTGCTCGCGGAAGCGGGTTACCCCGGAGGCAGGGGCTTTCCCACCCTCACGTTAACCTTCCGCGAGAAGACGCCCGATCTGCGCCGTACTGCCGAGATGATCAAAGAGCAGTACCGCAAAGAACTGGGCATCAACGTGGAACTGCGCGAGATGGAGTGGGGAGCGTTCCTGGACGCCTTAGACCGCAAGGAACTGCCTTTCGTCCACCTGCGCTGGGCGGCGGACTACCTGGACGCGCAGAACTTCCTGTCGGTGATGCTACGTACCGGCGCGCCTGAGAACGTGGTGGGTTATAGCAACCCGCGCTTCGATGCACTGTGCGACCGGGCGGACAGGGAACAGGACGAACAGAAACGTGTCCAGCTCTACCGCGAAGCGGAGCGGATTGCGGTGACGGAAGATGTGCCGTGGATCACCCTCTACTTCCAGCGCGATGTGGAGCTAATCAAACCTTACGTGAAGGGCATCCGCGACTCGCTGATGGGTCACCTGCCACACGTGACCACATTCATAGAGCGGTGAGGTTCTGGCACGCAAACAGCATCTGTACGCCCTGCTCCATATCTTCTCGCAAGCCGCAGGGGGTGAAATCACCCCCGCGCGAGGTCAAGATCACCGTTGTCCCTTCTCCGACGAGGGGGAGGGATCGCCGCTCCCCCTTCCCTCGCAGGGAAGGGGGGCGGGAGGTTAGGTCCAACACCAACGGCTTGGCAGGAGCCTCGCCCCCCAGAACGGTATTGCCATCCTGTTATTCTCAGAGCCATCAGGCTTGACGAACTACCGGTGGCTACAGACCCCATCGCTGGCGTGCCTCATCCACAGTCAGCACGCGCTCTTTGCCCAGCACCTCGTGTCCTTTCGGGTTCTCTCCTATCCACCGTTCATCGGCAGGCTCGTCCGCACGCTGGTAGCGGGTGTCGCAGCTGAGGCGGTAGGTATTGGTGACATTGTTCAAAGAGCCATGCAGGGTGAACATGCCGAAAATGATGGCATCGCCCGCTTCGAACTCAGTAGTCAGCCACCGACCGCCGAACTTGTCCACCACCTCCACCGGGTCCTTGGAGAACCAACCGTCCACCCTGTCACGGTCTACGTCCACCCTGCCGTAGCTCTGCTTGAGCTGTTCAAGCCGGTGGGAGCCCTCCAGTATCGCCAGAGGTCCCTTTTCCAGAGGCACATCTCCCAGAGGCGTCCACATGGTGTACAGGTTGGTCGTACCTCTGCCCATGTAGACGATGTCGTAATGCGCACCTGTAAACTCCCCCGTGCCCACTGCCCGCAACCATTTGTAGTGGAAGGTGATGGCAGGCGCGCCCAGAAAATCGCTGAAGAACTGCATGACCTCGGGCGACTCGACCACCGCCAGAAACGCGGGGGTATGGGTGACCGCTTTCGCACCGCCTAGAAACGATCCACGCGCTCCCTCTGCAATCACTCCCTCGTCCAGTGGATGGCGCATGTCGACCTGTCCGTTCGCCGCGAGGTTTTCCAGAAGTACTCGTCGCGCCGCTTTCACCTTCTGAGGGTCATGCAGACGCCGGAAGAGCAGGTAGCCGTCTTCTTGCATACGCGCTCGCAAAGCGTCCATATTGCCCATCAGCACATTGGCGTCACGTAAGGTACCCAGATACTTACCGCCCATCTCCAGCTCGCGGATGCCCATGACTACCTTCATTTTTCTCATCTCCTTAGCAGAGAAAAAGATATGTTTCTTTATCATATCTAACTGTGACCTTGAATTGCAATAGCAGCTATGCCCCGTATGCGCACTTTCCCAGTAGCACAGAAAAAAAGCCCTCTCCTCTTCATGGAGGAAAGGGCTGGGAGATGAGAGACGTACACTACCAGTAACGACGCAGGCGAGCCGAGGGACGGCTCAGGCTGGTAAACAGGTCAAAAGTATCGTCTGTACGCCCGTCTGGGGGCTCCGGTAACGTAAAGGCGCACAGATGCACCGTTCTCTCGCGAGCCCACAAAGCAGCTCCAACCATCCCAGCTGCCCGCAAGCGCATGTCTTCGCCCTCTCCGGGTGAAGGGAACGCCTGTGCTTCTGCATGAGCGACACGATGCACGAAGTCGCTGGCGGCGCTACTGGTCAGCGGCGTGAACTCTGGCTGGAAGAAGCTAATAGCGTCCAGAGCCACACTGCGCAGCAGCTTGGGGAAAAGAAGGCGTAGCGTGTCCGCGTAGTCGAACACGTCCAGGCTGACAATGCGTCCGTTGATGGCGAACAGCGCTCCCACCTGACCGTCCCGCGGCTGGATGGCACGCTCGTAATCGCCCAGGGTCACCTCGTACTGCTCGTAGATGTCCGCCATCGCGCCCGTTGCGGAACGGACCCCCATCTCTCGCTGGCGGTCAGCAATAACATTCCACAGGTCGCCCTGGTCGGCAAGCGGCTCGCCGGTCATTGCTCTGCGGTAGTATACCTGTTGGGACTTCCGTGCCCGGATCGTGGAGGGCATCGCCTGCCGAGAAGGGCGGAAGTGATGAGAAACATGATGCCACCGCCCCTGCTCCACACAGGTAACCGGAATGACGATGGTCTCCTCAGCCGGAACAAGGATGGTGAGGTTCACCACACGGTTCTGCTTGGCTCCAATCAGCTCCTCTCCGTCCACGATTAGAACGGCTTGCGGGGCGCGGTTGGAGACCTTCAAGCTGTTCACCACACCGCCTTCGTGCACTTCACTCACCGTCACCAGGTCTTGCTGCAGCGCCTGTTCCAGTGTGAGGTAATCCGGGGAACCCGTCGCACCGTCCAGCAGGGGAAACATGCTGAGGTTTTTGAAGGTCACCGGTTCGCCCAGCTGCAAGCGCAGCAATGCTTGAGTCACTTGCGTGTGCATCTTGGCATCCCTCCTTGTTCAGAATTACCTTTATTATACAAGATTTTGTCTCAAAAGTCAAGTTCAAAGACATTAACTTAGATAAACAGACATTTTCATTCGTGCAAATGGCAGTTGTTAGCAGTTAACAAATCACGTATTTTGTGCAAGAATGGCAACCACTTCCGAATCAGTTCGGTAAAGCAACACCGTGACCGCACGATCGCCTGCAGGTTTCCACTGGCGCACCAGCTGCTCGGGTGAAATGTCCACGCCGCGCTTTTTCACGGTGATCGGACCTGCCCGCAGGGCACGCAGGCGTTCGAACAGCCGTTTGCGCGAGTAGGGGAAATGCTCTATCCACCGATAGGCGCGGGCGAAGGGGGTAGCTACGTGGCGATTCGAGGTCAAATAGGCGATGCGGGGATGCAACAGGCAGGCGTCCAGCATCTCTGCCAGTTCGGGGAGAAGGTGTGCCGCCACAACCGCAGGGTCGGGGTCATATATCCATTCCATCGGGGAGTGTACCGGTGGGTCAGGTATACCAGTGGCTCTCAGCCGTGTTCCTTCCGGCAGTACCAGCGCGCTGTGCGGGATACCCTGTCTGCACTCTCCCAATGCCAGCAGCAATTCCCGACACTCTCCGTCTACAGAGAGGTACTCTCGCTCGCTATCCGGCGGTATGAACGAAAGGTGTAGTGTGGGGGTGGTCTTGACCAAAGCCCCCCGCACGCTCTTTGCCAGACCACATACCGTTGCCCAATCCGGTTGCCAGTCTTCTGGTGAGGACGACCGCCTGCCGCCTGTCCGTCGTGCCGGGTCCAGAAACAGGAAAGGAGCCTTCTCCAGCCGCAGATGCAATACATCCGCATGAATCAGGGAACAGCGAGAATCTACCCCATACACCTGCACGTTGCGCTGGGCGAAGCGGATACAGAGTGCGTCGCGTTCCACCCCGGCGGTCTCACCACGCCCCGCCAGAGCGATGAGGTCGCCCCCGATGCCGCAACCGGCGTCCATGACCAGCACACCTTGCGGAAAGCGTGAGGCATGGTATAGAGCGACACTCTCGGAGGAACTCTGTTCTAACCCTTCGGGAGTAAACCACATCTGCTCTGCGCGGGAGAACTTCCGTTTTGCCCGCTGGCGCAGGCGAATCTGTTGCACTGCCTGGGAAGCGATTTCGGGGGAAAACTCACGACGCAGCCATAACAACAGCGCTGTCTCATCCAGTTCGGGGCGCTGGGTGGCTCGCCGGATGGCTTCTTCTACCGATTGCAGATTCAGCAACTACCCCTCCCGACGGTTTTCCCATGCCGCCCAGTATGCGCTACCTTTGGGAAGCACAAATAACAGCATCACGACAGCGCTGGGCACGGCAAACATCAGGAAATCGGTCAGGGATGCGCCTAAAAAGAAGAGCAACAATCCAAACACTGCGCAGGCTTCAGCCAAAGACAGCGCAATCAACGTGTGGGTGATGAACTGTCGGGGGGAGGGGATACCTCCGGTGGTAGAAGCATATTCCCCATGCACGACAAGCCGTAATTGCGCCCACACTATTGAAGCAACCAGACAGGCGATACCGAGCAGGGTGATAGGCAGGCGCATCGCCTCCAGCCCGGGCGATACTGCACGTTCACCGCTCTGCTGCAGCATATAAGCCAGTACGCCGTACATCACCACCGAGCCCAGGAAAGCGAACACGATGGTCGCCCATGTCAAACGGTTGGAGGAGCTTTCCGGTATCATCTTTGCCTCGCGCCTCTGTGAGATGGCGAGAGCGCGTGGGAATCGAACCCACCCGGGACGGGGGCAACCCACCCCGCAGACAGCTTTGAAGGCTGCGGAGGACACCAGTCCCCATGCGCTCTCGCGTTAATCTTCCAACCACAGGCAAACCGCTGCCAGGTCCTGCGCCCGATCGCCCAGCTGGGCGGGCACCACCTGCAGCACCTCGCGTACCCTGCTCCAGGCGTGCACCTCCAGCGCGCGGCGCAATGGTTCCAGCACCAGGTCACCCGCTTTGACGGCAATCGTGCCCAGCACCACCCGTTCGGGGTTCAGTATCTGCGCCACGTTGGCGATGCCGATGCCCATGTATGTTGCCGCCTCCGCCAGCACGAACCGCGCAAAGGTGTCGCCCTCCAGCGCTGCCTCTACCACGTGCTGGGCGGTGACCTCCTCGGGCGAGGTGCGCTGCCACACGAGGCTTTCCGGCGAGTCGTCAGCAAGCTCTCTCGCGCGGCGGGCGATGGACGGTCCCGAAGCAAGCGCCTCCAGGCAACCGCGTTTCCCACATCCACACGGCGGACCGTCCAGCAGCACGGTGGTGTGTCCGATCTCACCGGCGAGGTCATTCGTGCCGTGATAGAGCCTGCCGTCCAGTATCAGCCCGCCACCGATACCTGTGCCCCACGTCATAAACACCATGTTGCGCGTGCCCCGCCCCGCACCGAAGCGGTGTTCTGCCAGCGCAGTGGCGTTGGCATCGTTTTCAAGGCGCGCAGGCAAACCGAAACGCTCTTCAAACAGCTGTCTGATAGGCACAGCGTCCCAGCCGGGCAGATTCGGCGGCGAGTAAACGATGCCTTTCTGGCTATCCAGCGGTCCCCCACACGAGATGCCGATGCCGCGTACCTGCTCGCGAGATACCCCTTCCAGGACCCGCTCGGTCATCTCGAACAGCTGCTGCACGACCACCTGCCAGCCTGCGTGGGCGCGGGTGGGCTGCCACTGCCGGGCGAGGATGTTGCCCTCCTCATCCGCCAGCACGCACGCCACTTTCGTGCCGCCGATGTCTACCCCGACGATATAGGGCGTGTCCGCCATAGTTAACCAGGTTTTTGTTCGGGAAACAGCGACCTGTCTTCCGGTTCGATGATCATGCCGGTTGTTTGCAGCCACGCTGTCGCCCGTTGTATCTCCTCGACAGAGCCTTCCAGCTCCACGTAGGCGTAGCCGCCGTCTTCGGTGAAGTTTGCCCGCTTGACGTTGACCACCACGTTATAATCCTTGCCCAGCCGCCACAAGAACGGTTCCTGCACCTGCTCGGCGGTGGCTGTGATGAGCATTCTCAGCTTTGCCATGTGTCCTTCCTCGGTAGCATATCTCTGCACCAGATGTCGCCGCAGACCCCAGTAGACTGTTCAACATCGGGAGAGGTTCCACAGCCTACTAGCCGTTGCACCTCTGCATGATTTCTGCCTTTCCTGCGACGACTCCTGCAGGAGCAGGAAGCTCCTGGCTCGAAAGGGAATCAGCCGTACTGCCCGTATATGGCCGGAGTTTGAACAACATCCCCGTGCGATGTGATCGGGGTAACGTCGCTTTACAACGCTGGACAGAGTGGGGATGAAACTGTTAGAATGAAGATGGGCAAACAAGTTGCCCAGGGCTACAATATATGAAAGGAGGCTTGTACTATGCGAAACCGTGAGACTTTATCTCAATCACCTACCAGCCTGCTCCTCTTTCTGCTCACCATTTGCTTTCTGCTGGCTTATCCGGCAGACGCGCAGCTATACCGGTGGACGGTGATTGACCTGCATCCACCTGGCGCGCAGCAATCCGCGCTTACCTGTATCTCGGCAAATGGGCAAGTGCAGGGAGGTTGGGCATTCTTCCCTGATGGCTACAAAGGCATTGTCTGTTACGGCAATGTCGGCTCATGGCAGGCATTCCATCCTGCCGGTGCGTCCTCGTCCGGGATCACCGCTCTGTCCGCAGATGGACATTTTAAGGCAGGCTTTGTCACCGTAAACGGTATCATGCGAGCCAGTATCTGGACAGAGGAGCCAAACAGCTGGACAAACCTGAGCGCGTCCATTGACGGCAACGCATGGGTTCAGGCTATTTCCCTGGATGGGAGCAAACAGGCGGGTACATATAGTCCATGGGGTACGGGGCAGCGACAGGGCGTGTTATGGTCGGGGAGTGAGGCGACGTGGGTAGACCTTCATCCTGCAGGCTTTTACTGGTCAGAGGTGCGAGCGATTTCCGCCAACGGGACGGTGCAGGCGGGGTTTACCCAGCGCGAACCGAGCGACGGTTATCACGCTACCCTGTGGTTTGGCAATGCAGACAGCCGCCTCGACCTCCATCCGCCAGGAGCGCAGAGCTCAAAGGCGCTTGCGCTTTCCGCTGACGGAAGCGTACAAGGCGGTTGGGTAGACTGGAAGGCGGCTTTATGGTTTGGTAGTGCAGGGAGCTGGATATCGCTGAATCCTTCCGGCGCATCATACTCGGAGGTGCGTGGCATGACCGCAGACGGTAGCAAACAGGTCGGAGTGGTAGATGGTTATGCCGCACTGTGGTTTGGCAGTGCAGACAACTGGTTCAGCTTAGAGTCGGTGCTTCCTGCAGGCTACAGCGCTGCACAGGCAGCGGCGATTACCGAGGTGAACGGAACCCTTTACATTGCAGGGTGGAGTCGTGCCGCTGGCTCTCCCTACACGCACGGCATACTGTGGATAGGCACGCCTGTGCCCGAACCCTCCGCCCTGTGCGGGGTAGCAATACCTCTATCTCTAATGGCGCTGGTTCGCTACCGGAGCAGGCGACAGCAGAGAGTTTGACCGGGCAGGCGTATCGGGGATTGTCGCGCTGCGGCGCGACAATCCCTAACCTCCTCCGCAAGTGTGCTTCCCTGCTCCGAGCCTTCCCATCGCCCTGGCTGCTCAAGACCAGGTGTCTGTACGGCTCGGGTGAACGCTCCCTGACAATCACCCATCAGGTGCAGGTTATTTACAAAGGGAACGCAAATTCTACTAATAAAAAAAATAACGGGAGGAGAACCATGTGGCTGACGATATTGTTGCTGGCAGCTGCGACTGCGCAGGCAGATAAGCCGATAGAGACTGGTTTCCTGAACAGAACCTACACGAAGGAAGGCTTCACCATGCCCTACGTGGTGTACGTGCCGCGTGATTACACACCCACTCAAAAATACCCGGTCATTCTCTTCTTGCACGGGGCAGGCGAGCGTGGTAGCGACGGTTTGAGGCAGACTCAGATAGGCATTGGTTCGGCGATACGCTCGTACCCGGAGCGGTTTGCCTGTATCGTGGTCATGCCACAGTGTCCCGCCGACAAGTGGTGGAACGGCGAGGTGCTGGAGGCGGCGTATCAGTGCCTGCAGCAGACGATGAGAGAGTTCTCGTGCGACCCGAAGCGCGTATATCTGACGGGGTTGTCGATGGGCGGTTTTGGCAGCTGGGAGTTGCTGGGCAGATACCCTGACGCCTTCGCCGCAGCGATACCCATCTGCGGCAGAGGCAACCCCGCCGACGCAGAAAAGTTGAAGAACGTTCCGATATGGGTGTTTCACGGCGATGCAGACAACGTGGTACCACCCTCTTTCTCGCGGGAGATGGTGGAAGCCCTGAAGAAGGCAGGGTCCACTCTAGTGAAGTATACCGAGCTGCCCGGGATCGGGCATAACTCGTGGGACCCCGCCTACAATAGCGCGGAAGTCATCCGCTGGCTGCTGGAGCAAAAGAAGCCGTAGCTGCCACTACGTCTCCAGCGCGAAGTTCATCAGGAACAGCCAGCCGCGCGTGAGCAGTTCGGAGATGCCCAGAAACGTGCCGTAGATGCCGTTCAGATACAGGCGAGGGTGCCACAGCTTGCCGCGTTTGAGCAATTGCCAGGCATCCTGCCATACGGCGCGTGACTGCCCCATGCGCAGGTGCAGATAGGTGAGAAACGCCACCACCTTCGCGATAGCACGTCTCTGACGCTGTACCTGCGCCTCCTTCGCCTGTGCGACGCTCTCACGCCACTCGGTAGCGCGTTTGGTCAGCCAGGTAGCGCGCCATATCTTCTCGAACATCAGTATCAGCTGGACGATCCGCCAGGACAGCTTGACCGTATCCTTGGTACGACGCCAGGCGTATGCCAGACGACTCTCCACCGGAAAAGTGGAACGTCGCTCGGTGCGTCCCTTCAGCCGCCAGAAGCCGGTAATCATGGGATGCGCTTCTTCGCAGTGCGTCGCGTACGCATACCATACTGCGTTTTTGAAGATGCCCCAGTACGATTCCGGCGTCGCCCGGTTGAGCACCTTTATCAGGTTTTCCACCGAGTAGAAACGCTTCCACGCTTCGCGGTAGACGTTGAACCACTCCTCTCTCGTCATGTTCGGGTGGTTTTGCGCAGCATGGAAGCTGTCATACTCATTGAAGTCGGAGCTCATCCATTCACCGCGTTTGGTCATCTCCAGATGGTCTACCGAGCCGGGCAGCGGAGTGAGCATGAAGAAACTCGCCTGGTCAGGTTGCACGACGTCCATCAACATCGTAATGTCACGCCGCACCGACTCCACCGTATCATGCGGGAAGCCGATGATGTAGCTGGTATGCACGGCGATGCCGTAGCGATGCCACGCCTGGATCATCTCCTCGTAGAAGTTGGTTTTGTTCTGCCCTTTGGATGCCGCTTTCAAGTTGTCGGCATTCAGGCTCTCCAGTCCAATGAACACCTGCGTGCACCCCGCTCGCGCCGCCATGTCCACAAAATCGGGGATACGGTATGAGGGCACGTCCACCTGCATCATGAAGGTAATGCGCATTCCTTCCTGCTCTCGCATGCGGATGAGCCGCTCAAAGATTTCGCGCCACTGCGGGTTGCGCGACATGTTGTCATCGGTGAAGAAGTAGTGCTTGATACGGGGATAGTGCTCGCGAACGTGCTTTTCGATCAGCTCGGGAGAACGGTAGCGCATGAAATTGCCCTGTACGTGGATAATCGTACAGAAGGAGCACTTGAATACGCAACCCCGCGAGGTATCCATCGTTCCAGCGTAGGGAAGCACGAACCGCTTCGCCACCGATTCGTCCACCAGAGGCGCCGCCCACTCTTTGGTGAGGTCTGGCAGGTCGCCCAGCCAGTAGACGGATTTCAGCTTCCCCTGTAGCGCGTCGCTCAGCACCTCTTCGGTGCGACCCTCCACCTCGCCGGCAAAAAGGCTGATACCCTCCTCGCGCAGCTGCTGCAGTTCGGGTGTCAATCCCAGCAGCGCCAGCGAGCCGCTCACGTGGAAGCCGCCGATAATCACCATCGCGCCCAGCTTTTTGAAGCGACGAGCCAGGTCTACCGCGCGGGGAAACTGGTTGGTCTGCACACCTACCAGCCCGACCAGCGTCGGCACGCCGGGAATGCCCCATCTGCGCATCACTTTCTCGGGCACTACCAGTTGAACGGTTTC
This sequence comes from Armatimonadota bacterium, assembly GCA_026003195.1. Lineage (NCBI taxonomy): Bacteria > Bacillati > Armatimonadota > Armatimonadota bacterium. Next base: position 629,900 of record BPGU01000001.1, read on the forward strand.
GTCGATCAGGTGCACCTCGATGGGTATCCCCATTTTCTGCGCTGCATCGCGGAACAGACCGTTCAGTGCGTTGAGCGTGTTGGAGGGCAAAACGCCGCGTACATGATGGATCACGTAGCCGTCGTCGTCATACTTGGAAGGCTTTACCAGAATGACGTTCAATGCGGGTAAAATTCGTTCCATTTTCCTCCTGCCTTCTCTCATCCAGCCGATGCGGGGTGTACGAGACATGCCTGTACCTCCCCCTTCCGTCGCTTGATTGATTATAGGCGTTTGCCCGGCACAAAGTCAAGAGGAAACAGGTGATTGGTGAGAGAAAAAAGCCCCCCGCTCGCGCAGGGGGCGAGGGTGCGCCTTTCGTGCTATGCCTTCACCAGCGCGTTTTCGAGGTAACGCAAGACCATATTGTCAGGCATCGCCCCTTCGAACTCCACCACTTCGTTGATGACGGTCTTGGGCACGCCGTATACGTTCCAGTCTTGGCTCAGCTGCTCGAACTCCATCGCCTCGATCATCGAGCCCCGGATATTCGGGTTGACGAAGGCGAACTGGTGTGCCGTGAGCACCGCACGGGGGCAGTACGGACAGGTCGGCGTAACGAATACCATCATGTCTATCGGCTTGTCGATTTTGGTCACCTCGTCTAGCACCTGCGGTGCCAGGTGGTGTTCGCCGGTAGAAATCATCAGGATATCCTCCAGCAGGGTGGCGAACTCGTAGCCGGCGGGGATGCCGTAGAATCGAATGCCATAGTCCACCTCTTCGCCGTTCTGCAAGCCGGTCAGCACGATGGCTGGTACAAGGTAGCCCTGTCCATCCTGCTTCAGGTCGTATGCTGCTGCGCGCACAGGGTCGGTGTACGGGTCCACGAACTCTACCTGCAGTTTGTCATGCAGCTCTGCCAGTTCGCCCATCAGCTCGCGCAGCTCCGTGCAGAAGGCGCATTCCCGTCGCCCCGGCGCTATCAGGTTAGTGGCAGGCGCGAAGACGATCATCTTGACGGGGTGGACCATTTTGCTCAACCGCTCGCGCACCGCCGTCTTATCTTTGTCGGTCAGAATAGCCATATTCTTCTCCCTCCTCTGGCTCTCGTGGTTTCCATGAAGTTGGACTCCGATACCTGCTGAAGAGATTCATGACCGCTGAGGGAACATTTTTCGCGTCTGTATCGTCTACGAGGATGGTAAATCACTCCACTAATCCCAAAGGGAGGGACCGGTATGTCTCGCCTTGTCTGGACGCTTGCACTGGTGCTGTGGAGTCTTCCGCTGTTTGCCCAGGAACAGATGTGCACCTACCAGAAGTGCTACGGTTCTGGAACCCTGCTCATCACCAACATCCCCAGTACGGCTGGAACGATTGAAATGGCAGTGCGCAACATCCTGTGCCCGGAGGGGGTTACTCCTCCTGATGATCCACTGGCGGGCAAGCTGGTCTTCCGCACGGTGACGCTCGCAGCACCTGGCAGCTGGCCTCCCATCGCGCCGGTAACGGTGGTCATGCACGACGCCGAGCGGTACGCAATGGAGAAGCCGTTTGAGGCAACGTTCAGCGGACCAGCCACTGCGCACATCGGCTTTACCCGCAGGGGCATCAAGGGCACACTGAAGGTTACCGTCATCGACTGGCGCGACCCCACCGACGCACTGGGACCCAGCCTCATGCTGTTCGACACCGTTCAGATGACCTTCGTGCCTGAAAACTCCACGCTTCCTTACCAGCTGGAATGGCAGGGTATCGTGTGGAAGGGGGACCTGATTGTCTTTGAGCGCTGGGGCAGGTAAGCTCTGCCCAGCCCCTGCACGGTTTTGTGCAGGGGCTTTTTTTGTTTTCTCTGCATGTGATACAATAGCGTCACCCTGGTAGATGTGAAGGAGCAGAGCCGATGAAGGAAACCCGTTGTGACGTGTTGATTGTAGGCGGTGGAACCGGAGGCTGTGCCGCAGCAATGGCAGCTTCCAGCCTCGGTCTGAAAGTGGTGATGACCGAGGAGACCGAATGGATTGGCGGGCAGCTGACCGCTCAAGCGGTGCCGCCTGACGAGCACCCGTGGATCGAAAGTTTTGGCTGTACGGCGCGCTATCGGCAGTACCGAAACGCAGTACGCCAGTTCTACCGCGAGCATTACCCGCTTACCCCACAGGCTCGCAATCACCCGCGTCTGAACCCGGGCAACGGCTGGGTATCGCGCCTTTGCCACGAACCGCGTGTGGGGCTGGCGGTGCTGAATGCCATGTTGCACTATGCCCGTACCGCCGGGCGGCTGGATGTGCGCCTGCACCGCAAGCCGATTTCTGCCGAGGTGGAAGGCGACAGGGTGCTCGCGGTGACCGTACGCAACTTGCACACTGGAGAGGAAGAGGTGATCCAGGCACGCTACGTGCTGGATGCTACCGAGCTGGGTGACCTGTTGCCGATGACCGGAACCGAGTACGTGGTGGGCGCGGAGTCGCAGCGCGAAACGGGAGAACCCCATGCGGTGGAGGGGGATGCACAGCCAGATAATGTGCAGGGAATCACCTGGTGCTTTGCGATGGCGTACGACCCCGATGGTGACCACACGATCGAAAAGCCCGCCCAGTACGAACGCTGGCGCGAGTACCAGCCCCCCTTCTGGCCCGACAGACTGCTCGGCTGGTACACTGCCCATCCGATAACGCTGGAAAAGACACGCTGGTTCCTTTTCCCGCACGAGTCCAGCAACCCGTATCGTTCCCTGTTTACCTACCGGCGCATCGTCTGCCGTGACCACTATCCACCGGAGCTTGCGCCGCATGAGGTGACCATCGTCAACTGGCCACAGAACGACTACTTTGTGGGTACGATCATCGACCAGCCCGAAGAGGTGGTGCGGCAGAGGCTGGAGGAGGCGCGACAGCTTTCGCTCAGCCTGCTCTACTGGCTGCAGACGGAGGCGCCTCGTCCCGACGGCGGCATCGGCTATCCCGGTCTGTACCTGCGTCCCGACATCACCGGCACCGACGATGGGCTGGCGATGTATCCCTATATCCGCGAGTCCCGGCGCATCCGAGCCGTGTTCACCGTGACCGAGCATCACGTGGCGTCGGAACTGAACCCCGGCGCGGACAGGGCGCGACCGTTCCACGATAGCGTGGGAGTGGGCTGTTACCGCATCGACCTGCATCCCAGCACCAACGGCACGAACTCCATCGACATCGGTGCGTTGCCTTTCCAGATACCGCTGGGTGCGCTGCTGCCGATAAGGATGCGTAACCTGTTGCCCGCCTGCAAGAATATTGGCACCACACATATCACCAATGGTTGCTTCCGACTGCACCCGGTGGAGTGGAACATCGGCGAGGCGGCTGGTTTACTCGCCGCGTTTTGTATCCAGCGCAGCGCGGAGCCGCATCAGGTCAGGGAAGAGGAGAACTTACTGACGGAGTATCAAAACCTGCTGCGGGCACAGGGGGTGGAGCTGGAGTGGCCGCAGACGCATCCGGTGTGACCTGCTAAAACATCACCTCATACTGCTGGCGATGGATGGCTTGCATGTAGCCCAGAGCAAGAAAGCAGACAATCACCGCTGTGCCCCCGAAGCTCACGAAGGGCAGCCACACCCCTACTACAGGCAGGATGCCAATGACCATGCCCGTGTTGACGATGACGTGGTAGGCAAAAAAGGTGGTGATTCCTGCTGCAATCAGGCGCACGTAGAGCCGATGTGACTGCAAAATCAGGCGTGAGAAACGCCATAGCAGCACAGCGTACGCCGACAGCAAGGCGATACTGCCTGCGAATCCCGTCTCCTCCGCGACGACCGTAAAGATGAAGTCGGTATGTTGTTCGGGAATGAACAACAGCACGTTCTGTGTACCGTGAAACAACCCCTTACCGAACACCTGCCCAGAGCCCACCGCAATACGCGCCTGCAGAATGTGGTAGCCCGAGCCGCGCGGGTCGCGCTGAGGGTTCAGGAAGGCAACCAGTCGGTTCTTCTGGTAGTCTTCCAGCACATCCAGGTGCCATAACGCGGTGAATGCCACAGCCCCCATCAGCACGACAACCCCAAGATGCTTCAGTTTCGCCCCCGCCAGCATCATCATCCCGAACCATATCGCGATGATGACCAGCGAGGTTCCCAGGTCGGGCTGTTTGAATATCAGCAGTACGGGAACGCCGATGTATAACAGCGATTTTGCCACTGTCCATGGTTCGCGGATTTTCTCCTCCCGGCTGGCAAGCCACGCCGCCAGTGTCAGGATGACAAAAATCTTTGCGATTTCAGAGGGCTGGAAATGAAAGCCTCCCGGAAGAGGGATCCAGCGTTGAGAACCCTTCGTGGTTTTACCGGCGATGTCTACGAGTACCAGCAGGGAGACGTTTATCCCGTAAAACCATTTCGTCCACCGTAGCCACGTTTGCACCGGCACAGAGGCGATCACAAACATCGCCACAATCCCGATGCCCATTGCGATGGCTTGTTTGCGCACGAAAAGCAGGCTGTCGCCCTGCGCCCGTCGTGCGCTGTCAATCATCACCAGACCCACCGCACACAACAGCAGGGCTACCAGAATGGTCGTCCAGTCCAGTTCTCGGAGGTATTTTCTCATCCTCGTCTCACTTGCAGTGTACCCACTTTGCTGCCAAACGACAAGAGGAGTTGGTGGGGGCAGGTTGCATTTCGCTCTTGGTTGTGCGAAAATACGTATAGTCAGTCCAACAGTGTCTTTATGCAGGTGGAGCCCAGAATGAACCGTTTAGAACTCGCCAAGCGCATTGACCACACCCTGCTTCGACCTACCGGCACCTGTGCGGATATTGAGCGGTTGTGTGAGGAGGCTCTGCAGTACCACTTCGCCAGCGTGTGTATCCAGCCGTGCTGGCTGAAAATAGCCGTGCGCTATCTGGAAGGGAGCGATGTTGCCGTGGGCACAGTGGTGGGGTTCCCATTGGGGGCGAACATGCCTGCGGTCAAGCTGTATGAGGCAGAACAGGCACTGGCGGCAGGCGCCACTGAACTGGACATGGTTATCGCCCTTCCCGCTTTGAAGTCGGGTGACTGGCGCACGGTGCACCACGAGATAGAGCAGATAGCCTCTTTGTGTCGCTCGGCAAAGCCTGCGGCAGTGCTGAAGGCGATTATTGAGTGCTGTTACCTGACGCAAGAAGAGAAGATTCAGGCAACGCGCGTGGTAGCGGAAAGCGGTGCGGATTTCGTCAAGACCTCTACCGGTTTCGGTGAAGGTGGAGCCACTATCGAGGATGTGCGACTGTTACGCTCCGCGGCGCCGCCTGCTCTCAAAGTGAAAGCGGCAGGGGGAATTCGCACGCTGAGCCTGGCGCTGGAACTGCTTCGGGCAGGCGCAGACCGCATCGGCACCAGCAGTGGGGTGACCCTGCTACAACAGATGGAGGAGGGAGCTTAGTTGCCGCCCGTCAACGTGCAGGCGATTGTGCTGCGCAGGCGTTCACTGGGCGAGGCGGACAAAGTGCTCACCCTCTTCACCCGCGAAATGGGTAAACTGTCTGCCATCGCCAAAGGGTCACGCAAACCCACCAGCAAGCTGGCGGGAGCCACCGAGACCTGTGTGCGAGCGCGTTTTCATCTGGCTCAGGGCAAGACCTTCTGGATAGTCACACAAGCTTCCGTAGAACGCGCACGGGCGCGTCTGCATCGCTTGCTGGTCAACGCCACCGCCGCACTCTACGCCTGCGAGCTGGTAGACTGTCTGCTGGAGGAGGGAGTGCCCGAGGAAGACCTCTTTGATCTCCTGTCGGGTACCCTGGACGAGCTGGAGAGCAGTGAACGTCCGATGTGGACTCTGTGCCTGCTGGAGAACGCCATCCTGCTGCAGCAGGGGTATACTCCCGTGCTGGACACCTGCGCCCGTTGCGGGAAGCCAGTGGATGCGGAGCAGATTGCCTTTCTACCCGGTGCAGGTGGAGTCTTGTGTGCTGCGTGTGTGCGGGCGGAAAATAACGTGGTGAATCTGTCGCGTCTGGCATGGCTCACGTGGCGTGTGCTGAACGCAAGTGGCCAGGTAGACTTTCCGGGAGAGCCCACAGCAACGGAACTGGAGTATGCTGTACACCTGCATCTGAGGTACCATCTGGATAGAGAGATGAGGAGCACGCAGGTGCTCTGGCAACTGCGGCAGGAGCTGTGAGGAGGAGAGGTATGTTCCTGAAGGTTGTTCGTCTCATCCTGCAGGTGGCAGCCCTGACGCTTTGGGGGCTATCTGCCATCGTCTCTGCCCAGACCATCTTCGCCGAGCGTGTGGTGGAACATCGTCTGGCTAACGGGCTTCGCGTGCTGATCCTGCCCCGCAAGCAATCGCCCACCTGTGCCTTTTACATCCTGCATCGCGTGGGGGGCGTTGATGAGGAGAGCGGACGCACCGGCGTGACACACCTGCTGGAGCATATGCTCTTTAAGGGAACGACCACCATCGGCACACGTGACTACGAGAAAGAGAAACCGATTTGGGACGAGATAGAACGCCTGCACGATGAACTGGAAGCGGAACGGACGAAAGGCGATGGGGCAGACAAACAGCGGATCGCCGAGCTGAGGCAACGCGAGCAGGAACTGCTGCAACAGGTGAGCCAGTGGTTGATACCGCAGGAGTATGACCGCATTTTCGAGCGGGCAGGTAGCCCCGGCACGAACGCCTGGACATCCAACGATGTGACCGTGTACACCGTCAGCGTGCCAGCGAACCGCCTGGAGCTCGCTGCGCTCCTGCAGGCAGACCAGATGAGCCACCCCGTCTGGAGACAGTTCTATCAGGAACGCGATGTGGTGCTGGAAGAGCGTCGCCAAAGCGTGAACGACAGTCCCGAAGGTGCGCTCTGGGAGGCTTTTCTGGCGACCGCTTTTCTGGTGCATCCGTATCGTAACCCCGTCATCGGCTGGGAGTCAGATGTTTCGCGCTTGCGTACGGCAGACATTGACCGCTTTTTCCGTGCCTACTATGCTCCGAACAACACCTGGCTGGCGGTGGTGGGAGATGTAGAGCCTGAACGGGTCATTGCGCTGGTGGAGAAATATTTCGGAGGCATCCCCGCTCAACCTCTGCCAGAGAGGCGCATTCCCGAAGAGCCCCCGCAGCGTGGCGTTCGGCGCGTGGTGGTGAAGATGCCTGCCAATCCGCAGATGCTGATGGGATTCCACAAGCCCAGTGCGCCCCACGAAGACGATGTGGTGTTCGAGGTGATACAGGGCATTCTCACACGGGGACGCACCTCGCGACTGTACCGCGAGCTGGTGGAGAAGCAGAAAGTGGCGTTGAGCGTCTCTGCTTATTCCGTACCGGGTGACCGCTATCCCAATCTGTTCGTCATCGATGCCGTGCCACGCTATCCGCACACCGTACAGGAACTGGAGCAGGCAATCTGGCGTGAGATAGGACGGCTGCGCACCCAGCCGGTTACCGAAGCGGAGCTGAACCGGATGCGTACCTGGGCGGAGGCGGATTTCATTCGGGAACTGCGTTCTAATGAGGGGATGGCAACCCAGCTGCTGTGGGCAGACGCAGTGCTGGGCGACTGGCGTGAGCTGTTTCGCTTCGTGGAGCGCGTGCGCAAGGTGACCGCTCAGGATGTGATGCGTGTGGCGCGAAAGTACCTGCATCGGGAGAACTGCACCATCGCCGTGCTGGAACCCACATCGGAGGCAAGCCAATGAGTAGAAGCCGTCGTGCTTTGTCCCCTGGGGAAGGGCGAGGTTTCGTCCGAGGCGTTTATTGCCTGGCGCTCACAGTGATCGCATGGTGCTTGTGCTGGACGGCAGACGCTTCCGTCCCACCTACCGGTATCGAGTACCCTCCCCTGCAGTATTCCCTGCCGAAGCCGGAACGCATCACGTTGCCGAACGGCGTGGTGGTCTACCTGCTGGAGGACCACGATCTGCCGCTGGTAGATGTGGAGGTGCGTCTGCGTGGAGGGCGGCTGTACGAGCCGACACAGAAAGCGGGGCTGAGTACCGTTTTCATACGAGCCTGGCGAAACGGAGGCACTCTTGCCCGCTCGCCAGAGGCGTTCCATACCGCCCTGGAGGACATGGCAGCGATTCTGGACATCACCGACGAGGGGGACACCATCGGCATCACCCTCTCCACACTGACGAGGGACTGGCGTAAAGGGCTGGGTTTGCTCGCGGAGTGGATACGAACTCCTGCGTTTCACGAGGAGCAAGTGAACCTGGCGAAGGCGCGTACCATCGAGGAGATCCGGCGTCGTCACGACGATATCGCAGGAATCGCCAGCCGGGAGTTTGCCGGACTGGTGTACGGGGTAGACCACCCGCTGGGACGGTTGCCCACTGTACAAACGGTTCAGAGGATAACGCGCCGTGATCTGCTGGAATGGCACCGCAAGCTGGTGACGCCTCGCAACCTCTGGATCGCGGTCACTGGTGACATCGATCGGCGGGCGGTGCTCGAGGAGATACGTCGGTTGTTTGGTCACTGGAACGGCACTCAGCCTGCGCTGCCTCCGGTTCCGTTGCCCAAAGAGCGGAGCGCCGTGATGGGTTTCATTGCGAAGCAGGCAGAGCAAGCGCATGTGCGCGTGGGGCATTTGGGGGTGCCTCGCGGCATTCCTGAGCGTGCTGCGCTGGACGTGCTGAACTACATCCTGGGCGGGTCATTCACCTCACGACTCACCCAGGAGATACGCGATAAACGAGGGCTGGCTTATGCGGTGTGGAGCAGCTTCGCGCCTGCCAATCCGAGAGGGCTGTTTGTGATGGGATGTCAGACCAAAAGCGAGTCGGCGGAGGAGGTTATCCAGCAGATGAAGGAACAGGCGCGTCGCCTCACCGAGGAGCCACCCAGCGAGGAAGAGCTGCAGCAGGCGAAGGAAAGCCTCATCAACTCCTTTGTCTTCCGCTTCCCGACGGCGAGTGATGCTGTCTCCGCGCAGATGCTTCTGGAAATACACGGACTGCCCCATGACACCTATGATACCTACATCACGCGCGTACAGGCGGTTACCGCGCAGGACGTGCTGGCGGTGGCGCGAAAGACTATCCATCCTGACCGCCTGATGGTGCTGGTTGTTGGCGACGGCAAAAGACTGGCACAGGTGGCAGCGCAGGCGAAGCGGCTACAGGCAAGGTAAATGATGGAGGAAGGCGAACGGATGACCATTCTCGGCTTCGATCCCGGCACAGCCATCACAGGCTACGGCGTTTTGCGGCAGGAGGGGCAGAAGCTGAAGGCGTTGACCTTCGGTTGTATCACCACGCCTGCCAATCTCGCCGCGCCCCGCCGACTGCAGCGCATCTACGAAGAGGTCTGCCGTTTGCTGGAGGAATACCAGCCGGATGTGGTGGTCACCGAGAGGCTCTTTTTTAACCGCAACGAGACCACCGCGCTGAGCGTGGGGCGAACGATAGGGGTCATTCTGCTGGCGGTAGCACAGCGGGATGTCGAGTGGGTGGAGTATACACCGTTACAGGTCAAAACGACAGTGGTCGGCTACGGTGGTGCGGAAAAAAAGCAGATACAGTATATGGTCACGAAGCTGCTGGGGCTCTCCGAAACACCCAAGCCCGATGATGCTGCCGACGCACTTGCGGTGGCATTGTGCCATGCGCACAGCGCGTGGGCGAGGGGACTGGAAGCGCGCGGGAGGTAAACCGGAAATGGATGTGCTACGCATTCTGATATGGGTGCTGGGTGGACTGGTTATCGTGATGCTGGTGTGGCGAGTGGTGCGGCTGGCGCGACTGCTGGAGAGGCGTATCGAGGAGTACGATGAAAAGGAACGTTCGGAGGTGGAACGCAATCTGTTTGCCGAGCTGTCGGAGCTCTACTCTCAGGAACCTCCCCAAAGAGGTGACGGCAAGCCGCGGCGTTTGTAAGAAGCCATCTCAATCGCCGACTGCTGCATATCCTTCCACATCTCCTCTACAGTGACGAACCGATAACCCCGCCGACGCATCTCCCTTACGAACTCAGGAAGCACCTCCACGGTCTGGGGGACTTTCTCGTGCAACAGGATGATGCTGCCCGGTCTCACGTGCGCGAACAGTCGCTGCCGGAGTGTTTTGGCGGATGGTCGCTTATAATCAGCAGGGTCGTCTGTCCACATAACTGTCACGTAGCCACTGAACTGGGCCACCTGTCGCACTACGTGGTTGGTCATACCGCCGGGCGGACGGATAAAACGTGGCACACGTCCTGTGACGCGCCATATCGCTGCGGCACCCGCTTCTATTTCTTTCTGCACCATGCCCAGAGGCATCTGGCTCAGACGCAGATGATGGTAGGTATGATTTTCCACCTCATGTCCGTCTTCCACCATCTGGCGCACCAGTTCGGGGTAGCGGTCTACGTTCTCGCCCACCACAAAAAAGGTCGCACGCACCCCCAGACGACGCAGGGTCTTCAACAGCATGGGCGTGTGATAAGGATGAGGACCGTCATCGAAGGTGAGGGCAATCCATTGGCGTGCAGGATTGCCGTGATACATCTTCGCGGTGCGTAACTGCTCCATCATCTGTTGAATGTCGTACGGAAACCCACTGTTTGCAGGAAACTCGGTGGGCTGGTGGAGTTGCTTCCACCACAGTGTGGCGACAACCACCACCAGCACGATGTTGAGCGTCCAGATCATGAGGGCAGTTCGTGTCATGAGTTTCATCTTATTTTCATTTTACCCTAAGAGGCTTCGGGTGTGGATATATTCTCTGCGCGGATTACCGTGTTGCGACCGCGAGCAGAAAAGGAACTTCTCCGTCCAGGAGCAAACCTTCATACGAAGTACTTTGCGAGAAGGAGGCAACGATGCCGAAGTTTCGGGTTGGCTTCATCGGCACAGGGCGCAAACCGGAGCGTCCCAGCCGTCTCGGTTTCGCAATGGCATACGCCCATGCCGAGGGTTACAAGAATCTGCCAGATTGTGAGCTGGTCGCTTGCGCAGACATTATCGAAGAGAACGCAAGAGCCTTTGCCGCCACTTACGGCATTACCAGCGTCTACACCAGCCACCGGGAGATGCTGGAAAAGGAGCAACTGGACATCGTCAGCATCTGTACCTGGCCTATGACGCACGCCCAGCTGGTGATAGATTGCGCGGTGGCAGGTGTGAAAGCGGTTCATTGTGAAAAGCCGATGGACTACACCTGGGGCGCAGCGCGACTGATGGCACAGGAGTGCGAGAGGCGTGGGGTACGGCTGACCTTCAACCACCAGCGACGCTTTGGCAAGCCCTTCCGCATGGCGAAAAAGCTGCTGGATGAGGGTGTGGTAGGCGCATTAGTGCGCGTGGAGTTTGGCGCGGGGAACCTGTACGACTACGGCTCACACAACTTCGACATGTGCAACTACTTCAATAACGAATCTCCCGCCGAGTGGGTGATAGCGCAGATTGATTATCGCACGGAGAATCTCATCTTCGGCACGCACAACGAGAATCAGGCGTACGCCCTGTGGAAATATCCCAACGGCGTGTGGGGAGTGGCATCCACAGGTGCGGGCGCGAAGCTGGTGGGAGCGCATCATCGTATCATCGGCAGCGATGGGTTGATCGAACTGGGTAGTATGGAACCCGGCGCGCCCGCGCTGCGATACCGCCGATTCGGCAAAGGCGAATGGGAAGTGGTGGACTGCGGCAATGAGGATATGCACGGCCCAGGCTATATCGACCGCGCCATCGCCGACATTGTGGCTGCTTTGCGTGAGGGACGTGAGTCCGAACTGTGTGCCCGCAACGCACTGAACGCCACCGAGATCATCTTCGCCTGCTACGAATCGGTGCGTCGGCGCGGACGGGTGGACCTGCCGCTGACTATTACGGACAATCCGCTGGTGGACTTGATAGAGCGGGGAGAGATACAGCCTGAATCCGAAGGATAGGTCTGTTTCGCCCTAGACGAACGCTGAGAAGCGTGTGCACTGCTGAGGGCGCGGGGGCTTCCATCGCTCTGCGTACTCCGCGCTCTCTGCGGTGAGATGTCTTTGAAAGTGGCGACGGCAATCCCCTGTCCTCCGCAAGGGAGGTGTACGAATCGCAATGTGGATTATCACCACTGTAATGCTGGCTATGACCATCTTTGCTGTGCCGACGCAAGCGCAGGTAGCATGGCATACCAGCCTCTGGGGAGCCAACGGCGGCGTCTGGAACACTCGTGTGCCCGTGGTGCTAATGAACACTACTGCCGCCGAGATGAACGGCTATGCGCTGAGGTTGCGCATCGGCAAGGGAGAGGGAGAATTACCCCTGGAGGGTCAGGCTCGCGACAGGTTGCGCGTATGTAGTGAGGCGGGCATAGAGTATCTGTACCAGGTGGTATCCTCGCGTCGCGATTCCGCGCTGCGTCAGGGGGATGAAATCTGCTTCGCAGTAGACGTGCCTGCCGGTAAGAAGGAAACCGTTTATATCTACGCAGGCAATCCGAATGCGCTTCCTGTGGACCTGTGGGAGATACACACCACCCTGCGCAACGGCAGCTTTGAGGAAGGGGACACCGCGCCAGCGCACTGGAACACAGGGCTTACTTCGCCGGCGCATCTGGCGATTTACCGTCGGAACGAAGGAAGGAACGGTGGTGCCTGTGTCTACCATCGAGTACAGGCGGGAGCTACTCCGCAGTGGGTGCAGTGGTCGCAGGGAAACATTCTGGTTACGCCCGGGCGACGTTATGTGCTGCGCGGTTGGGTGCGCGCCCGCAACGCAAAGGGGCAAGTGGGCTATTACGTGCATGTGAACGGTGTTCGCCCGCAGATGGTGAACATCGTGCAGAGCGCAGGGGGAGGAACCTACGACTGGCGACAGGTGGAGATACGTTTTGAGGTTCCTGCGGGCGGACAGACCGCTACTATCGGCACGGTGCTGTACGGCGAGGGCGAAGCGTGGTACGATGACCTGACTCTGGAAGTGGAGGAGGGCAGCGCGTTGGCGGTGCAGTGGCGTGTTCTACCTGTAGAGCGGATGAATCTGAAGAGGGCGCCTGTCAGGCAGGTAGCCTGGCGTTCAGAGTGGCTGGTTCGGGCATCCGTGGTCGTACGCCACTTTGGCGAGTCTCCCACGCAGAAGGCGGTGATGGTGTCATTACCCCGCGCGGTGCACCTGGTGCGGCGGCTGACGGGGAGTGTGCAGCTGCCCCTGCGCGCTCAGGTGGTGGACTCGGCAAGTGGTCAAACTCTGCCCGCTATCTGGGTGGACGGCTGGCTCTATTTCGCGGCGCGCCTACAGCCGCAGTCGGAGCATCGCTTTGAGGTTTTTCTCTCCCGCGAACCCGCTGGCAGTGAGTGGTTACGCGCGTATGAACAGATGTTACACAGCGCGATGAACCTCGCGCAGGAGGGAGATTTCGAATCGCGTGAGCGCACCCTGCAGCTCTGGTCGGCAAGCGGCGAGGCGACAGGCACCGACGGATTCACTGCTGAGGTAGTCTCTCCTGGCAAGTTCGGCAGCAATGCCCTGCGCCTGCATGTTCCCCCAGAGCGGAAAGCGGATTGGCTGGGCTGGCGGCTGTTGAATGTACCTGTACAGCCCTCCTCGCGCTACCTGTACGCGGCGTGGGTGAAAACAGAAGGCATCACGGGTGGCAGCGTGGACATCCACGGGCACTTCAAGACGGCGGAGAATGCCCTGTCCCAGCAAGCACCTTTCTTCTCCAGCGGGCGTCGGTTAACGGGAGACAACGACTGGACGCTTTGCGCCTCCCAAATCGTTACCCCTTCTGACGTGCACCACGTGGAACTGCACCTGACCATGAATGTACACGGTACCGTGTGGCATGATGGTGTGCTGTTCGTGCCGGTGGAGGAGGGGACGGTCACGCAGGTACACACAAACCCCGCCCTGTTGCCCGGGCGTTCTCTGGCACTGTGGCAGGTGAACCCGCTGGTGAAGGTGTTCCCGGACGACCCGCCGCGCCCTGTCAGCCAGCAGCTGCACATCGAATGCGCCCGCAACGAGTGGGAACCCGTACAGGTTGCTCTCTGGAGCAGGCAACCGCTACAGGGCGTCACGGTGAGCGTTTCACCGCTCCGACACGCTTCGGGGGCAATACTGCCGGCGCCCCGGCTCTATCGTGTGCAAACGGTGCCGGTGGACGTGCCTACGAACTACTACGTCAGCCGCTTGCCAGGGTACTGCCGACATGTGCCAAGAGGAACTCCCTCCTGTGATGGCTGGGCAGGCGAGTGGCCCGACCCGATGGTACCCTTGAAAACGTTCCACTTGCCTGCTGGGCGCACGCAGGCGTTGTGGATAGACTGCTATGTGCCTGCGCACGCTCCCGCAGGAGAGTATCGGGGCATGGTCACCGTGCAGGCATCCGGGAAGAGGCTGATGCAGGTTCCGCTACGGGTGACCGTTTGGAACTTCACTCTGCCCAGGCGCAGCCACCTGCGCATCGTGTACGACCTGCGTTCGGGACCGGGCTGGGACGTCACCGCTGGCGAAGACCCCGAGATGCTGAAGCGCTGGTATCGCCTGATGGCGGAGCATCGGGTGAACCCCGACGTGGTGCTTCCTGCGCCAGAGTTCCGATACGAGAACGGGCAAGTGACGATGGATACTTCGCGCTTCGAGCCGATGGCGCGCTACTGCTTTGAGGATCTGGGATTCAACCACTGCTACACCCCGTGGCTGTTCTACGCGATGGGCTGGGCGTATCCGCTCCCTTCCAAGTTCGGTCTTCAGCCGCGCACGCCGGAATACGAGAGAGCGTTGCAGGACGCCTACCGTCAACTGGTGGACTTCTTCACCCGCAACGGTTGGCGAGACCGCCTCGTGTACTACCTCTCTGATGAGCCGCATCTGAACAACCGGCAGGTGGTGGAGGATTTGCGTTACTTCATCGGTATCATCAAACCGGTTGCGCCCGATGTGCCCATCTTTTCCAGCACCTGGTACCACTCGCCGGACATGGACGGTTACCTGACGATGTGGGGTATCGGGCAGTACGGCGTGTTTCCGGTACAGAAGATGCGAGAGCGACGCGCTGCAGGCGACCGCCTGCTTTTCACTACTGATGGTCAACAGTGCCTCGATACACCCTACCTTGCCACCGAGCGGCTGTTGCCTCTTTATTGCTTCGTGTACGACGTAGAGGGGTACGAGTTCTGGGGATTCTCCTGGTGGACATACAATCCCTGGCAGAAAGGCTGGCACCAGTATATCTCTCAGAGCGACCAGGGACAGGAGTTCTACTGGATACGCTACCCCAACGGCGACGGCTATATCGCCTACCCGGGCGAACCCGTCGGCAGCAAGGAGCCGTTGCCCAGTATCCGCCTGAAAGCGGTGCGCGAGGGAGCGGAAGATTACGAGTACTACCTGTTGTGGAAGCAGGCAGTGGAGCAGGCGCGGCAGGCGGGCAAAGAGGTGTCCGCAGCGGGGGCACTGCAGAAGCGGATGGAGTCCCTCGTGTCTATCCCAAACGCCGGCGGTCTGCGCTCTACGCAGATTCTCCCCGACCCGGACGCGGTGTATCGTCTGAGAAGGGAGATTGCCAGGCAAATCCTGCAATGGAGGCGTTAAGATGCCACCTCTACAGGCGCGTGTCACTCTTTTCGTGGACAGAGCTGTTGGCAAGGTGAACCGCTGGGTCTTCGGCAACAACATGCTGGGATATCAAAAGGGCGGCTGGCCTTATGCGGAACCGATATACCATGACCGCGGGGCGGGAATCTGGGACCCGGAGCGTAGACGCCCCGTACCGGAGATGGTCGCTCTGGCAAAAAACGTCGGATTAAGCGTGGCGCGCTATCCGGGCGGGTGCGGTGTACATCTGTTCGACTGGAAAAAGACGGTGGGACCGCTGGAGGCACGACCGGAGCAGCTGTTCGGCTTGCCGGAGTTTCTGCAATGCTGTGAGGCAATGGGGGCAGTACCCCTGATCACTCTCGCCGATTATCACGGCACAGCGCAGGACGCAGCCGACATGGTGGAGTACCTGAACGCCCCAGCCGATGCGCGGCACCCCTGGGCGCAGCTGCGGGCAAAGGATGGGAGACGTCAATCGTGGAATGTGCGGTGGTTCGAATACGGTAACGAGACGGAACATGGTGACCACGTGTCACGTCGTATGTCGCCCACCGAGTATGCCCAGAACTACCTGCAGTACCGTCGGGCAATGAAAGCAGTGGACCCTCGTATCCAACTGGGGGCGGTGGTAGCGACGGGTTTTCCCCGCCTGGATGACTGGGCGCGTCCTGTGCTGGATATCCTGGGTAAGGAGGTGGATTTCGTCATCCACCACAGCTACATCCCTCAGTACTCTCGCGAGGACGGAGTGCCGCCAGCGGAGGAGCTGTTCGCGCTGGCGTTCGCCTGCCCCGACCAGATTCAGAGTTACTACGACGACCTGCGCCGGCTGTTACAAGAGACCACCGGCAGAGACAACGTGCCCATTGCCGTTACCGAATTCAACGGGCACTTTGTGCAGGAGAAGCCTGTGCCGTATCGCCATACGCTGGGCAACGCTCTGCTCAATGCTGAGATGTTGCGGGTGTTCCTGAACCCGAAGAACCATATCCTTATGGCGAATTTCTGGCAGTTTTGCAACGAGTACTGGGGGATGGTGAAAGGCTACACCCACCTGGGCGAGCGGCTGGTCAAGCGTCCACAGTACTACCCCTTTGAGCTCTACCACCACCACTTCGGCGACGAACTGATAGAGGTGCAGGTCGAGTCTCCCCGTTTCGAGGTGGATAGCGGTTACGGGGTAGCTCCAGCGCGAGGGAAGGGGCAGCGCGGCGGCGCTGTCGGTGTACCTGTTAAACCTGCGGAGGGGTGGAGGATCCAGCCCCTTGCCGGTGTGGAACAGAGGCTGGACAACGGCGTGCTGGCGGTGGAGTTTTGCAAGGGGGAGGACATCAATTACTACCATGCACGGGTGGTGCTTCCCGCAAAACCGAATACGCTTTACCGCCTGAGCGGATGGGTGAAGACGGAAAATCTCCGCTCCAGCCGGGGGGCTTGTTTCCAGATTGGCGATGCGCGTGGCTGGCTGGCAACTCGCTCTGCGGCGATTACTCCCGAAATTACCGGCACGTCCGGCTGGACACGGGTGGAGGTAGAATACCGCACCCTGCCCGACACACGCGAGGTGGAAGTGCTGGCGCGTCGCCTGGAAGGCGGAGGGACGGTATCCGGCAAGGCATGGTATCGCGATGTGCAGATTCAAGAGGTAGTTCCCCGCGCTTTCCCTGCTGTGCCCTACCTTTCCGCGATTGCCAGTCGCAGGGGACGGCAAAGAGCATACGCGATAATGGTCAACAAGCATCTGAGTTTGCCTTTGCAGGTGGAGGTAGAGGTGCGAGGCATCTCCCCTCGCGATGCGGCGTTGTGGGTACTTTCCGGCGAGCGAGTGGATTCCACAAACGAACAGAACCCGAACGCGGTTGGCGTGACGCATCGTGCTCTGGGCAAGGTGGGGCATCGCTTCAACGTGGAACTGCCTCCACACTCCATGGCAGCGTTACAGATAGAGTGAACACCTGTCCTGCGTGAAGAAGCCGCTGTGCCGTATAGAGTATAATGAGAGCGAGGGGGTGAAGAGCATGGCAAGTCCTTTTCCCGGTATGGACCCGTATCTGGAGGACAAGTCGCTCTGGAACGACGTGCACCATAGCATGACCACATATATCCGCAACGCGCTACAGCGGCAGGTGCGCCCGCGATATAGCGTGCGCATTGAGGAGCGCGTGTACGTGCAGGAGGTATCTCGGGAGATTGTGCCCGACGTTTCGGTGCTGCAGCGCGCGCCGCGTCGGGAGGATGAGCCGGGCGTCGCTGTGCTGGAGGAGACCTGTGACCCCCCTCTGGTGTTGCACGTTGAAGAGCAGCTCCACACCGAAGGCGTTATTCACATTCTGGACCGCACACGCGAGATGCGTCTGGTGACGGTGATGGAGCTGCTCAGCCCGACCAATAAGGAGCCGGGCTCCAAAGGGTGGGAGCTGTACAAGCGCAAGCAGGAGGAGATTCTGCGAAGCGATGTGCATCTGGTGGAGATAGACCTGCTGCGTGGCGGCGAGTATGTGCTTGCTCCACCTTACCATCGGCTTGTGCAAGAGATAGGCACGAGCTGGCATTACCTCATCAGTATCAGCCGCGCCGACATGCCCTACGACTTCCTGCTGTATCCACGCACGGTGCGTGACCGCTTGCCTCGCATTCCCATTCCGCTGGCTATCGGTGACCGGGATGCCGTGCTGGACCTGCAGGCGGTGCTCCAGCAGTGCTACGAAGACGGCGCGTACGAAGATGTGGTCGATTACCGTCGGGAGCCTCCTCCGCCACCCTTCAGTGCGGAAGACTCTGCCTGGATCGAACAGCTGCTCCGGGAGACAGGGCGACGATAAAACCACAAAAACACAAAAAAAGAGCCCCATCTGAGTGCGTCGCGGCACTCTCGACAGGGCATGGAGGGCTTTTTCCAGAAACGCAAGCCTACTGTCCCTCTTTCTGCTCTTCGCGCGTTTGTCCGTAAGTAGGCGGCGTCTGCTGGTTGTTCTGCTGCTGGTTGATAGTGGCTGGCGGTGCTCCGGGGGGTGGTCCAGGTTTATCCGCGCAGCTGCTCAACACAACAGCGGTCAGGAGGGTCATCAGTATCGCCAGTATTCTGAAGAAGGTGCGTTCCATCACCACACTCCCTTTTTAGGGCCAGCCCTGATCGTCGCCCAGCAGACCGTCGCGCCACAGGCGTGCCATCGGCGGACTAATGGCGAAGCGACCTTCGTAGCTCTTGAACCACTCGTAGCGATACCACTTGGCGTGCCCATCGGCAAAGGTGCAGTTGATACCACCGTTGTGTCGCCCCGAGAGCTGGTCAAAGACCTGATTCCACGTGGTGCCGCCCGGTTCAATGTAAGGTCCGTTATTGGGGCTGTACGGGTTGGTATCGGGAGGAACATCTTCGGAACCGCTGCGAGACTCGGCGATGACGATGAGGTCGGCAGTGGTCTCCCAGCCAGCCTCGTTGTGCTCGTAGCCGCTGTAGCTGGTGCGGTTGTAGCCGTAGTTGGCGATGAGCTCTTCGTTCTTCGCGTAGTTGCCGTAAATGATGGGGGCAGGTTTGGAGCAGCCTCGTGCGGTGCGCACGCTGGCAGGTACGTTGCCCGGGAAGGTGCCTACCAGCTTCACGTAGGGTGCATCGTCGCCCCATGTCAAACAGCCGTCGTCAGCAGTGAACTCGATCATTTGCGGTCGCGGAGCCGACGACTGCGGGCAGATGAAAATGTCCCAGCTCTTGATGTACGGCTGGAGAGGAATGTGCCACTCCCACCAGTTGAATACGAAGAAGCCATCGTAGTCCTGCGCATACATGCGCATTGCGGTACCCAGCTGGCGGGTGTTGCTCAGACAGCTCGCTGCGCGCGCCTTTGCCCGCGCCTGTGAGAAGACGGGGAACAGGATCGCTGCCAGTATCGCGATAATCGCGATCACCACCAGCAGCTCAATCAGTGTGAAAGCCACACGTTTCATGACATGTCCTCCTTCTCAGAGTTTATCAGCCACAGTGTATCAGGCGCAGTTTAAGGGCGTGTTGTGAGGGTGTTAAGTGAGTGTTAAAGGCTGGGCGGGATAGGGAATAACCTTCTGGAGGTGTGTACAGGAGATGATGAACCGTGCTGTGCAACCGTTGCTGGAGCTGCGCGAGAACGAACTCGTTCATCACGGGCTTGCCAGACAGCAGGAGGCTCTATTTGCCTACGCGCAGGAGGACGACACTGCCAGCGTGTACGACCTTTACAGCCAGGCGGTAGGCTCCGCTGTGCTGATACCCAGCTGGGATGGCGATGCCCATCGATATTACCTGATGACTCATCTGAGCGAGGTACAGTGGCTGCAGCGCGAGGACGACGAAGCTGTCGTCCTGTGGGATTTTCGCAACGAAGCAGTGGTTGTCGTGCGCCTGCAAGATGGGCGCTTCAACACGCGTGTGTTCACCAGCACCATCGAGTGCGAGGAAGCGGTGCCCGTCAGTGCGGTAGCATGAGAGAGCGTATCTCTGGGCGGACGGAGCATCGCCTTCCCAATTGCCTCGCCCAGGGCGACGCTCCGCCTTGACCGTTGTCCTACACCGTCGGCAGCCCCATGGCTTTCAGCCATGTCTGCAGCTTGGCAATGCGTTCGGCGTCGCGCGAAGGCAGCGCCAGCGGTCGCCCTCGGCAGTCTACCATCAGTCCTACCACACCACCTTCTGCAGTGACGGTGAGAGGTTTGCCTCGTCCTGCACCCACATCGAACGCACGGGTGGGGCGGATTTCCACCTCCATCTTCTCTCCCTCGCGGAGGGGGAACACGCGCAGTTCGCCAAAGCGCATCTGGTGCGTTTCCCCTGCAATGCGCAGGGTGCACACCTCGTCGCCCTCTTTGGTGGTGCCTACCGGTGCGATGCACGTGCCCAGAATCACCAGACAGTCGCGTTCGAACACCTCGGTCGCCGCCTCGGGATGGATGGTGGAGAGCACGCCCAGCTGTGGCATCATGAAGATAGAGTCCACCGTCAGCATGGTTACGCCCTCGGGTTGATAGGCGTCCATCATCATCAGCGCCGCTTGCGCCCGACGTGGAGCATGGCTGAGCACACCGCCGCTGCCCACAATCATGTCCAGCTCCATCATGTTGACCAGCGTCTTGCCTGTGTCTTCCTGCGTCAACGCCTCGCCGATGGTGCGCTGCTGCTGGACACCCTTCAGCCCGCGCGCCAGCGACTTGTGATGTTCGAACGCCAGGCGCAATGCCTCCCGTGCCACCGCCTGCTCCACGTACAGGTCCTCCAGCGTCTGCGGGATGGTCGTGGGGCGTATCATCTTGTTGCGCAGGCGGTTGCGCAGGTTGCGCTCGTCGATATCGAAGGGTAACCAGCGACGAATGTTTGCCACGCCTGTCTCCACGAGCACGTTGCAGATAGAGTAGCTCATTCCCAAGTTGGCACTGACCGTGCGGTTGTACACGCCGCCGAATACGGAGAACACGTCTGTGGTGGCTCCGCCGATGTCCACGCCCAGGATGTCGATGCCGCGCATTTCGGCGATAGTCTGCATAATCTTGCCGACGGCGTTGGGGGTGGACATAATGTCCGCGCTGGTCCAGCTGAGCAGCTTGCTGTAGCCGGGCGCCTGCTGCATCACGTGCTCGAGGAACAGCTCGTGGATGGCTTCGCGGGCGGGACCCAGGTTCTCCCGCTCCAGTGTGGGGCGCAGGTTGTCCACAATGCGCAGGTCTACCTTGCCGTCCAGCAGTTGTTTCACCGGCTCGCGAGCGTCTTTGTTGCCTGCGAAGATGACAGGCAGGCGCATTCCACCCAGGCGTGGGCGAGGGTCTGCCGCCACCAGCATTTCTGCGAGTTCCACCAGGTGGGTGATGGTTCCGCCATCGGTTCCGCCTGACATCAGGATCATATCGGGGCGCAGCTGGCGGATGCGCTGCACTTTTTCGTAGTCCTTGCGCCCGTCGTCCACGGCGATCACATCCATGATGATCGCTCCTGCGCCCAGCGCCGCGCGCTGTGCGCTTTCCGCCGACATGACCTTCACCACACCCGCAACCGTCATCTGCAAACCACCGCCTGCGCTGGAGGTGGAGAGGTAGGCGTCGACGCCGGTGCAATCATCGATTTGCGGGGTGAGTATTTTGCCTTCCCGAATGAACGACCTGCCCGTCAGCTCTTCCAGCTCCCGCACGGCGTTGAGCACGCCAACGGTCACGTCATCGAAGGGGGCTTCGACGGTGGTGGGGGCTTCACCTCGGGCGATCAGGCGATAGCCCTCCGGTTTCTTCTCTATCAATATCGCTTTTGTGGTGGTACTCCCACAGTCTGTGGCGAGAATAGAACGGATTTCCGGCATATCAAGCGCTACTCCTGAAACAGGATGTTCGTCAGAATCCAACGGTAATAATATCGGTATCTCGCAGTTTTGTCAAGCAGGGAGGAAGGAAAGAAAAAGAGTAGAATAAAATATACTCAAATGAGGTGATGCTTTATGAGATATTGGGGAGTGGACATAGGGAAAGAAGTGATTGTCGGTGTAGCCAGAGATGAGACTGGGCAGATTGTTGCCAGGCATACGGCAAAA
This sequence comes from Armatimonadota bacterium, assembly GCA_026003195.1. NCBI lineage: Bacteria > Bacillati > Armatimonadota > Armatimonadota bacterium. The sequence continues at coordinate 651,913 of BPGU01000001.1, forward strand.
AACGATGCGGACTTAGCCAAAAAGATAGACCCTGAAGATACTGTGGCGTGCGAATGGACAGGCGGGCGAGGCAGAATCTTTCTGGAAACGCTCTGGTCAAAAGGCGCCAGACATCTCTACATCTACAAAGGCAACCTCAGGGCTGACCGTCAGCATCTCGGCTACATGCGCAAAGGTGACTTGCCCGACGCTGAAACCATCTCGTATGCAGTATGGGCGTCTTTTCAGCCGAACATACCGTTTCGTCCAAACGCGCTGATGAATTACCTCGACATGCGAGAGGTGTATGAACTGCGCGTAGATCTGGGCGTTGCAGAACAATACACAAAGGAGAGACTGCGCTGGCAGCAAAGGCGAGAGGCATTATTGGCAAAGGGGCTTCCTGCCACTGTCTATGCCACAACACTCTCCTTCCTCCAGCAGCAAGAAGAGGAATCATGGAACACCCTTCGCCGGAAGTGCATGCAAAACGAAAGCGTCGTGGAAGTCATGCGCATCCTGCTCCACTTTTTCCCGCGAGGCGACAGAGCGGTGATCAAGTTAGCTCTCCATATTGCACCGTTGGAGAGGTTTAGTTCTGAATCTGCCTTGCAGCGTTACTGTGGAGTGTTGCCTGAAAGCGCTGAAAGCGGTGGGCACATCATCTATCGCAAACGCGGGCGCAGTGGGAGCAAGCAAGCACGGGTAGCCATGTATCAGCTGCTGATGCCCAGCATTACCATCGGCAACGGGGTAAACGGAAGCAGGCGCGGGAAGTGGCGCGATTATTACGACAAGTTAAGGCGCAGGCTATCAGATGGTGAGGCATGGATACGCATGATGTATCGCTTACTGCATCTGGTTTGGAAAGCTTACAGACGAGGTGAATACCAGCAACCACTACCGGCAGAGCGCAGGCAGTCGAGACACGCACGCAAACTGGCACTTCAGCAAGAGGTTTTAGAAAAGGTACTTCAGGGTTACGACGACAACTCCATAGCGCGTTTACTTGGCATAAGCCCAAGCACCATCACTAAGTGGAAGCGCAGAGACGACGTTTTCTGGAAGAGATACGAAGCTGCCAAGAAGGCATTCCTTGAAGAGCAAATGCGCAATCCAAATACCACACAGGAGGCATCACAGGATGCACACCATCAGTGACATGCTCCGCGACGCGCTGTATTACCTCACGGAGAGCGAGATGAACGAAGGCTTGCGTGCAAAGCAACTGCGAGCAGAAGCAATGCACCACCTCACCGGCGCGCTCAAGGAAGTGATAATGGTAGAGAACGCGCTGGCGAAGATAATCCACGAGCAAGGGGAGGCGCGCTATGAAGGCACCGATTGAATGGTTTTGCTGGGACTACGAAGACGACCAGGTTCGGGATGCTCTGCGGATGATAGAAGAGCGTCGGCGATTGGAACAGCACAACGGCTACCTGCTGCGGCTCCTCTGCTGGATGCTGGCAGCAACATGGTTCGTAGCCATACTCCATAGCCTCTGGAGGTGAGAGATGATGCGTTCAGACTGGCAGCTGGAACTGGGCATAGACGAGAAAGAGTTGCACATTATGTCTCCCTGGTTTGCGCTGGCGGAGTTCAACGGTTGGCGAAAACCATACCCGGCAGTCGACCTGCGCGGGCTACACAGGGAAGAAGCGCTCGCCCGAATGCACCAGATAGCCGACTACTACACCCTCAGAGGCTGGCGCGTTGTCTGGATATGGAAGGAGGCACAAGATGAAGTACACGACCGAGCAGAAGATTCAGGCATTACGCCGTGAAATCGCCTTGAGAAAGAACGTCTACAAAAGGCGGATAGCAGAAGGCAAGATGACGGAGGAACAGGCGCAGAATGAAATAGCCATCATGGAAGAGATTCTGGAAGAATACATCCGCCTCACCTCTTCATGCGCGGTAGACATAGAATCTCGTCTGGACGCCTTTCTCACGCAGCAAGTGGAAAAGGCACGGGAGCGGGGTTCTGCCTGCGTTGTCCCCAGTGCCCAGATACTGGAAGCAACCGGATGCGCCCCACGCCAGTTAGGCGCACTCATGCAGGCAAGAGGTTGGGTGCGCGTCTGGATATCGGCGGGCACGCGCGGCTGGATGTTACCCGTCAGCCGTGTATCCGAATCAGACTCCAACAGTAAACCGATTACTGTTGATGCTGCTGTTAACAGTAAACCGATTACTGTTGATGCTGCTGTTAACAGTAAACCTGTTACTGTTGATGCTGCTGTTAACAGTAAACCGATTACTGTTGATGATTCCGAATCAGGCTCCAACAGTAAACCCGTTACTGTTGAAGCACCGGCTAACAGTAAAAGTGTTACTGTTGAATCTCCGGCTAACAGTAAACCCGTTACTGTTGATGCGGGCATTAACAGTAAAAGCGTTACTGTTGATGATTCCGAATCAGGCTCCAACAGTAAAGCCGTAACTGTGGAGTGTGACCACAGGCTCACCGCCTTGCGCGACCTTGCCCAGCGCATGGACGTGTATTTGTGGAAACACCTCGCACTGCAGATGGTAGAAAAGATTGAGCAAGAGCGTGTATCGCTCTGTGCTCGCTGCACGCTGGTGAAGAACACCGTGCTCTCCACGCGCTACGGCTTCACGGCAGAAGACATGCGCAAAGCGGTTTTGGACGTGCTGGCAAAGAAACCGGAGATGACCCCCCCCACCGAAGACATCTTTGCCCTCATTCCTGAAGAGGTGCGCGCGGAATCAGATGTCGTGGTGGAGATTCTGAATCTTCTCGGTGGCGTCGCTTCGCAGGCACAGTTAGAGAAGTCACTGCGCAAGCGTGGTTACAAACAGCCCTACGACGTTCTCCTGCGTGTCAAGCCCGTGCTTTCGGATTTCGTCAACGTCACTCGCGGGAGTGATGGCGAAGTTTGGAAGTTGAGATAAGAAAATAACTGAGAGGGAGGTGGAAGGATGAAAATCGTACAGATTGAAGAGCAAATTGACCTGCCACCAATTAACCCGCAACGGAGCGGGCATTCCGTCCGAAAATGGCAGGTGCAAACTGAAGACGGTTTGCCTGTTGTAAGCATCGAGGTTGAACAAGCGTGGAGCACTGGGTATTCTGTGTACGAGAAAGAGTACTACCTGCACGATTTTGGTGTTAGCGTGAAGCTTTCCATCAGGAACGGCACGAACGGCAGGAAGCAGATTTTAACGGTAACCCGGGGTGACAGAACAATTTACCTGTAGTTCTCACAACTCCAGAGGAGGTAAACATGGTAAAGTACGAACAACTAGGGACAGACGTTTTCTGTTCGTTCCAGATTGATGATGGCTCAATCTGTACCGGCGTGGTGCTCGCAGACCGACGGAGGTTCGGCGTCGAGCAAACGCTGATACTCCGTATTGGGGGAGAAAGAGGGGGCAGCGAATACTTCCTTGTTACCAAAGACATCAACACGAAGGTTGAGCCTGTCTCTGAGGAGCAGGTAACACAGTTCCTGAACGAGTGCTACCCGGAGGAAATCAGCGAGATAGTAAGGAGGTGATGCCCCTTCCTCCTTTACAAAACTGGACAAAATTGAACAAGTTATCTTACAAAACGCTTCAGACGGCAACGTCTATCGGGGCGATTTAGTAGACGATGCTGAAACATTTGCTCCGAAACAACCCACCCTTCAGCGACTCGTTAGGCGAGCAGGTATTGCGTGAGTATATGCGCATCCACCGCGGGGCGGTGGATGCGCTGTGCCAGATGGGCTGTGACCGCGAAGACGTGGAGCAAGACCTGCGCATCCATCTCTGGAGGCAGTGGGAACGTTACGAGTCCGGCAGCATCAGTTTGCAGCAATGGCTCAGTTGGCGCATGCGTCACAAAATAAGGAGCATGTTGAGGAATGAGCAGAAACGCAGTCGAATTCGTACATGTCCTCTGGACATCGAAGACTCACAGTGACGCAGCACGCCGTCTCGGCATCAGTCGCACCACCTTCTACAACCGCCTGCGTTCTCCGGCGGTACAGCGCATGATTGAGGAGATATCGCAGGCGCAGCAGGCACTGCTCACCCTGCGCGAGGCGGAGTTATACGACACGGCGTTACAATCCCTTGCCGACCTTGCCCAGCATGCAGAAGACCCTCAGGTGCGCATCGAGGCATGTCGCGAACTCATCAAGCATTGCAGGCTTCGGGATGTGTGGGAAATTAGTGAGTGAATCGGCGTCGTTTAACAAGGGAAGCCTTTTTACGCTGTGTAGGCGAATACCATTCTGGTCAGCTGCGGATATGGCAACAGCGAGGCGATGCGCGATTTACCATTCTGCGTTGTGGGCGACGTTTCGGCAAGACATCCCTGTTAGCGCGAGAGCTCTTGTGGACGGTGCTCAGAGGGGGCAAAGCGTGGTGGATAGCGCCTCGCCACGCGCTGTGCCGTATCGGCTTCAGTTACGTTGAAAAGTTGTCCTGCAATCTTCCCGTATCCATTCGGCAACGAATACGCTTCTGGCGCAGTGCTCCTTACCGCATTCGCTACGGGCGAGGCGAAGCCGAGTTTTACTCCACCTCCAACCCCGACAACTTGCAAGGTGAAGGCAACGACCTGGTGATTTTTGACGAGGCAGCGACCGAAGAGGATGGGGATCTGATTGTAGACCAGTATATCCTTCCCACCTTGTTAGACCGTCACGGCAAGCTGATTATCGCCAGCACGCCCAAGGGCAGGAACTGGTTTGCCGAATGGTGCGCTCGCCCTGAGTTTGTAGAGTTAGTCGCCACCACCTACGACAACCCCCTCATAGACCGAGCCGACATCGACGCAATGCGTGAGCGCATGACGGAGCAGGCGTTTCGCCAGGAGATTTTGGCGGAGATAGTGGAGGAGACTGGCAGGTATTGGGACGTACTGCCCGTTGCCAGCGACTGGGAAGTGACAGGCGAAGCAGAAGTGTGCGGAATAGACTGGGGCATAGCCAGTCCGTTCGCGGCGGTATGGCTGTTCCGCAGAGGCGAAGAGGTGCACGTCCTGCACGAGGTCTACGGTTCTGGTATGGACGCCGACGTGCAGGCGAAGTTAATATTGCGCGGTCCGCGGGCGAAGCGATATGTATGCGACCCCTCCACGCCGGAGCACGTGTTGCGGGTATGGCACAACGCAGGCTTACATCCACAGCCTGGCTCGCGCGACAGGGTAGGCGGCTGGATGCTCTTGCGCATCATGATACGCGACGGTCACCTGCGCGTGCATCCACGCTGTTTCAACCTCTTACGCGAATTTGAAGAGGCGCAGGTGGACCCTCGCGCTCCCAGCGATATAGTGAATGACGACCACGCTCTGGACGCTCTCCGCTACGCTATCATAGCCTTGCCTCCGTCGCGCAAGCAGAGGCAGATGAGCGTAGAGGAGTGGCTACGGGTTCGGGCGCGCAGGGAGTATCTCAGGAGAACGGGCTCATGACATTCACCTATCGCTGTTGGCAATGTGGATATTGGGACGCGGAGCATCCAATCGGCAAAGCGCCTTCGCGCATGGAATGTCCCCGTTGTGGGGCGATAAGCCTGCGGTGTTACAGCTCCTTTTTGTTCTCGGTGCGTCGTGGGCGCACGGACCTGGACGGTTCACATCTGCCCGAAACCCCTGGTGAGAAAGCCTACTGGCGGGAGCGTGCCGGAGTAGACGTAGACAGGATACAGGTGGCAGTAGATGGCTTTCGGCAATGAATACACCCGCGCGCTGCAACAGGCGAAAGAACACCAGCGACTGTGGCGGCAGAAGATTCAGCGGCTGCGCGAGATACTGGCAGGGGTTCCTCGTGGTCAACAGTTATCCCTTAGTGTGGAAGAAACGCAAACTAACTATGCGCTACTCAACGTTACGCTCAAAGCATTTGCGCTCACGCGCAACATTCGCGGTACGCGAGTCATCTTTCACAACGCACCACGCGAGATAGAGTATTGGTTCAACGATGATGTCAAGGGCGTGGCGGTACAGGATTTTCAGGACATGCTCAAAGACCGCTTCGGTTGCGGTATGGGCGTGCTGGGTATTGGGAGTGATGGCGGTTCGTTTATCCAGTATATAGACCCGTTGGATGTCTGGTGGGACCCCGATTTTGGCTATCGGTCGCCTTCATGGGTCATCCGACGCATCCGTCGCGCTCGCAGGGTGGTGTATGAGTACTGGGATACAAACACCCATGCTTTTTTTAATGAAAGCGAAGGCGTGCTGCATGAAGAAGAGAACCCTCTGCGTATCATTCCGATACGGTTTCTGGAAAACATCTACAGCGTGCCGGGCATTGATTTCCCCAGGAGCGACACCGAGCAGGTCATAGCTCCACAGAATCTGATCAGCGAGGCGTTACGGTCTCTGATAGACCAGGCGCGCCGTGGTGTTGGTTTTTTCGAGTATCAAATATCCGCTGTCGATCCTCTGGAGATAGAGAAACTGAAAGAGCCTGGCGAGCAATTCGTCGGCACCGAAACCGGCAATGCCATTACCCCCAAAATCACTCCACCACCATCTCCGGAGTGGCTCAACATCATCACGATAGCAAAGAACGACATCGACGCACTGAGTGGTGTTTCGGAGTATCTGCGTGGCGCGATGCCCGTTGCCAACAACCTGAAATTTGCGACGCAGGTACTGGCGGTGATTGGTTCGCAAAACATGCGCATAGATGCGGACTGGGTGCCCGTCAAGGAGTTGTTGGAGTGGGCTGCATACGTGTGGCTCTCAGTTGCCCATGTCAACCGGGAACGACACAGAGTGAACGATATAGTTATTGACGCCAGCACGATAGACATATCGCAGGTCAGCGTGAAATGTGAGGAGGATGAGAATGCGTTTTCCGTTTCTTCGGTCGGAATCACTCCCGACGACATTGCCAGCACCTTCGCCGGAGGCTCCTGACCAGCCCGACGCCGATGAGCGCGCTCAGGCGGTTGAGGCTCTAATTGCACAGATAGAGTCGGCAGCGTCTGAAGGACCTGAGGCAGTTGCAGAGCTTTTCGAGACGATGGCTGCGTACATCCGGCTGGCAATGATGACGCCCGAACAATGGGCTGAACTCTTTCAGCGTTCGCTGCAAGAGGTGACACAGCAGGAGAAGCCTGAGCCGGTTACAGAGAAAGAGGAACAGTCAGCACCACAGGAACCACAGCAGGAAATGAAGACTGAATCCGTTCGCGAGCGAATCTTCTCCCCTCGCTCCGCGTCCAGCCGCACGCGTGGACAAAGCCTGCGTGAGATCCTGAATCTGTAAGGAGGATAGAGAATGGCAATCAACTTTGACAGCAGTCTTTACGCAACCGCCGTAGGTCAATGGCTATCGGAGAACTTCGAACCGCAGTTCGCGCGCCTGCGTTCAGTGTTTGCCAAACTGCAGACGGACGGCGCCATCAAGGTAGGTGGAGCCTACCTGCTCGCTCCTGTCAGCAAAGACAAAAACCCGAGCGTGCAGGGAGTGGCGAACTTCGCATCGGCGATGTCCATCCCCGCAGACCAGGGCGTCGGCGCGCAGTATAACTGGTCCTGGTATGAAGGATTGACCGCCATCAACAAAGCGGAGGAGATGGCTACCGAAGGCGAAGCCGCCATGGTGGACCTGCTCGAATCCCGTTTGAACGAGACCATTGCGAGTTTTGTGGAGGTGGTCAACACCGACCTGTTCTCGACCACCGACGCCTCCCAGAGCAAAATCGCTGGGCTGCCCTATGCTCTGGACACCACCGGCTCCTTCGGCGGTATCGACCGTAGCACCAACACCTGGTGGCAGGCGCAAAACGAGAGTGCGGTAGGAGCCGTCACGCTTGCCAAAATCAACCGCATGTATAACAAATGCCAGAGCAGAGGAGGCACCCCACCGTCCCTGATTGTCATGCCAGAAGACATCTTCGGCAGCTACGAATCGCTTTTGCAGGCATCCCAGCAGTTTGTCAAGGACGGCAAACTGGCAGATCTGGGATTTACCGCATACCTGCACAAAGGCGCCACCGTGCTGTTTGACAACGCTTGCCCTGCTGGCACGGTGTTGTATGTCAACACACGGCACACTTACCTGGTAGCAATGAGCAAACAGCCGGACGCCGTTCCTGTGCAGTTCCCTGACCGTCCGGTCAAAGGCTATTTGCACACCTGGGCGATTGCTCTGGTGAGCAGGCGGTTGAACGCCAACGGAAGGCAAACAGGCGTCACACCGTAATGGCACGCTATGCGCATTACGACCGCGATTACAGGGAGTTACAGTTTCGGGCGGGCATCGGGCGGTTACAGGTGGCGGTCAACGATGTGGGAGAGATAACCGAGGTATCCATTACGCCCACCGCGCCGGTCTCACCCGATGCCCGCCCGCACATTGCCGACGTGGTCTTGTCGCCGTCTCTTGCGGTCAAAGGGGACGGACGCTGGATAGGCTGGGAATGGTTCTGCGATACCGGCACCGATTACGTCGTCACATACAAACGCGACGGGGTGCAGCAACAGATAAACGTCTCAGCCTTGCCTGCTCCTCCCGATGGTATCGGTAGCGCGGAAAGCGTGTTTTCTCCCTTGCATACGGGGGTGTTTATAGAACGCCGTCGCGTTCGCCTGGAAGGGGCATATCCATCGGGGGGCTTCCATCTGCAAGATGTAGATGATGAATCTACGGCGCTGGTCAGCGCCATGTGCGATGACTACTACGTCGGCTTCATACAAGAGAGGCTGAGGCTATACAACAAGAGCAACTATAACGAGGTGAGCGCAGGGCAGAACATTAGCACAGATGTTTTGCTGCTGTTTGTACACCACCAACTGTGAAGGAGGGGACCACCATGCCATTTCCTGACCGTATCATAGAACCTGCAACACAAGTGGTGGATTTTCTATCAGACGACTTCAACTCCACGCTGGAGCAGTGGGATGTCGTTTCTGGTAGCCCTGCTGTTGCCAGCAGCCAGCTGACCATCGCCAGCGGGACGGTACTGCTCAGCAAGAAGTCGTTCGAGCCCCCGTGTCTGCTGGAAGTGGTGGAGACGATGACCGCCCGTGCGTCCACCGACAGCTTCCGCTTCGGCTTCTACATGGACGACAACAACCTGGTGGAGTGGGGTGCGACGAGCACTGCCAGCAGCAACATGGATGCACGGATGAGCGCAGGTGGTGTGGCGAGCGACCAGACAGGTATCAACGTCGGTGCGTCCAACAACTCCTACCGGCTTGCCAGCATCTACGTCGGTCTCGGTGAAACGGTGTGGGCGTATCGCAACATCAACAGCCAGGTAGTCCGAAACGAAGTGTACCGCTACATTGAGCACGGCATCCCCGAAGGTCCGTTCCGCATTCGGCTGGCAGGTCTTGCTGGCACGTCTACGTTGAAGGTGCATCGGGTAACGGCGTATCAGCTGGCGGACGTCATTGTGCCAGGTGCGCTGGGGCATCACGTGGACGGGATGGCTATCCCTGTGCGGTTGACCAACACGCCGTTCATGGCTACGCCGAGCAATGCGCAGTTAAGCATCGCGCAGGTCTCTTCGTCGGATACGTTCTCGTCGCTGGCAGCAGGCAGTGTCGGCACAGGTTCCAGCCGTTACGGTTATCTGGAGCAGTGCCACGTGCAGGCGTATGTGACAGGTGACCAGCCCTTCACGGCGTGGCTGGAAGCGCAGGTGGACGGCAGCAACTGGCAGGTCATCTGGTATGGCACTGCTACCGACGCCACGACGGATGCGGTGCAGCGTTACTATGCCGTCTCGCCCATCATGCAGCTATTGGGCAGCCGAAACTTCCGCGTGAAGGTGAAGAACAACGGCGCATCGGCAGGTAACTTCAGGGCGAACATCTGCTTCACTTCCCTGTAGGAGGGCTGAGATGAAGAAGTTACTGAAGCCGTTCATTATCCGATGGCTGGACGAACGGGCGTTGAGGTTACCGTATTCTGTTCGGCAGCGGATTGCCGACAGGTTGAAGGTGGACACCGCACTGGTGTTCGCCGTGGAAGAAGCGATTCGTGAACACATCATCCAACAGGTGAAGGAGTGGTGAGGATGCGAGCGTACGTGAAGGCTGTGGGTACGAACATCACGCTGGTCAACATCGACACCGGTGAGAAGTTCAACGTCAGTCCGACGGCGATTCAGAAGCTGTTCGGTGAAGAGCTGAAGGAAGGCGAAGTGTGGGAGTTCCGCTGCAGCAGGCTGGACGACATCGCGGAGACCTTCCGCAAGTGGCAGGCAGTCTCGCAAGCGTAGGTGGTAAGGATGCAATCGTGGACATGGAAGTCCATAGCAGCTTCTGTGATTGCAATGTTCACAGCAGCACTGGGTGGTTGGGATGCGCTGGCGCAGGCGATGATTGCCTGTATAGCGTTGGACGTAGTAGCAGGATTGATACGAGCTGGCGCAGAGTGCAAGCTGAACAGTTCGGTGATGCGCAAGGGGCTGTACCGCAAGGGCGCATACTTCGTGGCTGTGCTTCTTGCTGTGCTGCTGGACAGGTCACTCTTCCACGCCGCGCCCGCCTGCAGGACACTCGTCATCAGCTACATCATCGTGAACGAGTCGCTATCAATACTGGAGCACTTAGCCGCGCTTGGTGTGCCCATCCCAGAACAGGTCAAGGACATGCTTCTGAAGATACGAGAGAAGCAGTGATGCGGTGTGGACGACTTGCTGTTGACCATTACCGTCAAGATGGTTCTCTCCTTCATCGGCGGCTGGTTACTCGGATTCGTGGCAGGATTGACGTTCAATGTTCAAGACGGTAGTCAAGAATAGCCCAAACCATTCCGATCGTGGTGGAGTAACGGTAGATACCATCATGGTTCACTCCACCGGCGGTTCTCTACGTGGCAGTTTGGAGTGGTTGTGCAATCCCAACAGCAAGGTCTCTGCCCATTACCTGATTGCACGTGATGGTACGGTATACAAGCTGGTTCCTACCGGCAGGGCGGCGTGGCATGCGGGTAAGTGTAGAGTGCCTGATGCGAATCGCAGGTCAATAGGCATCGAGATGGAGCAACTCTACGGTGATGAGTGGACGGAAGCACAGCGAGAGACTCTGCTTCGTCTCATCGCCGTGCTGAAGCGTGCAGTACCTTCCATCAAGTATCTCGTCGGGCATCGGGAATGGAACAGTAGCAAGATTGATCCGTATCGGATGGATATGGACGAACTCAGGAAGCAGACTGGACTGGAGAAGCTATGACCACAGCAAGACGGTTCGGGCGCATCATCAAGAGTGGCGACATCTTGTTCGGTGATGCCGATTATCCGTGTACGGTAAGCGTTGGTGGCATCAGACTGACGCGGCAGGGTACGGACGATTATGTGCGGTTCCGCGTCCCCGATACCAGCTGCCCAGCACTACCAGAGCCGAACACCCCGCTGGACGATGGGCAGGCGGATGTGGCGGAGCCGAACCGGTGGAATATCTACGGTCAACCGGATACGCAGAACAAGTGGAAGCTGCTGGAGAGCCGTGACAAGATTGAGCTGAACTACACCGTCTATCCAGGCGACTTCGTGATTGAAGTGGTAAGCAGCTACATCAGTAAGACGGGCACCAACACGGGCAGCCCGGGCTACTTGACGTTTGATGGTATCTGCTTGACATTCACTGTGGGAAACTACGTGTATGGCATTGGCGTCGGCTGGGCTGTGCATCATGGCGTCGTTGAGGTGCCCTGGGGTGGTTCCGAAGGGCGCGCTATCTGGTGGTTTATCGCCACTACCAATGGTGGAAAACTCGCCACTGGTGAGTACATGATACCAGCTTCTCAAACCGATGTGCGCTATCGTGTGCAGCGCAGTGGTAGCCAGTTGCGGTTCGGCTGGCTGAATAGTAACGGGCAGTGGAATTACAGCAACTACATGAGCGTCGGAAGCGGAGAAATCAGCGTAACGTTTGAAGGTGTTCGCATTACGGACGGTGGGCCACAGGTATGAAGACTTACAGCTGGCATAGTGCAGGTGGTTCTCTCAGCGATACATACGATGTGGTCGCGCAGGTCACGAACATCACTACCGTTAGCGGTGCGCCAGCCAGCGTAACCGTCACCACTCCGGTTATGGACATGGGTAAGAGCATGAACTGCACTGTGCAGCAAGTGCCCAGCACAGGCACTCTGGAGTGGCGGGCGAGCGATACGCCTTTTACCGAGAACGGTAGCAGCCCACCCTGGAACAATCCAGACGGGAACTACCGCTACTGGCAGGCGCGAGTGACGTGGACAGACGCGAATCAGCTGTTGGAGCGGGTGGAGTTCGTTTCCGCAGAGCCGATAATAGCCCGCGTACGGTACTCAGCCCTGGGCTGGCTGATATATCACCGGAACGTATCTGCACCCTATCGCCCTGTAGAGAAGCCCGTTGGCGGAGTACCGTACAGCATAGAACAACAGGGCGATTCAGTGCAGTGGCAGGGCGATGCGGCTGAATACATCACCACGAGGGACGCCTGATGGCATGGAGCGAAACGTATATCAATCAGATTATCCAGCACCTGGTCAGGCACGACGCCGATCCGGCAGAGCTACAATCTGACTACGTGCGCATCGGCTTCGAGCGTCTCGCACTAGAAGCGCCCGTCTTCGAACTTACGAACAACATCAACATAGTTGCCCTGCAGCGCACCTACGATCTCGGCAACATACACCTTGTGACCGAAGTCAAATTAGACGGTCAGCAGATACCCCGTCTGGGCAAAGAAAACTATCCCTCTCAATCCTGGTATCAGCGTGGGCAGCTTCTGGTGCTGAACTGGGAGCCGGGCAGCGCAGGAGTATTGACCGTCACGGGCTTTGGCGTTCCCGCCACCATAGACGGTCTCACCACACAGCCGGAGAAGTTACTTCAGCGGGCGGTAGCCTTAGCCGCTGCTTCTGAGTTTTTAAAAACGTATGGCGACGCCCGCGCCCTGGCGCGCGCGGGCGTCTACGAGCAGATGTTCGCTCGCATTGTCCAGCATCTCAAACGACGATACAACACCCCGCTGGAGCGAACAGATAGACAACGAGCGAGCAGGGAGATACCGCTAATATGAAAGAACTCCTTCTGCGCGGTCACCGTCCGGGCGATGTGTATCCGTCCACAGCAGTGGATGTGGATGTCGCCGGCAGTGCAATAGTCCCGCGTCCATCCGCGCAGTTGCTCTTTGCTTCACCGGTTGGCAGCGTCCTCGGTGCATATCACGATGCACCCACCGGCAAATATCTGATGGTAACGCGCAGTGGCACCACCAATTACCTGTACTTGCGCAGTGGCACCACCAATGTGCAACTGGCATCATGGACAGAGGCAGTCGCCGATGGCGTTATCTCCTTCGTGCCACTCGCCGACCGCGTAGTGGTAGTCTGTCGTTCGCGCATCTTCCTGGTAGACACTACCGGCGACACAGCCATACAGGTCACCAAACCATCTGCGCCGTCCGGCGTCACCGCCACCGCGAAGCAAGAATACATCACCCTGTCCGGTTCACTCGCTTCCCAATCGGATCGCGCCACAGTGACTTACAATGCACCCTACTTCACTGTAGACGACAACACCACAGACAACATTGCGGGCGCATACCAGCAGCTGTACGCATCCGGTCAGGTAGATGTATCCCATTGCGATGACGCATGGCTTCGGGTGGAATCCTACGACACTGAGTTGCTCTCCCCGTCTACAGTGTCGCCCATTCAGGACACGCGCACAGGCAATCAGGACTTCTACGCGGGGCTGCCTACAGATGTGAAAGTTAGAGGTTGGGTGCAGATGCCCCTGACGCAGGCAAAACTGATTGGCGTGCATTTCTTTGTGCAAATGGGCTCGGTCACAGTACACGAGCGTCTATACTTCACCCCGCGCACACGCCCGGAGAAATATCGTGTCGTCAGCGTGCAGAACGGTTTTGAGAGCGACTACCAGGAGGTAACGGTCAGCATCAACACGCTGAACTGTCCCACTCCCGGAGGCTACGTAGTGGACTTTACCAATCTGCCATCAGGCACGTGGCGAATCTACAGGCAAGATTCCGCGGGCGACTGGCGTCTGGTTGCCGAAGGCACGGGCAGCACATATACTGACCGTAAACGCGAAGAGGAGCTCGGCGAGAAATGGTTCGAACCCGTCTATCCTTACGCAGGCGGCATTGGCGCAGTGGGGTGGCAGAATCGCATTGTGCTTAACGACGGGGCAGGAAAGTTATACATATCGCAACCGGGCGAATATGCATGGCGAGACGACAGCGACATCCTTCAACTCCCTTCCCGATTGCTCGGCATGGCAACCATCGGAGGCAGGCTCTACCTGAACCACAGCGGAGCCTGGTGGGAACTGATAGGCTCGCCGGGCGCATGGATGCAGCGCACAGTATTGCCGGGCACATGCCCTAAGCCGGCACTGGGCATCTACCAGTCCAACAGCGCGCTGGTTGCGGAAGGCAGGCTCTATCTCCCCATAGCCGGGCAGTGGACAGAGGTAGACCTGCAAGATACCCACCTGTGGGCAACAGACGTTTATCAGGGCATGGCAGCATCAGGCACATCGTGTGTATACGTCTTGCAGCGTGGCAGATGGGTCAAGTGGAACGAGAACGCCTTAGCGATATGGTATACGAATCAAAGATATGAGATAGCCAAAAGCGACGGTGTTTACGCGCTCAACGGCTCGCGGGTGAGCACAGGGCAAATCTTAGAAACCGTCCCCATGCTTCAGCGGGTGAATACCGTGCGCATCTACGTCGACGGTGTCGGTAGCATAAACGCATCGCTCAACGGCAGCACACCAGAAACATGGACATTGCCGTTCTACCGCGACCGCTGGCGCGTAGAGGATTGGGAGTGGGCACTGACGCTATCGCTATCCAGCAACGCGCAGATTCGTCGCATCCTGATAGACGCGGAGGTATCCAGCAGCTATGGCTAAAGCATGGATTCAGAAGGCAATTAAACGTCCGGGCGCATTTCGTGAAAAAGCAAAGCGGGCTGGTATGAGCACACAGTCCTACGCACGAAAAGTTATACGTTCGCCACGTCGCTATGACGTACGTACAGTGAGGCAGGCTCATTTGGCGATTACTCTTATGGGCATGAGACGAAATAGGAGGAGAAAGCGATGATTCTTTTGGACACGGAGCCGGAGCGAGACGCACTGAACAACATATTGCAGCTGTTGTGGAGACAGATACAGCAGCTGCAAAAGCGCGTGGAGGAGCTGGAGGAATGGCGAATTGGGGTCCGTTCGAATTCGTCCGCAGGGCGGTAACACTGCCCCAAAGTTATAACTCCCTTTCGGACATTGCCCGTGCACCTTTGGGAGCAATTGGCAACGCGCTGCCGTATATTGCGATCGCCTCCGGCATGGGTTGGATTAAGATACCGGGCGTGCCCGGCGGTTGGCTGAAGGGGGGCATCGGCAAGGTCAGTTTGGGGTCACTGTCTCAGTGGGTAAAGAAGAACCCTGCTCAGGCAGCCCTGCTCGGCGCAGGACTGTACAACGCTTATCAAAGCAGTCAGGAGCGCGCTCGCGCCGAAGGCGCACTGGGCAACGTACAAAACATCTACGCGCAGCTGCTTGCCCAATCTTTGCCGTTCGCATCCGCGCTGTCTCAGGCGAGGCTTTTCGCACTGGGGCAAGCAATGAATCAGCCCGACACCGCCATCGCCCAGGCACACAAAGCGCTGGACGCACAACTGCAGAACATCAACCGCATCCAGTCGCTCAGCGGGCTACGCTCCCTTAGCGCGGACAGAATGCGCGCACAAGCGTTAGCAAACTTCGCCGGTCAGGTGATGGCGTTGCGCAACAGCACGCCGTGGCAACGTCTGGCATACTTACTGAACGCAGGCACCGGCTACGACGCAGGCTCGCTCGCAGGGCTAACCGGCTTATCGCAGCAGAAACTTGCCGGTGCGTCCATGCTCGAATCCCAGACACTCAGCGCCCTTGCGTCCATACTGCCGTACATCCTGGAAGAGATATAGGAGGCAAACATGTCCAGAAAATCACAACCCAGCATCCAAGAGTATGAGCCGTTCATCATCACCGGCGAGGCAGTAGGTCGTGGAGCCAGCCTTGCGGTGCGCGTCTCGCCGGGCGAATACGTCAGCGTGCCCGCACATTTGCTCCCGCAAGACATCCGTGAAGGCGACCGCATTCGCATCGAAGTGCGCGTCGCCATCGCGCGTCACACGCAGGAGACAGAAGATGATGCAAGCGCAGATACCAGATGAACTGCTCAAGGCTTTGACTGCAGAGCCGGTCAAACCCTCCGGCAAGCAATGGTTGGGCAGTGCGCTGGGCGCGATGCTTTTCCGGAGAGGAACTCCCGACTTCCTCACTGCTCCGCTCCGATGGGCAAACTCCCAGAATGCGCTACGGCAAGCGCAAGCGCGGCTGGCTCTGGACGCCATGCTAAAGATGGCAGGGCTGGGCATAGAGCAAGCCAAAGCCAACGCGCCCATAGAGGTTGCCCGCATTCGCGAGGAAGGAGCAACCGCGCGCTCCCGCGAGCAGCTAGATCTAGAGAGACAGAAGCTGCAACAGGTGGAGATACCCAAATCGGAGGCAGAGAAAGCGCGCATAGAGGCTCAGACCGCCGAGACGATACAACGCACACAGCTATCTCCACGCGAGCGATACACAAGATTGGCAGAACAATATGCGCAATATCTCGGTAGTGAACGCTACACCCCGCAAGGTGACGAAGCATTTCGCCGCGCCCTTTCCATGCTTGCCGAAGAGATTGGCGCAGAACCTCCGACCTCCGAGCAACCGCCTCAACCCTCGCCGGTGCAGGCGAAGACACAGGCGGAAACGGAACTCACCAGAGAACGTGCTACCACCGAGCGAGAACTGCGCGAACCTCGCAGGCAGCAGATTCAGGCGCGCACCAACCTCATCAAAGCCGAAACGCTACTTGCTGCTCGCCGTGCCGACGAGGTGTCAGCCAACATTAGCGCGCTCAGGCAGCGCGTTGCTCAGGGATGGGCAAACGTCAACCTGCGTGCGCGAGGGCTTGCCCTCGCGCACCAGACTGCCAACGACAAACTGCTGATGGGTCTTTTGCGCAATGCTTCCGCCACGGTGCAGAACATCGACGCACAGATTGCAGAACTGAGGAAAGCCAAAGCGCAACTGCAGTATCCAATGGGCAGTGGCGGTGCGGGCATGCCTGCCTATGATCCTGGCGAACTGGATGCCCTTATCCGCGAACTGCAGCAACAGCGAGATGCCAATGCAGGTATCATCCAGTTAGGCAGCATGGCACTGCAGAAACTGCAGCAGAGGTTGAAGCAATGAAGCGCACGCCACAGCAAACACAGTTTGCGCGGCAGGCTTTGCAGTTCTTCCTGAAACTCTACGAAGGCAAGCCGTTGCCCGAAGGAGCACAATTGCTCTCAGTTTTGCAACGTGTTTTCTTTCCGGGCAAGCGCAAACTGAGCGCAGAGGAGGCGCGCTGGGTAGCTCAGCAATTGATTGAATCGCGCCGTCCGTCGCTGGCAGGCACGCTCTGGCGCATCATCACCCGTCCCGAAGATGCTCGTCCCGAAGCGGACATCACCCGCCCGGCGCGAGAGGTGTCGGCAATAGAAGCTATGGCAAACCTGTTGCGCACGCCTCAAAGGGCTCTCACCGCTTCCGCCGTCCCGTCGGGCAAACAGTATGGCAAAGAAGCAGGGCAACCTACCACGGCGCGGAGCTGGGCGGAAGCATACGCCAGCGACCCGACCTGGGGCAGCGTGCTGGAAGCACTTTTCCCCTCCCTGCCACGCCCGCTACGCCAGGCACTGGGCATAGCAGGCGACGTGGTGATAGACCCACTGAACCTACTTGGCGCATTGGGCATTATCGGCAAAGGGGCAGAGACTTTTACCGCCACGCGCAAGGCAGCTCAAGCGGCGCGGTCACTTTCTGAATCATCCGTTCCCATCCTTCGCCAGGCAGGTCAAACTCTTTCTCGCGAGTTGCCAGCCCTCTCGTTCATGGACCGCGCCGCCAGCGAAAACCTTGCCAAATGGCTCGGCATCAATCCTGCGACTGCAGCACAGAGCAAAAGCCCTCTGCGCCCGTTGGGGCTGATACTCAACTGGCTGTTAGACCCATCGGTGACGGGCGCAGCGATACGCGAAGGCAAGCAAGCGGAGGCTGGGCAAAAGCTGAGCAAAACCTTCGCCTCCCTCGCGCAGGCACGCGAACTGCGCAAGCGCGTCGCCGAAAGCGGTCCTGTTGTTTCCCGTGAGGCAGTAGCCCTAAAGCACAGGTATCGCGGGCTGCCCGAAGAAGCACTGCAATATGCTCGGCGTGCAGTGGAATCACTGGACGAATCACATCCCGACGTGCAGGCGTTGAAGCGGGTGGAAGAGCACATCAGTCAGGGCATCTCCTACGCTCCGGGCGAGGACGTAGAGCGCGTATATCGGCTTGCCGTTCAGGGCGGATGGCAGCCGCCAGAACAGGTGCCACCTTCTATCCGGCAGATAGCCTCCGGTTTAGAACGCGAGACGGGCGGATGGAGCGAAGCTGCCCGAACCGAGCAAGAGCGACTGCAACGCATGGCGCGAGAAACATCCGACGTGCTGGACAGGGCGCTCTCCTTATGGAAATCTACGAAAACCGTTGCCAACCCTCCGTCCTTCGTGCGCAACTTCTTCCAGAACTTCATCTTGCGCTACATGGAAGGCGAGCAGATAGACCCTGTGCGCATCGGCGAAGCGGTAGCCCGTCTGGCGAAAAACCCCGAGCGTTTCAAACAGTTATGGCAAGCAACAGAAACGCGAGCAGGCAGCATACAGGATACGGGCAGAGGCTTATCCAGAGTGCTGGACAGGCTGGGGCAGTGGTATGAAGGCGCAGACCGGCTTGCGAGCGTCATCATGGCAGAAGCCACCGGCAAGCCCCCTACTGCTTTCCTCATGAACTACGGCGAGGTCCCTCAGGTGCTGGAGTTCATGCGCAGGCGAGGCATTGCTCCGTTCATTGCATGGCAATACTTCGCAGTACCTGCAATAGTGCGAGGCATGGTCAATGCGCCTGTACGCACAAAGCAAGTGCTTCACGCAGTGACTGCACTACAGCCCACCGAGGACAAGCGAGGCGAAAGTATTCAGGTGGGCAACAGAGAGATGCGCATTGGCAACATCCTGCCCATCAACCCTGCCGACTATGGCGCAGAGATGGAGATCTTGGATCCACGCAACTCGCCCTATTACTCTGCTGGGCGCGCTGTGGAACAGTTGTTCTTCGCCCAGGGCAGAGAAAGCGGCTATCGCCCGATGGGCAGTAGGGAAAGGCTTCATGGATGGGAAGGATTGGCAGCGTTCCTGAAAGACTTTTGGTTGCCACCAGCGTTGGGATATTATCTGCCCGGCTTAATTTCACCGTCGCAGGCAAAGCCAGGAGAACGCAAGCCACGCCAGCGACTGGACTACATACTGGGGCTGGCAGGCTTCCCGACGCGCCCTGTGGATGCTTCGGCAGACCTGCGTTCTGAGGCATGGAAACGCATCGTAGAGAACCGCCAGCAAGCCCAGCAGATGATGAGGATGATTCAGGATGGAATGGGAGCGGGACATTGAAGCCGAAGAAGTGCTTAGAGGAGTGGAGAGAAAAGAAGACCTGCGCCTTGCCCTTTCACACCTCAATCCATTGCAGATAGCCATGGTGCTCTTGAGAGTGCATCATGGCTTCAACATAAAAGACGCTGGGAGAATTTGCGGGATCGATCTCCTTCAAGCCCAGACGTTATACGAAGATGCAGTTCAAACTCTCCGCTCCCGTCTGAGCCTGTAATAAGAATCCCCCCGCCGGTGCACCGGCGGGGGCTTTGGCAGAGCGACGGCAGGCGACGGACGGACTTCGGTATAGAGCCACAACGGGCATAACGCCCGAAGGGTGGACGTTTCCACAGAGTCATTCCTGCCTGTACCTCGGACTTCCCAATAAAGCCACACGGTTACACCGTGGGTGTAGATATTATTAGAGAGGTGCTCCCGTGGGCGAAGATAGCTCAAAAGAGGTCTCTGCCCTCGGGACGCTGTGACGCCCTGCCTTTTACATGCTACTCCTTGCCAGCAATTCCCTGCAAGCTAAAAAGAAAAATACGCAAATTTTACCACCTATCGCGATTGACGCGGGTTGACAAAGATTGACGAACAGCACCAATCTGCTTGACAACACAGAAACAGTATGGTATAGTTAAAATAGCAAGTCGGAGATCCGATAGTGCCTCGCCCTCCTCTCCTTCTTAAACTATCCCAATATGGCTCGGAAGTCAAATCAGCGGTTTCGTGCAGAGGCGTGGGGGCGTCGTCTTGCTGGGAACATGCGGTGATGTTGTGATATAATGGGTAAGGATATGGGTTGTGGTCTGACCAGTGCGGAGAGTTTTGAATGGAATTAGCGGGTTGGTTCACGGGTAGTCTGATTCTTCTGCCTGTGTGTGCAGGCGTGCTCTGTTACATGATTTCCTCACCGCGTGTGCGCAATACGCTTATTCTCCTTGCCTCTCTTCTACTGGTTGCCATCACTTTGCTCGCCTTCGTTCTCGGCACGCTGGAGTACAGCCCCGGTTCCCCTGTGTGGCATGTTCTGGTGAGCCTCGCTGATGTGTTGCTGCTTGGCGTCTTTTTCCTGTACGGTTGGAAAAGGAAGAGCCTGCTCATCATCGGGTTGGTGCTCTTGCAGGCGGCATCGCTGGCTTATCTGGAACTAGGGCTAAAAGCACAGGCTGAGGTGCATCCGCTTTTTGTGACCGACTGGCTCACCATTACGATGTTGTTGATTGTGGGCGTCATCGGTTCGGTGGTGGTGGTATACAGTATTCCCTACATGGCGGAACACGAAGAGCATCTGCATCTGGCACGGAGCAGACAGTCGCGCTTTTTCCTGCTTTTACTCGTGTTCCTGGGCGCGATGAACGGTGTGCTCCTGGCGAACAGCCTCTACTGGCTTTTCTTCTTCTGGGAGGTGACCACGCTCTGCTGCTTCCTGTTGATTGCCCATGACGATACGGAGCAGGCGTGGGAGAGCGCATATCGGGCGTTGTGGATGAACCTGATAGGTGGAGCCAGTCTGTCGCTGGCGATGGTGCTGATTTACTCCCAGACACATACGCTGTCCATCCGCGAAATCGTGGAGGGGCATTTTGGTTCGGCGGGGATAGTGCTTCCGTTCGCTTTCTTGTGCCTGGCGGGGTTTACCAAGTCGGCGCAGATGCCCTTCCAGGGCTGGCTTTTGGGGGCGATGGTGGCACCGACGCCGGTTTCCGCACTGCTCCACTCGAGCACGATGGTCAAGGCGGGAGTGTATCTGGTGATTCGCTTTGCACCCGCCTTTCGGGATACCTATCCCAGTTATCTGGTGGCGCTGATTGGCGGTTTTACCTTCGTCGCGGCGGCGATGCTGGCTATCAGTCAGCAGAATGCCAAGCGTGTGCTGGCGTACTCCACCGTCTCGAATCTCGGCTTGATTATCGCCTGCGCAGGATTAAACACCTCCATGGCACTGTCGGCGGCGGTGATGCTCATCATCTTCCATGCCATATCGAAGGGCTTGCTGTTCATGGCGATCGGAGTGATCGAGAGCGGCATCCGAAGCCGGGACATCGAGCAGATGGAAGGACTTTTCGCCAAAATGCCGTTGACAACGGTGGTAACGGTTATCGGCATTGCCTCGATGCTGTTGCCTCCCTTTGGGGTGCTGATTGCCAAGTGGGCAGCCATCGAGTCGTCCGTGAAGCTGCCGGTGGCTACGGTGATGTTCGTTATCGGCAGTACCTTCACCGTGATGTTCTGGACGAAGTGGGTGGGGAAACTACTGAGCGTTTCTCCCGGCGATCCTCCTCTGCGCATGGAGCGACTGCATCCCTTGTATGTCGGCACGCTCCTTTTCCTGACCGTGGGCGCGATGGTGTTTAGTCTGATGGTGGCTGAAGTGTTGAACCGACTGGTGGTGCCCGCAGTAGCGCGTTACTACGGCAGCGCAGGGTTCTCCTCCGATTTGCCTGTAGCGACCGAATCCGGCTGGTTCCCGGTTTTGCTGCTCTTTGCGGTGCTGGTACTGGCGGTGGTACTGCCTTTATTGTTTATCCGGGTGCGCCGCAGTGAGGTAGCGCCGCCTTACCTGTGTGGCGAACAGGTGGAAGAGGTGCCGGATGTGCGCTTTCGCTCGGCAGGCGACGACATAGAAGAGGTACTGATAGGGGGGCACTACTTCGAGCATTTCTTTGGCGAGTCCCGCCATAGTCGCTGGATCCATGCAGTTTCTGTGGTATTACTCCTCGCAATGTTTGGGGTGGCTGTGCTTTGAGCGACTGGTACACACCTCTGATTATCCTGGCAACCCTCCTGATTGCCCCACTGGTAGGGGGCTTGTTGATGGGAATAGATCGCAAACTGAGTGCACGTATGCAGGGCAGGGCGGGACCTCCTGTCGCTCAACCGTTCTATGACCTCATCAAGCTGTTTGCCAAGGATGCGCTGGTCTCTACAAAGATGCAACTGGTGAGCGTTTATCTGTATCTCGCCTCCGTGGTGCTCAGCACGGTGATGCTGGTGCTGGCACAGGACTTGCTGGTACTGTTGTTTGTGCTGGCGCTGGGCAGTGTGTCGTTGATACTGGGGGCATTCAGCGTGCGCTCGCCCTACAGTCAGCTGGGGGCATATCGTGAACTGCTCTTGCTCTTAAGTTACGAGCCTCTGCTGGCGCTGTTTGTGGTCGGAGTGTATCTGGCGACAGGTAGTTTCATGGTGCGTGACATCTTCAAGATGGAGCAACCGTTGCTGCTGTCCCTGCCCCTGTTCGCGGTGACCCAGATACTGGTGCTGGCGATGAAGATGAACAAGTCGCCGTTTGATATCTCCGCTTCCCACCATGCGCATCAGGAGGTTGTGCGTGGAATCCTCACCGAGTTTTCGGGTCCCTATCTGGGCATTATCGAGTTGACGCACTGGTACGAGCTGGTGTTATTGCTGGGCATGACGGCGCTGCTCTGGGCGAATAACCTGTGGGGAGGAGCAGCTCTGGCGATAGGCAGTTATTTGGTGGTGATAGGCATAGACAGCATCACCGCCCGCATGACATGGCGCTGGACACTGCGCGTGGGGTGGGGGATCGGCATCCCTCTGGCGGTAACGAACCTGATGATTCTGTACCTGCAAAGATTGTAACAAGGATGTACTTTATCTGCTTTTTTCGCTCTCAGAACCGGCTACCGTCACATTTTGCCCCTGTAAGTGTTGCGTCGCCGTGCGCGGCAGGTCCGGTGGAAGGGTGAGGAAAGTGGAGGCATAGCTCCACTCCAGCCATGGACGCGGGTACAGACCGATTATCGCAGTGGCGACCACGCAGATGGCAATGGCGGTGCTGAGAGAGCGGCGGAAGCGGAAGGGGCTCTCTTCCTCAGGCGCGTCGATGAACATCCGCTTGGCGACCATCAGATAATAGTACAAAGCGACTACGCTGGTGATCGCGCCGACCAGCACCAGCACATAGTGACCTTCTGAGGCGCCTGCCCAGAACAGGTACAGCTTGCCCCAGAACCCCGCCAGTGGGGGGATGCCGCCCAGAGAGAGCAAGAATATCAACATGGAAAACGCCAGAGCAGGGGATCGGTAGCGCAAGCCACGCAGGGCATCTATCTCTTCGGAACCCACGTTACCCTGAAGTGCCTGTGCGACAAAGAACGCCCCGGCATTGGCGAAGGCGTATAGCAGCAGGTAGAAAAGGGTGGCTCCCAAACCCAGTTCCACGCCTGAGACCACTGCGACCAGCAGATACCCAGCCTGCGCGACACTGGAGTAGGCGAGTAGCCGCTTCAGGCTGCTTTGTGCCAGTGCCACCAGGTTGCCCAGTACCATGCTCAGTGCAGACAGAGCCACCAGCGCCATCACCCAGATGTCTTCCGCGCCATGCAGTCCGATAATCAGCAGGCGCAAGAGGGCAGCAAACCCTGCCGTTTTGGAGGCAGTAGAAAGGAACGCGCTAATCGGCGTGGGGGCACCCTGATATACGTCCGCCACC
The DNA here is from genome assembly GCA_026003195.1 of Armatimonadota bacterium. Taxonomy (NCBI): domain Bacteria; kingdom Bacillati; phylum Armatimonadota; species Armatimonadota bacterium. The sequence continues at coordinate 675,841 of BPGU01000001.1, forward strand.
CACAGGTGGAATGGCGCGGCGGTGATCTTGAACGCCAGCCCTCCAATGACCAGTACCATGCCGACTATTCCCAGCAATCCCAGCTGGCTTTCGCCTGCACCGGGGAGCAAGCCTGCAGGCAGCTGCGAGTACACCGTTGTACCGTAGGCGCCGTACACCAGGCTGACTCCATACAGCAGTATCGCCGACGAGGTGGCGCTCACAATGAGCAGCTTCAGCGCAGACTCGCCACTGCGCGGATCGGTCTTGCGATGTCCGGCAAGGGCGAACAGGCTCACTGTACCGATTTCCAGCGTAATATACAGCGTCAATAGACTCCCCGCGGAAGAAATCAGGGTGAATCCCAGCGCACTGAGCAGGAGCAGGGCATAATAGCTGCCTCGATCACCCGTCTTTTGCCACTCCTCACAGCATACCGAGGACAAACAGACCAAAGCTCCGATAGACATGATCAGCGTGGTCAACATGCGGGCGTAGCCATCCCAAACATACAGTCCTTGCCACAATTCGCCATCCTGCGCCGCCCAGCTGGACAACACCGCCCCCACAGCGAACACGCTCACCGCCGTCCATCCACCAGCGTTCCAGCGTCGTGGCGTGATACCTTCCGCCAACAACACCAGCAGCGTGCCCGTCAGTAGCCAGAGATGCGGCAAGGTCAGACTGAAGATGTGTGTCCAGTTCGCCATCGCCCTTTACACCTTCCCCAGCAGTTTCAGGTAGTCGTGCACACCCACGTTCAGGAAGTCGGTGAGCAGTCGAGGCATTACACCAGTAATGACAAGGATAGCCCCCAGCACTACCAGAGCCACCCATTCGGTGGTGCGGGCGTCGGGCAGGTCATCATAGCCATCCGGGCGCCTGCCGAAAAACACCTTCTGCACCACGCGCAGCACGTAGGTAGCGGTAATCACGATGCCTGCCACGCCAATATAGGTCATCCAGGGATAGCTTTGCCACACACCCCAGAAGGTGAGGAACTCTGCCACAAACCCACTGGTGCCGGGCAAGCCGAAGGAGGAGAGACCACCTACCACAAAGGCGACCGCGATACCCGGCATCTTCTCGGCAAAACCGCCCATCTTCAGTATGTCGCGCGTGTGCGACTTCTCATATACCAGCCCGACCAGTGCGAAGAACAGACCCGTCATGATGCCGTGCGCGAACATCTGCAGGGTGGAACCAGTGAGGCTGACAGCGTTCATGCCTGCCAACCCCAGCATGACGACGCCCATGTGGCTGACACTGGAGTAGGCGATGACGTACTTCAGGTCGGTCTGTCCCATCGCGCTGAACGCACCGTAGATGATGTTCACCACGGCGATAGTGCCCATCAAGGGTGCCCAGTACTGTGCGCCTTCGGGCAACAGGCTCATGCCCACGCGCAGTACGCCGAACGCTCCCAGTTTCATCAGCACGCCCGCGTGCAGCATACTCACCGCCGTCGGTGCGCTGGCGTGCCCGTCTGGTGACCAGGTATGCAGCGGCCAGATGCCCGCCAGAATGCCAAAGCCCACGTAGAAGAGAAGGAAAAGCACGCGCTGCTGTTCAGGGGTGAACTTTGCCGTCTTCAGCAGCTCAGGGATATCGAAGGTCTGTGTAGGGCTCAGGAAGTACACTGCCAGCATCCCCACCAGAATAAACGCGCTCCCCAACAACAGGTACAGGGTCAACTTCATCGCGGAGTACTCTTTTCTTCCCGTGCCCCAGATACCGATGAGCAGGTACATTGGCAGCACCGCAATCTCGTAGAACAGGAAGAAGAAGAACAGGTCTAGCGACACAAATACCCCGAAGACCCCCGTGACCAGAAAGAGCAGCAACGCGAGAAAGTCTTTAGTGCGGTACTCTATCGTCCACGAAGCGAATACTCCGGTGAAGATGATGAATGCGGTCAACAGCACCAGCGTGATGCTGACACCATCTACCCCCAGGTGATAGCTGACGCCCGTTAGCGGTACCCATTCCATGCGCTCTTCAAACTGGATACCGCCCTTTGCAAAGTCGAAACGGAAGCACAGCCACAGCGAGATCAGCAGAGTGATGCTGGTTGCCACGGCAGCCATGACCCGGATGACGGTCTTGCGCTCTGGAGGTACCAGCAAGATGAGCAGACAGGTGACAAACGGCACCAGTATCGTTAACGACAGCGCGTGTTGTGCAATCCAGTTCATCCCCGTCATCACCCCTTTACTGGAAGCGGCTTAGCACGGCAGCCACCGTTGCCAGAATACTCAGTACCAGCACCAGCACATAAAACTGCGCCTGCCCGTTGGTCAGCCAGCGCAGGCGTGCACCGGTAGCTCCTGTGAACCAGGCAACGGCATTCACGATGCCGTCCACCACGTACCTGTCAAACCAGGCTATCATGCGGGCTGTGAGCAGCACTGCCCTCGCTACGATGAAGGTGAAGAAATCGTCCACAAACCACTTGCGTTCCAGCAGGGCATACACCGGCGTGGGCAGTCGTTCCTGCAGTGGTTCTTGCCCCTGTGCTGCGCGGTACAACCGGTAGCCAGCGAAGATGCCGACGAGCGCTATCAACGTTGCGGAGGCAGCCAGCGGTAGGGAAAAGCTGGCATGACCGCTCGCAGGATTTTCCAGCGCGGCGCGCACCGCAGATGCTCCCAGACCGCCCACCGCCGCCGCGACCGCCAGCAACAGCAGAGGCACGCTCATCACAGGAGGGGATTCGTGGGCGTGTCGGGCGTGCTCGGTGCGAGGTTCGCCGAGGAAGGTCATCACCCACAGGCGCGTCATGTAGAAGGCAGTGAGCAGAGCGGTGAGTATCCCCGCTGTCAGGGCAAGAGGATGTTTGCCCGTCCAGGCTGCCAGCAGGATTTCATCCTTGCTCCAGAAGCCACTGAGCGGGAAGATGCCAGCCAGCGCCAGCGCACCCACCAGTGCGGTGATTGCGGTGAGACGCATCTTGCCCCACAGTCCGCCCATCTCGCGCATATCCTGCGTGTGGGTGGCATGGATCACGCTGCCGGCGGTGAGGAAAAGCAGCGACTTGAAATAGGCGTGTGTGCCCAGATGGAACATCGCTGCAACGCGGTCACCCAAACCCAACGCCATCATCATATAGCCCAGCTGGCTGATGGTGGAGTAGGCGAGCACCCGCTTGATATCGAACTGCGCCAGAGCAATGGTTGCTGCCATGAACGCCGTAAACCCACCGATCACCGTCACTACCTGCATGGCGACCGGCGCCGCCTCGAACAGGAAGAACATCCTCGCTACCAGAAACACCCCTGCGGCGACCATCGTGGCGGCATGAATCAGGGCGGAGACAGGAGTAGGACCTTCCATCGCATCGGGCAACCAGATGTGCAGGGGGAACTGCGCGCTTTTACCCACCGCACCGCAGAAGAACAAAAGCGCTACCGCCGTCGCGAAGGTGGTTAGCGAGCCGAACAGCGGAGGAAGATTGCCGTTAGCCACCTGCGCCTCGATCTGGTCTATCTGGAAAGTGCCCGCTGCATAAGAGAGCAGGATGAGACCGAGCAGGAAGCCCACATCCCCGAAGCGGGTCACCACAAAAGCCTTTTTCGCGGCGTTAGCGGCTTCGGGTTTGCGGTACCAAAAGCCGATAAGCAGATAGGAGCATAGCCCCACCAGTTCCCAGCTCATGTACAGCAGGAGCAGATTGTCGGCGATGACCAGACCGAGCATGGCAGCGGTGAACAACGCCATCACAGCAAAATAGCGGGCAAATCCCGAATCGCCAGCCATGTAGCCCATCGAATACACCTGTACCGCAAGGCTGACGGTGCTGACGATGACCATCATCAGTGCAGACAGCCCATCCAGTCTTGCCCCGACGGAAATGCTCCAGTCGCCCACTATCAGCCACTTTGCCTGCACATGGTGGCCCTGCGCGTAGTGGCTCCATGCAGAAAGGGCAAGTATGGTGCTCCAGGCAACAGCGAGGATGGTGGGCAAGGCGGATACCCAGTGGGTGTTTCTGCGTGGCACAAACCACAGTGCAGTCAAGATGGATGCAGCAACACACCACAGAGGCGCGGTCCAGAATTGTTCTGCCATACTGTATCTACCTATGTCGTTAAGGTAAAAAGCATTCCACCGCAGAGAACGCCAGAGGGCGCGGAGTCACGATGACAAACTCCTCTCTGTGTTCGCAGCGGTGTTTTCCAACCGTTGTCTACCATTTTTATTCACTACAGGTGTCTCTTAGTCCTTCAAATGGTGCACACGACCGCGTGTTAGTATACCTCAAAGAGTCGCGGAAAACCATTTGCGGGGGTGATCATGGCAAAGGGGGCTGTTTCCCTCCGATTCACTGCCACCCCCATGTCCTCGCTTCATCCAGACGCTTCCGTACCTGTTCGCGGGTCGCGACGCCAGTGGTGCCAATCTGCTGGATGGTGATAGACGCCACCAGCTGCCCTACCTGAGCGGCTTCTACCAGACTCGCCCCGCTGCAGAGCGCGCTGACCGTGCCTGCGGAGGTGCTGTCGCCTGCGCCCACGATGTCTATCTCGCCCGTCACCGGTATAGCGGGCACGTGAGTGACGTTCTCACCGTCTACCACCAGCACACCCTGCTCGCCCACCGTCAGGAAAACAGGCTTGCCGGTGCGCTTCGAAAGCCTCACGCCCATTTCGCGTGCTTCGTCGAGAGTGCAGGTTCCTTCCCAATCGGGCAGGAAGACGCGCATCGCCTCGCGCTGGTTGGGTTTGATCAGGAGGTGACGATATTCTCCGATGCGGGCGCGTGAATCGGCAAAGAAAACCTTCTGCGGATACTCTCTCGCCAGCTGGCAAATCTCTTCGCGCACACGGTCGGTGACCACCCCGCAGTTGCGCTCTTCCACCTGGTCCGCCACAATGACGCCGTCCACCTCAGGCACGAAATCGCGCAACAGGGTGATGATGCGCTCTTCCCACTCTGGTTCCAGAGGGGTGCGGTTTTTGATGTCCAGACGGTTTATCTCGTGTACGCGACCGTCTACTTCTCGCAGCATCGGCTTGGTGTAGGTGGGGGTGAACCGCCCGGGATGTTGCAGCACAGCGTCCACGTTCACGCCTCGTGCGCGCAGTTCGTGTAGCAGTTCGTAGCCGTGACCGTCCTGCCCGATGAGGGTCAGGGCGTAGGTTTGCACTTCCAGCGCGCGCAGGTTGTTGGCGACGGTGCCTCCCGCGCCAGGGCTGTTGCGTATCTCCACCACCTGATACGCTTCCAGACCTGTTTCGAGCGAGGTTTCGCTGAGCGTGCGGTCTATCATCAGGTAATGGTCGAGGAAGAAGTCCCCCACAATCAGCACCTTCTGTTCGGGGAAACGGCTGAGTATCTGCTGCAATCTTTCTCCGGTCATGTCTGTTCCTCCAGATAGCGCAGCACGCGGTGATAGAGATTGGGAACAGTGATGCGGTGGTCACCGCAGAAGTAAAAGCTCTCGCCGCCGTCGGCGACAGTGCGCACCAGAATGGTTTTCCACGGGCGGTAGTAGTAGCGCGGGTCGGATTTGGGTGCCTCGTGGTGCAGGTCGCCTTCCAGTGGCAGGAGGTCAAAGACGGCGGTGGTAAAGTGCTTGATTTCGCGTCCCTCCTGATGCGCCACATTGCGCGCCATCGACAACGCCTTCAGGTACACCTCGGGGGCCATCACCGCCGAGCCGAACGCCATCATCACTCCGCCTTCCAGCTGCGAGACGGTGTGCGCGAAGACCAGAAAGTCGGTGTACGATGCTGCGCCCAGCGCGGCGCCGTCGCAGTTGGGATGTTCATGGATGATGTCGTAGCCGATGCCGATATGCACAGTCACCGGCACGCGCAGGCGGTAGCCCGCCGCCATCACGCTGATGTCTTTGTGCGGAAAGTCGCCTTCCGCAATCATGCGCCCGATGGCTTCACCGAAGCCGATGCCCTCCGCGTATGCCTGTTTGGCTGCTTCGTTCAGGCGTCCTGTCTCCTGCCACAAGCCGAACTGCCCAATGCGGATATAGTGCGCCACGCTTTCGGTGGTCTTGCCGATGAGGGCGAGCTCGAAATCGTGGATGGGTCCGGCTCCGTTCATGGCGATATGGGTGAGGACGCCGCGCTCCATCAGGTCAATCAGGAATCGGCTGACACCTGCGCGGATCACGTGTGCACCCATCATGAGAATAACGGGGCGACCCTGACGGTGGGCAGCAGCTACCCGTTGCGCCAGCACATCGAATCCGGGGGCATCGTAGGGCGGCACCGGGTCGTGCAGCTGGTAGAAAGAGTCGAGCGACAGGTCATGCACCCGCTCCGAGAGCGGCAGCAGTTTCAGTCGGCTCCGGTCGAAGAGTGGGTAGGGCACAGGTTGCTGCCTCCATCCGCTGGTTTGACGCTTCATCATACAGCGCGAGGGGTAGATTCGGAACGGAACGGGTGTCTTCCTGCTGAGGCATATCGGGAGGACAGCCCACGCAATGGGCGAACTGGTCGAGGGAGGGATTGTCGATGGCTTCCTGTACGGTACAGATACCAGACGAGTGCATCCATTCCGCATTTCGTCGCCTGAACACGTTTCTGCATCGGTACAAACTCACCGCGCAGAGGCGTGATACATGGGCACAGGGCGTATGTGGCTATGGTATCGACGAACAGTGCCCTACCGCACAAGACACGCGCGATAACCGCTGGTTGGTGTGGGCGGCGCGGTATTGCGAACCCGATGAACAGTTCTTGCAAGATGCGATCCCCAGTATCTTGCGTGCTGCTTTCAACGAGGAGGGCATCGAGGTACACGAGCTGGCTGCGCCGTACGCCGATGATTACCATCACTACTACATCTGGTGGCTGCTGCAGGTGGCTCTGGGCTACCTGTATACGGGGGACACGACTCTGGATAGCGGGCACCTGCGACGCATTGTTCAAAGGTTGTATCAACGCTTTGACAACGAGGGTACTGGCATCACCCATACGGACATGTATCATTTCGTCACTTCCATCGGTGAGCCAGCAAACACCGACCCGGGCAAGGCTTACAGCTTCTATCACGGTTGTAACCTCGCGTTCACTCTGCGGCAGCTGGCGCATCTGGCAGACGCGCGCGGAGATACGGCATCCCTGCGCTACTTTGAGGAGAGGCAAGAACGACTGCGGGAGAACCTGATGCGCTTTCGCAGTGCAGATGGCTTCTACTACGCATTGCGCGAGGTGGGCACTGGGCGGTATCGCTACCGGGTGACGGGCGAGGAGGCGCTGTGCCTGATGAGCGATAATGTATTTGCGCCGATAGCGTTTGGCGTCTTCTCGCGCGAGGAGATGCTGCCGAGCGTGCAGTATCTGCTGGAGCATGTCGGGCACTGTTTCCCCGTGCCCTACGCCTATCCACCATATCGTGGCGTGTGGACGAACGGCTGGTGGATACCGCGCAGCTGGCAGGAGCCGTTTGCGCATTTCTGCCTCGCGATGCGGGCACTGGAGATGCCATCACTGGTGGCCCGGGCTGTCACGCAGATGGCGCGGCGTTTCGAACAGGACGGTGAGGTCTGGGAACATTACGACGCCGACACGGGCGAGGCGCAGAACTACTGGGTGCCGCCGCGCCGAGGTTACTCCACCACCGCAGCCGGCTTCAACATCGCGGTCATCGAGACGCTTTTTGGCATCCGCCCCGTGCAGCCGGGGTTCGCTTCGGTATCCGTTCGTCCTGCCTTCCCGGAGGAGTGGCGTTTTGCACACATAGACACTACCGTGAACGGACAGAAGATATGCCTTACTATGAAGAAAGAGGAACAAAAGGTGATGTATGACTTTGAAGGTACCTCCGCGCGGATAGACGAGTTCTGTATGGTGTTGCCCTCTTCCTGGGTGGGGAAGAGGCTAAGAGCAAACGTAGGGGGGGTGTTTCGCCCGCTGAAGGGAGAAGCGCGAACCTGCTTCGAGCGCACAACGCCTCTGCCATCCGATGTCGCGCGCGTGGAAGTGACCCTTTTTTGACAAATGTAGCGCTGAGGGCGTGAACCGTGCAGAACCGTCTGGAACAGGAGCTTCGTCGGTATATAGACCTGCTGGCACGCTACTACCAGCCAGACCTGCTTGCACGCCTGAATCACCTCTCCCACTCCCCAAACAGATACGCTACCAGTTTGTCCTGCTCGCGAAATTCGGGGACGATGATGTCCGCGCCTGCGCCGATCAGGCGGTTGCGTTTCCATTCGTTGACGCCCTCTTTGCGTACCTCGTCGGAGGCGACGCCTATCGCGATGCCACCTACCGCTTTGGTGTTCTCTATTTCCACGAAGCCGTCTCCAAAGCCGGCGAACTCCTTGCCGGAAAGGGAATGGGTCTGGATGATGTGCTGGATGACCATTGCTTTGGAGAAGCGTTTGTAGTCGTCGATCGCGCCGTAGATGCCTTCAAAGTATCCGTCTATCTTCAGTGCGGCGGCTTCGTCGAGCACGTACACCTCGTCGGTGCCGCTGGCGAGGTACATACGCACACCGCGTCGCTTCAGGTTTTCCAGCAGGTCGCGCGAGCCGGGAACCAGCATGTCGTCGGGGTGGATGGTGCCGTTCTTCAAGCCTTCCACGCGGTGCTTGATGCGCTCCCACAAGCGTGCGAGATATTCCCACTTGTACTCCAGCGGGTCGCGCGGTGTGCCTCCTCGTTTCTGAATCTCCTCGCAGAGCTGGATCATCTGGTAGATGGTCTGTTTGCCCGTGAGGCGGTCTACGTACTCGGTGACGATTCGGGTCAACTCTTCGGGTGATTCGTCCGTTGGGGTTTCGCGCTGCAGCACCTCCACCATCATGGGTATCATCACCTGCTGCCAGCCCTCGCGGATAAGGGAGAGCGTGCCGTCGAAGTCAAACAGGGCGAAGCGGATGTGTCCGCGCGGAATGTCGTCACGGATAATTTCAATATGTGTTCCCGGCAAGAAGCGCATGTTGCATCCCCTCATATATGGTTCTTATCGATAGTTTACATTATGCGCATAACCAGGTCAAGAGGTATGTAGAGAAAAGTTGGAGCAGGAATGAGTGACAGAAAGTGCGTAAAAAGAACGTACACCCCATGTAGGGACAAGAGGAGGAAGCGATGCGGTTGCGTCTTACTTTTGCTCCCACAAATGGTATCTGCTCCTTGCCGGTACATTACAATCAGGTGATGCAGGGCTTTATCTACCGTCACCTTGCCCCCGATCTGGCAGCTTCTGTGCACGATGAGGGCTACGCGGAAGGTGGACGACGCCTGAAGATGTTCGTGTTCTCGCGCTTGATGGGCAGTTCGCTGGTGCGGGACGGGCAGATTGTGTTCGCGGGCGAGTTCTCGCTGGTAGTGGCATCGCCGGAGGTGAGCTTTCTGGAGTCGCTCGCGCTGCACGTGATGGATGCAGGGGAGTTGCAGCTGGGCGAGAATCGGGTGCGCCTCGTCTCGGTGGAGGTCGGGGCGGAGGAGCCGTATCAGTGTCCCGTGCTGTTGCAGGCGTTATCGCCCATCACCGTGTACAGCACCCTCAGTCGTGCCGACGGCAGGCGCAAGACCTACTACTACTCGCCCTCTGAGCCGGAGTTTTCAGAGCAAATTGTGTGCAACCTGCAGCGCAAGTGGCGTGTCTTATCTGGCAGTGAAGTGTCGGCGGATGGCGCATACGTCAAGCCGTGGCGGGTGAGTGTGCGCAACCAGCATATTGCGCTGTACAAAGGCACGGTGATTAAGGGCTGGAGTGGCATCTACGAGGCGTATCTGCCCGAGCCGCTGTTCCGCATGGCACTGGATGCGGGGCTGGGCAGCAAGAACTCGCAAGGCTTCGGATGCGTGGGGGTGTATACGCCCAGGAGGAGGGAGGTTGTGCAACCATGAGAGGTTTCACTGGCAACCCGTTCGTAGACGCGGGGATCGCAGGGATGTGCGCCGCTGCCGGAGTGGATAATCCCGAACAGCTGGATATGGCGGCTATCCGCAGAGCGGTGGATGTGCTGTACCAGATCCTGCTGAGCGATAGCGCCTTCGTCGATAGAAAGCCTTACAAGGTTTTTGCCACCAGCACGATGGCGATGCTTTTCCCCAACTCACCTCTGCCCCAGGTGGGATTTCCTACACCCGACATCAAAAGGCAAAAGTATCGGGAGCGCGTGGATGAACTGGTTGGTTTTCTCGTGCAAGGTGCGATTTCAGATGCTGATGTGGCATGCTTCGCCTGCGGACAGCCAGCCCATATGTACGTTGGCATTGACCGATTTCCGCTGGTGGGTTCTTCTAATCAGCTGTTGAACTTTCACCCTCTTCTCGGCAAAGGTCACCCTGTCTGTGCCTTCTGTGCGCTGGCAGTGCAGTTTCTACCGCTTGCGGTGATGCAGACCAAGGCGGAAGGAGGACGTCTGTGGTTTATACACACTGCCGATCCCTCTTTAGCGGTCACTGTTGCCAGAGAGTACGGCGTTTCACACTTGCAGAGACTTGTGGCGGCAGGCGAACCGCTGCGATTTGCTGGCACGTGGGCGTGTCCGGGCGAGAACGGTGCTGTTGTCTCTCTGCTCAGTGAGCTGGGGACAGGTCAGCATGCCCGTCTACTCGAGCAGACAAGGTATCCTGTGAGCGCTATCATGTTCTCCAATGACAATCGAGAACAATTTATCAAAAGGATCCCTGTTCCGCATCAGCTCATTGAGTTTTTCAACGTGCTACAGCAATATGCTGATGCCGCAGGGCGGTTTGAGAACGAACTCCTGCGCTCACCTGCAGGCAGCTCCATCGCAGGGCGAATGCTGGCTGCAGAACCCATCATTGCCTTGTGTATGCGACACGATGAACAGCAATTGCTCGGAGGTTGGGAACTACATCGGCTCTATGCTCAGGAGGTACTCGGCATGAACACGAAGTATATCCACACTGTACAGGAAGTGGCAGGGCGTTTGGTGACAGACGAAAGAGGCAAGAAAACACTCAACGCCTTGAAGCAAGTCAGGGATGTTGAGGCTTTCAATGTACTGCTGGACATGGTGCGTGACGGATGGATAACACGCCAGCAACTACACTTACTGTCGCCACCTGGGGAGGCGTATCTTGCTGGACAGGCGCGCGACTACCTGCTTGGAGCCGCTTATGCTCTGCAGCATGGCGAACAGCTGGGCGATCTACGCGAGGAAGAAGAGCAGGCAGAGGCAGAACATCCGCTGGTGGCGTCTATTGAGCGTGTGGGCAACGGGCTGAGCGCAGCCATCGATGAAGCCAAAAGATTGGTGGGCAGCCTTCGGCAGGCACAGCGCCCTCAGGAGATACGCCGTGCCTTTCTGCGCCTGATAGCTACTGGGCACCTGCGCTGGCAGGACTTCCTGTTCTTCTGCCCGCCTGATGACGCAAACCGGCACTACCAGAGCAGAGACTACTGGCTGGCTTTCCTGTATGACCGATTTCGCCGTGAGTTCGCACGTGAGGAAGCAAGCATAGAACAATCCATTTCTCAGGAGGTGTAACAATGGCATACCCGGTAGTTACCGCAGCAGTGCTCATCGAGGCGACGGGCGCTGCGCTCAACAACGCTGGTCAGGACGAAGGACGCCATGTGGAGAACGCGATCGTGGTCAAGCAGATTCGGATAGGGCGCTATCGCTACCCTTATGTGTCGGGGCAGGCATGGCGACGCTGGTGGCGCGAGGTACTCTACGAGGATTTCGGCTGGAAACCGAGCCCAGTTACCCGCGAAGCAAAGTCTGCTTACACGGAGGGTAATCCTATCGCGTACGAGGATGATGACCTGTTCGGCTACATGGCAGCGCGTAAGGCAAAGGGTGGAGGCACGTTCCGTCGGGTATCTCCCCTGAAGAACAGCTTGCTCATTTCGGTATTGCCTAACGTCATCACCAGCGATTTCGAGAGCTTCTCTCGCAACCTGCCAGTAGACCAGCCGGACCCGGTACCGTTTGAGCACGAACACTACACCACACTGTTGCAGGGTACCTTCACCCTGTCGCTGAAGGATGTGGGGCGGTTTGAGTTGGGTGTTATGCGCGATCTGCCCAAAGAAGTCTCACTGCCGGAAGAGGTGAAGCGTGTGGTAGCGCAGGAGGCACGAGATGCCGACGTGGCAGTGCTGCCGCAGGCGACACGGGCTGAGCGCGTGTACCAGGTGCTGTGTGCGCTGGCACAGCTTCGAGGAGGAGCTAACCTGACGCGCAACAACACCGACGTTACCCCGGTGGTGGTGTTGATTGCGTTTTTAGATGGCGGCAACGCCCCTCTGCAGAATCTGTTTGTGCCGAACGATACCGGTGATGCAGTGCAGCTGAACCTGCAGCGGCTACGTTCCGTGCTTCGAGACTACAAAGAACGCCTGCTGAAGGTCGATGGAGGGCAAAGCCTCTTTTTCGGCTATCGCCCCGGCGTGCTGGCGAACGAAGAAGAGGTGCTACAGGCTTTGTCTGACGGCAAGATAGAGGACGTACCTTTCCATATCGGCGACCCGGGGCAGGCGATACGGCAGGCGGCGGAGCAAGCCAGGAAGCTGGTGCCGGAGGTGATATAGGCGTGCGTGCGTTGTATGCGACTATTCGGGCGTACACTGCCTCCTTTCGTCCGCCCGGACAGTCGGCGGGGTATCAGCAGACTCTGCCTGTGCCACCGTTGTCTACAGTGTACGGCTTGCTATCGGCAGCGGCAGGGAAGGACGTGTCTCCAGAAAGGGTGTGGGTAGGGTACCGTTTTTACGCCGAGGCTGAGGCAGAGGATCTGGAGAAGATACTGCTCTTCTCCGCCACAGGCACCTCGTGGGATGCAACGATGGGGCAGGTCAGGTCTATGCCCATCCGTCGACAGTTTCTGGTCAATCCTGTGTTGCATCTGTATGTGCCGGCTGAGGAGTGGTTATGGAAGGCGTTATGGACACCGCACTATCCACTACTGCTCGGCAGGTCGCAGGATGTGGCTACGGTAGAGGCTCTGGAGGAGGTCGATCTGACTCCAGCGCAGGAAGGGGAAGTGGAAGGCATCCTTCTGCCTTTTCCGGCACCGGGCGTGCAGTCGCTGGTGTATAACCTGCCCACTTATTTGCCAACCCATCCGCCCCGACGTCCGCTGTCTGTGAAGCCTTTTCAGGTGGTAACCCAGCGTCAACGGGTGCGGCGTGAGGACGGGTTGCTTTACCGCGAACCCCAGCAAGGGCTGCTTGTGCCAGTGTATACGAGGGAGTGGCTGGTGTGAGTGTAACGGAACCTCTGGCGAAAACCACCCCTCCGCAGACGCTGCGCGAGCATACCCAGGAGGTGTGGGAGGCGGCGGAGGCGATGGGACATGCGCTCCAGCTGCCTCCGCCTCTGATGAAGGCGTTGCGTGACGCAGTCTGGTTGCACGATGTTGGCAAAATAGCCGATGGCTTTCAACAGATGCTGCAAGGTGGGCAAAGATGGGGGTATCGTCATGAACTGCTCTCTGCAGCGGTTGCGCTGGCTGCAGGATGCCCCGAGGATGTAGTGCTCGCTATCGCCACCCATCATCGTGCCCTAAACGATAAGGAGCTGGGAGCACAAAGTGGGCTACATGCGATGGAGAGTGTGTGGCAAAAACATGGTGTGTCCCAATGGCGCTCCCGCCTGCGCGAGATGGAAACATGGTGGACATGGCTATCCCAATTCCTTGAACAGGCTGGATATGCCCCACTATCGTTTTCACCAGCCGAGCTGCCCTCGCTACGGGATTTCCTCTTCCGTTTCAGCAAAAGTGCCTTGAAGCAAAGCCCCGACGAGCTGCGAGAGAAGCTTACTCTGTTGCGTGGGGTGTTGATTGCAGCCGACCATCTGGCGAGCGGGCATCACACGGTGCCGCCTCCCCTGAAGCCTCCACAATGGAACTACAGCTGGTATCCGTTCCAGCAGCAGATGAGCGGTGCAAAAGGTGATGTGCTGTTGGAGGCTCCAACAGGTAGCGGCAAAACGGAAGCCTCCCTGTTGTGGGCGATGCACAATCGACAGGGCGAAGCTCGTATCTTTTACATGCTACCGACCCAGGCGAGCATCAACGCGATGGTGGAGCGGTTACGACGCTCTGAAGCGTTCGGCGAAGAGGCTGTAGCACCACTACATGCGCGCGTGCTGCAGCAGGAGTTTCAACAACGGTACAGCGAGAGCGATTATCTACAGGCAGCGCAGGAGGCACGTGCCCGCACCGACCTCTATCGTCAATTTTACGCCCCCGTGAAGGTGCTGACCCCGTTCCAGATTATCAAGCATCTCTTCGGGCAGGGGTACTTCGAGGTGGGGCTGGCGGAACTGCGCCAGGCTCTGATTATCGTGGACGAGGTGCATGCCTACGATGCCCGTGTGCAGGCTCTGCTGGAGACCTCTCTGCGGTATCTGCGCGAAGAGTTCGGGATACGAGCGTGCTTCATGAGCGCTACCTTTCCCTCTTTCCTGAAAGAGCGCCTTCGGCATGTGGTGCCCCACGCCGTAGAGATATCTGCTTATGGAGAGCCGCGTTTTGGACAGCCCAGGCATCGCCTGCGCGTGCTGGACGCTCCTCTGGAGGAGTGCATCCATCTCATCCGGGAAGACCTCAGTGCAGGCAAGCGGGTGCTGGTGGTCTGTAACCGGGTGGAGCAAGCACAAGCAGTATACCAGCAGCTCGATGATATTCCATCCAGAAGGTTACTGCATGCGCGTTTTACCTATCGTGACCGCGCAACGATAGAACGCCAGGTACTGGATAAGTACACACAGCCACAGCTGCTCGTCGCTACGCAAGCTGTCGAGGTTTCGCTGGACATCAGCTATGACACGTGTTATACCGAGTTGGCTCCGGTGGACGATCTGCTGCAACGCTTTGGCAGGGTGAACCGTGCAGGCAAGGCGGATGAACCCGCTCTCGTGTGGGTGTGCGCTCAGTACGATGCGGACAGGGTGAAGCGGATATACGACATCGAGCGTTTACAGCGAACGCTGGAGCACGCCCCCGATGGACAGGAACTGCACTATGACGCAGTGCTGGAATGGCTGGAAAAAGTGTACGCTTCTGGATGGACCGAAAAGGAGCAGCGAATATACCAGGATACGCTTTCTGCCATGCTGGAGGTGTTAAGCGACCTCACGCCCCTATATGAAGCAGAACATTGCGTAGACTTTGACAGCCTTTTCGATACTGTGGAGGTGCTGCCTTCCTGTTTGCAAGAGGAGTACTTGCGAAGAGTGACAGCAAAAGAGTGGCTGCGTGCCCACGAGTTGCTGGTACCGTTACGGTATGGCACCTTTCAGGGACTGAAAAGTAACGGGTTGATTGAACGGGCGGGAGAGGCACCGGTGGTACTGCTGGATTACGACTCTCAGCTGGGTCTATTGCCCAGAGAACATATCTCAGAGACATGGATCGTGTGAGGAGTGGAAGCCATGAACCCCTCTGACCCCATCACCGGTACGCATATCCACTATTTTCTGGTGTGCCCGCGCAAGTGCTGGCTGAGCCTGCATCGGCTGGAGCAAGAGACCGGCTCCGACCTGGTGGAACTGGGCAAGCTGACGCATGAACGCACCTTCACCCGCCAGCAGTTGCGTGAAGTGGATGTGGACGGCTTCCTGCGCATCGACTTCACCAGCGAGGGCATCGTGCACGAAGTCAAGCACGGGCAATCGGAGGAGCACGCGCACCGGATGCAGCTGGCATATTACCTGTATCAACTGCGCTTGCGCGGGGTGCAAACGCACGGGGTGTTGCACTATCCCAACCAGCGACGCAAGGAGCGAGTGGAACTGACCCCCGAGCTGGAAGCGGAACTGCAACAGGTCCTCCAGCAGGTGGAGGCTCTGCGCCAGCAACCTCTGCCGCCGCAGGTGCCCAGACCAATGCGTATCTGTCGCTCCTGTGCCTACGAGGAGTTCTGCTGGAGCGAAAACGAGGAGGTGGGGCAGTGAAAAAAAGCCTATATCTGACCAGCAGCGGCACCCTCTCGCGCGACCAGAACACACTGCTACTGGAGCTGGAGACGGGCGAGAAGCGCTACTTTCCTATCGAGCAGATAGGCGATATCCATTGCTTTGGTGAGGCAAGCCTGAACAAACGTCTGCTGGAGTACCTGACGCAGCAGGGCGTGCCCGTGCACTTCTATAACTACTACGAGTACTATGTAGGAAGCTACTACCCACGCGAGCACAACAGCTCGGGATTCCTGACGCTGAAGCAGGCGGAACATTATCTGGATGAGAGCAAGCGGCTGGACCTGGCGCGACGGTTCGTGCGGGGAGCGTTGCAGAACTTACAACAGGTACTTCGTTACTACGCCCACCGCGAGAAGCCAGTACATCCCATGATAGAAGGCATCGCGCAGGTGGAAGCGCAACTGGACGATGCCGCGAGCGTGGAAACACTGATGCAGCTAGAGGGACAAGCACGCGAAATGTACTACAGCGCATTGGACCCCGTTCTGCAGAACCCTGATTTCGCGTTTGAGAGCAGGAGCCGTCGTCCGCCTGCCAACCGCCTGAACGCGCTGATTTCGTTTGGCAACAGCCTGATGTATACGCTGGCGTTGAGCGAAATCTATCGTACTCACCTGGATCCGCGCATCGGCTTCTTGCACGCCACCAACTACCGCCGATTCTCGCTGAATCTGGATGTGGCGGAGGTGTTCAAACCGGTGCTGGTAGACCGCACGGTGCTGACGCTGGTTGGGCTGAGGCAGATTCAGCCAGAGCATTTCGGCGAGGAGCTGGGCGGGGTGTACCTGAACGATGAAGGACGCAAGCGGTTCCTTCAGGCGTGGGAGGAACGACTGCAGACCACTTTCCAACATCGCCGACTGAAGCGCAACGTGTCGTACAGAACCGCTGTGCGGCTGGAGCTGTTCAAGATTGAAAAGCATCTGATTGGCGAGAAGCCTTACGAGCCGTTTCGGGCGTACTGGTGAACGTCGTTGCTGTTCCCTGTGCAAGCGCCGCGCTCGCTCATTGGAAAGAAAAGGCGTGGTAGACGAGGCAGAGGAGGTGGTCTGGTTTGTATATCATCATGGTCTACGATGTGCATGTAGAGCGTGTCGCGAGGGTGCTGAAAATCGGCAGGCGGTATCTGACGTGGATACAGAACTCGGTGCTGGAGGGCGAGTTGACGCCCGCGCAGTTCGCTCGTCTGAAGCGCGATGTGGGCAAGGTCATCCACGAGGAGGAGGATAGCGTGCTGTTTTACACCTTGCGCGATGCTGGGGATGTGCGACGCGAGCAGATGGGCGTGCAAAAAGGCGAACCCGAGTGGCTGGTGTAGCGCGGGGTATTTATTGTCAGGGAAGAGTCGTCTACCCCCGATTTGGTATCTCCACGAAGGAGGTAGACGACTCTTTGGCGTAGCTACACAAAAAATTTTGCGCCAATGTGCCCCAAAGGCTTGCATTTTTGCGGGGACTATGATAGAATAGAGGCAAAGCGTGGCGGTTCCCAGCGGGCGTTCCTTGACAACCAGTTTCATTTTCTCATCAAACGACAAAAACTGTTTGGTTACGAGCCTACCTATAAGGGATTGAAACCGATGCGAATCTTGCAGGAGGTGAAAGAATGTTTAGGTTACGAGCCTACCTATAAGGGATTGAAACGGTCTTTGTCACGCGCAAGTGCTGTGCCCTCTCCCATGTTACGAGCCTACCTATAAGGGATTGAAACTAAGCCGACTGAGGTAGGGATTTCCAGCAGCACCTCGTTACGAGCCTACCTATAAGGGATTGAAACAACAGGATGCTGCGCTGTTCACGCTGACGTTCGAAGTTACGAGCCTACCTATAAGGGATTGAAACGGGTGTTGGAACTGCTGAAAGGGTTCTGAGATGCCAGTTACGAGCCTACCTATAAGGGATTGAAACCATCAGCTTCGGTTGGATAGGTCACGACGTCTGCATCGTTACGAGCCTACCTATAAGGGATTGAAACATCACTCTCGCGATGCGTTCTTGGCTCCATCCGAGAGTTACGAGCCTACCTATAAGGGATTGAAACCGAGCCGAACAACCAGGCGTGGCTTGCCATGCACGAGTTACGAGCCTACCTATAAGGGATTGAAACTTATCTTCGTCTTCATCTTCGTCTTCGTCGCGTCGCAGTTACGAGCCTACCTATAAGGGATTGAAACCTTGAACGACTTCCAGCGTCGGTATCGTTCTGGTTCGTTACGAGCCTACCTATAAGGGATTGAAACTATATCCACCCGAGGAAACGCTTGCCCTGTCTGATGGTTACGAGCCTACCTATAAGGGATTGAAACATTGCTCCAACGCACTCCACTCACTCGTGGACACAGGTTACGAGCCTACCTATAAGGGATTGAAACGTCAGGCACCGCAACCGACCAGTTCGTTGGGGTCGCGTTACGAGCCTACCTATAAGGGATTGAAACGATGCCACCGACGCATCACCAACATCCAGAGTGTGCGCGTTACGAGCCTACCTATAAGGGATTGAAACTTTCTCCAGGCAACGTAATGGTGACCTTTTCTCCTCTGTTACGAGCCTACCTATAAGGGATTGAAACTGCTGACCGGTGTTTCCGTGAGGTTGTTGCTCGCATGTTACGAGCCTACCTATAAGGGATTGAAACCTGCGATGCGACGCACTGTTTCTCTGCGCGGATTCTGGTTACGAGCCTACCTATAAGGGATTGAAACGATGCCACCGACGCATCACCAACATCCAGAGTGTGCGGTTACGAGCCTACCTATAAGGGATTGAAACTCATACACATCCCATCGCCCGTCCAGCAGCTGCAGCCGTTACGAGCCTACCTATAAGGGATTGAAACTCAACCGCCGATTGTAGTGCAATCGCATCCCTTTGCAGTTACGAGCCTACCTATAAGGGATTGAAACACGGGCAACAGCGTCTGGAACCACTCGTCACCCTGTGGAGTTACGAGCCTACCTATAAGGGATTGAAACGTTAACGAAGCAATCTTGCGCTCTGCCAGCTCGGAGAGTTACGAGCCTACCTATAAGGGATTGAAACAGCCCCATACTGGTATTCAAGTCGTTGCTACCAGCGTAGTTACGAGCCTACCTATAAGGGATTGAAACTCGGTACAATTCCGTGCCAACGCCACCCACAGCAGCGTTACGAGCCTACCTATAAGGGATTGAAACCTTAATGAAGAGTGGACGAAGTAACCGGAAGAACACGGTTACGAGCCTACCTATAAGGGATTGAAACGCTCCCAGAGCATCTCTAACAGGGCGCGACCTCTTCCGTTACGAGCCTACCTATAAGGGATTGAAACTCTCGCTTCGTAGTGTGTTGCGGAACGCTTGCATCTCCATGTTACGAGCCTACCTATAAGGGATTGAAACGCACGGTCAGGGATGCGAAACAGCATTGCTTGCTGCAGGTTACGAGCCTACCTATAAGGGATTGAAACCTGCTGGTGTTTAAGGTAATGTTTGAACCATTACCAGTTACGAGCCTACCTATAAGGGATTGAAACGGCAGGTTCCAGGGTGGTGTTCTCGGTGGAGATTGACGTTACGAGCCTACCTATAAGGGATTGAAACTGCTCTCACCTATGGCGTGAAGGTGTTTCCACTGCGTGTTACGAGCCTACCTATAAGGGATTGAAACGGTCGCACTCATACTTCAGGTCACTGTAGTCGGCTACGAGTTACGAGCCTACCTATAAGGGATTGAAACTCAGATTTGCCCTCGTACCACTCAATCCCGCTAGGATCGGTTACGAGCCTACCTATAAGGGATTGAAACTCACACGGGACACAGCGTCCACGATCTCGGCGCCCTCCGGTTACGAGCCTACCTATAAGGGATTGAAACGCAGTACGTTGCGGTACGGCGTTGCGGAAGTTGCACCGTTACGAGCCTACCTATAAGGGATTGAAACCCAGACCGCCGTGCTTACCTTCCCCGGCAGCCGTAGCGTTACGAGCCTACCTATAAGGGATTGAAACCGAGGTTGTGGGCAGCGACATGCTGGTGCTGAACATCGGTTACGAGCCTACCTATAAGGGATTGAAACCGTCCATTGCGAACTTGCTGCTGACGCCTTTGGCTTCGTTACGAGCCTACCTATAAGGGATTGAAACCTATTGCCTCGCCGTGAATACCACCGTTCCGGACTCTGGTTACGAGCCTACCTATAAGGGATTGAAACTGAAGTTCGCGTTCTCCGTCAGGGAGACGGCGAAAAGTTACGAGCCTACCTATAAGGGATTGAAACACGCTGCTGTAAATACGCCTCCCAGTCCTTCAACTTCGTTACGAGCCTACCTATAAGGGATTGAAACTCGCACGCAGACGGCGACTGAAGTGGCGTTGATTCAGGTTACGAGCCTACCTATAAGGGATTGAAACTCGCGCGGGTAGTCTTGACAGCTTTCGCAGGTTTCGCAGTTACGAGCCTACCTATAAGGGATTGAAACTCATCCTGCCCATAGCAGGAAATCGTTCCCTGTCGGCGAAGTATAAGATGAGGATCCAGGATAGACAACTATCATGACCGACGAACGTACAATATGGCTGGCTGCCCTGCTGCACGACATCGGTAAGTTCTGGGAGAATATCCCGCCTGCCGATGTGCCATCTGAACTGCGCGCTGCCCAGAAGTACCAGCACGAGGCGTACGGCGCGTGGTTCGTGCGCCAATACCTCGCCGATTGGACAGGCGACCTGCAGGCGGTAGAGCAAATCATCGTCAAACACCACCAGCCCAGCCTGTCCGACGAGGTGCTGGTGCAAATCGCCGACTGGCTAGCGTCATACGAGCGCGTGCAGGCAGGGCAGGAGGAGGCAGGCGGCAGGGGCAAGCGCGAGACGCTGTTGCGCAGCATCCTCAGTCGCGTGCAG
This sequence comes from Armatimonadota bacterium, assembly GCA_026003195.1. NCBI lineage: Bacteria > Bacillati > Armatimonadota > Armatimonadota bacterium. Next base: position 696,584 of record BPGU01000001.1, read on the forward strand.
GGCGCAGATGCGAAGCTGTATCACCCACTCCAAGCGCTGAAAATAGACAGAGAGACGTTGTTCCCCCTGCCGGAAGACCGCGCCCCTCTGCCGGATTACTCCCGTGTGTGGAACCAGTTCCTGCAGGAGCTGCAAAAAGTGCCCTCGCCCCATCCACGTAGCCTGCTGGCGTTGCTGTTCAAATACTTCTGGGCAGCACCCTCTGACCGCAGCTACGAGGACATTCCCGACATCTCACTCTACCATCACCTGGTCGCTACCGCCGCGATTGCGGTCTGTCTGAGGCGGCAGCAACTGAGCGAGGGCGAATTGGCAACGCTGGGCGATGCGCTGAGGACTCTCTGGAGCCGCCAGCCGCAAACGCCGGCACAACAAGCCATCCTGAACCGACCGGTTGCACTGCTGGTGAAGGGCGACGTCTCAGGCACACAGGATTTCCTGTACCTGCTCACCAGCCGCGGCGCAGCGCGGGGACTGCGCGGGCGATCCTTCTACCTGCAGCTGCTCACCGAAGTCGTCTCCGAATGGATGCTGCGCCGCCTGCAGCTACCCCTAACCAACCGCCTGTACGCCGGAGGGGGACACTTCTACCTGCTTGTCCCATATTGCGAGCGCGAACGGGTGGACGAACTGCGCACCCAGATTGCCCAGAAGTTGTGGCAGGCACATCGTGGCGACCTCAGCCTGAACATCGGCGCCGTGCCTGTCGCGCCTGTGGATTTCGTGAGCAGCCAGATGGGCGGCGAAGGCTTCGCGAAGAAGTGGGCAGAGGTCACGCAATCCGTCGAATCGCGCAAACGGCAGCGATGGGCGGACCTTGGCGCGGAGCAGATGGCACAGCACCTGTTCACCCCATACGACGAGGGAACCACCGCCGAAGAGATGTGCCAGGTGTGCCATGGCGAGTGGAAAGCGGGCGAAGATACCACCGACGAAGGCGTACGCAAGTGCCGACGGTGCGCCTCTTTCGAGCAACTGGGCATGGAGCTGCGTCATTGCGAGTATCTGCTACGCTTTGACCTTCCCGATCAGACGCTCTCCCACCCACGCCCCACGTGGCAAGAGGTGCTCCGGTCGTTTGGGGTGGAAGTACACCCGCTGAGCCGAAGACAGGACGGTGGATTGCAACTGCCCTCCGTGCCCGGCAACGCGCAAGGGGTGCTGCTAGAGCGCGTCGGCGACACCGATTTCCTGAACGAGGAGGCACTGGATCTGGCTGGTCAATTGCACCCGCCTGTCAGCTTTGACTTCCGCCTGCTGGGCGAGGTGACCCCCGTCGATGCGCAGGGCAACGTGGTGGACTACGACTATCTGGCGAACGCCTCGCAAGGGGTGCTCTGGCTGGGCGTGCTGCGCATGGACGTGGATAGTCTGGGACAGCTGTTCCGACACGGTCTGGGCAACGATGCAACGCTCTCGCGCATGACCACCCTCAGCGGCTCGATGCGCCTGTTCTTCGAGGCGTACGTGCCCTCGCTGTGTCGCGAGGTCAACGAGCGGGGCAGGGAGAAGGTCTACTTGCTCTACGCGGGCGGCGATGACCTGTTCGTGGTCGGCTCCTGGAGCGTACTGCCCGTGCTCGCGCAGCGCATCCGCGACCAGTTCCGCGAGTACGCCGGCGGCGACCACGTGACCATCTCCGCAGGCATCGCCATCGAGCACGAAAAATACCCGCTGTACCGCCTCGCCGACGACGCCAAACACGCCCTCGACGACAGGGCGAAAGGGCTGGGCAAGCGCAAGATCAACGGCAGGGAGGTGCAGAAAAACGGCATCTGCTTCCTGGGCGAGCCGTTAGGCTGGGAGCAGTTCTCGGAAGTAGATTACTGGAAGAACGAGCTGCTGGCGATGCTGCAGGCGGCCAACGGCGAGAAGAAGGTGTCTCGTGCTCTGCTGACCCGGCTGATGGAGATTTCGCAACTGTATCGGGCGAACCGGCGGGTGCAGCAGGCTCGCCTGCGACGCGGTGAGATCGATGAGGGGCAGTTCCGCTCGCTGGTGCAGCACGACCGCTGGCGGTGGCGTATGGTGTATCATCTCAGCCGCTTCGCCCAGCGCTACAGCGGTCAGGAGCAGGCTTTGCAGGAGTTGAAAGAGGCATTGAGCCAGAAAGGGCTGATTCAGAACATCCACATCGCCGCCCGCTGGGCGGAACTTTTGACGAGGGAAGGAGGTTAGGAGATGCCTCAACCACAAGCAACACCGTCTCAGCAGCAGGAGCAGCTGCCTGTCAGTAAGGAGCAGGTTATCCAAGCGATCCGAGACGGTGGGATGAACCTGGTTCAAACTGCTGAGAAGCTGGGTCCGCATCTACAAAGGGGTAATCTCACCACCAGCCAAATACGCAACATCTATGGTATGGTCAAGCGGATGGAAATGCGGGAGTTCAACCCCCACGAATTCGCTCTACTCAAGCCCAAGCTGGCATATGCCGCCAAAAGAGCACGGGCAAGGGGAGCAGAGGACCTGAAACAGGTCTTGTCATGGGCGATTGATGAGGTGGGAACCGACTCGCAAAAGTTTCTGCGCTTTGTGGACTTTTTCGAAGCCATCCTCGCCTACCACGTGGCAGCAGGCGGAAAGTAAGGAGGAAGGGACATGCCGAACCTGATGCTCAAAGGGAAAGTGATTATCACCGGTGCCATCGAGGCGGTGACGGGTCTGCACATCGGTGGGGCAGCTGCAGGACTGGACATCGGCGGCATCGACAATCCCGTTATCCGCCACCCCGTGACGCGCGAACCGTACATCCCCGGCTCGTCCCTGAGAGGTAAGATGCGCTCTTTACTGGACAAACATCTGGGGTTAGAAGCGAACAAGCTCATCCAGCGATGGAAGCCGGCGGTGCGGTTGCACGAGTGCGATGATGAAGAAAAGTACCTCCAATGCCCTGCCTGCCAGATATTCGGTGTCACGCCCGGCGACCAACGACGGGACTGGAACAGGTTAAAGCCTTCCCGCCTGATTGTGCGTGATGTGTTGCTCTCCCAAACGCACGAAGCCACTCGCCGCCTGCGCGAAGCCAAAACCGACCTGCCCTTTACCGAGGTCAAATGGGAAGCGGCGATTGATCGCATCACTGCTGCCGCCGTACCCCGCCAAAATGAGCGCGTGCCGGCGGGGGCGGTCTTCAGCCCCTTCGAGATGGTGTACAACCTGTTCGACCTCAACGGCACGGGCATCGATAACGACATCCGCTGGCTGACCCACCTGTTCAAGGCGATGGAACTGCTAGAGGACGATTACCTGGGCGGTTACGGCTCGCGTGGTGCGGGCAAAATCGCCTTCCGCGAGCTGAAGGTGCTGTTCAAGTCCCGCGCCTATTACGAGGGTGAAATTTCTGAACCCGTTGTGCTGGGAGAGGGGAACACCTTGCGCGACCTGAACGTATCGCAGTTCGGTGAGAAGATACGACAGAACCTTGGGGACTGAGGGCAATGCCGGATACCGTCCTGTATCGCTTGCATTTCCGCTCTCCCCTGCACATCGGCGAACGGGGTGTGGGGCTAGAGGAGACGCGCACCAGCGTGCCCGCGGATACCCTCTTCAGCGCGCTCTGCACCGCCTGGCGGTGGTTGTACGGGGCAGACTCGTTGCAAGCGGAACTGCTTGCCCCCTTTGCGGATGGTCAAAGTCCGCCCTTCCTGCTCTCTTCTGGCTTCCCCTTTGCAGGCGAGATGCTCTTCTTCCCCAAGCCCATCGTCAGCCTATCTCCCTCCAAGGAGGAGTACCCTAAAAAGTTGAGAGCGGTGCAATACTGGTCCCAGTCGGTGTTCAGGCGGTGGTTGCAGGGACAACTGACAGATTCAGACTACGAATCGTTAGCAGGAGAGGAAGAACCTCTGTTCTGGGTGCTGGAAGAGGAGCGGAAAGTGCTCGATCCGTTCCGCGACGAGGAGACGGGCAGCGTGCGTCTGTGGAAGGAGCACGTGGTTCCGCGTGTCACCCTGGACCGCCTCACCTCTGCCTCGCAAATCTGGTTTTTCGGGCAGGTCGCTTTCCGCAAAGGTGCTGGATTGTGGTGTGCCATCCGATACCACGATGCGCGGTTGCGTTCACGAGTGGAAGCCTGCCTGCGCCTGCTGGGCGACAGTGGCTTAGGCGGCGAGCGCGGTGCAGGGTTTGGACTCTTTGAGGTCAGCGTGCTCGAGGGCTTCTCCCTGCCCGAAGTGGAGGGAGCAAAGTATATGGTGACCCTCTCGCCCTGTTGCCCGGACGGTAAACAGTGGAGCGCACTGCTGGATGCTCGCTGCGGATACGACCTGTTGCCACGTCGGGGGTGGGTAGGTTCACCCGAAGGGGGAAACCTCCGACGCAAGACGGTGTGGATGCTCAGAGAGGGATCGGTGTTGCACCGGGTGGATGGTACAGTGGTTGGCAGGCTGGTCAACGTCAAGCCTGATCCCTGCCCGCATGATGTGTGGCGCTACGGTTACGCATTTCCGCTGGGGGTGAGCGGGTGATGAGCAGCACCACGTACCGACTGACCTGCCTCAGCCCGGTGCATATCGGCACAGGGCAACAGTGGAGCAAGTTCGACGGCGCATACCACGAAGGGCGATGGTATGTGGTAGACCTCGATAGGGTGTTCGCGCTGGGTGTGGACGGCAACGAGCTGGCTCAGGCGATGAGCAGTGGGGCGTTCTCGTGGGCGGAATGGTTGCGCGGTCGGCGCATCAGCCCCGAGCAGGTGGCGCTCTACAGCCTGCCCTGCGCCCTGCCGCCGGGCGAGGTGTACATTCGGGAGGGCATCAAAGACGTATACCTGCGCCCGTATATCCCTGCCACCACGCTCAAAGGAGCCGTCCGCACCGCGATAGTGTGGTACCTGCTGCGCCACGATGAGCAGGCGCAAGCGTTCACCCGCCGCTACCTGATACTGGCAGTATATGCGAAGGATATCGGGCAGATAGTGAATCGTCTGGCGAAGGGTAATCGGCAGGCCGAAGAGGACCCGCAGCTGCACCTTCGCGCCATCCGTGAAGCGTTAGAGTTGGACGATGCGCAGGAGGCTGAAGCCTTTTTGCAAACGTTGTACCGCGCTCTGGGCAAGCACCTGGAAGGAGCCAGAAGAGGGGACCGGTACGAGCGTGTAAGGATGCGTGACATCAGAGAGCTGGGTAGTGATAGAAGATTCCTCGCACTGCCGGTGGAACGATACCTGCTGGGTAAAGACCCCAATCACGACCTGCTGCGCGTCTTGCAGGTGGGCGACAGCGAAACCACCAGCCTGGAACAGATGGAGGTGGGGCTGGTATGGACGTACCACCTGAACCAGAGTGGTCGTTTGCAACCCAAGCGCGAGCAGGGTATGGAGTACAAATCTCTGGCGGAGTGGCTCAAGCCGGAAACCAGCGTACGCCTCTCGCTGCGCATCGATGAAAGCCTTTTGGGCGAACAGGCGAACAAGGTGCTAAAATTCAAACCAACCCAGCAACAGGCTATCCGCCGCCTGCCCGAAGTATGCAATTCCTATGCGCGGTCTGTTATCGGGCGACAGAAGGAGTATGTGACGCGGCACCATCAACCGCAATTGCAGGCGTTCTACAACCAGCTGCAACAAAGGTTGGATAGCCTGCCGGGGGGCGCATTCCTGTTGAACATCGGTTGGGGTGGCGGGTGGGAAGCCAAAACGGTAGGGGATATCGTGCAGGAGATACTGCATGATGACGATTACGACGACTTCGGCGAGCTGCGCAAACGCTACAAGTTAGGTGAAAATCCACAGACAAACCGGATAAACCCCGATGCGCCCTTCCCGGAGACCCGCCTGGTGGCGTATCAGGGTGCTGCCGCGGCATACCCGCTGGGCTGGGTTCTGCTCGAGCCAGAGAAAGGGTAAAACTCTACTCGGAGAACTCGGGGCACTCTTTTTATTCTCAGTGAGACCTCCGGCTGGCAAAGTTGTGGTATAATAGGATACGGCACACGACGAGGTCGGGGTGTGGCGCAGTTTGGTAGCGCGCCTGGATGGGGGCCAGGAGGTCAGCGGTTCAAGTCCGCTCACCCCGACCAGACTATGCTTGCTACTCCACACGCGAAATCAATCCCACATGTGGTGTTCCTGCAGGGAGTGGTTGATCAGCCCCTTCATGACCGGGTGCCCGCTGTTTTCCGTTCGGTAGAGGAACACAGATCCCTGTTTGATAGCGCCATTCCTACCATAACCGTCTATCACTCAGGATTTACCTTCAGCGACCTTCATGGTGTGAGATGAGGGGCAAGTCACCTGGGACAGGGCGAGGGACCTCGCCCCTACTGATGGTATCTAAATATTGTGCGAAAAATATCGATTTCACCCTTTGCCCTTGAAATCTAGCGCTTCTTGTGGCAAAATAGAGGCGATAGTCCTCTATCGGGAGGAGAACTGTGCAGAGATTAGTGCTGGTTGGCTTAAGTCATCGCACCGCCTCCCTCGAAACCCGAGAGCGCTTCGCCTTTGAAGGTGCGGCACTACGGGAAGCCCTGGAGTGGCTGCGTGAGCGCGGTGTGGATGAATGTGCTATCCTGTCGACCTGTAACCGCACTGAGATTTACGCCTGCACCCCCCACGATGATCTGCTGGTCCACTTCCTGCATGAATGGGAAGGGCTACCTCCGGGCACGCTACAGCCATATCTGTACGTCAAACGTGGTGAAGAGGCGGTAGAGCACTTGTTCCGTGTGGCGGCAGGACTGGACTCCCAGGTGCTGGGCGAGTCGGAGATTTTAGGACAGGTGAAGCAGGCGTGGGAGAAGGCACGGGAGGCAGAGGCAACAGGTGTGCTGCTGAACTCGCTGTTCCAGCGTGCGGTGGCGGTCGGCAAGCGTGTGCGTTCAGAAACTGCTCTGGGCAGACAGGTGGTCTCTCTGGGCTCGCTGGCGGTCAGAGCCGCGCTACAGCACAAGCCGGATGTTCACAACGCGACCATCATCGTGATTGGAACCGGTACCATGGGCAGGCGGGTGGTCAAAGAACTGGCAGAGTTTCACCCGAAGGCGCTCTACATCCTCAGCCATACTTTTTCGTACGCCACTGCCCTCGCCCATGACACCGGTGCGACCCCGCTGGCTCTGGGAGCGTTGCAGCAGGTGCTGCCAGATGCGGATATCATTTTCACCGCGACCACCGCGCCGCATCCCATTCTGGATATTACCTGTCTGGCTCCCCTGGAGCGTTCACGCGCTGATAGCCCGCTGGTGATACTGGACCTGGGTGTGCCGCGTAATACCGACCCGGCGGTGCGATTGCTGCCCTTCGTCAGGCTGTACGATATTGAAGACCTGAAAGTGCTTTCCGACGCACACTACGAGGCGCGCGTGCGCGAAGTGCCTTTTGCTCTGCGTATCATCGAAGAGGAACTGGATGACTACCTGAGCTGGTGGAACACACGCGGTGCTGCCCCTCTCATCACCGCATTGCAGGAGCGTGCTGAGCAGGTGCGTCAACAACAGCTGGAGTGGGCGTTGCCCAAACTGGGCAATCTGAACGAGCACCAGAGACGTGTGATCGAGCAGCTCACTGTGCGTATTGCCAAGCAGTTGTTGCATCGTCCCATTGCCGAATTGCGCAATCTCCTGAACGAGGAAGACGTGCTGCCGATATTTGCTCGATTGTTTGGGCTGCAATATCCTGAGCAACCAGTTGCTGCGGCAAACTCCTCGGAGGACGAGTGGTGAGCCTCAAGCCGTCTGGTACCTTGCGTGTGGGCACACGCGGCAGCGCACTGGCACAGGCGCAAACCGCATCGGTCGTACAAGCGCTGCGCGAAAGGCATCCCCATATCCCTATCGAGACCGTCGTCATTCGCACCAGCGGCGACCGACAGCAGCGTGAGGTGATGGGTGCGTTCGTAAAGGAGCTGCAGGAAGCTCTGCTCCAGAAAGAAATAGATGTTGCGGTGCATAGTCTGAAGGACCTGCCTACAGCACGTGTAGAAGGGCTGACTGTTGCCGCGATACCCCCTCGTGCCGATGCGCGTGATGTGTGGATTTCCAGAGGCGCGTCGTTCTCCGCCTTGCCCGAAGGCTCGCGTGTGGGAGCAGGAAGTCTCCGCCGTTCCGCGCAGCTGCGCAGGCACCGATGCGACCTGCAGTACCTGCCTCTGGTTGGCAACGTCGATACCCGGCTGAGGAAGCTCCACGAAGGTCCATACGACGCTATCGTGCTGGCGGCAGCAGGACTGCAACGGTTGGGCTTTCTGGAAACCGCCGACGATCGGCATATCCTCATGCCCGATGGAACCGAACTGTGCATAGAGCCTTTCGACATCGCAACGATGCTACCAGCCCCCGGACAGGGGGCGCTCGCGGTGGAGTGCCGTGAAGAGGATACACGCACTGTGGAGATATTTCACTGTTTAGACCACCTCCCGTCACGGCAGGCGGTGACCGCCGAACGTGCCCTGCTTCATGCGCTGGGGGGAGGTTGCCGAGTACCGATTGCCGCATACGCTGAGGTAGAAGGCAATCGTCTGACACTCCAGGCGCTGGTCGCTGACCCGGAGGGGCGCGAGATGCTTCGGGATGGGTTAGAAGGTAGCAGTGCGGAACCGGAAACGCTGGGTTACATGCTGGCGGAACGGATGCTGGCACAGGGGGCAGTGAGGCTTCTGGGAGGGAGGCAATGAGCAAACCGCTTCAGGGTAAGCGTGTGCTGATTACCCGCCCTCAATCGCAGGCAGAAAACCTGGCGGAGCAGCTGCGCGCGCTGGGTGCGGAACCGCTAATACTACCCACTATTGCCATCCTGCCTCCAGAGGACTGGCATCCTGTGGATGAGGCTATCCGCTCGTTGGAGCGATTCGACTGGGTGGTGTTTACCAGTGCGAACGGAGTGCGCGTCTTCACCGGGCGGATGGCGGAGACAGGCGTTCCGAGAGACGTGCTTGCACAACGCAAACTGGCGACTATCGGTCCTGCCACAGCCAGAGTGTTGCAGGAGGTGTGTCGCGCCCCCGACGTGATACCCGAGGAGTTTCTTTCTGATGCCTTGCCCGACGTGCTGGGGGATGTACAGGGTCTGCGCATCCTGCTCCCACGAGCAGACATCGCGCGCAAGGAGATGGCATATGAGCTACGCCGGCGCGGCGCGGAGGTGGTAGAAATCGCGGTATATCGGGTACAACAGGAGATAGAAGAGGCACAGGAGCAGATAGTGCAGCTGCCAGTGCCTGATTTTATTACGCTGACCAGTCCGTCTACGGTGCGTTCGCTGGCGAAGATGCTGGAAGAAGCGGGGCGCACAGCCTGGCTGGAAACCGTCCCCTTAATTTGCATCGGACCGATTACCGCCGATGCCGTGCGTGAGCTGGGGTATCATCCCGCCCGCGTGGCCACTGAGCATACGACACAGGGATTGATTCAGGCGATTCTGGAAGAGGCGATGGCACATGCTCACACGAACACCAACGCTTAAAGCCACATATCGCTTACGACGCTTGCGCCGCACCGCGAGCCTGCGGCGGATGGTGCAGGAAAGCATCCTGTCACCCGATGACTTCATCTACCCTTTGTTTGTGCAGGAGGGAACAGGCCAGCGTGAACCGATTGGCGCGATGCCCGGGCAGTTCCGTATCAGCGTAGACCTGCTGCCTGCAGAGGTGGAGCAGTTGTCTGCGCTGGGAGTGCCAGCGGTGCTCCTGTTTGGCATCGCCGAGTACAAGGATGCCCGCGCCAGCTGCGCTACACAGCGCGATGGTGTGGTTCCCCAGGCAATTCGCACCATCAAGCGCGCCCATCCCGAGATGGTAGTCCTGACCGATGTATGTGTCTGCGCCTACACGGAACACGGACACTGCGGCATCGTGCGTGAGGATGGTTACGTCGATAACGATGCGTCGCTGGCTGTGCTCGCGGAGATGGCTCTGGCGCATGCCGAAGCAGGCGCGGATATCGTGGCTCCCAGCGCCATGATGGATGGACAGGTGCAGGCAATACGCGAGAAGCTGGACGAGGCTGGCTTCACCGAAACCGCCATCATGGCTTACTCTGCGAAGTATGCGTCCGCGTTTTACGGACCGTTCCGCGAAGCGGCAGACTCCGCCCCGCAGTTTGGCGACCGACGCAGTTACCAGATGGACCCGCCCAACGCCCGTGAAGCGGTACGCGAGGTGCTTGCCGATGTGGAGCAGGGGGCGGATATCGTGATGGTGAAGCCCGGTCTGGCTTATCTGGACGTGGTACGCCTCGTGCGTGAGGCGGTGGATGTGCCGCTGGCGGTGTATAACGTGAGCGGCGAATATTCGATGCTCAAAGCTGCTGCCGAAAAGGGTTGGATAGATGAACGCGCGGTCGGGCTGGAGATGCTGATGGCGTTTCGCCGTGCAGGGGCAGACCTGATTATCACCTATCTGGCAAAGGAGGCAGCACAGTGGCTGAAAGGCAGTTGAACCATTACGGCGTTTTCGCCTTTACCGAAGAATACTGGGAACTGGAGCGCGCCGAGCGGCGCGAGTTCCTGCAGCGTCTGGTGGAGGAGGCTTCATCGCTGGGTGAGCGAGTGTACACCTATACGCTCTTTCCCGCACGTCCAGAAGCCGACTTTATGCTGTGGAGCGCGGTGCTCGCCGAGCAAAACGAGGTTGCCAGCCAGTTCTTCCTGCGGTACGCCAGGGTGACCGCAAGCTGGAGGGAGTTCGTACAACCGGTGAACACTCTATGGGGTTTCACGCGCCCCTCGCAATACGCGCCGGGCAAATCGGAGCAGGAGCTCAGCCCCTTTGATGATGCCCGCCGACCTTATCTCATCGTGTACCCATTTGCCAAAACATCCGAATGGTACCTGATGAGCAGGGAAGCTCGACAGGGCATGATGAACGAGCATATCAAGGTAGGCAGGCAGTATCCAGAGATTACGCAACTCCTGCTCTACTCCACAGGACTGCAGGATCAGGAGTTTGTAGTAGTGTACGAAACCGAGGACCTGCCGCAGTTTTCGGATCTGGTGAGTGCACTCCGCTCTACCGAAGCGCGCCGGTATACGCTGCGCGACACACCGATTTACACCGCCATGTACCAGTCGTCGGAAGAATTTGTGGAGACCTGGGGATAACAACTATGCTAGACATCACACAGCGACCGCTGTTAGTATACTGGGAACTGACGCGAGCATGCGAGCTGGCGTGCCGCCACTGCCGTGCGGAGGCAGTGCCCAACCGCCACCCAGATGAGCTGAGCACCGAAGAGGGCTTTCGCCTGCTGGACCAGCTGACAGCCTTTGGAAACCCTCTGCCCCATATCGTGATCACAGGCGGCGATCCACTCAAGCGTCCCGACCTGTGGGACCTGATACGTGCCGCACGCGAAAGGGGCTTTACCGTTGCTATCACGCCCAGTGGGACTTATGCGCTTACTCCCGACATCGTCCGCCGCTTCAAAAAGGAAGGTATCTGGATGATGGCGTTGAGCATTGACGGTTCCACCCCCGAACGACACGACGGCATCCGCCAGGTGCCCGGCAGTTTCGAGCAGACGGTGCGGGCTGCAGGATGGGCACGCGAAGCGGAACTGCCCATTCAGGTGAATACGCTCGTCTGCGAGCAGACCGCCGACGACCTGCCTTCCGTCTACGACCTGATTACCGACCTGGGTGCGGCGCGCTGGAGCCTTTTCTTCCTGATTCAAGTGGGGAGAGGCAAGGGGTTAGAAGAGGTCTCCCCCGAACATAGTGAGCGCATCTGCCAGTGGCTCTTTGAGAAGGCAAACGAAGGCAAAGTAGACATTAAAACCACCGAGGCGCCGCTCTATCGGCGCGTCGCACTGCAGCACGACCTGGCGAACAAGCCGAATCGCATCGCCGATACCATTCGACGAGGGTTCGGCATCCGAGACGGCGCAGGTATCATGTTCGTTTCGCATGTAGGGGATGTATACCCGTCAGGTTTCCTGCCGCGAAAGGCAGGAAACGTACGCGAGCAGAGCCCGGTGGAAATCTATCGCCACTCTTCCCTGTTCCGGTCTTTGCGAGACGTGGAGCAACTGAAGGGTAAATGTCGGTATTGCGATTACCGTAGCATGTGCGGAGGCTCACGGGCACGCGCCTTCGCTTATACGGGCGACCCGCTGGAAAGCGACCCGCTATGCCCGTACGTCTCGGAGGAGGCAAAGACACATGGGTTGGGCTGGTAGCGGTTTAGAACTCGTAGGAGTAGTACACCGCTACCCCCTGACTGCGCGCGTACTCCTCCGCGTCCGGCTCCGAAATCATGTGCGTGATGAGGACCGGAAAAACGCGCGGGTATACCTCGCGTAGTGTTTCTATCGTACGGCGCAGAAAGCGGTCCACATCCCGTTTGGATAGCTGTGATTTGCTTTCTCCAATAACGGCGTACTCTTCCCCATCGCGCGTAGCGGTGCCAAAGATGTTCACCTCTATAGGCTGACCGCTTGCGTCTCGCACGTACTGTCGCCGCAACCTGCCCCGCACCTGCAAGCCATAGTCCCTGAGAAGCAGGTCTGGCAGGCTTTTCATCGCCTCGTTCTCCAGCACATAACCCACCGTCTGGGAGAGACCGCCCAGCTGCCTCCGCATGTCCTGCATTTCCAACTGCATCTGGCGCTGTACCGCTACGAGTTCTGCAATCTGCTGGTCAGTGCGTTTCTGCGCTTCGGTCAGTTCCTCCACACGCGCGGTCAGGCTCTCTATCCGCTGGTCAGTGCGTTTCTGCGCTTCGGTCAGTTCCTCCACACGCGCGGTCAGGCTCTCTATCTGCTGGTCAGTGCGTTTCTGCGCTTCGGTCAGTTCCTCCACACGCGCGGTCAGGCTCTCTATCCGCTGGTCAGTGCGTTTCTGCGCTTCGGTCAGTTCCTCCACACGCGCGGTCAGGCTCTCTATCTGCTGCTCCGTGCGACGCTGCGCCTCCGCTAACTCGCGGAACCGTTCGTCCGTCTGCTTGCGATACTCTTGAAACTCCTCATACGCGCGCTTCTGTGCCTCAGCCAGCTCGCGGAAGCGAGCGTCGGTCTCCTTGCGATGCTCTGCCAGCTCTTCTCGCAGGCGAGCCACGCTCTGCTCAATGGTGTCCAGACGCCGCAGCACAAGGCTCTCATGTAATCGCTCATACACTGCGAACACTACTTGAGCGACCTTCTCCGCAGCACGCCTGTCCATTACCTCGCTCAGTTCGTTGATGACTTCGGAGAGTTCTATCATCTTCCTCACAGCCCCTGTCCATAACATTATACCGCGATTCTCTGGGTATAATGAAAGTAACGTGCTCGAACAGGTTTGGAGAGATGGACATTGAGCGTTCCAGTCAGCTTTACGCTCGTGCACAGCAGCTGATGCCTGCTGGTGTGAACAGCCCCGTGCGGGCGTTTCGTGCGGTAGGAGGCACACCCTTTTATATCCACTCCGCGCAAGGCGCAGTGCTTACCGACGTTGGCGGCAACCACTACATCGACTACGTCTGCTCCTGGGGCGCGCTGATTCTGGGGCACACCCACCCTGCAGTTGTAAAAGCTATCCAGGAGGCAGTTGCGAAAGGCACCAGCTACGGCGCGCCACATGAGGGCGAAATCCTGCTGGCAGAGGAGATTGTCAGGGCAATGCCCTGGGTAGAGATGTTGCGCTTCGTCAACTCGGGCACCGAAGCGACCATGAGTGCCATACGCCTTGCTCGTGCTGCTACCGGACGCCCGAAAATCCTCAAGTTCGAAGGCAACTATCATGGTCATGCCGACCATCTGCTGGCAAAAGCAGGCTCGGGCATCGCCACGTTTGGATTGCCGGATAGCGCGGGAGTGCCTGCCGAGATGACACAGCACACACTCGTTGCTCCCTACAATCACGCAGAGGCGGTAGAGGCTCTGTTCCACGAAGCAGGTGAACAGGTTGCCGCCGTGATCGTGGAGCCGGTGGCGGGCAACATGGGCGTGGTACCACCTGCGCCCGGCTTTTTACAATCCCTGCGTGAGTGCACCAGTCGCTATGGTTCCCTGCTCATCTTTGACGAAGTGATGACCGGTTTTCGGGTGTCCCGGCAGGGCGCGGCTGGGTTGTACGGTGTCGTACCAGACCTGGTGTGTCTGGGTAAGATTATCGGTGGTGGGTTGCCGGTTGGTGCGTATGGTGGCAAACGCGAACTGATGCAGATGGTAGCACCGCTGGGCCCGGTGTATCAGGCGGGCACTTTGTCCGGCAACCCTCTGGCGATGGCGGCTGGCTTAGCCACATTGCGCGAGCTGCATGACGAGGTGTATGCGCAGCTGGAAGAGCGTGTCGCCTTCTTACAGCAAGCACTTGCCGAATCCGCCAGCCAACTGGGTGTGCCAGCACAAGTTCATCGCGTGGGCTCTATGCTCAGCGTGTTCTTTACCGATTGTGCTGTCACCGACACGGCTTCTGCCTTCAGCACGGACCGCCAGCTGTACGCGCGCTTGTTCCATGCCATGCTGAGACGAGGGGTATTCCTGCCGCCGTCTGCTCTGGAGGCGTGGTTTGTCAGCACAGCGCATACCGAATCACACATCGAGCGCACGGCAAAAGCTTTTCACGACGCGCTCCAAGAGGCTCTGGCTGTATGAGCGAACACTTCAACGACCGATTCCTGCGGGCATGCCGACGAGAGCCGGTGGACGTGACCCCGATATGGCTCATGCGGCAGGCTGGGCGCTATCTGCCTGAGTATCGCCAGCTGCGTGAAAAGCACTCGATGCTGGAACTGTGTACCACACCGGAGCTGGCTGCTGAAGTCACCCTGATGCCCCTGAGGCGTTTCGAACTGGACGCGGCGATCCTTTTCTCTGACCTGACCATCCCCTTCCTGGCGATGGATGTGCCGTTCACGCTCAAGGAAAATGTCGGTCCAGTGATTATGCATCCACTCCGAACGGAGAAAGACGTGGATGCCCTGCGTGTGATAGATCCCCGTAATGACCTGCCTTTCGTAGCGGAGAGCATTCGCCTGTTACGTCAGCAGCTAAAGGTCCCTCTCATCGGGTTTGCGGGTGCTCCTTTCACGCTGGCAGCATACCTGATAGAGGGAGGTCCTTCACGGGACTATAGCCGAGTGCGTGCGTTGATCTACAGCCAGCCACAGATGTGGGACAGGTTGCTCTTCGTGCTCGCGGAGAACGTGGTTCGTTTCTTGAGGGCGCAGATTGAGGCAGGCGCACAGGCAGTGCAGCTGTTCGACAGCTGGGTGGGCGTGGTGAGCCCTGCCGTCTATCGGCGCCATCTTCTGCCGGTGATGCAGCACATGGTGAACGCGCTGAAACCGTTGGGTGCGCCTATCATCTACTTCGGCACGGGCACGGCATCACTACTGGAGGCGATGCGCGAGACAGATGCAGATGTGGTCGGCGTAGACTGGCGCGTACCTCTGGATGAGGCGTGGCAACGGTTGGGAGACTGTGCGGTACAGGGCAACCTGGACCCAGCTGTGATGCTGGCGTCACGAGATACGGTAAAGCAGGAAGCCCAGGACGTGCTGCGCCGCGCCGGCGGACGAAGAGGACACATCTTCAATCTGGGGCACGGCGTGTTACCCGAAACGCCCATAGAAAACGTACAGGCACTGATTGATGCGGTTCATCTCGCTGGAAGGCAATGAGCACACCACATGTCGTCATCGTGGGGGGAGGCATTACCGGTCTGTCGGCGGCGTATTACCTGCAGCGCCTCCGACAACAGGCTGGCACGCCTTTGCGCATCACGCTGATAGAGGCACAAAACCGTCTGGGCGGTAAAGTGGGTACAGTGCATCAGGAAGGTTTCCTGATTGATACCGGTCCCGATTCCTTTCTGGCGCAAAAGCCCTGGGCGGTGCAGCTGTGTCGTGATTTGGGCATGGAGGGTGAAATCATCTCTCCATCCGCACGCCGGTTCTTTATGTTGATCAAGGGCAAACTGCACGCCGTGCCTCATGAGCTGGTGTCGCTGGTACCCTCTCGCCCCCAGGCGTTGTGGAAAACCACCTTCATCTCGCCGTGGGGCAAACTGCGAGCCAGCATGGAGGGTTTTGTGCCCGCGCGCAGAGATGTAGAGGACGAATCGCTTGGGGCGTTCATGCGCCGACGTTTTGGTAAAGAGTTCGCGCTGAAGTTTGCAGAGCCGCTCATGGCGGGTGTGCACGCAGGACATCCCGACCGCCTCAGCATGGCAGCCGTGTATCCCATGTACTGGGAGATGGAGCGCAAATACGGCAGCATCACGCGCGGACTGATCCATCTGCGGCGGCAACGACAGCAGGGCAGAGGTTCACGTGACACCTCACCTTTTGTCGCCCTGCGATATGGAATGGGCAGTCTGGTGGAGCGTCTGGAGCAGAATCTGAAAGAAGTGGACATCTGGTTGTCCACGACTGTGACCGGCATTACCCCCCTACCCGATGGCTCCGTGCACTTGCACATCGAACACGGCGAGCCTCTGCAGGCGCAAGTGGCTATCCTGACCACCCCTGCTTACACAACCGCAGGATGGCTTCAGCCCCTCGCTCCCGATGCCGCACGCCTGCTACGGGAAATCCCATACGCTTCTACCGCTGTGGTATCGCTCGCTTATCGGAGGGAAGGCATAGAACATCCTTTAGAGGGCAGCGGTTTCCTCGTGCCGCGTACGGAGCCCTTGCCTATCACAGGCTGCACCTGGTCCTCCAGCAAGTGGGAGGGGCGTGCCCCCGATGGAAGTGTGTTGCTGCGAGTGTTCATCGGCTACGCGGGCGCGGACCAGATTGTGGAGCAACAATGGGATGACCTGCTCGCCCGTGCCGCGCATGACGCCCTGCAGCCTTTGCTGGGCATCCGCGAAGAGCCGATGATGGTACAGGTGAACCGCTGGCTGAAAGCGATGCCGCAGTACGAGGTCGGGCATCTCGCGCGTCTGCAAAAGGTAGAATCCGCGCTCTCGGCATATCCGGCGATTCTGCTGGCTGGCTCCGCCTATCGCGGCGTGGGCGTGCCCGACTGTGTGAAGCAAGGCAAGGAGGCAGCGGAACAAGCCTGGCAACAGGTGTTGTCTCGCGCCACTGCGTCCACCCTTGGCACGTGAGCGCCGAGACATCTGGAGAATCTCCCAACTGTTACGCCATCAGAACTTCGCTCCTCAGAGAAACTGCAGGCTTATTCCATTTTCTGCAGTACCACGTCTGCAACTGCCTCCGCCATCAGCGGGTCATCATTCAGGGAGGCAGCACGCCGATACCGCAATCCCAACGCCTCACACTTTTGGCGTGCTTCTACGTCCAAATCGTACAACACCTCCAGATGATCCGCCACGAATCCAATCGCACAGCATAGTATTTGCTGGTATGGCTGCGTACTGGCTATCTCCTCCAGGCGTTCCAGAATATCCGGTCCCAACCACGGCTCCTGTGTCGTGCTGGCGCTCTGGTAGGCGAAAGTCCAGTGTGGCAGGTTCAACTGTTGCGCTATCAGCCTTGCACTCTCCTGCAGTTCTCGTTCGTAGGGATCGTCCCACTGCCGGATGCGTTCGGGCAGGCTGTGTGCGCTGAACAGAACCATTGTCTGCTCGGGCTGCCATCCCTCCATTGCCTGCTGTATCTTGTGGGCAATCGCCGTAATGAACAGGGGATGGCTGCCCCATCGCTCTACGAACCGCAGTTGCATCTCGGGAGCGAATCGCTCGCGCGCTTGAAGGGTGTAATCGATATATCCGCCGATGCTCATTCGGGAGTAGTGTGGTGCCAGTACGACGCCTACAGCCTTCTGCACACCCTCTTTCGCCATCTGCTCCACGGCTTCGGCGATAAAAGGATGCCAGTGTTTCATGCCTACGTATATTCTGCCGCTCCATCCGCGCCGACGCAGAGCGTTCTCTACCGCTCCTACCTGTTGGTAAGTGATTTCGTTGAGCGGTGAAACCCCGCCAATGGCTTCATATCTGCGAACGAGGTCTTGCAGCTGCTCCGGTGACGGCGGTCTGCCTCTGCGAATGTGGGTATAGTAAGGTTCCACTTCCTGCAGTGTGCGAGGCGTACCGTACGCCATAATCAGCACGTCCCAATCCGATGTCATATCTGCCTCCAGTCTTGACATAGTATCCGGAAGGCTACACCTGCCGGAGTGGTAGCAACCCCCTGAGCACTTCTATTCTACCCCAATAGCCCAGTCCCCAGTGGGGCTGATTTCACGATGTTCCACCCTGTTGCGCCAGATGACGGATAGCGCTCCACAGCGCTGAGGGGTGGGGATCTACCACAACGACCCTGCGGCCTATCTGAGACTCCCATTCAGGCACCGTCACATCATCCAGAAAGAGGTACCCCTCCCGCAAGCAGATGGCGGGTAATATCACGGTGGGGTAGGTGGGAAAGTGTTGCAGGGCTTCGGCAATATCCTGAGCGGTGAGCAAACCCGCTACGCTGACAGTGCCTCCGAAGAAGTGATTCTTTACCACGCAGACGTTTATCTCCAGCCCCTGCACGCGCCGGAGCATCCGAGCGAACCGCTCCATAACCGCTGCAGGTAGTTCGCCGGTGACCAGTGTTATCTGCACTGGATGTGGCAGGGCAGGGGGCAGACGGCGTACGACGCCAGCGGCACGATCCAGGAAAAGACGCACCGTACCGACCCCATCTTCCAGCTGCGGGAAATCTTCGTAGTAGCGTCGCCCCGGTATGGGATGACCGGCGAGGAAAAACCACTCGTCGGAGAGGAAAGCGAAACGTGTTCCCAGCCGTTTGCGGAAATCGCGTTCCAGTGAGCGCACTTCCCGAATCAATTGTTGTGCGTAAGCACGGTTGGGCGGGATGAGGGGAGTGAGTTTCTGGCGAAATTTCGTCAGTCCTACAGGTACGATGGCGACCGATAGCGTGCCTGCCCGCTTGCCGGTGATCACTGGGTGGAGCATCGCCAGCTCGTAGAGTGTCTGGCGCAAAGCGTCACCGTCATTCCAACCCGGGCAGAGCACAATCTGCGCGTGCACGTCGATACCGCCTTCATGCAGACGCCGTAGCACAGGCAAAATGGGGGTTGGTTCGCGCTTGCCCAGCAGACGCCCGCGCAGTTCGGGATCGGTAGCATGTACGGAGACATACATCGGGCTCAACTTCTGTTCCAGGATGCGCTCGAACTCCTCTGGCGTGAGATTGGTCAAGGTCACATAATTTCCATAAAGAAACGAGAGGCGAAAATCGTCATCCATCAGGTACAGCGATCGGCGCATCCCTTTGGGCATCTGGTGAATAAAGCAGAAGACGCACTTATTGTTGCAGGTATGTATCTTGTCCGCCAGGTCGTTTTCGAACTCGATATCCAGCAGGTCGTAAGGCTCCTTCTCCACCGCGAACGTCAGCGTTTGGTCCCCGCGCTGGATAGTCAGGTGCACATGCGGCTCGGTGACGTGAAAGCGATAATCCAGCGTATCCATGACGCGCTTACCATTGATAGACAGTAGCACATCGCCCGTTCGCAGACCTATCTCCTCCGCAAGACTCCCCGGCTCTATGTGGGCGATGGCCAGCCCCCGATACGAACGCATCAGCAGCTCCGACATTCTTGTTCCTCCCCGTTTGTTCGGTGTGATTGTACCCTTTGGGGAGCGCAGGTATGCAATCGGGTATTGCGTAATCGTTTGCGCAAGGCTAAAATAATAACAGCAAGCCATGAAGGGGGAGTAACTCTATGAGCAGATGGGTGTGGTTGCTGGTACTGCCTTGGCTCAGCATGTTCGCGTTTGCCCAACCCGACCAGTGCGTGAGCAAGCTGGGTATCCATCTCATCGGCAGCTACACGGAGGGGGCAAGACGTATCCTTGCCGCCAAGCCCAGAGTGATGAAGGTGCTGGACCCGCAAGTGTCGGCGGGGATGCGTGAAGCGATGCGCGACTACAAACAGCGCCATCCCAAAGGGCTGGTGGTGATGCGTGTGTGGGAGCGTACATCGGGCTTACGCTATCGTCTGGAAGATGACCCTGCGCAGAGTGCGGATGATTTCTGGAACAGGGTACTGCAGCCAGCGGTCCATGCACTTTCTGCCTCAGACCGACGGCTGGTGGACTATTTAGAAGGTCCTAACGAGTGCGAGAATACGCCCTGTTGGGAGAGTGTGGAAAGCGCGCGGTGGTTCGGGCGCTTTTGGGAACGGCTGGCGGAGCGCATTGCGCAGGCAGGGTTCCGCCCCTGCGTGGGGAGCATTCCCGTAGGCAACCCGCCGGGCAATATCGCTGAAATCCGCGCGAAGCTGGAGGCGTTTCTGCCTGCCCTGCGCGCGGCGAAGCGGTGGAACGGCGCGTGGAGCTACCATTCTTACTCCATTGAATACACTACCGATGTTGCTGTGGAGTACTGGCATAGCCTGCGCTATCGCATCTTCTACGAGTTCCTGCGTGAACGCTATCCCGACCTGGCGAACCTGCCGATGATTCTGACCGAAGGAGGTATTGACCGCGCGGGCAATCCCAACAACGATGGCTGGCGTGCCAGAGGCGACGCTGCAAAGTTTCAGAAGTGGTTGCTGTGGTACGACAGTGAGCTGAAGAAAGACCCCTATGTGGTTGGATCTACGCTGTTCCAGATTGGCAATCCGGAGGGATGGTGGTCGTTCGACGTGGAGCCCATCGCGCAGTGGCTGGCAGATGTGATTGCCAACCGGCCGCGTTCGCTACGCAACCCGGTGCTCAATGGCGATTTCGAACTGGGGTTCACCAACCTCTCCGGGGAGACGGTCGCGAACGGGTGGAGGACATGGGATGGGGGTGTGGTCAATCCGCTCTGGCCCGGCAGCGCGCATTTCTGGCAAGTAAGTGGTAGACCGGGCAGCGCACAACGCATTATCGGCGGGCAGATAGCAGGGCAATCCTTTCGAGGAGGGGTGTATCAGAAGGTACCTGTGGTGCCCGGTGTGCCCTATCGACTGGTGTTCGACTATCTGTCCGCCGGTACGAACGACCCGGGCGCGGGACAGGAGTTTCGGATAGGCTACGACCTCAGCGGGGGTGCCGACCCGAACCATCCCGGCATCGTATGGCTGGTGTCCCACAGTATGCCCTCCGGCTCCTGGCAACGGGTGGACACGGTCATGATACCAACCGGTGAATGGCTCACCTTGTGGACATGGTGTGGACTCTACTGGCCCGTTGCAACCACCTATCTGGACGTGGATAACTTTGCTCTGTGGGCGCAGTCCATGCTACTGGGAAGGGTAACGCTGGGCGATTATGCTGGCGAATACCGGTGTCAGGTGGTACAGGTTCAGATACGCGATGGTATGGGCAGGACGGTTTGGCAGGGGCAGTTGCCCCTCTCGGTGGAGGGGGAGTTTGAGGTTTTGTACGAAGTGAATGTGCCTGCGGGCGTTTATGATGTGGCGATACGGGGAACGCACTGGCTGCAGCGCGTGGTGGCTGGAGTCTCGCTGCCTGGAGGAGTAATCGACGTGACGCTGCTCAACGGTGACATTGACGGTGATAACGAGGTGACGTTGTTTGATTTTGGTGTGCTGGTGCAGGCTTTCGGCAGCGTGCCCGGTGATGCCGGATGGAACCCGAATGCGGATCTGGACGGGGATGAAGAGGTGAACCTGTTTGACTTTGGGATACTGGTGAAAAACTTTGGGGTGGTGGGGGAGGAATGAAATAAAGGCTCAACCCCTTGCGTGACGATAACAGTTGTGCTATAATAGCACCGTGCGGAGAGTTGGCTGAGTGGTCGAAAGCGGCCGCCTGCTAAGCGGTTGTAGGGGCATCTAAAGCCTCTACCCCGGGTTCGAATCCCGGACTCTCCGCCATTTTTTGTTTGGGAGGCACTATGCGCACTGCTCTTATCCCTCTCCAAACCGAGCCGGCTCATCCTGAAGCGAACTTTGCACGTTTCTGCCAGCAGATGGAGCACCTTGCGCTCCTGCGCCCTGATATCGTCTGCCTGCCCGAATGCAGTCTCACCGGGTATCTGTACGAACAGTCGCAGGTAGCGCAGTTCGCGGAGCCTCTTTCGGGTGCTACCATGAGGAAGATGTCCGATATCGCCCAAAGATACCGAGTGTACCTCTGCTTCGGAATGCTGGAGGCTGCCGCGCAGGGCTTTTTCAGCACGGCGGTGCTGTTGAACAGGGAAGGTGAGGTGCTCTTAGTGCATCGGAAGAATATAGAACACCCCCCTTTTCTGAAGGGCGAGGGAGTGCACAGTGTACGAACCGAGTGGGGAGAGGTTGGTATTCTCATTTGCGGGGACCTTTTCGCTCGCAGGGTGGTGCAACGGCTGAGCCCTTGCCTGCGCCTCCTGCTGGTGCCGATGTCGCGCTGTTTCGACGGCAGGTCACCCGATGAGCGACGCTGGGTGCAGATAGAGCGACGCGCCTATCTGCGTGCGGTGCGGAGGGCAGGTGTGCCTGCAGTGTTGGTGAATGCCCTCGAAATCGGCGTGGACTTGCCGAGTTTTGGCGGGGCGATGGTGGTCGGGGCAGATGGCAGCCTGCTGGCGGAGTCTCCGCATGGCTCGGATATACCCCTCTGTTACGAATGGGATACCGGGCAGGTATGGTTGCTCAGCGCGGAAAACGCACCATCGGCGAACAGAGAGGGCTGATCTCCCCGTCTCCCAGTGTGGAGGTGTGTGCACTACTGGGCGGACTGCTATATCTGCCGCTTTCTCCCGTTCGGGGGTATCTGCAGCAGCAGCCCACCCTGTAGCCGTTACACCGGCATCGGTGGCGGCGTAACCGGTCCGTTGTGCCACACCAGCGGGAAGTAATCCCCCTGTAGTATCTCGCCCGGCTTCACGGTGATGCGGTGTTCGATCAGATGCCCTCGCTGTGGTTCATAACGGGTGTGCCCCGGCATGAAATGCACTGCGAAGCCCGGACGCCCTCGCGGACTGTGGTTGGGTGGAGTGCCGTGCCAGGTCAGACAATGATGGAACATCACCTCGCCTGCCTGAACGGGGCAGGGTACCACTTCCACCTTTTCCCCCTCGGGCACAAAAGCGGGATCATGCGCCGGACCCCAGTCGTCTTCGCGGATGCCTACGGTGCCTTCATCGTACTTGCCCCACAGGTGACTGCGAGGCACCACGTGCATACAGCCATTCTCCACGTCGGCGTCTTCTAACGCAAGCCATGCGCTGATTAAGTCAGGCGGCTGCAGCACGGGCCAGTAGGGATGGTCCTGATGCCAAATAGTGGGTCCACCCTTGAAGGGAGGTTTGTACTGAATCTGGTCGTGCCACACGCGTACCGTATCGGTGTCCATCAGCTTCGCAGCCGCTTCAGTGAGCCGGGGGTGGAAAAGATAATGGTAAAACTCTTCGTCCGCTTCCCAGGCGTTGACAATCTGAATCACCACGCGCTCTTTATCGTCGTAGAGGTTGCGCATGGCTTCTGGCTTTTTGGACGATCTGCCCTCTAGTAGGGCGTAGAACCGCTCGCGCAGGCGGGCTACCTCCTCGTCGCTCAGCAAACGGCGTGCGGGCAGGTAGCCATTCTCACGAAAGAACTGCACATCTTGTTCGGAAAGCATTTTTCGGTTGCACCCTCCACGAAAGAGTTTGCTTTATTTTACCATGCTAAGAAATGAATTGCGATATTCACTTTGAAAAATCCTGCTTCTCAGTTGCTGAAGTACTCTTCGAGGGGTACAAACGGCTCGGCAGGAGCCTTGACCTCCACACGGCAGGCGCGAGAGCCACCTGTGAAAAACTCCCCTCTCCTAGGAAGGAGAGGGGAGCGATGAGGTTTTGCGTTATCGCCACGGGTCGTTTTCTATCAGCACGTAGCCTGCGCTCAACACCTGCTTCGGCTCGCCATCCACTTCCATCTCAATCACCGTGCATATCGGGTTGGGTGGAGTTTCGGGCAAGCCGTGCAGCACCAGGCGGTTCTCCGTCTGCGTGAAAGCCACCTCGGGACCGTTCATCACACGGGCGCGAAGCACTTTGCACTGCAGACCGCCTATCGCCAGCTCGCTGCCGGGCCAGCGATTGCAGTGGTAGTACAGCGTCTGCCCCTTGCGGGTGAACGCGCCGGTAATCATCCACTCCTGCTGCATCGGGTCGGTGGCGTCGTACACAGAGGGTCCGTACTCCTGCAACCACTTACCCACCTTCAGCAGCTCCTGCTCGCACACTTCGGGCACACTGCCATCAGGGGCGGGACCGATGTTCAACAGCAGGTTGCCGCCGCCTGCTGCCACCTGGCGCAGCATGCCCACGATTTGCCAGGCGTCCTTCCAACGCGTATCTATCGGCGTATAGCCCCAGCTTTCGTTGAAGGTCATACACGCCTCCCACATGCGCCCCCCCTTTTCAGGAGTGATGTGCTGTTCCGGCGTACCAAAGTCTTCGGGCAGACCGGAGCGGTTGTTGATGATGATGTGCGGTTGCAGTTCGCGCACCATGCGGTTCATCTTCTCCGCTTCCCACTCTTCAGGGGTGAGTGGCCAGTTCACATCGTACCACATGATGTCGATCTTGCCGTAGTTGGTCATCAGCTCGCGCACGATGCCATGAGTGAACTCCACAAACCGCTTACGGGCGGCTTCGTCGTGTTTACAGCGCGCGCCGTCGGGGTGATGCCAGTCCATGAGTGAGTAATAGAATCCCACTTTCAGCCCTTCCGCGCGGGCGGCTTCCACAAACTCCGCCACCAGGTCACGTTTGGGACCGCGCTTGACGGCATTGTAATCGGTGTACTGGGTATTGAACAGGCAGAAGCCTTCATGGTGTTTGGTAGTCATGACCATGTAGCGCATTCCCGCCAGTTTCGCCAGTCGCGCCCACCAGCGGGCAGGGCAGGGCTTGGGCTTCCACGTATCCGCCAGCTTCTCGTACTCTTCGATGGGAATGCGCTCGCGGTTCATCACCCACTCGTGTCTGCCCAGTTGTGAGTACAGCCCCCAGTGGATGAACATACCGAATCGCGCCTCGCGGAACCACTTCAGGCGCTGTTCTCTCTGTTCGGGTGTCTCTTCTGGCATGGTTAGACCTCCTCTTTTGGTTTTTTATATTCACCGAACCCCCTTGCCCCCTTCCCTATGAGGGAAGGGAGAACTGCTCCCCTCTCCTTGCAGGAGATAGGTTGGGGGAGATGTTACCGCTCCCCCTTCCTGCGAGGGAAGGGAAAGACTGCCCCCCCTCTCCTTGCAGGAGAGGAAACGAGTGAGAGGTTACGCCCCCACCTTCACCGGCTGTCCGGTTTGCACCGATTCGTTCGCGGCGAGGGTAACCGCCAGAGTCTTCACCGCGTCGGCGTAGGTGCTGCGAATCGCGGAGCGATCGCCGGTGAGGATAGCGTGGATGAACACCTTGTTCTCTTCCAGATACGGGTTGCTGCTGAGCTGGTAGGTGGTCACTTTGCCCGGCTCGGTGGCTTTGACGCTGCCCCAGTCGGTTTCCACAATCAGGTCCGGGGTCACAACATCCAGCCCCACACGCCAGCCCATATTCAGCAGGCAGGTGTTGTGAATCGCGCCGATGACTCCGCTGGCGAACTTCACCGCTACCGTACCCACGTCATACACGCTGTAGTTCTCCACCTCCTGATGCAGCTTGCGGTTGGTCATCAGGGCGTACACCTCGGTGATGTCGCCGACGAGGTAGCGGGCGAGGTCCACGATGTGCGTGGTCTGCTCCACGAACTGCCCACCCGACTGCTCCATCACGCGCCACCACGCCACGCCGGGCATTCCACCCATCCACCAGCCGGTGACCATGCCGACGGTTTTGCCTTCCAGCAGCTCGCGTGCCTTCTGGGTAGTCGCCATGTAGCGGAAGTGGTAGCCCACGCTGCTGATGACGCCTGCTTTGGCAATCGCTGCCTCTATCGCCTTTGCCTTTTCCAGCGTTCGCGCCACCGGCTTCTCCACAAACAGATGGATGCCTCGTTCGGCGGCAGCCTCTTCCGCTCCGACGTGCGCATGAGGGGGCACGCACACGTACAGCGCATCCAGTTTTTCGCTATCCAGCATCTGCTTCCAGTCGGTATAAGCCTTTCCTCCGAAGCGTTGAGCCGCCGCTTCGGCACGAGACAGGTCAATATCACAGAACGCTACCGGTTGTGCTTCGGGTATTTGCGCGAGGGCATTGAAGTGCGCACCGGCAATACCACCACACCCGAAAAAGCCGATTCGAACAGCCATCTCTCTCCTCCAAAACAGAGTCGTTAATTCTGCCTTCGCGAGGGGAAGCCCGTGTTCCTTCCTGTAAACGACGGACAGATGTTTCCTGCTGTGAAGGCAACCAACGCGCTTTACCGACGGATTTCCTGTTGCAGAGTCTTTTGTCTGACCGCCTCGAACAGGATTATCCCCGTTGCCACTGCTACGTTCAGCGAGTGTGCGCCGCCGCCCATGGGGATGCGTATCAGCGCGTCCATCGCCTCGCGCGTTTCGGGAAGCAAGCCCGTTTCTTCGTTGCCCACCCACAGGCAGAAGGGAGGTGTCAGGTCTTCCTCCCACAGCAGACGCTGGGCGTGCGCACTCGAGCCAATCTGCCGCCAGCCGTGTCGGCGTAAGGTCTCTATCACCTCCTGACTCTCTGCGCAGGAGACAATAGGCAGGAAGGCGATACTGCCGGTGGTAGAGCGCACACAGGCGCGGCTATAGGGGTCGGCAAGGGGAGCGGCGAGCACCAGGGCACGTGCCTGCGCGGCGTCGGCGGTGCGGATGAGCATTCCCAGATTACGTGGATCCTGAATGCGCTCCGCCACCAGCACGATGCCCTCGCGGCGGGCGCAGATTTCGTCCAGTGGGGTATTCCACCAGGGCATCACCGCGACGGCGGTGGTGGTGGTCTCGTAACTGCTCACCAGCAGGCGGTGGAATAAACCTTTGCTCACGGAGTAGACCGTGATGCGCGCCTGCTCGCACGCGGCAGCCAGTTCGGGTTCGGTTTGCTCTTTGATGTACACCTCCAACGGGCATAGGGGGGCGTACAGTGCCTTAGCGATTGGCTGCGCACCTTCCATCAGGAAACGACGTTCCGCCTCGCGCGGTGCGGATTCGGTCAAACGGCATGCTGCGCGGAAGGCAGGGTGTTTGAGGTGGGTAACCGGTTGCATTTCCTTTACAACGTCCTCTTAAACCATGTCACAAAACCATCGGTGAGAGAGTGTACCACGCCACCTGCGATGAGACCGATCAGCGCGGACTGCGCCCACGTGACGTGAGTCTGCAGGCTCAGGCGCAGTTCGCGCTCCAGCGCACGCAGTATCTCCGACTGGTTAATGGGCACTATCCACAGGTCAATCGCGTTCATGCCCAATCTCAGCAGCAGGTACAGCATGAAAAAGAAGTAGAGCGCGCGTAACAGCGGCCCCAGTAGCCAGCTGTGCGACAGCCAGTGACGATGGGGAACCAGTATCTGATAGGGTAGCCAGAAGAAACGGAACATGCCCCAACGGCGGTAAGCGCGCGAGTTCACGTCCAGGTCGGGCGACAGTGCCAGCCCCGAGAACAGATAGGCACCAATACCCACTCCCACCGAGGACCAATCGGGGGAGGGATGCATTCGGGCAATGACCGGTACCGCAGCAGCGGCAGTGAGGATCGTAATGGCGTCGTGAACCCGTCCCGAAGGCATCCCTTACAAACCGGTGGAGTAGTCACGCAACTTCTTGCAGTTGTTGCGGTTGCGCAGCTTCTTGATCGCTTTGGCTTCAATCTGGCGAATGCGCTCGCGGGTGACGTTGAAGTGCCTGCCCACCTCTTCCAGTGTGTGGGGCATTCCGTCGATTAAGCCGAAGCGCATTTTGATGACTTCGCGCTCGCGGTCGGTGAGCACGCGCAACGCCTCCTCGATGCGGTCTCGCAGCAGACTACGGTCGGCGGCTTCGGTGGGAGAGTCGCAGTTATCATCCTCGATGAAGTCCAGCAGCTGGCTGTCCTCTTCTTCCCCGATGGGGGTATCCAGCGACAGGGGTTCTGGCGCGATACGAATAATCTCATGTACCTTGTCCACCGAGATGCCCATATCTTCCGCCAGCTCCTCGGCGGTCGGTGTGCGCCCCAGCTTTTGCTCCAGGTGGCTGCGCCGTTTCATCAGGCGGTTGATGGTTTCCACCATATGCACAGGGATGCGAATGGTGCGCGCCTGGTCGGCGATAGCGCGGGTGATTGCCTGCCGTATCCACCAGGTGGCATAGGTACTGAACTTGTAGCCGCGGCGATAATCGAACTTCTCCACAGCGCGGATTAAGCCCAGATTGCCCTCCTGAATCAGGTCGGAAAACGCCATACCGCGCCCGCTGTAGCGTTTGGCGATAGAGACCACGAGACGCAGATTCGCCAGGGTGAGCTTGCGTTTGGCTTCTTCGTCGCCCTGTGCGACCAGTCGTGCCAGGTGTTGTTCCTCTTCAGGGGTCAGCAGGGGCGTCTTGCCAATTTCGCGCAACCACATGCGCACGGAGTCATCCAGAGGGATACCTTCCAGTTGCGCGATCTCCTGGTCGGCGAGTTCATAATCTTTAATGGAAGCACCCAGATCGTAGCCATCTTCCATCAAGGGCAGGTCCTTGACGGCGTCTACCACCTGAATACCCTCTATATCGAAGAACTCCAGCATCTGCTCCAGCTCGTCCGTGTCCACATCCATCTCGGAGAGGACATCGTTCAGCTCCTCCGAGGTCACAAAGCCTTTATCTTTGCCCTGCTGGACGAGCTTTCGCATGTGCCCATTTTCGTGGATGTGCTCCATTGCCACGTTTGGACTCACTCCCTTCGGTTGCGCTGCGCGTCGGAATGTAGCTCCGCGATGAGCCTTTGGTACTCTTGATAGTTCACGCTATCCGGCGAGAAATCCTGCGCCAGTTGTGCCGAAATCTGCACCTGCCGGGTGCGTTTGTGCCACCGTTGCAGGAAAGATGCCGAATCGCGCAAGACCTGCTCGTTCAAAGGTTCCTCCAGTTGTAATCTTGTCGAGACCATCTCTCGCAGGCGTGGGTCGTTTAGCGCAGAGAGCAGCGACGGGAGATGTAGTTCCATACCAGCATCCCACGCACGCCTTACCAGCTCAAAGAACTGCCTGGCGGCATCGCTCACCAAATCGCCTGCCTGAGCGACTTGCAGGACCAGCGTTCGCCATTCCTCTGAAAGTATACCCCGAAGGAGTGCGCTTTCTGCACGCACCACTCCCGGTGGGAAAGGCTCTTCCTCCTCCATGACCGGGGGGGAACCGTGCACAGGCTGCTCCTTTTTCTTTTCCATCTCTTTACTATGCAAGAATCGTTCCACTTCCCGCCGAATCAGCTCCTCAGGTTTACTGGGATTTGTAAAATAGGCGGGATGGAGCGGCGCCAGCTGGGTGATGTAGCTATCTCGTTCGATGCTCGAGGGTATTGCTGCCAGTATCGGTATCGCCTCCTTCAGCACCCTCATTCTACCCTCGACGGTTTGCAGATCGTATCGGTGCTGCAGGTTGTGGAGAAGAAAAGCAGGGAGCGGTTCCGCTTGATCGATACACTCCTGGAGAGCGGAAGCCCCCAGACGACGCAGCAGGCTGTCCGGGTCCTCGCCGTCTGGCAGGCGTGCGATGAGCACTTCCATGTTGTGCTGCTGGAGTATCTCCGCGGCGCGTTTTGCCGCTTCGATGCCCGCGCTGTCCGAGTCATATACCACAATGACGCGCGACACCAGACGAGAGAGAATACCTATCTGTTCCTCAGTCAAGGCGGTACCCATGCTGGCAATGGCGTGGGTGAAACCTGCCTGATGGGCGGCGACCACATCCATGTAACCTTCCAGCAACAACGCAGTGCGCTCCGCCATCATGCGCTCTTTCGCGAGGTGTAAGGCGTAGATGGTGCGGCTCTTGCGGAAGAGGGGTGTTTCGGGACTGTTGAGGTATTTGGGCTGAGCATCGCCTATCGCGCGTCCTCCGAAGGCGACGACGCGCCCCTGTCGGTCCCAAATCGGAAACATTAACCGGTCGCGAAAGCGGTCGTAGTATTCGCCACTCTCACCCTGTACTACCAGTCCCGCTTCCGCCGCAATGGTCAGCGGTATCTTTTTGGCTTGAACGAGATGGGTGAGCGCAGACCATTCGGGAGGAGCATAGCCGATGCCGAAACGCTGCTGGGTTTCGGGAGTTACCCCGCGCTGTTGCAGCACGCGCTGGGGCAGGGGGTAGCGTTTCAGCATATCGCGGAAAAACTGAGCCGCCAGCTGGTTCACCCGCAGGATTTGTTCTCGGCGGTCTTTTTGTTCCTGAGCAGAGGCAGAACCGGTGGTACGGAACTCTAACCCCAGCCTCTCAGCGAGCAGACGGGCTGCTTCCAGAAAGGTGACGTTTTCGATGCGCATGATGAAGTCGAAGACGTCACCATACTGTCCGCATCCAAAACACCGCCAGCGTTGCAGAGACGGGTTCACGGTAAAGGAAGGTGTCTTCTCGGCATGGAACGGGCACAGTCCCTTGAAGTTTTTGCCCGCCCGCTTCAGCGCCACGTACTGCGAGACCACCTCCACAATATCGCTGCGCGCACGAATTTCGTTCAGGTCCGCACTGGCACGTGATGCCACAGACACCTTCCTCCATCAGGCTGGCTCCTGTCCACTCCAAGTCGCGGAGCTCAAAGAGTCATCGGTTACTGCTCCATCGCCGCGACGATGATGGAGACCACCTTATTGTCGTAGAGCTGGAACGCGACGTGGTGGTTGGGATACCGGACGTACAGGGTTGTTCCCATGTTCTGGTGTTCTTTCGGCCAGCCGTATGCGGCGACGACCTTCTGATAAGTGTCGCCCAGCTTGATACCACGCGAAGTGCGCGCTAACCCTGATTTATCCTCATAGCCAATCGCCTTCGCCTGCACGACGTAGCCGTCCTTGTTCACCAGAAACTCGTAGAGGACGCCGCCCGGTCGCTCGTAAATCAGGGTGGTTTCCTGCTCGTACATCATGCCGCCCGGCGTCGTGCGTAGACCAACAGACGGCAAGCCGATGCCTGCGGGAGTACCTCCCATACCAGCCATTCCAGGCATGCCGGGCATCGCCGGGGCACCGGGTATCGAGGGCGTACCGGGACGTGCAGGGGCACCAATTCCGCCTGGCAAGCCAGGCAAACCGGGAGCACCCATCATCGGTGCACCCATCGTCGGCGCACCCATCATCGGGGGACCACCGGTCATCGCCATGCCCTCTTCCTCTTCCATTCCACCACCAAAGCGCCCTCTACCCGCCATCATGCCTGCTCTACCGCCTACTGCTGCACCGACGCCTGCCATCGGAGGCATTCCGCCATAGCCACCATACGGAGACATGCCTGGTGCACCACCTGCACCCATCAAGCCGGACACTCCGGGCATTCCAGGCATACCGGGTGCACCTGCCAGCCCCGCGCGTCCGGGCATCCCCGCCATGCCAGCCATGCCCGCCTGCTGTGCAGGCAGATTGTAAGCCACCTGCCCAACCGTGACCTGCGTGGGGTTACCGAACCGCGCCAGCACGGTCTGCACCTTGGACAACATGCGGATGCCCAGGAACTGGCGTTCGATGGCATGCGCCGGTTGCGTCCACCCCAGCAGGCAAACGGCAACAACGATACCTGCTACCCCACTTCTTCGGAGCAAGCCTGCCATACTCATTATCGAACCTCCCCTTCGTTCTTCGTTTCACGCCAAGAGAGCCTTACTGGTGTGCACTCTTCGGCAAGGGCGAACGGTTTTCCTGCCCGAAACCGGCAACCGTTTCTATTATTAGTGTACCGTTCGCTGATTGTTAGACGCAACAGGCGCTCCAAAGGTAACGGATGTGGTGAATATCTGCACGGTGGTCTCCGGTTGCGGCTTGCCGATGAAAATGCTATACTGACAGTGATGCCACATCACCCGGAGAAGGTGGTCGCGATGCGAAAAGACGGTATGCAGCGGTGGAATCACCGTGATAAAATCACACGGAGGGAGTTTCTGCAGCTGTCTTTTGCTCTTGCTCCTGTTCTTGCCGGCTGCGGGGGAACGAGCAATGTACACTACCAACCGCCTCAGCCGGACTTCTGGTTGCTCGGAAGCGAGCAGGAGATTGCTGAGCAAACGCGGAGGGCTGTGCAGTTTGCTACTGGCGACGGACAGGGAGTCCGTGCGGTTACCATCGGGGTAGCAGGGCAGACTTTTCGGATTGAACCTACCGAGAAGGCGAATGTCGTCCAAATCACTCGGTGGATAGCCGGGGAGATGGAGCAGATTCGCGTTCGCTGGGCGCTGGACGGCATGAGCTTTGACGAACAACGCAGGATTCGCCTGAACTCTCGGAGCGTGACGGACTGGATCAACTGGGGAGTGAGGGCGATCGTGCTGCTGCTGATAGCCTGGTTGGGAGCGAGTGTAGCCAAGTTCATCATGGCGGCAATCGCTACTGTGGCTTTCTACCTCCTTCTGGCTGCCATCCTCGCAACCGCAGTCGGAGTGGCTCTGGAACTGCTAAAGCTCACCGGGCTCACGTGGAACGACGTGACGTCGTTCGTGCAGATGACCGTTACCACGCTGGTCCAGTTCCTGAGGGAGATAGTAGACTCTGTCTCTCCTTGAGGAGGCGTATGTGGAGCCTGCAGCAAGGTTCGTCATGGAGGATAGCGTATGTGGCGATGGACTCTTTGTGTGTGCTCTATCATCCTCTGCGCGTCGGCATGGGCGCAGCGGGTAGAACGCACCTCCTACAAAGGCTGGCAGGACTGCTACCGTCTGACGAACGGCACCGTGGAGGTTATCGTCGTGCCTTCGCTCGCGCGTATCATGCACTATGGATTCGTGGGCGAGCCGAACACCCTCTGGGTGAATTCCGCCACTGAGGGCGTGCCGGTCCATCCCGGTGAATGGCCCAATCACGGTGGCGACAAGGCGTGGGTGTGGCCTCAGGACGAGTGGGAGATGCGTACCGGCAGGGGTTGGCCTCCTCCTTCGGCAACTGACCAGGTGCCTCATCAGGCAGAGGTGCTTCATGGTCACATCATTCGCCTCACTTCCCCGCTGATAGCGGGATACGGTGTACGCATTATACGCGACATTCGCCTGGAGCCATCGGGTGCACGAGTGCGTATCCTTACGAGGTTGGAGAAGGTGCGCGACGGGGCGAATTTCCCCGTAGCGGCGTGGGTGGTGGCGCAGCTGCCTCTGCCCGATGTGATGTTAGCGCGCCTCTATCCGGGCTCCTCATTGCGTGAGGGGTTCAAACTTTTCCGTGAGGAACCCTGGAAGGCGATTCGTCGGCTGGGGGACGACATTCTGGTGCCAGAGCGCCCCTCGGATGTGCCAGTGAAGCTGGGCTGTGATGCGGACATTTTAGCTTGGTTCAAATCGCCCTATCTGGTGGTGCATCGTTCTCCCATCGCGAATCTGGCGGACTTTCAGCCGGGCGACCACGCACAAATCTTTTCCAACACCGATGAGATACCCTACATCGAACTGGAGTTCACCTCGCCCTTGAAAGTGCTGCGCAAGGGGGAAAGTGTATCGCTGGAGGTCACCTGGGAGCTGTATCGCCTTCCGCCTGAAAAAGGGACTCCTGAGGCACTGGCGGAGTTTTTGAGGGCATACGGGCGTTAGGGGTAAACCTCACCCCCTTGCCCCCTTCCCTGCGAGGGAAGGGGGAACAGACATACCCCTCTGCCATGCGAAGCTTCAGCGAAGCCATCCCCCCATGTTGTTGCAGGAGATTGCTTGGCACTGCGTGCCTCGCAATGACACGGGGAAACGGCTCGGCGGGAGCCTCGCCCTCTGGTGCGGTGTCATGGCGAGCGTTAGCCCCGTTACCTCGTTCCTCTCTTACGGCTGAAGCCGTTCCCTCACAAAACCTATTCAGCCAGCGGAGGCTGGCTTCGTCTGAAGGGGTGCGGCTTCAGCCGCAAACGCTCCCGGAGATTCTTCGCTTGCGCTCAGAATGACAGCGGGGCGAGACAGACTCGGCATCGTCCTCAGATCACATCTCGACAGAGCGCTAGCTCGGTACCTGCTTGTTCATGCAGCACTTCTTGTACTTTTTGCCGCTGCCGCAGGGGCAGGGGTCGTTGCGTCCCACTTTTTGCGTTTTGACTGCTGTGGCGACGGCGGCGCGAGCAGCTGGACGTGCAGCTCCGTTGCCTTCGTTAGAGGCTGCCGCGCTTCCTGCACCGGACATGCTGGTCACCTGCACATTTGGCTGAGGCTGTGGCGGGGCGACCTGCACATGGTACATCCAGCGGATGACGTCCTCCTGGATCGATGTCAGCATCTGCTGGAACATCTCGTATGCCTCTTTCTTGTAAGCGACCAGCGGGTCTTGCTGGGCGTATCCGCGCAGACCGATGCCCTCGCGCAGATAGTCCATGTTCGCGAGATGCTCCATCCACTTTTCGTTGATGACGCGCAGCATCACCCACCGCTCCAGTTCACGCATCAGAACGGAACCCAGCTCCTGCTCGCGTTGTGTGTAGGCATTGAGAGCCACTTCCTGCAGGTAATCCACCAGCTTATCCACCGGTTGGGACCGGATGTCTTCCACGCTGATCCAGCGGGAGATGCCGAACAGCTCTTCCAGACGGCGGAACAGCCCCTCAGCGTCCACCTCCGCGTGGCGTGTGTCCTGCAGGGTGAACATCATCACCGAGTCTTCCACTTTCTCACGGATGAAATCGTGGATAGTGGAGGTGAGCGGGTGCCCTTCCAGAATGCGCCGTCGCTCGCGGTAGATGACGCGGCGCTGTTCGTTCATCACCTCGTCGTATTCCAGCACGTGCTTGCGGATTTCGAAGTTGTATGCCTCTACCTTCTTCTGAGCCTTTTCTATCAGGCGGGAAAGGAGCTTCACGTCCACGCTCTCGCTCTCTTCCCACATGGTCAGCAGGCGTTGCTTGGAGGGGTCGCCGAACCGTCGCCAGAGCTCATCTTCCAGCGACACGTAGAAGCGGCTCTCGCCCGGGTCGCCCTGTCGTCCCGAGCGACCGCGCAGCTGGTTGTCGATACGCCGTGACTCGTGTCGCTCGGTGCCCAGGATGAACAGACCGCCCAGCTGGCGCACCTCTTCGGCGGCTTTGGAGCGTTCGGCTTCGTTGAGAGGTGGTGGGGGAAGGGCGCGTCCGCGTCGGAAGGAACGCCATTGCTCTTCCGCCTCCTCATCCATCTCTTCGCCCTCTTGCGCCACCTGAGGCGCGATGCTACCACCCAGAATGATGTCCACGCCGCGTCCCGCCATGTTGGTAGCGACAGTGACCGCACCCTTGCGTCCAGCCTCGGCGATGATGATAGCCTCTTTTTCGTGGTATTTCGCGTTCAGCACGTTATGCGGCACGCCATGCGCGAACGCCTCTTTCAGATACTCGATGTTCTCCGGCGGCGCGCCGATCAGCTGGATGGCTCGCTGCAGGTTTTCGGGCAGATTCATGTCGGGTACGATGCCCAGCTCGCGCGCCAGCGGAGTGAGCGCACTGAGGCTCAGCTCGTCCAGACGGCGATTGAGCAGAGCGCGGTATTCCTTCTTCTTCTCGTTGGGTATCTCTTTGCGCTTTTCGATCTCGTCGCGCAGGATATGAATCAGACACAACAGCTTGAGCCGGTCGGGGCGCAGACGGTCGCTCACCTTTTCGGACATCTCGATAGAGCGCGTGCCTACCAGCACCGGCTGCTGCTTCACGTACAGGCGCAGAATCTCCGTCGCGATCCCGCGGAACTTCGCCTCTTCCGTCTTGTAGATGACATCCGGGTGGTCGACACGGATCATCGGTTTGTTGGTGGGCACTACCACCACGTCCAGCCCGTAAATCTTGCGGAACTCGTCCTCTTCGGTCTTCGCAGTGCCGGTCATGCCCGCCAGCTTCTTGTAGAGGCGGAAGTAGTTCTGGAAGGTGATAGTCGCCAGCGTCTGGTTCTCTTGCCGGATGGGCACGCCCTCTTTCGCCTCAATCGCCTGGTGCAAACCGTCGGAGTAACGCCGTCCGAACATCAGGCGTCCGGTGAACTCATCCACAATGATAATCTCGCCATCGCGCACCACGTAATCCACATCGCGCTTGAAGATGGTATGCGCCTTCAGTGCGGCGTTCACATGGTGCATCAGGTCGGGGTCTTCGGCGAGGTTTTTCACGCCCAAGCCCTGCTCTACACGCTGGATACCCTCCTCGGTGAGGGTGACGATTTTCTGTTTCTCTTCCAGCGTGTAGTCACGCCCCAGTTGCAGATGGCGCACCACGCGGTCCACGCGGTAGTAAAGGTCGGTGGACTCGCCCGCGTAACCAGAGATAATGAGCGGGGTGCGCGCTTCGTCAATCAGGATGCTGTCCACCTCGTCGACGATGGCATAGTTCAGCTCGCGCTGCACCACGTCTTCGATGGAGAACGCCATGTTATCGCGCAGGTAGTCGAAGCCGAACTCATTGTTGGTGCCGTACGTGATGTCCGCCAGATAAGCCTCTTTGCGATGGCATTCTTTCAGGTGCAGGTAACGCGGGTCAGGAGCCTGGTAGCCGGGTGTATAGATGTAGGAACCGCCGATCTCGCCCGTTTCGGGGCTCTGTCCCTGAATGACACCGACGCTCATACCCAGCAGGTGGTAGATGGGTCCCATCCACACGGCGTCGCGTCGTGCCAGATAGTCGTTGGCGGTGACGAGGTGCACGCCCTTGCCTTCCAGCGCGTTGAGGTAGATGGGCAGAGTTGCCACCAGCGTCTTTCCTTCGCCTGTCTTCATCTCGGCGATGCGTCCGTCGTGCAGCACCATGCCGCCAATGAGCTGTACGTCAAAATGGCGCATTTTCAGGGTGCGCTTGGAGGCTTCCCGCACCACCGCAAAGGCTTCGGGCAGCAGGTCGTCTAACGTTTCGCCCTTCGCCAGGCGGTCGCGGAACTCGTCCGTCTTGGCGCGCAGCTGTTCGTTGCTGAGGGCAGCAGTCTGCTCTTCGAGGGCGTTAATCTTTTCGACCACCTTGCGGTAGCGTCGGATGTCACGTTCGTTGCTGTCGAACAGGCTTAGTAGAAATCGCATGGCGTACTCCTTCGGCGCGTGCGAGGTATTGCCCAACCGATTACGGTGTTATTTTCGGCTTTCTCCTCGTAGGTGAATACGGTATATCCACAGATAGATGTTACCAGTCTGAGCCGGTGATTGTCAATCTGCACAGCAGGAGGGGATGACACTCCACGAAGTCTGCGGGGCTGGCACAACCCTAAAGGGCACAGGCAGCTCGGCAGGCACCTCGTCTCTAAGTGGCTGTAGGACGAGAATCACGACATCCTCGTCAAAAGGCTTGATTTGGGCGCACGGAGGCGAGTATAATTAGCTTATCATACTATGTCATGCCTGACACTTTCTGAAACCATTTTCCAAATGAGCCTGAATGCGGAGGAGGGGGCGACGCTGCCTGCTTCCGCGTCCAGATAGACAAGCCAAACACTTTCAGAAAGGAGGTCTGTACGGAGTGAAAGCATTTTGGGTTTACCGGATGTTGCTCGCGTTTCTCGTGTTCAGCGTATGGGGGCGGAGCGAGGCACAGACGTTAACCTGGCTGGGCACGCTGCCAGGCAATAACCCGAGCTATGCGTTCGCCCTCTCTACTGACGGCTCGGTGGTGGTCGGTATGGCACACAATGCCAGTAATCATTGGCGTGCCTTTCGCTGGACTTCCGGTGGCGGGATGCAGAATCTGGGCACGCTGGGCGGCGTGTACAGTTATGGGTTAGGTGCATCAGCAGACGGCTCAGTGGTGGTCGGCTGGTCAAACGACAGCAGCGGGAGACAGCGTGCTATTCGCTGGACCTCTGGTGGCGGAATGCAGGATCTGGGTACGCTGGGCGGTGCGCATAGTTATGCGTCCGCTGTTTCCGCGAATGGCTTGATGGTCGTCGGTGGAGCAAACAACGCCAGTGGAGCTTGGCGTGCGTTTCTCTGGACCTCTGGCGGCGGGATGCAGGATCTGGGCACGCTACCGGGTGGTTCGTGGAGCTATGCGTATGGTGTCTCTGCGGACGGCTCGGTGGTTGCTGGTAGAGCAAACAACGCCGGTGGGCAACAGCGTGCCTTTCGCTGGACTTCCGGTGGCGGGATGCAGGATCTGGGCACGCTACCGGGTGGTTCGTGGAGCTATGCGTATGGTGTCTCTGCGGACGGCTCAGCGGTGGTCGGCTGGGCAGACATTGCCGGTGGGCAACAGCGTGCGTTTCGCTGGACCTCTGGTGGCGGGATGCAGGATCTGGGCACGCTACCCGGATACAATTCGTTCTTGGGCATAGGTGTCTCCGCGAATGGTTCGGTGGTGGTCGGTAGGGCAGACAATGCCAGTTATACAGCTGCCTTCCGCTGGACACCCGGAGGGGGCATGGAAGACCTGAACTTTGCCTATGCCAGCCTGCTGGCCAATGGCTCTTGGCTTTATGGAGCCTACTCCATCTCACCCAACGGACGCTATATTGTGGGCAATGGCTACAATGCCGCTACGGGGCGCTTTGAAGCGTATCTGCTAGATACATTGGTGGTGCCGGAGCCCGCCAGCTGGCTGTTGTTTAGTGCAGGATTAGTGGGTTTCCTGCGCCTCCGGCGGGTGAAGCCTTCATATCGTTGCCTGTCTCGCCAGTAGCGAAGAAAAGAAGGGGCGCACGGGTGCGTGCGCCCCGGTTTCACACTTCCTCCAGCACGCGGGCATAGCGTTCCACCATTTCACGCAGGTCGAAGTGCGCTTCGGCGTGCTGGCGGGCGCGTTCGCCCATGCGCTTGCGTTCGTCAGGGTGTTGCAGGAGATACAGGATGCGCTCTGCAAGCGTATACTCCTCCTCCGGCGGTACCACGAAACCCGTCTCGCCATCTACCACCACATCATGCACCGCTCCTACGTCAGTGCTTACCGCCGGTACGCCGCAGGCAGCGGCTTCGATAAGGGTCATCGGCAACACTTCGGTATCGGAGGTGAGTACCGCCACGTCCAGACTACGCCACACGGCGGGAATGTCTTGCAACGCTCCTGTAAAGGTAATGCGCGAGGCGCAGTCCAGCTGCTGGCTGAACGCTTGCAGGTCCCGGCGCAGTTCTCCGTCTCCCACCACAAACGCTCGCGCGTCCGGCAGGGTGGAAAGCACCTGCTGAGCCGCTCGCAGAAAGCGAAACAAGTTCTTCTCCGGGCGCAGCCCTGCGACCACGCCAAAGGCAGGAGTTTGAGACGATAAGCCCCATTCCGCTCGCAAGTGATGACCTTCGGGGGTAAAGCGATGCAGGTCCACGCCGTTGGGAATAGCGATAACTGCGCGTGCTTTCCATCCCTCTTGTTCCAGCAGAAACCGTTGGTGCGCCTCGCTGAGCGCGATCAGCACATCGGTGACACCAGATGCCAGACGGCGGGCAATCGCCATTTCGCGAGTGCGTTTTGTCTTGCCAAAGGAATGTACGGCGATGACCAGCTTCCGGGCGAGCCCCGTCCTTTTCGCCAGAGCGGCGTACAGCACTGCGTAGGGTGCGTCGACCGTGAGCAGAACCTCTGGACGAATCTGTCGGATCAGGCTCACGAAGCGCGGCAACACGCGCCAGTCCGTCCGGGACCGTCCGTACAGTGCGTGGAAAGGTATGCCCGCTTCTCGTATCTGCTCGCCGATTTCGCCGGGCTGGTACAGCGAGCAAACATGCAGGTCCAAACGCGAGCGCAGTTGCAGCGCGAGCCATTGCAGAACCCGCTCCGCGCCTCCTACGGTATAAGTCGCGTTCAGTATGAGCACCCTCCGACGACTGGAGACCGAATCCGTATCTGCTTTCATAAGGTGACCGTTTGCTCTTGAAGAGTGAGTGCGGGAGTATCGGTTAGCCAGCGTGTAGATGGATCATCAGAAATATTCCGTACCGTCAGGCGATAACGCTGTCCTGTGCGCATGGGTGCAGTGTGCAGGCGCACCAGATTGCCGTCCACTTCCACGCGACGTATCTCCAGAGAAGGAGCCAGGGTGTATCGGCTCTTTTCTCCTGCGCTCTGAGCGTCCAGCCTTTTGTGGAACACCAGCAGGATGGTATTCTTGCCCGTACGTGTTACCTTCACCACCCTGGGCGGTTCGGTGTAGATGTACATGCCCAGCATGTACTCGTAGAGCGTCGTGCTCTGCACCCCGATACTGCGGCATGCTTCGCGGAACGCCTCAATCCACTGCCACGAGCGGCGGTTTTGCGGTTGCGAGCCGATGTCTGCCTGCATCATGATCGGCAAATCGGGGCGAACGGCACGCGCTGCCTGCACCAGAGGCTGATAGGCGCGCACATAATCGGGGGGAAGAGCCGCTTTCATCCAGTCGGGCCAGTGGGTTTGTAGGCAGACGGCATCAGGACGAACCTGTCGAACCACCTCCGCGATGTCCTGACCATGTACTTCTCGTACAAAGCGCACCGGGTCGGGTACGCTGATGGCGAGTATCCAGACGGTGACCGGCACGCGGGGGTGTGTTTTGCGGATGCCTCCCTCGCCGTTCAGCAGGTCGTTCAGGAAGTGGGTGTGGCTCTGGGCGCGGAAGTCCACCCACTTTGCATACA
This sequence comes from Armatimonadota bacterium, assembly GCA_026003195.1. Lineage (NCBI taxonomy): Bacteria > Bacillati > Armatimonadota > Armatimonadota bacterium. The sequence goes on from BPGU01000001.1 coordinate 736,908, forward strand.
GTTCTGGTTGTTTGCGCCAGAAACGTGGGTGTGTTTCGTCGTTGAAATCCGGCGGTTGCTCGCCGGAATATTTTTGCGCAAAGAGCGAAAGGCATCGCTCGCACAGGCAGGCGTATGCAGGGGCAGTGGGGCCCGGGTACTCGGGCCAGAACGGCTCCATAATGTGCACGCCGTCGAAGGGATACCGATGGAGTACTGAGGCGATTTGCGCCTTCTTCCAGCGGCGATATTCGGGATGGTTCAGGCACAGCCTGGTATAGCCATCGTTCATCGGCTGACGGGTGACCATACGCCACTCCTGCCAGCCATCGGGCAGGTCTTGTGTGTCGTATGTGCCGTTGCCGAAGGTGGTGTAGTCCACGTGTATTTTGCGCCTGCGCAGAGCGTCCAGCACTTCGCGGTGTACGCGGCTGTCTCGGGTGACAATCATCTGTACACCGTCGAAGCCATGCACGGCAATCTCCTCGGCGATACTTTCTGCGCTTCGGTTGGCGTAGTATCGCCCCAGGAACGGGTCTATTTGCACGCAGCGAGGGGTCATGTTCCTGTTTCTGTTGTACCCTCATTATATCACGTCTCGATCAGCGGGTAGGAGCATCTCCCCTGTATGCTTGTAGCACTTTTACAGGAGATGCCGTTCTGATAACCGGCTCCCCCCACGACGCCCAGTCGGCGGTGGAATCGTCTTTGGGACCCACGTCCGCAATCAGGCGCAGGCGGACGGTCTGCCCGGCAAAGGGGGAAATATCAATACCAGTCTACTACAGAGAGGTCGGGCACGCGCGCGAACTCGCTGACATTATGAGTGACTAATGTGGCACCGTGAGCAAGAGCTATGCCTGCAATCAGATTATCCAGTGCTCCTATGGGAAAACCTGATTGTTCCAGCAGTGACCGCACTCGCGCGGCGGCTCGCGCTGCTTCTGTGTTCAACGGTAACACTGAAACCGTTTCAAGCAAGCGGTTCAATTGGGCACGGCGAAGGTCAGGAGATGCCGACCGGGCGATGCCGACTTCCAGCTCATATACGGTGACTGTTGACAGAGCAACCTCAGATGGCGGCACGCTAAACAGATGTTCTGCTACACGTCCTTGCCCCTTGAAAAAGTATATAACGATGTTGGTGTCTAGCAAGAACATCTTACAAAGCCTCACGAGGCGACTGTTTTGTGAGTGATGCTCTCAGCTCCTCTGGGTCGGGGAAATCAGTCCACGTCCCTGCGAAGCAAAGAAGGTCTTCCGGCCACTCTATTAGAGCACGATGACGTAACAGCTCTGTAATGTACTGGGACAAAGTGACCCCTTTTTTGTCTGCTTGCCTGCGCAGACGCGCTTCCGTTTCGGCATCGATCTCGATAACAATGCTACGCGCCGCCATCGTGTTCATCCCCCTTTTCGCTTGCCTCGTCTCATTATAGCACAAATGCCACATGGCTACAGCGATGAAAGCTTTTCTCTCTACCTCAACGTTTCCACCATCTTCACCGGCGAAGCCCACTTGATAGTGGGCTCCCCCCACGACGCCCAGTCGGCGGTGGAATCGTCTTTGGGACCCACGTCCGCAATCAGGCGCAGGCGGACGGTCTGCCCGGCAAAGGGGGAAAGGTCGGCTTGAATCTCGCGCCATGCGCCCTGCACACCGGTTGCTTCCGCCAGACGATGAATCCTGCCCTGTGCGTCTATCAACTCCACGCGGAACAGCACGCCGTCGCTGGCATCTCCGCCATCGCGCAGTCCGATGAAAGAATGGAACAAACACGGCGCGTCAGGCAGTTGCAGAGGCTTCAGCTCTGCCCATGCATAGCCCACGCCGCCGATGTATGGTGGGTGCATGAAGATGCCCTTTTTGCTGACGCCGCCTACAGGCAGGTCGCCCGTGTAGTACAGTGCTCCGGTGCCGCCCGGGTCGGGTATCTCCTTCTCACCACGCCGCGCAATGCCCCATATTGCCACTGCATGGGTTAACTCCGCCACTACGGGCTGTGTCTCGACGAGGCGCAAGCGCAGTACGGTACGGTGGGGTGAGATGCCGTTGCGCAGGGCAATGCCCAGCGTAGCTTCCGAGCCAGTCGGTGCGTCGCTCTCCACCCGGAGGTCTATGTGCGAGGGCAGTCTGCCGCCTTCTACGCTGAGTAACTGAGGTGAGATGCGCCAGCCTTCTGAGAGGGTGAACTCCAGCGTGAGTTTTTCGTTGCCTTTGGGCAGGATACGCCATGCGGGTATCAGGCGCAGAAGGTTTGGGTTCTGCCAGCCGCCTGTTTGCCATCGCCAGCGTACGGGCTCCACGATGCGCAGCAGGGCTTCTCGTGCCTCATTGCCCGCTTGGGCGCGTACCAGCACCGTGTCGCCGGGGCGCAAATCGGTGTCTATGCGCACGACTCCCTCTGCGTACTTGCCGTTTTCCACCTGCCACTGCGCCTGTGCGACGCCCTGCAGTTTGACCGCCACCGTGCTGCCCGCGACGACTTCTGCCCGTTCTGGCGCGATGCTCCACGTTCGTTTGCCGGAGAATTCCAGCACATAGCGTATCGCCCCGGGCACGGGTTCTATCCAGGTGCTTTCTCCACTGTCGTGGGTGGTTGGTCTGGCGAGTTGCTTGCCTTCCACGTCGTACGCCCGGCATGACACCAGCGCACCCTGCACGCCAAATGGGCGACCGATGCGAAACCGCTCTTTGCCGCTGATATGGATCACCTGTAAGCGGTTGGGAGCGAGGCGCGTGATCGCCAGACCGCCGTCCGAATCTGCCTCTGGCGTGCTGAACAGGACGCCGCGTCCATCCAGGTAAACATAAGCGTCACTGCGCAGGTAGTCCACCTTGCGTCCGTCCACGAGCGCAGAATAGCTCAGCAGTTGCCCTTTCTGGTACGCCAGCCATCCCGCAGGAGGCAGCACGAACGTGCGCGAGCCAATAGCCACCTTCCATTCTTCGGAGGGATGGTCGTTGAGCCAGAGCTTGAGTCCGTTGGGGTACTCCACATACAGCTGACGGCGCGTGCGCGGCAGGTCGCGAACCACCGCTTCGGACACGCTCACCAGCTTCACACCGTCCCAGTAGGCGATTCGGGCAGGGGGTAGCAGTCCATATCGTGCCTGCACCTGCTGCAGCATGTAGTAGGAACGGCAGGTGCGTTCGATGCCGTGTTCTTCCTCCACCAGCCAGCCGATATGCCCGTAGGCGAGAGTGTGCAGCAGGAAACGGTCTATGGCACGGTCGATGTTCTCCGGCGCGCGCCAGTTGGGGATGGCGTCACAGAAGAACGAGGTCCATGCCATGCCGATATCGCACTCTCTGGTGTGAATCTGGTACAGGTCGAACACAGGCAGTAACGGCTCTATCGCCAGCGGACGCCCGTTGTACGCCAGCGCGTAGTTGCCGTCCGCCAAGCCCGCGTACATCCACTGATAGGTGCCTTCCGAGAAGATGGGACCGCCGTACACGCGCGAGTCGTTGCGCAGCAACTCGCCGTAGGCATAGAAGGTTTGCGCAAAGGTTCCCGCGCCGGGTACACGGGCGTCGTAATCGGTGTATCCCCATGGTGACACAGCGGTGTGTACGTCGGTGTACGCACTGTTCGAGTTGTACTTTGCCTTGATTTGCGGGGCGAGCAAGGCGTCGAACTCCACCGCCTTCAGCGGTTTCAACGCCCAGTTGCGCGGCCAGGCGGGACGCCAGTTGCCGTCCGGCTGGCGTTGCACGAAGTCGGGGTTCCAGTGCTCGTTCACTGGGGCGAAGTCGCAGTAGTTGGTGTACAACCCGCTGAGCCAGCCCAGCGAACGCTGGTGTGCCACATAACGTTTCAGTGCCTCGTCGCCGCCTTTACCGGGAGCCGCGCGGGTGCGCAGGGTAAAACTCTCGCCTCCATCGCGCCACGAGATTTCGTGGTTGCACTGGATGAGCTTTTCAATACCGTACGCACGCAACATGCGGCTGCGTTTCATCTGTTTCTCGTAATCATCAGGTCCCCACGATTCCTGCCAGAGCCTGTCTGTTGCCATCTTCGCGTGCAGACCAACAGGGTTGGCGATGGTAGGCAACACCTCTTCAAGGGTTGGCGAGACGGTGAGGAACAGCCGTTCGAACATCGGGTTGCGCGTGCCGTCGGTTTTGGGGTGGTAGCGTATGCCGCCGTGGATACGGGCGACCTCCCCAGCGGCGTACTCCGCGCCGTACGGTTCCGAGCCGTTGGAGCGATACCAGTCCAGCCAGAGCGAGGTGAACAGCCAGCGGTTGCCCGCGCGGGACAGCAACACCGTCGGGTGTGAGCCTCCGTAGGTGATGTAGGGGATATACATCGCACGCGGCTGCTGTACGCCCACGAACTGTCCAATCTGCAGTTCGGTCGCCTGAGCCGTGCGGTTGATGACATCGATGATGAGCGACTTCTGCTTCATCTGCAGGCGTAACTGCGTGCCATCATTGTACTCGGCGGTGACGACCCCTGCTTGCTGGCGTACGCTCTTCAACGTGCTCGGCGCGTTTTCCCCACCGAATCGCACGCCCGCTTCCGCGATTTGCCACACCTTTTTGCCGTTCCACTCCGCGTGGATGCCGTTTAAACCCTTTGTGGCATCGAAGCGGTACACCAGTTTGCCATCCTTGCCCTCATAGACGAAGGCGGAGCGGTTTTGTCCTTCCGCAGTGATACGGTTCTTGTGTTCGCCGCTGAGGTGCATCGGCAGGATGGTGAGTTCACGGGTAGGGAAGGGGAGCCGCCCCGGTCCGGTGTTCGCGCCGGGCGACTGCCCCTCGAACAGGGTTAGATTGCGCTGTGGACGCGGGGCGAACTGCAGGGGGCGAAGTTCCTCGCGGTAGAAGCGCACCGAATCGAGGAAAATCTCTCGCCACTCACTTTGCCAGCCTCCCGCGACCTCAATACGCACCATCTGCGCCGGGAAGCGAATGCCTGCGGGCAGTTTGCGGTGCAGGAGCCACCACTCTTTCCACTCTACGCTGGCAACCGGCACAGGGTACTCCGTGCCCGCGCTATCGCGTACGACCACAGTGATATGCACGGGCGGCGTATCGGGCGGATTTTCCCAGCTCCACCGGTTGCCATATACCCATAGCTCCACGCAATCTGCGCCGTCCGGTATCGGCACGGGGGCAGGCGGGGTCATCACAATACGCGGTGCGGAGTTACTCTGTCCGTTGCCCTTATAACGCAACTTGGCAACGGGGCGGTTCCATACGTTCTGGGCGCGGCTGAGTTGTAAGATGGCTTCCGCGCCGTGCAGAACCTCCATCCTCCAGCCGTGCAGGTTTTCAAAGGTCAGGCTGGGTGGGGCAGGTTCCTGCCGATTTGCCCATACCATCTCGTAGGGGCGTTCTCCCGGCTTTTCATTGGGGTCCGGTTCAGGAATGACGGTTTGGCTCATGGCAGAGGCTCCTGTACAGAATAAGAGTGCAAGGGTACACCAGCCTTTCATGCCCATCCTCCGTACACGTTGGCTGAGGTATAGTTCGCGGGTAGGGCAAGAGTTCCTACAGCCTCTTGACCCTCGTGCCCGCATACGGTAAACTGGAAGCACAGTTCAGGTGGTGCGCGGGTTTCAAGGCGTGAGGATATATCTCGATGTGTGTGCCATCCAGAGACCGCTGGATACTCCAGACCAGATTCGGATTGTTCTGGAAGCAGAAGCTGTCCTGGGTATCATTAGCCTGTGTGAAACAGGACGGATAGAGGTCGTCTCGTCTGACGCGCTGCTGTACGAGGTGGAAAGAAACCCATTACCTGTCCGAAGGGAACACGCTAGGGCTATCCTGTCCGGGGCGAAAAGTCATGTGGGGTTATCTGAAGTAGTAAAGAGTCGGGCAGAGCAATTAGCGGCTGCGGGCATTGCACCGCTGGATGCATTGCATCTGGCGTTTGCCGAGGCTGGAGATGCAGAATACTTCTGTACCTGTGATGACCGATTGCTCAGAAAGGCGAAACAGGTAGCGGATTTGCGGGTGAAGGTAGTCTCGCCTTTGGATCTGGTTCGGGAGATAGAGCGATGAGTATGATGATCAAGCCTTTAGCGGAGATCAATCAGCAGGCGCTGAGGGTGCTATATAAGGAACTGGGCGTCGCGGATGCGGTGCGTTTCCTGAGGCAGTTCACCACAGGTTTCGGCAACTACACTCAGGAGCGAGATATTTTGTTTGCCGACAAGAGTCTACAGGAGATTATCGCTGAGATGCAGGAGCAAAAGGAATACCCCACCAACACCCCTTGACCCTCGTGCCCGCATACGGTAAACTGAAAGCACAGTTGCAAGGAGTTGTGCGGGCATGACCGAACGTCTGTGGGCACCCTGGAGAATGCAATACGTCTCTTCCGCACGGAAGCAACCGGAAGAGTGCCTCTTCTGCACGAAGGCGAAGGAGTCTTGTTCTGCCGAGAGCATGGTGCTGGTAAGGAATGAACACGCCTTTGTGATGCTCAACGCTTTCCCCTATACCAACGGTCACCTGATGGTTGCTCCGGTGCGCCATACCGCCGACATGAACGACCTTTCCGATGAGGAGCTGCTGGAGGTGATGCGTCTGGTACGCGAAAGCGTCAACCTTTTGCAGGAGGCGTACCATCCAGACGGCTTCAACATCGGCGTCAACCTCGGCAGGGCAGCTGGGGCTGGCATCGTAGACCACATCCACTGGCATATCGTGCCGCGCTGGAACGGCGACACCAACTTTATGCCGGTGCTGGCAGATGTGCGTGTCATCCCCGACAGTCTGGAAAACACCTACGCGAAACTCTGTGAAGTGCTGAGACGGCGTGATGGAGATGGAACTGACGCTGGATCTGTGGGGTGTGGAGAACCCTGAGGAAGAATTAGAGAAGGTGCGCCAGCAGGCGTTACAATGCACTGCCTGTCGGCTGGCGGAGACGCGCACGAACGTCGTTTTCGGCGAGGGCAACCCGCGAGCGCCGCTGGTGTTTGTCGGCGAGGGACCGGGTGAACACGAAGATGCCACCGGACGCCCCTTCGTCGGGCGAGCAGGCGCACTGCTGGACCAGGCGCTGCGCGAGAACGGTCTCAGCCGAAAGCATGTGTATATCTGCAACGTGATTAAATGCCGCGCCTCGGTGGTGGAAAACGGGCGCGTGCGCAACCGTCCTCCGTACGCGGATGAAATCGCTGCCTGCCATCCCTGGCTGGATAAGCAGCTGACTATTATTCAGCCTCTGGTGATTGTTTGCCTGGGTGCGCCCGCTGCCAATACCCTCATCCACAAGAACTTCAAGATGACCCAGGAGCGGGGTATCTGGTTCCCCTGCAACTACGCGCGCTATGCGATGGCAACACTTCACCCGGCATACATCCTCCGACAGGAGGGCGAGAGCTACCAGCAGAACTACCGTCTGCTCGTTCAGGACATCGCCGCTGCGCGACAGAAGGTGATTGAAGCCAAAAAGGAACCCAAAACCACCCTGTTTTAGTCTAAGAAATCGTAGTACTATTGGGGGGAACGTAGTATGACCAAATTGCTGGAACAGGCAATCGCTGAGATCCAGAAGCTGCCTCCCGAGGTGCAGGATGCTATCGCTTCTCGTCTCATGGAAGACCTCGTGGATGAGATGTGGTGGGAGAAGCAATTTGCATCTACTTCGAACGAGGAGTGGGACAGAATAGTGAAGGAGGTAAAGGCAGAAATCGCTCGCGGAGCGACGATAGATTTGGACACTTTTCTAGAAGAGGCTGGGTAGAGGTGCTCTCTATAGTCACCGAGGGTTTCCGTAATCTCTTTGCTGCATTGCCACCAGAGGTGCAAAAACAAGCGGTACGATGCTATAAGCTGTGGCGAAGGAACCCATACCACCCAGCCTGCAATTCAAACAGGTTAGCCCTAGCCAGCCGGTTTATTCGGTGCGTATTGGGTTGAATTATCGTGCACTTGGGTTGTGGGAGGGAAACCGTGTGACGTGGTTCTGGATAGGCTCCCACAGCGATTACGATCAGATTGTTCGACGTAAGCGAAGTTAAAGACGACATAATAAGAAAACTGCTTTTGGGGGCGAGATATGGATGCAACGCAGCGCATAGACCCATTGGGGGCACAGCCGACACAACAGATTTCCCCGACTTCCGACCGCACCCAGCAGGTGGCAACGGGGGTTCCCACTGTAATGGGCGTGCCCACCCGTGCTTTGCAGATGGAGTGTATGCTGGGACGTGAGGTGGGCAATGCCTACGGTGGACGCGAGCACCTGCTGGTGGAGATTACAGGCACAAGCATGGGCATCGGCAGGAGGCTACCGCTCAACTTGTGCCTGGTGATTGACCGTAGCGGTTCGATGGAGGGCGAACCGATTGACTACGTGAAACGCGCCTGCGGGTACGTGGTAGACCTGCTGGACCAGAACGACATCCTCTCGATCATCACTTTCTCGGATAGCGTGGACGTGGTCATGCCTGCGCGCCGCGTAGTGAACAAGACGCTCATCAAAGAGCATATCCAGCGCATCGAAATCGGCAACACCACCAACCTGTACGATGGGATGCTGGTCGGCTGTCAGCAGGTGGCAGCGGTGATGAGCGAGCAGGTACTCACGCGCGTGCTGGTGTTCACCGACGGAGAACCGACGTCTGGCATTAAGGATTTCGCCTCTATCGTGCAGCTGGCAGCGGAGCAGAAGGCGCGCGGCATCACCATCACCGTGCTGGGTTTTGGTCCCGAGTTCAACGAGGAGCTGCTGGCGGGCATCGCGCGGCGCAGTGGAGGCAACTACTACTACATCCAGCGCCCCGAACTCATCCCCGAAGTATTCCGTCGCGAGCTGGAACTCCTGATGACCGTTGTGGCGAAGAACGTACGGCTGATCCTCACTCTGCCCCGATTCACAGGTATACGACAGGTGTACGGCGCACAGCCCAACCTGCAAGGCAGAGTGGTGGAGATCCCACAGGTGGATATCGAGCGCGGTGCGGTGGTGACGCAGCTGGTGGAACTGGAGTTGCAGATGCGTCCGCCGGGCAAGTATCGAGTGGCGAAGGTGGCACTGGCTTATGACGACACCATCACCGGCAGGGTGGAGCGCATTGAGGCGGATGCGGTGATGGAGTTCACGCAGGACGTATCGCGTATTCCGCAGACCATCCACCCGCGCGTGCAGCGCGAGATAGAGATACAGCAGTTGTCGCGCAATCTGGAGCGCACCGTGATGGGCTTGAAGACGCAACAGCTCTCCGCCGCCGAGGTACGCCAGGAGCTGGAGCGCACCATGGCGATGCTCACCCGACAGGGCAGGCTACAGGAGGCGCAGGAGATACGGCAGGCTCTCACCGCGCTCGGCTCCGATGACACGGTGGTGGAGAAGACGCTGATGGGAACCGCTTACTCGCTGGAGGTGGGAAAGAGTAAACAGCCATGAGTACCTTTGACCCGCACGAAGACCTGTATGCGCTACTGGAAGTGCCCCCCGATGCTTCGGACGAGCTGATACGGGAGCAGTACCGCAAGCTGGTGCAGCAGTACCTGTGGGACCGTGAGAAGTTTGCGAGGCTCAACCACGCTTTCGAGGTGCTCAGCAACCCCGAGCTGCGCGCGGAGTACGACAAGCAGGCGGCCATCGCTCGCCCTCGCCCCAGCCCCGACGTGCTGGCAACTGCCACGCCAGCACCACCTGCTGCCGAAGTGGCTCCAACGGTCATCGGCGCACCTGCGCAGGACCTGCTGGCAACCCAGCAGATAGCCGACCTGCAACGTACCCAGATGGGGGTGCGGGTGACCTGTCCGGTATGCAAAACCGAGACCTCCGCGATAGATGGCTACTGTGAGGAGTGCGGTTTCGCTTTGGAGGGGGCAGAGGCGGTGCAGGAAGTGCCCTCGCTGCAGGTGTCGGAACTGCCCATGCTGGTAGACACAGCAGGCAACGTGTACACTCTGCGACCGGGCGTGAACACGGTAGGGCGACTGAACGCCGACGTGCTGCTCAGTGACCCCAGCGTGTCGCGAAGTCATGCCCGCATCATCGTGCAGAACGGCGCCGTGACCATCGAGGACGTAGGCAGCACCAACGGCACGTTCGTCAACGGGCAAAAGCTCACTCCGCAGGTGGCGGTTCCTCTGAGCGATGGGGCAGAGGTCGCCTTCGGCGGCACGAAACTCACCGTGCGGATACCGGGGGCTGCTGCTCCACCAGTGACAGAGCCAACCCTTGCTGCCTCTGCGCCCGTGACTCAGACGTTGACGGTGACGGCAGAGGAGGAGGCTGCTGCGGGCTCGGCGCAGGAAGAAGAAGCGAAGGTAGTGGCTTACTGGTGCAGTGACGACGGCACGATGCGGGTGCCCCTGTCGCCGGGCATGTACACCATCGGGCGCAGACCAAGCAACCACATCGTCATTCCCGACCCCTACGTCTCCGGCAATCACGCTATCTTGCTGGTGGAACCCGACCTGGTGAATATCGAGGATGTCGGTAGCACCAACGGCACGTTCGTGGACGATACCAAGCTCATTGCACATGTTGCTGCACCCTTGCCGTTTGGGGTGAAGGTGCAAATCGGGCAGGGGACTTACCATCTGGAGCAGGCGGAAAATCTCCCTGAAGAGGAACCGACCCCAGAAAGTACGGGCGAAGAGGAGAAGACAGTCGAAGAGAGGGAGGGCGATGCAGAGCAACCGTAGCGATGCACAGGTCAACGAGGAGATAGAGATTACCGCCAAGTTCCGGCGTAACGAACTACTGGCGACGCCCCGGCGCGAGCCGAAAGCACAGCCGGAAGTGGTGCCGTTTGTGCGCTTTGGGGCAAAGACCGACCTCGGCAATGTGCGCGAGAACAACGAGGACAAGTTCGATTTCTTTGAGCCTACCGAGCCGACCCTGCTGGCGGAGCGTGGAAGCGTGTACGCCGTATGCGATGGCATGGGTGGGCATAGTGCTGGGCAAATCGCCAGCGAACTGGCTCTGAAGACGTTCCTGAAAGCGTATTATGATCTGGAAACGCCCGATATCGACACCGCCCTGACGGTGGCGGTGCAGGCGGCAAACGCGCTGGTGCGCGAGGTGGCACAATCCATCCCCGGCAGGCGTGGCATGGGCACGACGCTTACCGCCGCCGCGTTATGCGAAGGAGATGCGCATATCGTGCACGTCGGGGATAGTCGATGCTACCTGGTACGCGGCGAGGTGATAGAACAGGTCACCGAGGATCACTCGTATGTGATGGAGCAAGTGCGGCAGGGGCTATTGACGCTGGAAGAAGCGCAGTATTCGCCCTACCGCAATGTGATTACCCGCTCCATCGGCATGGATGCGGTAGAACCCGATATCTACCGGGTGCCGCTGCAGGCAGGCGACAGGTTGGTGCTCTGCACGGATGGGTTGACCACGCACGTCTCCGATGAACAGATTGCGGAGGTGGTGCGCACCCATTCGCCTTCCGCCGCCGCGCAGCGGCTGGTGGAGATGGCACTGGAAGAGGGTGGTTCGGACAATGTGACGGTGATGGTGGTGCAGGTGCTGGAGCTGCTCACATGGGAAAAGGCGCAGCAGATTGGCTGGGTGTAAGGGATGACCTCTTCGGTGAATACGCTGGGCAAATATCAGATTGTGCGCGAAATCGCCCGCAGCAACGACATCGTGTGGGAAGCAGTGGACCCCGAGCTGGGTCGGCGCGTGGCGATTAAGGAGCTGAATCTGCCCGAAGGCGTCACCGAAGCGCAAAAACAGGAGCGTATCCACCGCTTCCTGCGTGAGGCAAAGGCGGCGGGGAGGCTCAGTCACCCCAATATCGTGACCATCCACGAGGTAGGCATCGACAACGGGCGGCACTACATCGTGATGGAGTATCTAGAGGGGGAAAACCTGCGCGAACGCCTGCAAAGGCAGGGCGCCATCCCTCTGAAAGAAGCGGTAGATATCACTCTGCAGGTGCTGGCGGCACTGGAGCACGCGCACCGAATGGGCGTGGTGCATCGGGACATCAAGCCTGAAAACATCCACCTCCTGCCTGATGGACTGGTGAAGCTCACCGACTTCGGCATCGCCCGCATTGTGTTCGAGCCAAATATCACCATGGACGGACAGATTTTTGGCACCCCCAGCTATATGTCTCCGGAGCAGATAGAAGGCGGTGAGATAGACCATCGCACGGACATCTTCTCGGTGGGGGTGGTGCTGTACGAGATGCTTACCGGGCGCAAACCTTTTACCGGTGAGAGCATCGTGACCATCACCTACAATATCATGAACAAGGAACCCACGCCGCCGCCCGGCGTGCCATACGGTATTGAACGGGTGTTGATGCGCGCGATGGCGAAGCGACCGAGTGACCGTTACAACTCTGCCCGCGAGATGGCAGAGGATTTGAAGCGGGCGATGGAACCGGGTGCACTGGTCATGCCCGTGCCGCCTCCAGTGGTCGCTTCTCCCCCTCCTGCAGCACCGTCCAGTGCATCTTCGTTGCCGCCCTTGCTGAACCCTGTGCCGAACCCTGCGCCAGTCGGGGGGCAAGCTTCTTCGCTCCCTCAGATACAGAAGAAGCCTCCACCTCCGCTGCCCAAGCCGCGCGAGCCGCTTCTGTCCCCCAGGGAGAGTGAAGCCATGAAGCAGATGATACTGGTCTTGTTTCTCGGTTTGCTCATTGTGCTGATTGCCTACGGTATCAATATCGCCTACGAGCGCTACGCCGAGTTACAGCGCATGCAGGCGCTCAGCACGCAGATGAGTGACGGGGTGAAGCTGGCGGAGGCGGGCAACTACCGCGAGGCGCTGGCTCGTTTTGTCAACGTCTACCAGCATGCGAAATCTGCGGAAATTCGGGCGATAGCCGCTCGCAACGCCGCCGTGTGCCTGGTGCACCTGGGAGACGAGGCACTGCGAACAGGACGAGCCGACCTGGCTTTGCAGTACTATCAGCAGGCGCTGGAGTATGACCCTAACTCCGCTGCCGCCCGCCAGAGGGTAGACCAGGTTTCCCGAATGTACTCGGGCAATGTGGATGTCGTGCCGCCGATTGCCCCACCTCCTGCCATGCGCTCGAACGGCTCTTCGCACGAACCTCCTCCGCGTCCACGCGGCAACGAGCCGCTGGCGGTGGAGCTGTATATGCGTGGGCTGGAAGCCTATCAACGCGGCGACCGCCTCACAGCGGTAGACCTGTGGCAGAGAGCGATACAGGCTGCGCCCGGCTCCGAAACAGCGCGCCTGGCAATGGAGTCTATTCAACAGCTGACGGCGAGATAAAGGGGATGGATGGAAACGCCGATGTGCCCGATTACACCTTCACCGCCTCTCCCGTCTCCGCAGAGCGGAACGCCGCTTCGATAATCTGAAGCGCCTTGCGCACTTCTTCCGGTTTGACCGCCAGCTCTGCGCCCTCGTTCAGCACGGCAGAGATGTTCTGGTAGTAGCTCTGCCACGAGGAGGGGAGCTTGTCAAAGCGCATTTCGGTCTTGATGCCGTTGACTTCAGTGCGCAGGCGGAACTGGTCCTCCCAGCCTTCCAGCAGCAACGCGCCTTTCTCGCCGCGCACGTGCCAGCGCGGACGGGGTATCCAGGAGATACATCCGACCTCTATCTCGCCGACCATGCCGTTCTGGAAGCGCACCATCACTTTCGCGAAGGTGTCCACATCCACGTTCCACACGCGGTTTTCTATCTGCGCGAATACGGTATCCGGGTCGCTTTTCGCCAGCTGCACCATCTGGTCGGTCAGGTGTGCGCCCCAGTCGTATAACATCCCGCCACCGTGCTTCTTGTGAGCACGCCATCCACCAGGGCGCCCGTACCCGTCCACACAGCTGGCAACCTGGAAGACCTCCCCCAGCATCCCTTGCTCCACAACGTATTTCACCGTGACGTAATCGCTGTCCCAGCGGCGGTTCTGGAACACCGAGAGCATCTTGCCCGCTTTCTTTGCAGCAGCAATCATCGCATCTGCTTCCGCCACATTGAGGCACATCACTTTCTCGGTCACCACATGTTTGCCTGCCTCCAGCGCGGCAATCGCCATGGGGGCATGGGTGTCGTGAGGGGTGACCAGAACCACCAGGTCTACCTCTTTATCCGCCAGCACTTCCTCATAACTGGCGAAAGTTTTCACGCCCCAGTCTTCCTGCGCTGCTTTGCGCTTTGCCGGATCGATATCACAGACGGCGTACAGCTGCAAGCCCGATGTTTTGCTGATGTCTGAGCAGTGGTATTTGCCCATACCGTAGCCGACTACTGCCACCCGAACACTCATCGTTTTGCCTCCTCAAAGAGTGACTACACTGTTTTTCGAGCAACAGGGTAAACATCCTCTCAGGGCTAAAGTATAATAGCAGGTGAAGCGATGCGAGATCGGAGAGCGACAGGAGGAGCCGTGAGCCACACGAAGAACATACGCGAGCAGCTGCTAACGGCGGCGCGGGAAGCTCGCCATCATGCGTATGCGCCGTACTCGGGTTACGCGGTGGGTGCAGCGGTGTGCGACGAGGACGGGCGTATCTTCGCAGGCGCGAATGTGGAAAACGCCAGCTACGGTCTCACCGTTTGTGCCGAGAGAGTAGCGATATTTCGTGCGGTCAGCGAAGGCGTACGTGGCATCTGCGCGCTGGCAGTGGTGACACAGGATGGTGGTGCCCCCTGCGGGGCGTGCAGGCAGGTGCTGGCGGAGTTTGCTGATGGGGATGCCCTCGTATGGTGTGCGTCAGAGGAGAACGCATCGTTGACGGAGTATCGTTTAGCAGATTTGCTGCCGGATGCTTTTCGGTTGCCGTCACAACCGTCTCACAAGGATGAACTGATACTGGGAGGGATATAGAAATGGAGCGTATCGCTGTGCAGTTCGGCGCGGGTAATATCGGGCGTGGTTTCATCGCGCAGCTTTTTCACGAGTCGGGTTACGAGGTGGTTTTCGTGGAGGCTGTGCCTGCCCTTGTGGACGAGATCAATCGCCGCGGCAGGTACACGATCCACATTGTGGGTGATGGTGCGCGGGAAGTGGAAATCACAAATATCCGCGCGATACACAGTGGGCAGGCGGAACAGGTTGCACAAGAGATTGCACGGGCGGAGATTGCCTGCACCGCAGTGGGGGTGAACGTACTGAAGCAAGTGGCGCCGTCGCTGGCGCGAGGCATCGCCCTGCGAAGCCAGAACCCGAACGCGCCCGCGCTGAACATCCTCATTGGCGAGAATCAGATAGATGCCGACCAGATACTGCGCCACGCGGTGCTGGAACACCTACCCGCTGAACTGCGTCCGTATATGGAGTCGCACATTGGCTTTGTGCTGTGCGTTGTGAGCCGGATGGTGCCTCTCATGACTGCTGAGGAGAGGAAGAATGACCCCCTGGGTATCAAGGTAGAAGCGTACAAGCGGTTGCCTGTAGACGCGAAAGCCATCAAGGGTGAGCTACCTCCCATTGTGGGAGTAGAGCCGGTAGAAAACTTTATGGGGCATGTAGAGCGCAAGCTGTTCGTGCATAACGCGGCGCATGCGATACTGGGCTACCTCGGCTGGTTGAAGGGATATACCTACGTGCACGAGGCGATGGCGGATGAACAGATACGCTCGATGCTGGACGAATCGATGCAGGAAGTGAGCGAGGCACTGGTGCGTAAACATGGCTTCACACGTGAGGAGATGCAAGAGCACTTGAGCGATCTGTATCGCCGCTTTGAAAACGCGGCGTTAGGTGATACCATCGCGCGGGTGGCACGTGACCCGGAGCGCAAGCTGAGTCCCGGTGACCGATTGGTGGGGGCGGCACGTCTGCTGCTGCAGAACGGTTTGGAACCCAAAGGTTTTTGCACGGCGATTGCGGCGGCGCTGCTTTATGACAATCCCGAGGATGTGTCAGCGGTTGCGTTACAGAGGCGCATCGAGCAGGAGGGCGTTTCTACGGTGCTGGAAAAGGTGTGCAAAATCCCTCCCGATATGCCGATGCATCAGTGCATCCTGAGCGCATACTCTCAGCTGAAAAACCGGTTACTGTAGTCTAGGCGAGAAGGAGGTGCCACATCCGCACGACCGCTCTGCGTTCGGGTTGTGAAAGGTGAAGCCCGCTAACAGGTTCTGAAAGGAATAATCGATAACGGTTCCTTCCAGAAAGTGTCGGCTTTTGCGATCGATCACGACCGGAATGCCTTCTACCTCGTACAGCTCGTCCCTATCAGTGATGCGTGTGTCTACGTCCAGCACGTAGGTTAACCCATGGCAGCCACCACCGCGCACACCCACGCGCACGCGCACCTCTGGCGAGTTGCCGTGTTTGGCGAGCACAGCTCGCAACCGCTTCAGTGCGTTCTCCGTAAACTGCACAGGACAGGCAGGGGTCTCCGTCATGCGCTTCACCTCCTGTTACTCCCAGATGCCCAGTTCCATTTTAGCTTCCTCGCTGCAGTGGATACGTGGGTCCCAGCGAGGCTGCCACACCAGCTGCACGTAGGTTTCCTTCACAAAGGGCAATTCGGACAACCGTTCGCGAATCATTTCCTCCAGCATCGGTCCGATAGGACACCCAGGACTGGTAAGGGTCATGGTAATCAACACGTTGCCTTCCTCGTCCATATCGATGCCGTACACCAGACCCAGGTTGACGATGTCGATGCCCAGTTCGGGGTCGTATACGGTCATCAGCCGTTCACGAATCTGTGTTTCTTGTTCTGCCGTCAGTGCCATATCACGCTCCTCTTATTCGCCCAAAATCTCCTCCAGCGTTGTCCACGCCAGCAAGGCGCACTTGATACGCACCGGGTAGTTCTTCACCCCTTCTAACGCGCTCAGGTCGTCATCTTCGTCGAAGGGTTCGTGCGGTGCGCCGGTGAGCATCGCTTTGACCCGTTCCTGCAGTGCCTTCGCTTCTTCCAGAGTCAGTCCGCGTATTGCTTCCGTCAGCATGGAGGCAGACGCCTGGCTGATGGAACAGCCTCGCCCATCGAACCGTGCCTCCACAATGCGGTCGCCGTCCGTCTTGAGGTAAAGAGTGAGTTCGTCGCCGCACAGGGGATTCATTCCCTCGGCGGTCAGGTTCGCATCGGGCAGCGCACCCTTGTAGCGTGGGTGATGGTAATGCTCCAGAATAATCTCCCGATACAGCTCATCGTCCACCATACTTGCCGAAGACCTTCCTCACATCGTCTAACGCCTCCACGAAGGCGTGTATCTCCTCTATCGTATTATACAGGTAAAAACTGGCGCGTGCCGTAGCGGTCACATCCAGTCGGCGCATGATCAGCTGGCAACAGTGGTGTCCAGCACGGATGGCGATGCCGCGCTTGTCCAGAATCTGTGCCACGTCGTGCGGATGCACATGCTTGAAGTTGAAGGAGACCAGTCCACAACGACGCCTGGGGTCGCGCGGTCCATAAATCACGATGTCCTCCTCTGCCTCCAGCAAACGTAATGCTTCCGCTATTAAGCGTTGTTCGTGTTGCTGGATGGCTTCTATGCCTACCTGCTGCAAGTAGTCCACCGCCGCGCCGAAAGCGACGCCGTCAGCGATGTTGGGCGTTCCGGCTTCGAACTTGGTGGGTATATCTGCCCAGGTGCTGTAATCATGCGTCACGCGACGTATCATGCTTCCGCCGCCCAGGAACGGAGGCATCTCTTCCAGCAGTTCGCGCCGGGCATATAGCGCACCGATTCCGGTGGGTGCAAGCATCTTATGTCCCGAGAAAGCGTAGAAGTCGCAGCCTATTTGGGTCACATCGACCGGCTTATGTGGCACTGCCTGTGCGCCGTCAATCAGCACCTTTGCTCCGACCTCGTGCGCTCTGCGGGTGATTTCCTCCACAGGGTTTATCGTGCCGAGCACGTTAGACACATGTGTGATGGCTACCAGCCTGGGTTCCTGGCGCAGTGCCTCTTCCAGAGCCTCCATGTCCAGCTCGCCTTCCGGGGTGAAAGGTACATAGTGCAGTTTGGCACCTGTCAGGCGAGCCACCAGCTGCCAGGGCACGACGTTGGAGTGGTGTTCCATTTCGGAAAGCACCACCACCTCGCCCGCCTTGAGATTTGCTAGCCCCCAGGCGTACGCCACGAGGTTAATTGCCTCGGTAGTGTTGCGGGTGAACACGACGCTCTCCGGCTCTGCGCCGATAAAGCGGGCAACCTTCGCGCGAGCGGACTCGTATGCCTCGGTGGCTTCTTCCGCCAGTGTGTGCAGCCCGCGGTGCACGTTGGCGTTGGTGAACTCATAGTATCGCACCAGCGCGTCGATGACCTGACGCGGCTTCTGGGAAGTGGCAGCATTGTCCAGGTACACGAGCGGATGACCGTTCACCCGCCGCTGCAGGATAGGAAAATCGGCGCGTATTGCCTGCACGTCGTATGTCAACTCTGTTTGCAGGGATGTCATTTTTCGCCTCCTCCCTGTTGCGGACGCGACGGAGCACGTCCTGCCAAATATGACCTCTGTTTCAGCAGATTGCTTCGGCGCTGCGAGCCTCGCAATCACACCAGAAAACGGCTCGGCAGGAGCCTTGCCCTCCAGTGCGGTGTCATGGAGAGCGTCAGCGAAGCATCTCAGAGTGCCATTACAACGAGACTCTTCGCTTCGCTCTGCTACTCCGGTAGTTCGATGAACACCTCGCCGTTGTCGAGGAGCACGTTATACGTCTGCACCGGCTTGGTGGCGGGCAGCGTCAACGCCTCACCCGTACGGATATCGAAGTGCGCCCCGTGTCGGGGGCACTCGATCTCGTATTCTGTTAGCTCGCCTTCACTCAGCGAGGCGAGGGCATGCGAACATGTGTCGTCTATCGCGTAGAACTCTTCGGGAGCAGGTCGGCAGAGCGCGACCTGCCTGCCGTTTACCTGAACAGCAATCGCTCTGCCGACCTCCACATCTGCAACACTGGCTACCCGCACACGCATCGCTCCCTTTACAACCTCCTGCGAGCGATTTTCTCATCCACCTTCGCGCTCACCATTTCGCGCAGGCTTTTGGCTGGAATACGGTCCAGCACCGGCTGCAGGAAGCCCTCCACGATGAGGCGATTGGCATCACGAGGTGCCATGCCGCGGCTCATCAGGTAGAACATCTGTTCTTCGTCCACCGGCGCGACCGTAGCACCGTGAGTGCAGCGCACGTCGTTTGCCTCGATCTCCAGGTTAGGCAGCGTCTCGGCGTGTGCGCTGCTGCTCAGCACCAGGTTTTCGTTGCGCTGGTAGGCATTTGCCTTCTGTGCGCCCGGCTCGATACGTATCAAGCCGCTGTAAGCCGAATACGCCTGCTCGTCCAGAGCCACCTTGAACAGCAGGTCGCTGGTGGTATTGCCCACCGTGTGCATCTGCACCGTGTGGTGGTCAAAGTGCTGGTTGCCGTCGCCAAACACCACGCCCAGCATATCGCTCACCGCACCGGACGAACAGAGCACCGATTCAATGGTCACTTTACTGAGCGAAGCTCCCAGCGCGACGGTAATCGTGGTCAGGTGCGAATCGCGCCCCAGCACCGCCCGCTGGTGGTGGAAGTACTCCATGCCCTGTCCCCACTGCTGGAAGAGCACGTAGGTAAGCTCCGCGCCCTCGCCCAGAATCAGGTCGGCGACGCCGCTGCCGAAGGCGCGCCCCGGCAGGTCGGGCGAGAGCATCCCGTCCAGAAGGGTTACCTGTGCGCCTTCCTCGAGGAGGACCAGCGTGTGGGGAAAGACCGCCCGCGCCTCTTCCGCTGCAAAGAAGGCTTGCAGGGGCAGGCTCACGCGCACGCCGGCAGGCACGATGAGTACCGTACCACCTGTGGCATACGCACGTGCCATCGTGGTGAACTTCTCATCGGCGGGGTCGTGGTCTATTCCCTCCAGCACCTGTCGGATGCGATCAGGATGTTGCTGGATCGCCTGCGACCAGCTGGTCAACACGACACCGCTTTTGCGTACGCTCTCGGAGAGATGCTCATGTACCAGCGTGCCATCCACGAACGCCACTGTGCCACCGACGCGCCGCGTGCCTGTGCGAATCATCGCCTGCAGCCAATCGGGCAGGGGACGATGCTCCGCGGGTATGGCGGGCACAATCTCTTCCAGCACCAGGTGGCTGATGTCGGTGCGTCGCCAGTGTTCGTGGGTACGAGGGGGCGTGGGGGTCTGCATGAAGCGGTTCCACGCCTCCTTACGATAGGCGTACGCCCACTCTGGTTCTGCCAGGTGCCGACCGATATCTTTTATCAGCTCCAGCCCTGTCGAACTGGTTGTGGTCAATGTGTTCCCCATTAGCCCACCGAACCCTCCATCTCCAGAGCGATGAGGCGGTTCAACTCCACCGCGTACTCCAGCGGTAGCTCCTTGGCGAACGGCTCGAAAAAGCCATTGATAATCATCGTGGTGGCTTCCTGTTCGCTGAGCCCCCGGCTCATCAGGTAGAACAGCTGCTCCTCGCCCACCTTGCTGACGGTGGCTTCGTGCTCGATGCGCACGTCGTCCTCTTTGACGTTCATGGTGGGGTAGGTATCGGAGCGAGAGTACTCATCCAGCAACAGCGCGTCACAGCGCACATTGCATTTGACGCCCACCGCGCCCTCGTCCACCTGCACCAAACCGCGATAGGTGGTGCGTCCGCCGCCCTTGCTGATGGACTTGGAGACGATAGTGGAGGTGGTATACGGCGCGGCATGGATCACCTTTGCACCGGCGTCTTGATGCTGTCCCGGTCCCGCGAAAGCCACGGACAGAATGTCCCCTCGTGCGCCTTTGCCCACCATGTAGACACTCGGGTATTTCATCGTGAGCTTAGAGCCGAGATTGCCGTCCACCCACTCCACCGTAGCGTCCTCGTAAGCCACCGCGCGCTTGGTCACCAGGTTGTACACGTTCTTCGACCAGTTCTGTACGGTGGTGTAGCGGATGTGTGCGCCCTTCAGTGCGACCAGCTCCACCACCGCCGAGTGCAGCGAATCGGTGGAGTAGATAGGCGCGGTGCAACCTTCGATGTAGTGCACGCGGCTCCCTTCGTCGGCAATGATCAGGGTACGCTCGAACTGCCCCATGTTCTCGGCGTTGATGCGGAAGTACGCCTGCAGAGGGATCTCCACGTGCACCCCCGGTGGCACGTAGATAAACGACCCGCCCGACCACACCGCCGAGTTCAGCGCGGCGAACTTGTTGTCCGCGGGGGGGATCACCTTGCCGAACCAGCGGCGCACCAGGTCGGGATATTCGCGCAATCCCGAGTCCATGTCGAGGAAAATCACGCCCTGCCGCTCGAGGTCTTCGCGGATGCTGTGGTAGACCACCTCGGATTCGTATTGCGCCGAGACGCCTGCCAGGAACTTGCGCTCCGCCTCCGGGATGCCCAGCTTCTCAAAGGTATTCTTGATGGTCTCAGGCACCTCTTCCCACGTCTTGCCCTGCTTCTCTGCGGGCTTGATGTAGTAGTAGATGTCGTCGAAATCGATCTCGTTGAGCAGCTGGGTGTTGCCCCAGGTGGGCATCGGCTTCTTCAAGAATATCTCCAGAGCACGCAGGCGGAACTCGCGCATCCAGTCAGGCTCGCTCTTGAAGTACGAAATCATCTCCACCACGCGGCGGTTGAGCCCCTTTTCCGCCTTATACACGTACTCTATCTCATCACGGAAACCGTACTGGTATTCGGTGCCGACATCCAGCAACGACTGTGGTGCTGCCATTTATCCCACCTCCTGCAGGATTTTCTCTTCCTCCACGCCTGCCTCACGTAGCAGCCAGTCGTAACCGCGCTGTTCCAGTTCGTGGGCGAGGCTCTCGTCGCCAGAGCGAATAATGCGTCCCCCCACCATCACGTGCACGAAATGGGGGCGGATATAGCGCAGGATACGCTGGTAGTGCGTAATCAGCAGAACGCCTGTATCTTCACCGGCGATGCGGTTGACGTTTTCGGAAACGATGCGCACGCCGTCGATATCCAGTCCCGAATCGGTTTCGTCCAGTATCGCCAGTTTGGGCTTGATCAAGCCCATTTGTACGATTTCCAATCGCTTTTTCTCACCGCCCGAAAAGCCCTCGTTGACGTAACGGCTGCCGAAGCTGTCAGGCATGTGTAATGCTTTGAACTCCTCTTTCAGGGCGGTGCGGAACTCCCGTGCGCTCATCTCTTCGCCGCGCAGAGACTTGAGCGCGCTGCGCAAGAAGTTTGCAACGCTCACGCCAGGTATGGCCACGGGGTACTGGAAGGCGAGGAAGATACCCGCTCGGGCACGCTCATCCACCTCCATCTCCAGCAGGTTCCTTCCCTCAAAGAGCACCTCGCCTCTGGTCACCTCATAGCGTGGATGCCCCATCAGCGTGGCAGCGAGGGTGCTTTTGCCGGAGCCGTTGCGCCCCATCAGAGCGTGAATCTCTCCACGATGGATGGTCAGGCTCACGCCCTTCAATATCTCTTTGCCGTCAACGGCAACATGCAGGTCTCGAATCTCCAGCAGTGGTGGTTGGCTCATGGTTGTTTTATCTCCCCTCCAAGGATGTCTCGGTCGCCGATGCAGTCTGGCGTTCGGCGAGCGGTATGGTTTGCTCGTGACGCAGCGCAATGGGAGGCACCAGCGGACGTGCCTCACCCTCCGCTAGATGCTTCAGCGTGATGCGGTTGAAAACCACCGAGAGGTAGTCTGCGACAAAGCTCCACACGGAGTGCAGTTCGCATCCGCCGTGGTGCACGCAGATTTCGCGGTCGCCTGAGAACTGGCTGCACAGGGAATCGGTTGTCAGCAAGCCCCCTAATGCCTCCAGCACCTGCCTCAGGGTAATTTGTTCGGCAGGATAAGCAAGCCGGTAGCCACCCTGTGCCCCGCGCACGCTCTCGGTCAACCCGGCGCGGTTAAGCAGGTACAGCAGCTTCTCCACATAGGCGACCGACAGCCCTTCGTGCTCGGCTATCTGGCGCACGTTCACCGTATCGCCGAAAGGCACACGGGCAAGGTGCATGATACAGCGCAGACCGTATTCCTCTTGTGCGGTGATTTTCATCCCGTTTCTCCTCTACGCTATATTATGCTCAATCCTTACAAAAAAGTCAAGTATCCCGGAGGCACGCCAGCAGGAAATTGTCTCGGCACGGCGTGCTTAACTATGAAACGAAAAAAACGGCTCGGCGGTCACCTTGCGTTCTTAACAAAAATTTTATAAAATTTTCCCTTTCAGACCCGCAAAACCCCCGTCTGTGGTACGATTCTTGCAATATATATAGGGCGGGTGATAAGCCTGTAGAACAAGCAAGCTGGAGGGGAGGTTTTTCTTCATGCACACTGTTCTCAAACCTATCAACTTTAATACAATGAAAGAGAAATTTATTTGTCACTTTACTAGCAAAAAAGGGGGGGGGTAGAAGTGATGTCATAGTAAGCAAACTCGCCAGCGTGTACCTCCTGCTTGTAGTCTTCGCGCTTCTACTACCCTCTGCTTATGCCCAATATAACCCTGCATCTTTGTGGAGCGTAGAGTACTGGTTTGAAACAGAATCTGGAACTCAGCCCGGGCACCTGAACGTCACCCTGCAATGGCCTCCACTGTTTACTGAGAGCTACCAGAACCCTCCTTATGTGTACAGGAACTGCTGGCATCAAGTACGTATCGACAACAACTCACAAGGGCGGGAGTATCACGCGGTAGCAAGCGGCGTCCTTAACGACCGGTTTGAATCTAACGTCGGTTTGGTATCCAGCGTCATCGAATCTACCGACCATCCTGTCTACTATGACGCTAGCCACGGCTGCATTACCGGAGAAGGGTTCAGCGTTATCAAACTGGTTTGGCAAGGTTCTGGAGACCCTCCTCCGCAGGTAACTGTATACACCAGGCTCAAGGTCACCGCTGTGGCGAGCGGTTGGGAAAACTCCGGCAGCCCACCGCGAGGTATTGTGTATGCCGATGCGGTAGCAATTGCTGGTGCACTGAGGGAAGAAGCTCATGCCAGTGCTCCATCAGGTAGTGCTAGCGACATGCGCAGCAGCGATTGGGTATTCGTGAAGCAGGTGCCTGTGCAGTATGAGCAACGTACAGGGCGTTACGTAGCGGTGGTAGTTTTCCCCGTTCGCTTGTGGGAACAGGTTTTGATGACCCCGTCCGGTGTCATTTACCGATCGCCTTCCGACCCACGCACGCACGGTACTCGCATGGGATACGCCGCTGCCAGCTTCTCGCGGCTGGTGGACGTGTATCAAGCCGGAAACGTGGTGCTTCTGGATATGGGGGTCAGCCTGACAGATGGCGCGGGCTGGTTCTGTGACCCTGCTCTCTGTCGTTTGCGTCCGGCAACCGGGCAGACTGCTTATACAATACCCTTCGCAGCAGTAGATGTTCCTCATACGGGCTACACACGCACCTCTGCCCCCAAGGAGGTCGATTACAATACGATGCAGCCTCTGGCAAACCCGGATGGCTGGTTCGGACTGGAGCGGATATGTGTGGTCGTGCGTTCCACAGGGCAGGACGACAACAGTATGCTGTTAGACCCTGGGCAGGACAGACCTGTTTCGTTAACGGCATTCTGGGGACGAATAGGCGACCCCAACGCGGCAAAGGGTATCCTCTGGCCGAGGAGACGCGAGGTGGTAGTATACGATGCCAACGGGGTGTCTTTGCGCTTCTGGAGAGTGACAGAAAACGGTTCGCCAGTTTACAGAAGCGCACGGGGGGTATACAGCAGGCTGGAAGAGCCTACAACCGGTAACTTTATCCTGCGAGGCGGACCTCCCGGCGCGATGCACGCGAAAGGCAACTGGATATATCAGTTCTCAGCCTCACAGTATCAGCCTCGCGTCGCTTATATCAACACCATCACCGACCCGCTAGGCAACACTATCACCGTCACGCGCGATGCGACAGGCGTCACGTTGGTCGACTCGCTGTCCGGAAGTAAACTGCGCTGGCAATACGGCACGGTGTCGCACCAGCTGGCAAACTCCAGCACGTGGAATAGCGTGGGTAGCATGTCCAGCACCTCTATCTCGTGGGGAGGCGTCAGCTTCTCTACCAGTGGCTCCTCGCTGAGCATCATGGGCGGTGGGTCACCACCCTACTATTACGGCCCGTTCTGGCAGGAGTCATGGACATGGACGAACGCTACCATGAACAACCAAACAGCACCGGAGGTACCCTACTACTCGTACAATGCTTTACGGCTGGGTTCGTACCGCATCGGTTCGCTCAACAGCACTACTTATCAATACCAGTACCTGGAAAGGCAAAACGGAGAACCACGCAAGCTGCGCATCACCATCCAGCCGCAGGGCAAGCCCGCATCCACCCTAACGTACTTCTTCGCCACGAAGACAGAACCGCCTTATGAAGAAACTGGCATGTTCTCTAAAGTGGAGTACGTTCGCCCGTCTCTGTCGCATTCAGGCAACGAGCGCACAGTGTACCAGTTTGATGCCGATGGGCGGGTGATCAGCGT
This sequence comes from Armatimonadota bacterium, assembly GCA_026003195.1. Taxonomy (NCBI): domain Bacteria; kingdom Bacillati; phylum Armatimonadota; species Armatimonadota bacterium. Next base: position 762,191 of record BPGU01000001.1, read on the forward strand.
TGCTTACTACCGCTACGAAAACGATACTCAGCCGGCGTGGACGGAAAACTACACGTACCTCCCCGATGATGCTGACAAAGTCACTCAGTACACCGACCGTGGGGGTAACGTATGGCAGTTTGGCTACACGACCGTTGGTGAGGCAAACCTGCTTAACAGTATTACCGACCCGACAGGCGTGCAGACCACTATCGTATACAATGGTAGCGAACTGCCCACCGCTATCCGCGACGGTGCCAACCACGAGTGGAGTTTCGGGTATCTGCCCGATGGACGGTTGCTCTCCTTTACCGAACCGGGACGCACTCCATGGGTGTTCAACTACTATCCTTCGGACCACCAGTGGCGCAATAAGCTGAGTGCCTTGTGGGATCCCACCGGCAGGGTGGTACGCATTACCGCCTATGACCTGTACGGCAGGGCAAAGCGATGGGAGGTGTACCCCAATGGAGAAGGGCAACCCTCTCTCTGGCAGGAAGTTACACTGAACAATTTCGGCTTACCCACGCAGATACGCTACAGCGACAACTCCTCCGTAACGCTGAACTGGAACGGCGTCGCCCTGAGCAACCTCGTGGACGCACGCGGACGAACGGTGTGGTTCAACTACAACGAGCAAACCAGCCTGGGGGCAGCCGGGCTCTTGACCAGCATCCGCTTTGGTGCATACTCGTACAACTTCGCCACCTTGCAGTATGACCTGTATGGCAGGTTGACGCGCGTACAGGGAGGGAACAACATCGGCATCAGCTATACCTACGGCAACCGCGATGAACTTCGCACCTTGCAGGTAGACGGGCTGAACGCGGAGAGATTCGACTACACCTGCTGTGGACGGGTGAAGCAATGGACCAAATCGGACGGCACGCAGGTAGAGTTCACCTACCGCCCCACCGGCGAGGTAACGCAAATCAAGGTCAACGGCAACGTATACAGCAGTTACAGCTACGACGCCGCTGGTAGACTGTTGACCGCTTCCAGCTTTGCTGGTAACGCGCAGTTCCTGTACGACCAACAGACAGGTAGACTGACGCAAGAGTCGGGAGATGCAGCGGGCACGCTATATACGCTCAATTACCAGTACTTGCCCAGTGGCGAAGTGAGCACTCTGTCCACCTCCTGGGGCATCACTTTGCAATACCTCTACGACCAGGCAGGGCGTCTGACCGGCATCCTTTACAACGGCGTGACGCTTGCGCAGTATACCTACGATGGTGCAGGAAGACTTCTCACCCAGCAGGTGTACCCCCTGGGAACGAACAACACCTTGCTCACCACCATCCAGTACGCAGACAGCCAGTCGGTGGGCGCGGTAGGACTGATACAGCACTACTTCAACGGCAATCTCGTTGCACAATATGACTATCGTGGCACAGACGCCAACGACCGCGGCTACTACCCCGACGGCACCCTGCGCAAAGCGATGGAGCAGGTGAGCGGTGCACCTTACCGTGAGTGGATATGGGACTACAACCCTGACGGTTCCCTGCAGTATGAACGCCTGAACGGCGCAACCACCAGCTTCGCCTACGACACAGGAGGCAACCTGACCAGTTGGGGCAACGCGACGGGCTGGCAATACACCCAAAACCGCCTGACCGCCGTGACCTCGCGCAACTGGACGTTCACCTACGACCTCAACGGCAATCGCGAACCGCGAACTGGAACGGTACGGTGCATGGCTACGCCTACGACCCGTTCGGTAACCTGATTGTGGTATCGGGACCCACCAGCTACCGAGCGGTGTATGACGCCTTTGGGCGGCGCACGTGGTATGAAACGCCCGACGGCGAGCTAACATTCATCTATGACGGCGACACTTTGCTTGGGGAAGCCGACCTGGATGGCTATCGCGCGGTGTACATCTGGGGCTTGCTGGGTCCGATTGCCCGCGTCGACTTGCGCTCCCCAGCCGGAACGCGGTACTATGTGATTGATGGTCTGGGTCACACCCGTTTGCTCCTTGACAGTTCAGGTGGTATCACCGACCGCTACAGCTACGACGCCTGGGGCAACCCGATAGAGCAGACCGGCACCACCTTCAACCCCTTCCGCTGGAACGGGGCAGCGGGTTATGAGTGGACGCCTGCGACAGGTTTATACCATGTCGGCGCACGGGAGTACGACCCGCGTACGGCAAGATGGCTGCAGCCCGACCCGATTGATGCCGCCTCCGGCGACCCGAACCTGTATCGGTATTGCGGGAATGACCCGATTAATGCGGTAGACCCGTCGGGATTGGATTGGTTAGACACTATGGCGAACTTCTGGGCAGGTGTTGGGGACTCGCTCACTTTCGGCGCGACCGATTGGCTTCGGGAACGGTTAGGGGTGAACGAGGTAGTAGACAAGTGTTCTACGGCATACCGAGTAGGCGAATATACCGAAGTGGCTGCTGAGGTTGCTCTGACAGGCGGTTCAAAACTGCTTCTTCGTCTAGCCACTAAAAAAGGGGCAAAGGTCGCACGTGGAGAGGGGTTAAAATACTATCAACACTTGAAGCACACAGGGAAATTCGTGCACCATCGCAACCCCCTGGTTGGACATCCAGGCGGGTTTCAGGCGCTGTTCCCCCTTGGGGGGCTAAGTCCCCACATCCACTCGTCCCGATGGAATTTAGAAGTGGTGGATGCTGCAACTCATTTGAAGAGACACCACCGCATGCGCAGGCTGGAGACAGTGCTGCAGTGGAACACCAATAGATACACAACCTCCGCGCGTTCTCTTAACAATCTTAGAAGGGATTGCTCCAACGGCTTCGAAGATGGAGGATAAGATGCTCGAGTACGTCTTGGTAGGAGTAAGTTTGTTCATAGCAGGGGGATTGACCTGGTTTTTGGTACGGGCTTGGCGACGTTATGAGACAAAGTTGGAACAGCAGCGATTACAGTTTGAACAGATAGTTCGCCAAACTAAAGAACAGATAGCTCAACTTCCTTTGGAAGCAGTACAGGCCTTAGCATGGGAAGTACTCCGTTCAGAGTGGGTGCTTGAGTGCGAGGAAGCAGACACTTCATTGCCAGCCGAGTTGACATACTTTCCTCCCACATTTCGGAATTTGGCAGCGCGGTATAAAAGGATTGTTTTTGTGGGGGGCGCAGAACTCGATTTGTGGGGGATACAGCCGAGCCAATGGCGAAGTGGGTGTTATCGCATAGGTCAGAGTGATGAGGATGCGACAATAGAGTTGGTAATCTGCCCCGATACAGAAACCGTATATGAGATTTACTTGTTCGATAGTGATGCTTTGGGCAGACCGAAGGTGGAATCCTACCCAACGATTTATCACTGGATCGTGGTTGAGAATAAGGTCATGTCGGATCTACCCGCATAAGCCAGAGGTTGACACCCATATCCCCGCGCACGGCAAGGTGGCTGCAGCGAGACCCGATTGATGCCGCCAGTGGCGACCCGAACCTGTATCGGTATGCAGGCAATGACCCGATTAACGCGTTCGACGACGGAATGCGTGGAGACACGAAGCGGCAGGTCAACAGCGGCAGAAAATCATCCTTTATCGCTCATCGTAAAATCGCTTTTATTGCAGTTGGTGATATCAAAGATAAATGGTGGAGCCAGTGGGCTGTGAACTGGGGAGTACGTCGCGACGTTGCTCTTCTCAGGCGTAAATTCTCCGCTGCAGGTTATGAGGTCAGAGTGGATTGGCGATGTAATAAGCAGGAGATGCTTTCTGCCCTACGTAGCCGAGAAGTCCATGCGTTCGCCTTTGTTGGGCATAATGCTTTTGAAGGTGCTCTTGCCCCTTACGGTGGAAAGGAAGGTGAAGAAAGTAGCTTTGTCGACGCATCCGATATATCCCAAGCGCTCGGCAATCGCCGATTAGATTGGGCAATCATCCATGCCTGTTACACCGACACATCCGAGTTGCGTCGGGCACTGGTTGGTGATGGAGGGCACTGGGAAGCGGCGAAAGGACTATGGAACCCCGTCATCGGAGTAGATTTGGGAGACTTTGGGTGGTGGAAAGGCAAGTGGCAGCGCAAGCAACAGAGCAGGTGATGTTCAGCGAGGAAGTGTAAAGGATGAGGCTTACAGTGCTCAAAACGTACAATCTTGTTGCCTTTATATTGGTAGTTGCTATCATGGGTTTTAGCATTTTGCTGCTACTGCGGGACCAATACCGTTCTGTTCAACAGCGACATGTTCGTGCTGCAAAAGTCTACCCTGATGTTCTCAGAGCAGTGGCTTTGTGCACAGCTGCCGAACAAGTCTACGAACGGACGGGATTGCTTTTCACCAACCGTCCTGCCTTGGAGCGATCCGCTTTCTATCCATTCCTAGATCCCTACGAACGAGGTTGCGCAGGTAGTTACTTGGACATAGCATACGTGGAAGGAGAAAGGTCTTTCTGGGTTGTCCTCATATGGGATAACGAACACACACGCGTTGTGTGTCGAAGAAACGTACCGACAGAGGCGACAGAGAAGCGGACACAGCGTCTTTTGAACTTTTACCTATCTGGCGTGCGGGGCATCTTGAATGTTGTCAACAATATCAGGCAGCACTTCCTGGAGCGGCACCGGGAAGCGGTTAAGATAAGTAAAGGAACCTGCGCACTACAATGGCAAGTTAGACCGCTTCTTATTGCCCCGCGTCTCAAAGACGATCTGCCAACGAACGAAAGTGAGCTTCGCGAGTATGTTCAGTGGCTGTCCCACAAGGTGGTGGGCGGTCCTTTAAGCGATGGATGGGGTCGCCCGATAGCTGTATCCTTGAAACACGGTTACTTTTCACTCCGTAGTGCGGGCGAGGATGGACAGCTGTATACGAATGACGATATTGTAGTGAGGAGACGCGCTATGCTGAGAGCGGAATACCCGTCCGTGCAAAACACAGTGCGCACTGCTACCTGCCCGCCACCTATGTCCCGCTGTCAACTCCTGCGCCATTTGCACTCCCCAGCCGCAACGCGGTATGATGTGATCGATGGTCTGGGTCACACCCGTTTGCTCCTTGACAGTTCAGGCAATATCACCGACCGCTACAGCTACGATGCCTGGGGCAACCCGATAGAGCAGGTCGGCACCACCTTCAACCCCTTCTGCTGGAACAGGGCGTATGGGTATGAGTGGACGCCAGCCACTGGCTTATACCATATCGGCGCTCGCGAGTACGCCTCACACAGGCAGGTGGCTGCAGCGAGACCCGATTGATGTTGCAGGGGGACATCCCAACCTCTACCTTTATTGCCTGAATAACCCCGTCCACATCGCCGACCCCACCGGCACTGCCCCCGAATGGCTTCATGGGGTACTGGACATTGCGGGGTGTGTGCCTGCTATTGGAGAACTGGCAGACCTTACCAATGCGGTGCTGTCTCTGACCGAAGGCGATCCGCTTAATGCAGGTATCTCCGCTGCATCAGTCATCCCTGTCGTTGGCGATACGGCGAAAGGCGGACGCATCATCGCCAGAGCAGCCAAACTGGTTGCCCGCGGTGGCGTAGCGGTAGACCTCAGGAGAACCCTGCCCTACAAGGAATGGGTGAAAGAGAGAAAGAAAATCAGCAACAGAGGCGCGTATGAAATTCAGCACTTGATAGAGAAGCGGTTCGCTACAGATCTGGAGCTGAATCAAAAGGAGATACCCTCGGTGCCTCTGGAATGCAGTGAACATCGGAAAATTACCAATCGGTGGCGCGAGCGACAACCCTACCGGAAGAAAGGTGCCCAAGGACCCTATGGCGTTACGGCAGAGAAGATACTGGATTGGGCACGTAAAATCTACGCAGACCATCCCGAATGGGTGGAACAGATAGAAAAGTTCTTACGAGAGAGGGGGAAGTTACGCTGATGCGCATGTGGCAAAGTGTTTACATCCAGAACCCAACTGAAGAGCAGAAGCAGTTCCTGCAATCGCTGCCCAAGCGGGGCAAAAAACTGCGATGGCATTGTAGCCTTTACCCCATATCAGGAAAAGAGGATTGCTTCGTGGACATCGCAGATGACCACCCGCAGTTTGAGCAGTTGATAGAGAAACTGCTACAGTGGGGCGATTTGGAATCCGGTCGTGCCTACCCAGAATTCGACCCAGAAGAGTTGGACAGTGCCCAGTATCTGAATCTGAACATGATAGAGCACGGATACCCCCAGCCCGAGGACGACTTCGCATACATCAAGATCACCTACGACCTGAGCGACTACTGCTCGGAGTGCGGTATCGGCAGGAGGCAGAAAGCGCCGTTCCGCCTGGCTGGCGAACCCAGATGTCGTGCCGAGATTTTCACCGTGCTATGGGAACACGACCCGGTGTTTGTGCGTCCTCGCGTGTGGGAGGCGGTGTTTGCGCCTCGCGGTTTTCGCTGTTTGCCCGTGTTGAACCGTCGTGGTCAGGAGTTGCAGAGCGTGGTTCAGGTGGTGATAGAGGAGGAGGTGGGCTTGGACACGACGGGGTTGTATGGCAGGCAGTGCTGGGAGTGCGGTCGGTTGAAGTTTTTGCTACGTCCCGAGCGGGAGGAGCGTTTCGATCGGTATAAACTGCCTGTATTGGTAGAGAAGCCGGTTTCTGGTTTGGCGTATACGCGGGAGTGGTTTGGTTGGGGTCACGGTGCGCACAAGTTGGTGGTGGTCTCTCAGGAGATATACCGTGCCCTGAAGGAGGCGAAGGTGGACGTTTATGGTTTCCCCTTGCCAGTTCGGTTTGAGTAGGGGGTGGTGTAGTGATGCAGTAGCAGTGGAGAGCAGGCTGGCAGTAGCTTCGTCTCCTCGCTCTGGAACGCGGCGATAGGCTTATACCATATCGGCGCTCGCGAGTACGCCTCACACACAGGCAGGTGGCTGCAGCGAGACCCGATAGACGCCGCCAGTGGCGACCCGAACCTGTATCGGTATTGCGGGAATGACCCGATTAACGCGGTAGACCCGTCGGGATTGGATTGGCTGGATGACGCCGCGAACTTCTTTGCAGATAGAATACAAAGCGCGAGTGTATCTGGTGGAAGGACACCTGTTCAGCATCGAGTATAGCAAGGATGTGCGTCGCATCCGACGACGTGAGGATGTGGAGATACTTTCTGTGGAACTGCACTCGGACCCCATGCAGCCTGCAACCCCGCCTCCCGAACTGCAGGTGGTCACTGACTTGAACTCTTTGGCTCCACTCAAAGGGTGGCTCGCGGATTGGGTGGCTGAGCACGGCGTCATGGAGATAGTCTCTCCTCTGAACCCCAAAGAGTGTGAGGCTCTGCTGCGTCAGCGCCGACTGCGCTTACCCGCTGACTATCTGGAACTGCTGGAGCAATGCGATGGCTTCTCCAGCCATGAGCACGCCGTGCTTGGCGTCGCCTCCATGTATGAGGTAAGTATCGAGGAGGAGGTGTACTGGCTACTTGCCGAGCGTGGTGGCGCATCCCTTGTTGCCAAAGAGGGAGATACCCAGCCCCGCGTCTACTACATCCACCATGAGGATGGAGTGCCTACTGAAGAGTGCACCTCCTTCCGCGAGGCGCTGCAGTACCTGCTAGTACAACCGAACTTGCCCTGATGGTTGTCAGCAGAGATGCCCATACGGTATGATAGAGACAGGGGAGGTGATGATGGTGACCATCCGCGTGCGCTTTCACAAGGGAGTGTTCATTCCCGAAGAGCCTGTTGACGTGCCTGAGGGACAGGCAGGAGTGGTCATGGTAGAAACGCCCTCAGAGGAGAAGGCAGATGACGCCACCGAACAGGCTTGGCAAGAGCTGTTGTCGCTGGTGGAGCGGTATGGGCTACAGACAGGGATATCAGATTTAGCCCAGCACCATGACTACTACCTGTACGGAACCCTACGTGACGAGGCGCCTCAGTGAAGGTGTTTGTAGACACAGTAGCGTGGATTGCTCTGGTCAATCGGGACGACAACCTGCACGAACCAGCCCGCCAGCGGTTGCAGAGCCTGTTCACCGAAAGGGCGCAACTGGTGACCACTGAGCTGGTGCTGATAGAGTTAGCGAACGCGCTGGCGATGCCTGGCAGGCGGTCGCAGGCTTATCAGTTCGTCCAATCGCTGAGGCAGTTGTCGATGATACAAATCGTTGGCATGGCAGAAGAGCTCTTAGCGGAAGGATGGCAGCTGTATGGGGCACGCGAGGATAAAGCATGGAGTCTGGTAGATTGTGTGAGTTTTGTGGTGATGCAACGAGAAGGTATTCGTGAGGCGTTCACAGCAGACCATCATTTTCGTCAGGCGGGCTTTGTGACAATATTCTAAAGGACGCACGTGCTGTTTGCTCCCTGACAGCCCGGTGATGCATGGACGCCAGCGACGGTTCTGTATCACGTAGGCGCACGGGAGTACGACCCGTGCACGGCAAGATGGCTGCAGCGAGACCCGATTGATGTTGCAGGGGGACATCCCAACCTCTACCTTTATTGCCTGAATAACCCCGTCCACATCGCTGACCCCACCGGCACTGCCCCCGAATGGCTTCATGGGCTACTGGACATTGCGGGGTGTGTGCCTGCTATTGGAGAACTGGCAGACCTTACCAATGCGGTGCTGTATCTGACCGAAGGCGATCCGCTTAATGCAGGTATCTCCGCTGCATCAGTCATCCCTGGCGTTGGCGATACGGCGAAAGGCGGACGCATCATCGCCAGAGCAGCCCAACTGGTTGCCCGCGGTGGCGTAGCGGTAGACCTCAGGAGAACCCTGCCCTACAAGGAATGGGTGAAAGAGAGAAAGAAAATCAGCAACAGAGGCGCATATGAAATTCACCACCTGATAGAGAAGCGGTTCGCTACAGATCTGGAGCTGAATCAAAACGAGATACCCTCGGTGCCTCTGGAATGCAGTGAACATCGGGAAATTACCAATCAGTGGCGCGAGCGACAACCCTACCGGAAGAAAGGTGCCCAAAGCCGCTATGGCGTTACGGCAGAGAAGATACTGGATTGGGCACGTAAAATCTACGCAGACCATCCCGAATGGGTGGAACAGATAGAAAAGTTCTTACGAGAGAGGGGGAAGTTACGCTGATGCGCATGTGGCAAAGTGTTTACATTAAGAACCCAACTGAAGAGCAGAAGCAGTTCCTGCAATCGCTGCCCAAGCGGGGCAAAAAACTGCGATGGCACTGTACCGACTACGGAGAAGGAGAATTCGGAGGTGTAGATTGCTTCGTGGACATCGCAGATGACCATCCGCAGTTTGAGCAGTTGATAGAGAAACTGCTGCAGTGGGGCGATTTGGAATCCGGTCGTGCCTACGCAGAATTCGACCCAGAAGAGTTGGACAGTGCCCAGTATCTGAATCTGAACATGATAGAGCACGGATACCCCCAGCCCGAGGACGACTTCGCATACATCAAGATCACCTACGACCTGAGCGACTACTGCGAGGAGTGTGGTATCGGCAGGAAGCAGAAAGCGCCGTTCCGCCTGGCTGGCGAACCCAGATGTCGTGCCGAGATTTTCACCGTGCTATGGGAACACGACCCGGTGTTTGTGCGTCCTCGCGTGTGGGAGGCGGTGTTTGCGCCTCGCGGTTTTCGCTGTTTGCCCGTGTTGAACCGTCGTGGTCAGGAGTTGCAGAGCGTGGTTCAGGTGGTGATAGAGGAGGAGGTGGGCTTGGACACGACGGGGTTGTATGGCAGGCAGTGCTGGGAGTGCGGTCGGTTGAAGTTTATGCTACGTCCCGAGCGGGAGGAGCGTTTCGTTCGGTATAAACTGCCTGTATTGGTAGAGAAGCCGGTTTCTGGTTTGGCGTATACGCGGGAGTGGTTTGGTTGGGGTCACGGTGCGCACAAGTTGGTGGTGGTCTCTCAGGAGATATACCGTGCCCTGAAGGAGGCGAAGGTGGACGTTTATGGTTTCCCCTTGCCAGTTCGGTTTGAGTAGGGGGTGGTGTAGTGATGCAGTAGCAGTGGAGAGCAGGCTGGCAGTAGCTTCGTCTCCTCGCTCTGGAACGCGGCGATAGGCTTATACCATATCGGCGCTCGCGAGTACGCCTCACACACAGGCAGGTGGCTGCAGAGAGACCCGATTGACGCCGCCAGTGGCGACCCGAACCTGTATCGGTATGCAGGGAATGATCCTATCAACCAAGTAGACCCCAGCGGGCTTTGGGCAACTGGCTCCTATTTAGGTGATGTGGGTCAAGTCTTCGCGGGCTATGGCGACTGCCTGTGGAGCATTTTCACTTCACCAGTGACCATCTATGACTATTTTCGTCAAAACGGACTCTCTTGGGGAAGTGCATGGGACCTTCTTAAGGGAGGTTTTCGCTCGTGGTGGGAGGGCTTGACGGGTACCGATCCGCGGGCGTTCGGGAACTCCTTCTGTGGTTTGTTATTGGCAACGGCGCCCGTAGTGGGTAAAGTGCCTTCCGCTAAATGGCGTGTGGGGGCAGCGGCTTCTCGGAGCACCGCGGTTTCGGCACGTATCCCCATAGGACATCGTGGCTTTGAGTGGCCTGTGCCTGAGGGTACTAATCCACCAGGTCGGGTTTGTGGAAGATGGTATTCAGGCCGTGCATTTGATCGCATGCAACAACGAGGTATAATGCCATCGGTGGTGGACAATACCGTTCGGTACGGGCAAAAATTGCCTGGTAAATACCCAGGTACCACTGCTTATTATGACCCGGTAAACAATATTACGGTTATACTGAACCGTAGAGGTGGTGTGGTAACTGTGCACTATGGTGAGCCATAGGGAGGATATCCAGCATGCTTTACGAGGAGTTTGATAGTCCGCGAGCTTATGATCTACGCCAGCTACGGCGAATGCAGGCTCTCCTGCGGTCACATCTTACTGAGCGAGGATCACTCGTTTCCACAAAAGAATTGAGGGAATTGATAGATGAATTGATGTTTTTAAAAAACAATCTACAGCAGATGCCACATGATTGGCTACAGAGATTTCATAGGGAGTGGGCAGTTCTTGAGGGGTGGTATTCTTGGGTGGTAGTATGTAACTCTTCACGATGGACGCAAGAAAGTCGTAAAGCTATTCAGAATGCTCTTCAATCTGTTTGTGAAATAGTAGAAAGCGCCATTAAGCAACTTGAACCAATAGTGTTAGAGGAGGAACTACGGTTCTATTCCGTTGACAAATAGGAGCAGTTGTTTTTCAGCTTTCACGAGGTACGATAAGATATGAGGGTAACGATGCAGTGGTTGTGACGAACTTGCATGGTGAGGTTGTTTCGGTTTTGTGTCCCTTGCCTTCAATCACTTTTGTCAGATGCATAGGCGCACGAACTTGCCAACGTTCTCATAGATGAGTTTTGTGCCAATGGGCTGGTTGAAAACGGCGAACCCAACAACTACGGCAAACAGTTGGACGCGACCATGGCATGTTGTATTTCCGCGAGTAGCGGGAAGCTAATAATCCTTTCCTCTCCGCCTCGCAGCCCTTCACTTGGAATGGGGCGTACGGATATGAGTATATCCCAGCGACGGGCTTGTACCATGTCGGCGCCCGCGAGTATGACCCGCGTACGGCAAGGTGGCTGCAGAGAGATCCGATTGACGCCGCCAGTGGCGAACCGAACCTGTATCGGTATGCGGGGAATGACCCCATCAACCAGGTAGACCCATCGGGCTATGCACCACAGTGGATACACGGCGGGTTAGACCTGATCGGGTTGTATCCAGGCATCGGCGAACTGGCTGACCTCCTCAACGCTGGGCTGTATGCGCTGGAAGGTGACTGGACGAACGCCGCCCTCTCTGGTGTAGGCGTTATTCCGAATATTGGGCGATATTGCCAAAGCCGGTCGGTGGGTCAAGCGCGCCCGGGATATCTCTCAGGTGGTATTATATGAGCGCACAGGCAGCAAAGCACTCAGGGCATTACGTCCTTCCGAAGAGGCGATTTGTGAGACATCCCGCGCTGCGCGTCGTGAGGCGATGAGACAGGCGGGGATACCCACGTGTCACAGCCTGCATTCCAGAGCAAAACGCATGGCGAATATAGGTGGTATGTGTATGAAAAGCCGGGTAGCTCTCCCGTCGTTGTTCAGCACCATCCAGCCGATGCTTTGCATCCTCTGCCTCACTGGGAGGTGGGAGTGATCAAGGAGGGTCAGACAGTAAATCCTTATGGTATGCGCTCTCCGAAATACGGAGGTGGTCGCCACAAAATAAAGGTACCATAAAGAGGTAGGGACGATGCGATCTGAAAGATTGCAACGATTGGTCGAGCGGGCCACGTTCAAAAGACAGGAAATGAACATCCGCCATCAGATAGCGGATGCACTACGGGTACCCCATGATGATATCGCGTTTTCTAACTGGGAGAGCCATGAGTCGCTGGTGGAGACTCTCCGAAAGCGTCAGGCGGAGGTTGAACAAGGCAAGCGAGCATGGTTGCGCTACGAGTGGGAACAATCTCAACAACAGGAGTTTGCTCAGTTTATCAAAGCCGTGGGCGAGCAGATAGGGCACAGGCGAGGATGGTTGTATCTGCCGAGTTATTCTGCTTTCACTCCATACAAAGGCTGGCAATCCTGTCCCGTCCCACCTATTGCGGTAAAGGATATAAACGACTTGTTGGAAAAGGCAATGCAGTTACTGCAACTGGTCAATGACTTTGTTGTGGTTTTGGACGAAGATGCTGACGACTTCATAGGGATTGAGGAGAGCCGCTCCTACTGGGAGGGCAAAGGTATACTCACAACTTACACTTTGCTGGCTGTGGGAGAAAGAGTTGTCGCCAACATTCAGTCATTGCCTCCCCCTGTCGCATGGGCACATCGCGAAGGAACAATCTTTTCACCAGAATGACTGTTTGATACAGAGCCGTGTGTACCTGTTGCTCTCTTTTTTCACCTGACGAATGGTAAGAAGTTTCCGCGGAGAACGATGAAGGCAACGGATAAGGTTCACTTGGAACGGGGCGTACGGGTACGAATACATCCCAGCGACCGGTTTGTACCATGTCGGCGCCCGGGAGTATGACCCGCGCACGGCAAGGTGGCTGCAGAGAGACCCGATTGACACCGCCTCCGGCGACCCGAACCTGTATCGGTATTGCGGGAATGACCCGATTAATGCGGTAGACCAGGACGGTCAGTTCGCCTTCATCCCCGTCATCGTTGGAGGGGCTGCAATCGAGGCATTGTCAGGAACCCTGATTAGTGGCTTATAGGAACTTCACGGCTACTTGCAGGGGCAAAGTTGGGATTGGCGTCATATCGGACGTGGCGCTGTTCTGGGAGCAATTGGAGGTGCTGTGGCAGCACCGGTTATTTCCCTGCTGACTCCGGTTCTACCTGTAGGGCTGTCCGGTGGCATCATTGGCGGAGCGGTGGGGGCAGTACCTGCTAACCTGGTACAACAAGGTTTCAGCTGCGTAGTAGGCTGGCAAGCTGATGCTCAGTGCACCTTCGGTTGCCCACCGCGCGCCATAGTGTGCCTGTGCAAAGGCATCTTGCTGACGGCGCAGGGCTCCGTTCTTCGCTCTCAGTACGTATGTTTTGCCTATCTGCACAACCTCTCGCTGGTAAGTTTGGGCAAGTTTTTGAACGGCTTGCTCCAGCGACAGTCCGCGAATCTGCCATTGAGTCACAGGAGGGTCACCCGTAAGGTAAACGTCGCCCAGGATATTGACCTGGTATTGCTGTGCCAGCTTTTCGCAGGCGGCAGCGAAAGGGACAACGTCCTTCTGGGGTGTGTCCGCACCGTTCTGCTGAGCGAAGATGCCAGCGGTAGCAAGCCAGTACACAATGATGTGAATTGTAAACATGACACGAGTGTTTAAGTGCATCGTTTACCTCCGTCTGACATTTCGGGAAGATACGATTGTGCGTACACGGGTGCCGCAGTGAAGCAAGCGACTGCTACCGCAGCAATAATAATGTGTTTCATGCTCATTTCACACCTCCCTGTAGACTTTATGATAAGAGTATACATCGAAAAAAAAAGTGCAACCCCCAGCTTTGGACGAATCGTAGAAAAGGAATCAGAGTGCGTTCACTGAGTATTACAACAAGTGGGAGATAGAAACCGATGCGCGTTGTGATCATGCTCAACGGTCAACCGCCGCGGTGGGAGCTGCTTCGATCCGTCGTGGAGGGAGCGGATGTGCTTGTCGGCGCGGATGCGGGGGCGATGCGCCTGCGGGAGGCGGGGTTGCGCATCGACTACGTGGTGGGAGATTTCGATTCCGTGTCCGCCGAACTGTTGCAATCTTTGCCTGCCGAAAGCGTGGTGCACGACCCCGGACAGGAGGATACCGACCTAGAGAAGGCACTGCGCTTTGCGGTCACGCGCTGGAACCAGCCGCAGGTGGTGGTAGTGGGCACTACAGGCGACCGCATCGACCACGTGCTGGGCAACGTGTGCGGCGCGGTGCGGTACGCCGATCGAGCCTTCATCCGCTTTGTGGAAGACCATTCCATCATCTACTTTGCCCATCGGCGGCTGCAGTTTGATGCGTCTGTGGGAACGACCGTCTCGTTGCTGCCTTTGGGAGAGACTGAGGGCGTGCGCACGCACGGGCTGAAGTGGGCATTGCATGGGGAGACGCTGACCCTTGGCACGCGTGGGGTGAGTAACGTCGTGGAGAGTTCACCGGTGAGCGTGGAGTGGGAGCGAGGACATCTGGTGGTGGTCAGACTGCTGGGTGAAGGGGAGCTGTTCCGGTGGTAGGCGCGCTGGTGCATTTCTCAGCAGGTGATGTGCTGGTTTTGTGCGCTTTCCTGCTCGCCGTGTTGTGGGTGGGCTATTCCGCTCGGCGTAGCCTGCACGAAGGCGATGCGGCAGGCTATCTGGTCGCGGGGCGCACTGTCAGCCTGCCCGCGTTCGTCGCCACACTGGTGGCTACGTGGTACGGCGGCATTCTGGGGGTCGGGGAGTTTAGCTACTCCTACGGCGTGTCCAACTGGGTGGTGTTCGGGCTGCCATACTATGTTTTCGCTCTGCTGTTCGCGTGGCTGCTGGCACCTCGGGTACGCGAGGCAGAGCTGTACACCATCCCCGACAGGTTATACGGCATTTACGGGCGCGCCTGTGGGGTGTTTGGCTCTTTGTTGACCTTCTGTATGACCACTCCTGCTCCCTACACGCTGATTCTGGGGGTGCTGTTCCAGCTGCTGTTCGGGGGAAACCTGCTGGTCTGGCTGATAGTGGGCACGGTACTCAGCACCATTTACCTGTATCGCGGCGGTCTGCACGCCGACGTGCGGGTGAACATCCTGGAGTTCCTGATGATGTTCGGCGGTTTTGCGATTATTATCCCGTTTGTCATCAGCCGGTATGGCGGACTGGATTTCCTGCGCCAGAACCTGCCCCCGCTGCACCTGACATGGCACGGCGGGAACACGGTGCAGTATATCGTGGTGTGGTTCTTCATCGCGCTGTGGACGCTCATTGACCCCGGTTTTCACCAGAGGTGCTACGCCGCGCGCTCGCCACAGGTAGCGAGATGGGGGATTGTGGTGAGTGTGTGTTGCTGGTTCGTGTTTGACCTGATGACCACCACTGCCGGGCTGTATGCGCGCGCGGTGCTGGGCGATAGCCTTCAGGACCCGAAGTTCGCCTATCCCGTGCTGGCGGAGCGAGTGCTGCCCCCTGTGGCCAAAGGCGTTTTCTTCGTGGGCATGTTCGCGACGGTGATGTCCACGGTGGTGAGCTACACCTTCCTCTCGGCGGTGACCTTCGGGCGTGACCTGCTCTGGCGGTGGCGTGGCGGTGAGGAGGCAGACGCCCTGCGCTACACCCGCTGGGGCATTACGCTGGTAGGTGTTCTGGCGATTGTGCTGGCGTGGAAGGTGCAGTCGGTGGTGAACTTGTGGTATCTCATCGGCTCGCTGTTTATCCCGGGCTTGTTATTGCCGCTGATGGGCAGTTATACGAGGCGGTTTCGGGTGTCTGCGCCCTTCGCGCTGGCGACGATGGTTCTGGGCTTTGGCACCTCACTGGGCTGGATGGTGTACGGAGCGATTGCTGGCAGGTTGCAGGACCCCACTTTTCTGCAGCCGATGTATCCGGGGCTAGTGGTAGCGGTGGCGATATACACAGTGGGATGGATCGGGACGGGGCGAAAACTTGCTTCTGGGATGCCCAATCCGGTATCATAAAGTTGGAAAAACACTCTGCATCACGCCGTAATCGGCAGGAGGGAAAAGAGTCTCTACGGACTGCATGAGCAGCTTCACTTCGCTGACCGGCGCGCAGACATTGCAGCGCCCGAAGACACAACTGCGTGTCACCGACAATCTGGACGAGTTGCTGGCGGTGTTGCCGCCACAGGTGCGACGCGCCCTCGAGCAGGAACCGAGCCTGGAAGACCTGCTGGAGGTGATTCTGGACCTCGGAAGGGAGCCTCAGGCACGTTTTCCGGATCGCACCCTGAAGCTCAGCAACATGGAAGTGACCGAGGCGGACATCGACTACGTGGTGCAGCGCGTGGGCGCGTTCGGCAAGGACAACCGCGCAGGAATCGAGCGCACCCTCCACCGCATCTCTGCCATCCGCAACCGACAGGGGCGCATCATCGGCTTGACCTGCCGCGTAGGACGGGCGGTCTTCGGCACTATCGACATCATTCAGGATGTGATTGAGCGCGGCAAGAGCGTGCTGATGCTGGGACGCCCCGGCATCGGCAAGACCACCAAGCTGCGCGAGATCGCGCGCGTGCTCGCGGACGAGTTCAACAAGCGTGTGGTGATTGTGGATACTTCCAACGAAATCGCCGGCGACGGCGACATCCCGCACCCCGCTATCGGCATGGCGCGGCGCATGCAGGTGGCCTCACCGGAGCTGCAGCACGCGGTGATGATTGAGGCGGTGGAAAACCACATGCCGGAGGTCATCGTCATCGACGAAATCGGCACGGAGGCGGAGGCTTTTGCGGCACGCACCATCGCCGAACGTGGTGTGCAGCTCATCGGCACGGCACACGGCAACTCGCTGGAGAACCTGCTGATGAACCCCACCCTGTGCGACCTGGTAGGGGGTATTCAAGCGGTGACCCTCTCCGACGAGGAGGCTCGCCGCCGCGGTACGCAGAAGACCGTACTGGAGCGCAAAGCGCCGCCCACCTTCGACATCATCATCGAGATGATTGAGAAGGACAAACTGGCGATTCACCACGACGTAGCGAGCACCGTAGACCGCATCCTGCGTGGCGAGACGCCTCGCCCCGAAGTGCGCGTACGCTTGCCCGATGGCTCCATTCAGGTCGTTCAGGCAGGCGATGCTCCCGAACCGGCGCGGGAAACGGGAACACTGGTCGTTCGCTCCAGTACGCCCAGAGAGCGCAGGCAGCTGCCAGCCACCGTGCGCATCTTTCCGTACGGGGTAAGTCGCAACCGCCTGGAACGCGCCATCCGCGAGCTGCGCGTGCCTGCGTATATCGTGCGCGATGTGCAGCAGGCGGACGTGGTGATTGCCCTCAAGGCGAATGCCCGCCGCGAACCCACACGCATGAAGGAAGTATCGGCAAGAGGGCTACCGGTGTACGTGGTGAAGAGCAACACCTACGCACAAATCGCCGGTAGCGTACAGGACATCTTTGCGATGCGCCCGCCGGAGGGCTGGGAAGATTCGGAACCCGCTCTCGACCCGACCGAGGCAGCACTGCTGGAGACGGAGGCGGCGATTCAAGAGGTGTTGCGTACCTCCATGCCGGTAGACCTCTCTCCGCAGAACAGCTACATCCGCCGGCTGCAGCATCAGCTGGTGGAGAAGTACCGGCTGGTGTCGGAGAGCGTAGGGGTGGAGCCGAACCGTCGCGTGCGCATCTCACCGCCCACGTAATGAACGCGCTGTTTCTCACCTTTGAAGGCATCGAAGGAGCGGGCAAGAGCACTCTTGCCCGCTGGCTCTCCGAACGTCTTCTGCAAGAAGGTATCCCCAACTGGTTGACTTATGAACCATGGGAGCCGCGCCTGCGACAGGTGTTACTGGAGCACAGTGACCTGCAGCGCGAAGAGGAACTCCTGCTGTTTCTTGCCGACCGCGCCATCCACACCCGTCACATCCGCCAGGCTCTCGCTGAAGGAAAGACGGTCATCTGCGACCGCTATGCCGATTCCACGCTGGTCTATCAGGGCTACGCGCGCGGACTGGACATTGAGTGGGTACGCCACCTCAACCACTTTGCCACAGGCGGTCTTCAGCCTGTGCGTACCTATCTACTGGACTTGCCGGTGGAATTGGGACTGCAGCGCCAGCGCGAGCGCAACCGCATCGGTGCAGAAGAGATAGTCTTTCACGAAAGGGTACGCAAGGGTTTTTTGACGGAAGCGAGGCGGGAACCCCAGCGATATCTGATCCTCGACGCCACCCGAACTCTGGAAGAACTTCAGGGGACGTTGTGGGAGGATGTCTGCAGGCTGCTGAGTACTGGCGCATCCGCACATGCCGAGCCACCATCGTGCAGGTCGGTTTGAACCTCCCGCAACACTTCCTGTATAATAGAGGCGTCCCGTAGGGCAGGAGGGAAGGACGATGAAACTGGTCATCGCTGTCGTGCATGACCGCGACAAGAACAAGATTTCGGACACGTTGCTGCGCAACGGCTTCAAGTTCACCAAGGTAGCCAGCACGGGAGGGTTTCTGCGCGAAGGCAATGTGACGCTCTTCATCGGCGTAGAGGATGAGGACCTCGAACAGGTGCTGAGGCTCATCGGTGAAAGCTGCAAGACACGCGAGCAGTACGTGAACGTACTTCCGCCGGATGCCGCGCCGGTAGGGGCTTTCGTGCCGAACCCCGTGAAAGTGCTGGTGGGAGGGGCGATCGTCTTTGTGGTAAACGTGGAACGCTTCGAACGTTTCTAACATGTCTCCGCAGGAGTTCTGCCGGAAAATCCAGATTCCGGAACGATGCGCCCCGCTGGTGGAGCAGGCGTTGACGCACCGCTCCGCGCTGGCAGAGGGAGCAGAAACCAGCAACGAACGGCTGGAGTTCCTCGGCGATGCGGTGCTGGGATTGATTGTCACCGAATATCTGTACACCCTTTTCCCCGACTGCACCGAGGGTGATTTATCCCGTGCCCGTGCGCTGGTAGTCAGCCGACGCACGCTGGCTCAGGTGGCGAAACAGCTGGGCGTGGAACAGGTATTGCGTCTGAGTGCGGGCGAGGAGGCACAGGGCGGGCGCCAGCGCAGCAGTATTCTGGCGGATGCCGTAGAGGCGTTGATCGCTGCAGTCTATCTACAGGCAGGCATGGAAGAGGCACGACGGTTTGTCTGGCGGATACTGGGCGATATCATCCAGAGAGCGCCTGGTGCGGCACGTGCCCACGACTATAAATCACGCCTGCAGGAGAAGACACATGCCCTGCTTCGCCAGACCCCTGAATACGAGGTTATCTCTGAAAGCGGAGCAGACCACGACAAAACCTTCTGGGTGCAAGTGCGTCTGGGTGAGTTGGTATTGGGCGCGGGAACGGGCAAGAGCAAAAAAGAGGCGGAGCAAGCAGCGGCGCGTGAGGCGCTGGAGAAAATGGCATCGCTGGAAGGCTTGCCACGTGAAGCACAGAAATCAACCTAGAATCGTGCGAGAATGTATTGACACATTGGGAGCAACGTTCTATAATGGGAATGAAGACAACCCTCTAGAAAGGAGCCTGAAGAACGATGTTACGTCGTGCATTTACCCTGATCGAGCTGCTCGTGGTTATCGCGATTATCGCGATACTGGCAGCCATTCTGTTCCCCGTCTTCGCGCAGGCGCGCGAGAAGGCGCGGCAGTCCAACTGCATCTCCAACGTGAAGCAGATTCTGCTGGGCGCGCTGATGTACACGCAGGACTACGATGAGAAGTTCCACCGACTGCTGGTGTGGAACCCTACCTGCTTTACCAACCCCAGTGCGTGTTCTTCCGGATGCCCTTCTCGGTGCTGGAACAACGATCCCAATGGGCCCGACCAGACCATCGGTCCCGAGGATATGTTGAACCCGTACATCAAGAACACTGGTATTTGGGGTTGCCCCAGCGACGGCATTCCGCGTGATGACTGCACCGGTCCGAACGGTACCTGGTACAAGATCAGCTACTCGTTCACTCACTTCCAGCCGGGTAGCTGGGAGAACACCGCTACCTTTGGGGTATGCGCCTACTATCCCATCAGTACGGCAGCAGGTGCCGCCAGCGCAGAATCCAAAACACAGTCCGAGATTGGACGACCGGGCGAAACAGCCATCATGTACGAGCTATGGACGACAGTGAGCTACGGGCGGAACTTCACCCACTGGCGCTGGGACAACCGCAACATCGCCGACCCTGCCTGGCCCGAAGCCCCCAACTACCTGACGGTCAACTGGTGCGGACAGGGGGATGGACGTTTCGCAATGGGCAACCATAATAAGCTGATGACTCTCGGCTGGGCAGACGGTCACGCGAAAGCAATGCGGCGCAGCCAGATTATGTACTGGCCCTGGAATGACCAGGCAGTCGCGGAGCGACGTTTCAACTATCTGCACTGGAACGAAGCATTCAAACCCTGAGGAGTGCAAAAACCATGTCTCAAGTACCTGCTAAATCCAACAAAGCCCTCATCTGGGTGATTATCGCAGTGGTCGCTGTTGCCATCGCGGCGTTCTCCGCGTACAAGTCGCTCATCCAGCCCCAGCAGGGCAAGAACGTCGGCTTTGTGGACATGTTCCCCGGCGGCAAGGCTGGCTTGATGAAAGGCGGTGAGTCGGCGGAGACGCAAGGCGGCGCGCCTGCAGACATGCGTTAAGCGAAACCGCGACACGCTGTCGCAACGAGAGAGCGGAGGGACCTGCTGAAGGTGTGTGCGATCCCTGTGAGTCGGTCCCTCCTGCTTTTTTTGCCCTCTTCACAAAAGCCCCGTTTTAGCCAACATACTTATTGACACCCTTTTGCATGAATTCACAGGAGGTCGGTTAGATGTTTGTGCTGATTGGGCTGGCGGTGGTGTTTGGCTCCATTCTGGTGGGCTACATCATGCATGGAGGCAAGGTGGCAGCGCTCATCCAGATTTCGGAGTTCATCATCATCGGCGGCGCGGCTTTTGGTGGCGTGATTATTGGCAATGGTATCTCCGGGGTGCAAACACTGATCAAAGCGGTGCTGGGGTTGTTAAAGCCGCCCCCGGTGAGCAAAGAGGGCTACATGGAGCTGTTACAGATGCTGTTTGCGCTCTTCACCCTGGCGCGCAAAGAAGGGTTGCTCGCGCTGGAACGGCACGTGGAAAACCCCGAATCGAGCGAACTGTTTGCCCAGTACCCGGGCATCATGGCGAACCACCACGCAATGGAGTTTCTGTGTGATACGGTGAAGGTCATCCTGACGGGCGCGGTGGGGCATTACGAACTCTCCGACCTGATGGAGATAGACCTGGAGACGCACAAAGAGGAGGCACTGAAGCCCGCAAACATGCTTGCGAAGGTTGGTGACGCCATGCCGGGCTTCGGTATTGTGGCGGCGGTGCTGGGCGTGGTCATTACCATGCAGGCGATTAACGGTCCCCCGGAACAGATTGGCCACAAGGTCGCAGCGGCTCTGGTAGGCACTTTCCTGGGTGTTTTGATGGCATATGGTATCTTCCAGCCTCTATCGCAGGCGGTGGAGGGGCGCGTGCACGCGGAGGAGGAGTACCTGCAGTGCATCCGCCATGCGTTGCTCTCGTTTGCACGTGGCGAATCGCCCATTACCTGTGTGGAGTTCGCCCGTCGGCAGATACCTCCAGCCTATCGCCCCAGCTTCCGCGAGATGGAAGAGAGCGTGAAGGGCACCGGTCGGCAGGCAGCGGCGGCATAGGAGGTGAGCCATGGCGGGCAGTGAAAAAGGCGGCGACATCCGCATCGTTAAGAAAAAGCATGGTGGGCACGGTCATCATGGCGGAGCATGGAAAGTGGCTTACGCTGACTTCGTGACCGCCATGATGGCGTTCTTCCTGGTGATGTGGATTATCGGGCTAAGCAAAGACATCAAAGAAGCCATCGCGGCGTATTTCAAGGACCCCGTCGGCTTCATGAAGGCGGTCAACGAAGGGAAGCTGGCATTCAGTATATCACCGGATGACGGGGCAGCAAAAGCGTCCGAGAAGGACCAGCCTCAGCCCGGCGAGATCTCCGAGAAGCAGCGCATGGAGCTGGCAAAGAAGGAGATCGAAAAGATGGTAGAGGGTATGCCCGAGTTCAAGCACCTGAAGCCGTATGTGCAGATACAGATTGTGGATGAAGGGCTTCGGGTGGAGCTGCTGGAGAGCTCGCAGTCAGTGTTTTTCATGACGGGGAGTGCCGACCTCAATCCGCAGGCACGCCAGCTGCTGACACGCATGGCCAGATATCTTGCAAAATTGCCCAACCGCATCATCATCGAAGGGCATACCGATAGTCGTCCGTTTTCGGGCGGCGGGATGACCAACTGGGAACTTTCGGTGAACCGGGCAAACAGCGCGCGGCGCATTTTAGAGGCGAGCGGCTTGCGTAAGGGGCAGATTTACGAAGTGCGCGGTTACGCCGACAACAAGCTGCGCGTGCCCAGCGACCCGTACCACTACTCCAACCGCCGCATCAGCCTGCTGATTGCGTACAGCAAGCAGCTCCAGTAAGGAGGTCTCTTTTGGTATTCTTGCGATTGACTTTACGCCCCGGCGGGTGCTATAATACCTCTACGGGACAGATATATCACTTCGCCCGCCGGCGTCTACAAACCGGTATACGAAACGGAGGTTCATCAGTGACTGTTCGTGCCTCTTGGCGTGTTGTGCCCTGGTTCCTGCTGGCAATCTCTGCGTTCACGATAGGCTGGTGGTTGCGCCAGCAGATGGCCACCCTGCCTGTCGCAACGGCGAGCCCCGGCACCCGTTTGACGTCACTGCAGGAGTACTCACCCAAACAAAACTACACTATGGCGATCGTTCCCGGCGACAATGCCTCTCCGGTCAGTATGGACCTGATGCAGCTTTTCTACAGCGTGTTCAAGTACGTCGAAAAGCAACATGTAGAGTACACGTCGGAGATGGCGAAACCCA
This sequence comes from Armatimonadota bacterium, assembly GCA_026003195.1. Lineage (NCBI taxonomy): Bacteria > Bacillati > Armatimonadota > Armatimonadota bacterium. The sequence continues at coordinate 785,090 of BPGU01000001.1, forward strand.
TGGCGTACAGTGCCGTGCGGGCGATGCTTCAGTCGCTCAATGACCCCAACACTCGTTTTCTGGAGCCGGAGGAAGCCCGGCTGTTGCAAGAAGCAGCACAGGGCAATTACTATGGCATCGGCGCAGTGATGACGGTCGTTCGCAAGGTCACACAGGACATCGAACGGCGCGAGCTCACGGTGATCGCTCCTCTACCCGGTAGTCCGGCGGAACGAGCCGGTTTACAACCGGGCGATGTCATCACCGAGATTGACGGCAAGTGGGTCATTGCGTATGACCCGTTCCGGCAGGTTCAACGGTCGGGAGTGCGCGGCAACGAGCTGGTGAAGGCGCTGGAAGATGCCCGCAAAAGGGTGCTGGCGGGGCTGGACCTGCGCAAGGCGATGAAGGCTCTGACCAACAAGGACCAGGGCGCGATGACACTCACCATCCGTCGGGGCAACGCCACTCTCAAGGTGAAGGTGACGCCGGGCGTGCTCCATGTGGACCCGGTGGTGTATCGGCTGCTGCCGGGTGGTGTAGGGTATCTGCGCATTGTGCAGTTCAACGCACGGGCACCGGAGAAGTTGAAGACTGCTCTGGCAGGGTTGGGCGCTTCGCTGCAGGGACTGATTATTGATCTGCGCAATAACCCCGGCGGTTCTGTGGAATCGGCGTCGCAGGTGGCGGCGATGCTGGTGAAAAGCCCTGTGCTGGCGCTGATGGAAATGCGCTCCGGCGAGAGCAAACGTCGCCAGCCAGTAAGCATCAGTGCGAACCCACGGGTGAAGGCGCCGGTGGTAGTGCTGGTCAATCGGGGCACGGCGAATGTGGCAGAGGTGTTGGCAGTAGCCCTGCGCGACAAGGCAGGAGCGAAGCTGGTGGGCGAGCACACTTTTGGCGACGGGCTGGTGCAGACCTTTGTGCCTTTGCCAGATGGTTCTGCTTTCACGATGACTACCGGCAAGTTCTTGACATGGAGTGGTGGCGACTTTCACGGCAAAGGGATTTACCCCACCGTCGCTGCTCCGACAGTCCCTCAACAGGGACATGACCTGGCGCTGGAGAAAGCGGTGAGCCTCCTCACACAGCGCACGACCACACGGGCATAGCAGGAAGGGAAAGGGACCATGCGGAAAAAGCGTTTGTCGTTTTCGGGATTTGCCCCGCTTCTCATCACACTAGCCTTTCTGGCGGGCTTTTTCTATTCCGACCTGAGAACGGGGGGCATTCGGCGTGCACTGTACGCCGCGCAGACCGTTCCACAACGGGTGAACCTTGCTTTGCAGATAGAGCAGGATGCTCAACAGGGATACCTCTGGCCCGTGGGGTTGTACTGGGACGTTCTCTCGCGCCTGCGCAGCCACTATTACCAGCCGGTCAACGAAAAGCAGCTCACCTATGCTGCTATCCGCGGGATGCTGGCAGCTCTTCATGACCCCTATACCCGCTTTATGGACCCCGCCGAGTACCGCAGTATGCAGGAAGATACGCGCGGTGACTTCTTCGGCATTGGCGCGCAGCTGCAGGAAAAGGAGGGGCAGATCGTGATCTATCGCCCGATTGAGGGAAGTCCTGCAGATAAGGCGGGGATTAAGGCGGGGGATGTGATTGTGGAGGTGGACCGCAAGCCGGTGGCCGGTATGCGCGTGGACGATGTAGTGAAGAAAATCCGTGGACCACGCGGCACGAAGGTGGAGCTCACCATCCGGCGCAAGGGAGAGGCAAAGCTGCTGCATATCAGCATTGTGCGCGACCTGATTACCTCGCCCGTGGTGTATTCCTACATGGAGGACGAGAAACTCGGCATCGGGCGCATCCGACTGGAGCAGTTCAACGAGAAGTGCGACCAGCTGCTGGTGCAAAAGGTGCGCGAGCTGGAAGGGAAGGGGTTGCGTGCGCTGATTCTGGACCTGCGCTATAACCCCGGCGGCTTGCTGAATGTCGCGGTAGATGTGGCCAGTCGGTTTATCGACAACGGTGTCGTGGTGCTCATCCAGGAGAAAAACGGTCAGATAACCAAGCTGCATACCGAGCGAGGACGCGCCCTCAAGCCTTACCCGCTGGTGGTTCTGGTGAACGAGTGGAGTGCCAGCGCGTCGGAGATCGTGGCGGGAGCCATCCGGGACAACAAGCGAGGCGTCATTATCGGTGAGACCACCTTTGGTAAAGGGCTGGTGCAAACTATCTTCCAGCTGCAGGACAGCTCGGCAGTTGCCATCACGACAGCGAAGTATCTCACCCCCAGCGGATACGACCTGAACCGCAAGGTAGACCCGGACGGCAATGAGATCAAACGCGGAGGTATTCAGCCGGACATCGTGGTCAAGCAAAGCGAGGAGATGACTGATATCGACGACCGCGCCCATGATGTGCAGTTACAGAAGGCGATAGAGTACCTGCGCGAAAAGTTGACGGCACCCAAGGTGGCATCCATACCATAGGGCAATGGCATCCCGTAGGCGAACGACATCTCGGCGGCGACCGCGTAAAACGGCGCGGTTCCTGTGGGCGGTGCTGCAGGTTCTGCTGGTGGTCGCCGCGACTCTTGCCATAGCTGTCTACGTCTCACGCTTCCTGCCTCCGGCGTCTGAGGGAAACCCATCCGAAAAGGTGGTGGCATCCTCTTCTAACAGAGCAGAGCATCGCGCTCGTGCTCCTGAATCACCGGGCAAACCCGTATCGGCGGAGCGTGAGAGGGAAGTATTGCAGAGTCCTCAAGACTTATCCCCCTCACAGAGGTCTGAGCAGATACCTGCTGCACGAGTGCTACTGAGAGTCTCTTCGCGAGAGGTGGATGCGGGCGTGACCTCCGCGAAACTGGTGGCATTGACCTTCGATGCGGGCAGTTCTGCTGAGCCTGTTCCCACCATTCTGCGTGCTCTGGCACAGCGTGGGATACACTGCACCTTCTTCCTGACCGGTCAGTGGATAGAACGCAATCCCGAAGCAGCTCGCCAAATCGCCGAGGCAGGGCACGAGCTGGGTAATCACTCCTGGTCGCATCCGACGTTTACCTCCTTAAGCGATGAGCAGATACGGGAGCAGCTCCGCCGCACCGAAGAGATTGCCCTGCAGGTATGCGGGCGCAGTACCAAACCGCTGTTCCGTCCCCCCTTTGGCGCACGTGACGAGCGGGTGCGTTCGGTGGTTGCGGAGGAGGGGTATCTGACCATCTACTGGACGGTGGACAGCTGGGACAGTGTGAAGAAGGACATCACCCCACAGATGATTACCGACCGTGTGATGCGCCATATCCGTCCGGGCGCGATTGTGCTGATGCATTGTGGCAGTGAGGCAACCGCGCAGGCTTTACCTCAACTGCTCAACGCCCTGGACGCACAGGGGTATCGTGTGGTGACGGTGAGTGAGCTGTTGCGTTCAAGCGATGGGGAACCGTAGGGATTGCCCTTCCGTGTCATTGCGAGGGTGCTCTCGCACCCGAAGCCATCCCCTTTATTGTGGGAGGAGATAGCTTCGCCGCTTCGCGGCTTCGCAATGACACGGGGTTGGGCGTTCCACTAGAAGCGCAGCTGGAAATGTACCGCCACGCCGTCCAGCTGGTTCTGGACGTTGGTCATGCCTCTCCACATCACTCCCAGTTCCAGAGGCACTGAAGTGTTACCCAGCTCGGCACTAACGCCGACGCTATAGGTCATGCCCGTTTTAGCATCGCCATCGGTATTTTTGGCGAAGCCCAAGCCGACGCCCACACTCCACCGGAACCGCTCGTATGCACTGACCAGGTTCACCTGGACGGGCACGTTGTGCATCGTTTTGTTGCCCATGAAGTCCGCGCTGAGAGTCAGCTTGCCTTCGAATCCCGGGCTGACCAGTTGCTGAAAGGCGTACTCCACTCCTGCTGTGAACCAGGCTTTATCTGCCTCCTCACGTGTTTCCGACTTCTGCGGGAAGAAAACGCCCGCGCGAACGCACAGGTTGTTATTCCCGGTTTCCTCCTGCGCGACTGCCGGTAACACGGCGGTGATCGCCACAGCCAGAGCGAGCATTGTCCACCACTTGCGCATGGGAAGACCTCCTTAAGTTGAGATTTTTCATGTCTTGGGGCAGGAAAATCGCGTGTACCCCGTTGACAAATCGCAAGATTTTTGGAATAATATACGGTGCTGGTGGGAAATGTTCCTGCAAAGAGGGCGAATAGCTCAGCTGGAAGAGCGCTTCCCTTACAAGGAAGAGGTCAGAGGTTCGAGCCCTCTTTCGCCCACCATGCCTTACAACCTATGCGGGGGCGTAGCTCAGTTGGTTAGAGCGCAGGCCTGTCACGCCTGAGGCCGCGGGTTCGAGCCCCGTCGTCCCCGCCACCTTGCCAGATGCCGCGGTAGCTCAGTTGGTAGAGCACAGGACTGAAAATCCTGGTGTCGGCAGTTCGATTCTGCCCCGCGGCACCATTTCTTATGAGCCGGCGTAGCTCAGTCGGTAGAGCGGCGCACTCGTAATGCGTAGGTCGGCGGTTCGAATCCGCCCGTCGGCTCCATCATCTTGTACCCTCCCTGCTCTAATACCACTACATCTTGTGGTGCTTAATGGGTGATTCGCTGGCTAACACGCAACCTGATGCCAATTTGATGCCAATTTTTAGCCCTCCAGCAACCGCCGAAACAGCGCGTCCATCTTCTGCGCCGCGTCTTGCAAAAGCGTCGGCATCACGTGGGTGTAGAGGTTCGCGGTCAAACCGACTTGCGAGTGCCCTAGCACCTGCTGCACCGTGCGAAGGTCGCAACCCATCGCCAGCAGGTAACTGGCTGCCGTGTGCCTCAGCGTGTGGAACGGACGCTTCGGCAGTCCTGCCTTCCTCAGCAAGCTATACCAAACTCGAAGCAGGTTGCGTGCCGGTACGGGCGTGCCCACCGAAGATGCGAACACCAGCCCGTGCTCACGCCATGATTCGCCTGACTGCGCCTTCTCCAGCAACTGGTTGGCGAGGTGCTGCTGCAGAACGTCCAGCACAAACTGTGGAAGCTGCAGCGTGCGCCGGCTGCGGGCGGTCTTCGGCTCCACCAGCACCTGCTTGCCGTCAATGGTTTGCAACTGCACCGCTACCGTGAGCGTGCCTCGTTCAAAATCTACGTCCTGCCACCGCAAACCCAGCAGTTCGCCCTGGCGTAGTCCTAACGCCACCGCCAGCACGAACAGCGCGTATAACCGGTGACCTCGCGCCACGTCCAGCAGCTTCACCAACTCCTCAACGGTGAACGGTTGCACTTCGCGGTTCTCCACGCGAGGCGCGTCTACCAGCTTCGCCACGTTGCGCGGTACCAGCTGCCACTTCTCGGCTTCTGAAAGCGCACTGCTTGCCACTCGCAGTATGCAACGCACCGTCGATGCAGACAAACCAGAAGCCACTTTCTCATTGCGCAGTTTGTTCAGATGCGCGGGGGCAAGTTTGACAAGCGGTAGATGCCCAATCGCCGGTATGAGATGCTGGTGCACCATGCCGCGGTACAGCTCGTACGTTCTCGGACGTATGCGGGGCTTCGCCACTTCTTCTAGCCAGAAAACCAGAAACTCGCCAACCGTCTGCTTCTCACTCACGGGTAAAATACCGCGCTGTAAGTCGGCGAGTGCACGCTGAAGCTTCTCCTGCGCCTCTTTGCGCGTTTTGCCGTAGAATGCTTTGCGCTTGGGGATGCCATTCTCGTAGTAAGTGATGCGTGCTTGCCAGCGTCCGTCCGACAGCTGCGTGATGCTGCCCTCTTGATTGCCACGTCGCTTTGCCATGATGAACCTCCGTTGCCGTGATGTGTGAGGCGTCCAAAGAGGGCTTGACAGCGGTCAACAGTGGTGTTACAATCTAACCGCGTTCAGCACCGCCCCTGCTGGACGCACCGCCAGCTTGGAGTCGCATCTCCGAGCTGGCTTTCTGTGTTTTCGTTGGCGCGGTGCACCCCACCTCACCGAACCACACCAAACCACGCCACACCAGAAACTGTTGGCGCACTCGTCGTCTTCGTGTCGGCGTCACCGCGTTGCACACCGCGCCAGTGTCATCATAGCATGCCGTGCAAAATACGTCAACAGGTCATAAAAATTTATGACCTGTTGCAACAATCGTTAGATTGCAAAAATTGCGTCAGGTCGGCGATTTCGCCGACCTCATGCCACAATTGCAAGACAATCGGATTGTCTTGGATTGCAAAAGTTGCAACAGGTTGGAAATTTTTCCAACGTGTTGCAACAATCGCAAGACAGCAGCAGTGTGGACGGCAAGCGTTTTTTATTCCTCAAGGGGTTCCAGTTTCAAGGCGCGAAGGCGGGTGTCCCACACAACGTGCCGGTGCAGCGATGCCAGCACCTGACGCAAAGGTACGCAAAGGTATTCAATGCCGTAGAGGACGTGGTTTTCTGTCAGCAACTCAGGAAACCAACCGAGATGCTTCGCCAAATGCGCTCGGGGAACCCACAGGTCGCCTCCGTCCTGCCTCGCCAGCAGCTTCGTGTCGCCCACGAACACGTTGACGTAGGCTGGCGGTTCTTCGGGTTCACACTGTGGCAGCGGTGCGCTGGCGACGGCTTCCCTCAATCGGGCGCCCCACCCCACAAGGTCGTTCGTGTCCGGTTCAAGTTCGCCGTGTGTCAGCACGTCGCGAACATCAAGGTGGTAGCGTGAACACAGCACGCGACAGAGGTGCACCAGACCGTTCCATTGGCGGTCGTTGGGCTGTGTGCCCACCACCAGCACGCCTGCGCTGCCAACGTTGAATCTCCTTGTGTGCCTCGCGTAGCCCTGCCCTCGTTGTGGTGAGGCGTTGTCACCCAGGGTGAACAACCCGCGTGCTACCGCGCCTGACCTGGCAATCAGAAAGTGGTAGCAAACCCGAAGGTCATCGAGGGGCTCGCAAACCTCTTCGGAGTGCACGACCACACGGCGAAGGCTGCATACAGGAAACCAGTCGTAGGGGAGAAAAAAATCCCCCCACGATGACGCTCGACCTTCGTCATCGGAGGGGTTAGGCGAACAACCCACACTATTGGCAGCTAGCCTTGACACCGCGTATTGCTTCTTCCAACGCAATCAACATCGCCTGCCCAGTGTCGTGTTCTATACGCACGTTGTCGCGGAACTTCTCCGGTCTTCGCGCCTTCAGCAGGAACATCAGCAGCGTGTCGCTACCGGCAAGCGCACGGCGCACGGCTTCATCTTCCAGCGCGTCTGTGCCCTGTTCCCAAGCGTCCTGCCACGCTTCGGCGAAGGTCGCGCTGCGTGCCCTGCACCTGTAGGCGTGCTGTCGGGAAACGCCTGCCAGCCTGGCAGCCTGGCTGACACTGCACCCACGCGACAAGGCAGCCAGAAACTTCTCACGCCAATTGCGCCTTTTTATAGGTGTCACCTCTGTCACCTCTCCGTCATCCGCTGGAACGGCTCCGCTGCTGGTGGCTCCTCACAGGGTGGTAGTTTGGCAAGCCACGTTTCGGCGTCTTGCGGTGTCTGCACTCTGTCTGGCGAAAGCGAGGTTAGACTGCTGGCGTCGTGTGCGTAACTTTTCAGCGCGGTCAGCCTGTGTTCGTGACCGCGCCGTTCGCGCACGAGTGTGTCCACACGCTGCCGAATCTGGTCTAACTCGTGAAGCAGAGGCTGCAACTCAGCGTCCAGCCTGGCGATGCGCTGTTCTTCGGCTTGCGCCAGCTGCGCGTACCATTGCGCTGCTGCCGTCGCAGCCTGCCGGATGGCTTCAACCGCCCTATGGGGCAACGAGTGCTTGTTCGTCAACACGCGAAGCACGGTTCGTTCGTCGCCAGTGGCAAGCAATCGGGCTTCGTTGGCAAGCAGTTCGCGCCACTCGCGAAGCAGCTCGTGGGCTGCTTTCAGTGCCTCTGTGTAGGTCATAGCGTCACCCCCTCGGGCATGGGCACGGACACGCCAGCTGCTGCCAGCTGGCGCAACACGTCGCTGAACCGTTTGCGCAACTGCTGCGCACGCGCCAACGCGAACGGGTCGGGGTCTGTGCCCATCTGCTGCAGTTCGCGTTCAATCTCGCGCACCAACTGCACAACGTCGTTTAGCGCGGAAAATTTGTCACTCTCTGAGAAAGACGGGTCGAAGCGCGAAGTCTGCGCCTCAAGCACACTGATTGCCGTTGCGACGTCCATAACCGATTTACCTCCTGGCTTCTGTTTTCAGTATACGACTTTGGGCTAAGTTTTGTCAACATCGGTTGGTGCGGTGGGCTTCTCGCACCACGACTGCACCTCGCGCAGCAAGTCGTACAATTCGGCAGCTTCCGGCGCCGTCAACTGCCCACGCGCACGCGCACGCGCCAGCAGATTCTCCACCCGCGCCAGCAGCACGCGCGTCTCATGACGCCTTCCATCGGCATCGTTTGCAGTAAAATGTTTGTCACCCATCCGGCACCTCCAACAAGCGAACCGTCGCACACTGGACACATTGCCAGTGCACCATGCCGTTGCTTAGCCGGTACGGACGGTGGACGGTTGTTGTCTGGCACACACCGCACCACCCAGTTCGCCCATCACGAACGGGGTAGTCTGGTGGCGGTTCGTTCCGACACGCGACGTCGTGGGATGGGTGTGTCTGGACGTTCTGGACGTTTCGGACGTTATTTCCAAAAAGTCCCCCGGAATCGTTCTCGCGTACGGACTTTTCGGAATCTACGTCCGAAACGTCCGAAACGTCCGAAACATGCATCTTCAGACGCAGTCCCTTTCGCAATCGTGTCCGCTTGGCGTCCGTACCACGCGCTGTGGGGAACCCCCGTTTGGTGAGTCTCTGCCCGAACGCACGTTCGCTTAACAGTTCGTCTTCGCTTTCTCCGTTCTGCACCGCCCACTGCTTGTAAGCATTGTAGAGTTCTGCGCTTGGCGTTAACGCACGGGGGCTAATCTCGCAACATTCTGTGATGAACCCCTCCAGCACGTCTTGCTCCGAACGGTACTCCCGTGTGGCTTCCATCACTGCTGGCGGTTCCTGTAGTCCGCATCTCCAGTATTCGCGCAGTCCGACTACCAACCACGCCAGAATGCCGTCCGCTTCGCGTTCCAGCTTCTGCGGTAGTTCGGGGTCGCGTTTCTCTGGCGGTATGGTCACGGTGAACGGAACCAGTCGCAAGCGTCGCCACGTGCCCTCCGTGTGTTCGGTCACACTGGGCTTCGTGTTGACAGCCACGAACGGGGTCAGTCCCAGACGCACTTCGCGGTAGTTCTCATACAATGCACGCACTTGCATCGGGTTGTTGCTGGTCAAGTCTTTCACCGCCACCACAGACAACGTTACGTCGTCTGCCAGTTCTTCCAACGTGCCGAAGCGCAGTCCAATCAATGCGCTGTAAGCGGTTCTCTGCGCGTCTTGCTGGTGCTTGCGTGCTAACAGCGCGTCACGGGGAATTGCGCCAGCATACCCGCCCAGTGTGTAGCGTAGTGCGTGCAGAAAAGTGGACTTACCGTTTCCGCCCGCGCCGTGTAAGATGAACAGCAGATGATGGCGATTTTCGCCAATCAGTGCCATTCCGCAAGCACGCTGCATGAACGCAATCAGTTCGGTGTCGCCCGCGAAAATCTCATGCAGGAACCGCTTCCACGTTGGCGCGTCGGCAGACGGGTCGTAGTGGGCGTTTACCATCTTCGTGCATAACGCATCGGGGTCGTGAGGCTTCATCTCCAACGTGCGCAGGTTCAGCAAACCGTTTCTGCAGTTCAGCAAGTAGGGGTCGGCGTCAAACTCATTCGCACCGGTAATGAACCCCTCGTAGCCGCGCAGCAAGTCCACCGCGTCGGCAACATGTTTCGTGGTGAAGACATCCAGCAGTCGCTTCGTCCACTTCTCCGCTTCCCTGTGTGAAGTGGCTGTTGCGACTTGTTCGCTGTAGTGCTGCCTCAGCGCTTCTGTCGCAGTCGCCACCACCTGTTCGGTCGGCACGCGATCCCAAACCTCCCCGTTCCACTCCAGCCAGCACTTCCATTCGGGGCACCAGCGGAACCGCCCAGCGAAGAGTTCCCGCAGGTGCAGCAAGTGGCGGTACGTCTTCTCCGGTTCCACTTCAACGTGGTCGTGCCCGTTGCGCTGGTGTGCATCCACAGCCTCGCGCAGCTGCTGCGGGAGACGCGAAAAACCAGCAACAGATTCCGGTGGCTTCGCGTAAGTGTCCCGCACAGCGCGAAGCCGGTCTTCCAGTTCGGGGTCACGCGCTTCGCAAGCAATCTCTCTGATGACTGCTTCTGCTTCCGGTTGGGGCACGCCTCGTTTGCGAAGCACGCCCGCTAACGCCAGCGCCGTCTCATGCCGTGTTCCTTCGCCCCATGACGCAACCGCAGCCCGCTTGAATGCTTTTGCAGCAAGCAGCTGCACCAACCAATCCGGTGCTGGCGGTAGTTCGTCCGGTGGCACCAGAGGCTGTTCCCACTCGTAGTACCGTCCCGTCTGGTGTCGGCTTGGCGGTGCTACGACGTACCCGCCGTCGGTGCGGATGTCAACGCCTCGCAGGATGCTGGTGGCGTTCTTCGCTACCACACCGTCCGGCAACCGAAACCAGTAGTGCCACCCACCACCGCCGGTTCGGCAACATGGCGAGGCATCGGGCAGCGCTTTTCCGCGAATGCTGTCCAGCCCTCCTTTGTCGTGGTCAATGTCCAGCACCAACACGCCGCGCCCGACGGCGATGCCTACGTTCGCGTCAGGGTAGCGCGTCCACCACTCCCGAATGGTGTCGCCGTCGGCGGAAGCGTCTTTCACGCCGTGCTGCGTTCGCGGGTGTTTGCCAGGCGAGGGGCACTCTGGGTTGCCACAAGTGCACCGCCCGTCGCGGATGGCGTGCAGGGGAAGAACGCGGTAGCCGAGAGTGGCGTAGTGGGTTGCGAGGTCACCGGTCTTCATGCCCGTCGCCCACCGCTTGCGTCAAGCTGTCCACGAACCGCTGGAGTTCGGCAGCTGGCACGCGCCGTGACTTGCCCAACTTGACCGTGCGGATGCGCCCGTCGTTAACCAGCTTGTAGAAACTTGCACGCGACATGGACAGCATCTCAGCAGCTTCCGTCATTTTCAGCAGCAGTTTGCCGTTCATGTTTACCTCCTTGAACACGATTAAGCATTCTGCTACAATAATAGCACCGGAACCGTCGCTTTTTCGCGATGACTTTCATTTTGGGGTGCATGTGGGTCTAAAGATGAACAATCGCTATATACCGCTAAGCACCGAGATTGAGAACATCGTGGGGGCAGAGGTTGCCGACGCGATTTACAAAGCTTTCACTTTGGGCGCGGAACAAACCGAACGGCAACTCTACCTCGCCCAGCATCGGCAAAAGTGGCGTCGGATGTTGGTCAGCGAAGCACTGCCGGTGCTGCAAAGCACGGAACCGGATGCGGTGTCCCACACCGCGAAAGTGGCAATTAGACTGCTGCGGTGGCGTCTGTTGGGGTTGGAAGCACCGGAGACGAGGCGCGAAAGACGATTGCACTTCTTCTATGCCGTGATTCAAACGTGGTGGGCACTCAACGAAAGTGGGACAGCCACAATCAGCGACGCCATCCTCTCCTTACTACGCAGCTACCCCAGTCTACGTCCACGTCGGAACGAACCGTATACCGACGCAACGGAACCGGCGTTCTTAAAGATGGCACTCAAGCGTTTTCAGCGCGGGGTAGATGACGTTCTCGGTGCTTTGGGGCAGACACCGTCTGAACAGAGGCGCACCGCCGAGAATCTGCTACGTCACATTGCTGCGGTGGAAGAATGCCACCCCAGCGTCCACGTTTTGCATCGTGGCATCTGGTTCGACCGCGCCACGTTAGAGTTCCTGCTGGCACATCGGCTGTAGTCTTGCCCTCTCGTGACCGTCCACGTTGATGCCAATTTGATGCCAATTGCGGTAGACGGCGGTAGACGAATCATAGAAAAACAGAGAAAATACCTCACCAGACTGCCTGAATTTTATACATTCGTAGACGTTAATGGACAATAATAGAGCAGGGAGGTCAATCTCGTAATGCGTAGGTCGGCGGTTCGAGTCCGCCCGTCGGCTCCACCTCTCCCGTATTCTCGCTTCGAAAAGCGTGATGGACCTCCCTTTATCGCACAACGTCGTTCTCACTCTGCAGCATGTGTTCACCGCTCGAGCCCTTCTCTGTCCGCGAAACCAGCCTGAAAAATAAAGGGGCGGCGCAATGCCGCCCCTGTTATCGCTTTGCCTCACGCTGCTTGCACAACCCGGAACACTTCCTTCACCCTTCGGTAACCGCACCGTCTGTCGGTGCATTGGAGCACGTAGACGGTATCCTTGCCCCGAAGGTCTATCGCCGTGTGCAGTGCCAGGTTGCTCCCGCAGCGTGGGCAGGTGTCTTCTATCACCCGGGCGATGTCGTAACCGGTTTTCATCGTCGTTTCGCCTCCCAATAAGGGTTCGCCCCTGTTGTACCACAGTCATGTTAAGGAATGGTTGAGACAGGAAGCCTCTCTCTATCGGGAGGCAACCAGACGACGCTATACCAGCACTTTCTGCTATCCGAACTGCGGCAACCACTGTTTCTCCGCCTCAAACATCTCGTCCACCATGCGCCGAATCTGGGGCAAGGTGAGCAGAGCACCTGTCAGCGGGTCCATTGCCACTGCCTGATACACCAGCGAGCGGTCGCGGTTCAGCGCCGCCAGCACTGCGAGCTCCTGTACATGGATGCTCTGGCGGTTGATCGCCGCACACTGCGGGGGCAGGTCGCCAAAAGCCACCGGCTGCACGCCGTTGCGGTCTACCAGACAGGCAACCTCCACACAGCATCCCTGCGGCAGGTTGGAGATGATATGTGACTGCGAGTGTTTCGGGTCCGTGCCGGGCGCGCCCCAGTTGGGCACGTTGCCGTAAATCACCACCGGCTCGCCGGTCTCACACGCATGGATAATACGTGCTCCGTACTCCTCGCTGAGGTGCAATGGTCCCTCGCACAGCTGGCGCAGGTACTCCTGGTGGCTTTCCTCCTGATACGAGCAGGAAATCTGATAGTAATCCCACCGCACGGGGATATAGGCGTTCACGATGTCAGGGTTCTTGCGGAACCAGGGCACGTATTCGCTGCCGTGATGCGAGCTCTCAGTGTGGAAATAGCCGAAGGTGCGCATGATTTCGGTGCGCACGCGCTCATGGTAGTACACCTCGTCCTCCGCTTTGTGGTCTAAACCACGCTGGGCGAAGCGGCTGGTGGGCAGCTTGCTCTCTGCGTCCACCTCCAGCGGCGACGGATACTTCTGGAACATTACCTCTCGCAGGCGCGGATACACATCCACCCCCTTGTGCTTCAACTCGGTGAACCACGCCTGATGGTTGATGCCGCCGCACTTGAAGGAGACCTCTTCATAAGGCACGCCCAGCTCATGAGCCAGCATTTTACTGGTTCCCTGCACGCTGTGGCATAGCCCCACGACCTTTACCCCCATCAGGTTCAAAGCCCAGCAGTTGATGGACATGGGGTTGGCATACTGGAGCATCAGCGCGTCGGGGCACAGTTCGTGGATATCGCGCGCCATCTCTTCGAAGACGGCGATAGAACGTAGTCCTCGAAACACCCCGCCGGGTCCCAACGTATCACCTACACACTGGTCAATGCCGTACTGGCGGGGGATTTCCACATCCCACTTATACGCCTCCACTCCGCCTACCTGAAAGGCGACGATGATGTAATCTGCGTCGCGCAACGCTTCACGCCTATCCAGTCCCGCCTCTACGCGGGTGGGCAGTCCGTTGCGCTCCACGATACCGTCGATAAGCCGTTTGGAGCGAGCCAGCCGCTCTGCGTCAATGTCATAAAGGTATAGTGTCGCATCCTGCAGCTCCGGAAAAGAGAGGATGTCCACTGTCAAGCGGATGGGGAAGACATACCCACCAGCTCCTACGATCGTAATCTTTGGCATCAGGTTCTCCTCCTTGGCGAACTACAGCAGGGCAGAGCCTGCTTTTTACCCCTAAGATACGCCGGGCGTCCACTGCTTCCTCTATACAGAGCCTGCCATTTCTACGAATTATTTTGGCATTTTACTTATCTCTGTTGCCAAATGGAAACTTTTTGGGGAGAAAACGTGTCTAAATGGATACAACACTCATTCTGAGGAAGGAGGGTGCTGTGATGCACAGTCATGATGCGACCTCTGAGGAGATGCAACTGTGGATTGAGCAAGTCGTTCAGGCTCTGGCGCCGTGCTTGACAACGCGGAACCTCGACCGTGAGAGCCGTCGTCAACTGCTGCTCACTGTGGAAACGCTTGCCTCATTATGGAGCGACCTGCAACGGGATGCGCATCTGCTTGCCAGCAGGGCGAGTACCCTGCGCACACTGCTTGCCCTGTGCAATATGGCTGTGGCTTGTGACGAGGAGGAGATGCCTATCGCCTTGCGTGCGGCGTACCACCTCGTGGAAGGTTGGAACCCGACTGCCGCACCGCAAGGGGAAGCGCAGATTGCGGTGGCAGAGGAAATCCCTGTGGAACAGCCTGGCGAAATGATGCCAGGAGAGGCTGAAGAGCTGCCCCAGTTGGAAGCGGAGCAAACGCAGGAGGAAAGTGAGGCGGAAACGCCCCCTCCAGCGTCCACCGAAGCGGATGAACTTCCTGCCCAGCCTGCCGCTACGCCACCACAGGAGGAGGTACCGCCAACTGCAGAGAGACACCAGGAGCAAGTGCGCGCTTACTTATCGGAGCAACTGGAGAGCCTCTCGAGCCGTCTGGATTACATCGAGAACCATACCCTCTCTCGCGAAGAGGCAGTGTCATTGCTGCTGGCGAGCGCATGCCAGTACCGCCAAATACATTCGCAGATGTTAGAGTGCGGACGCGACTGGGAGGCAACGCAGACCAAAAAGCAGTTGCTCGAACTCGCTAATCAACGGTTCGGCGGCGTGTGGCTGGCTCCACTGAATATGGATCAGAGCCTGAGCGAGCACGAGCTGGAAACCTTGCAACAGGGTTACGAGGCGCTGGCAAAGAGCTGGCAGATGTGGAGATGGTATGAGCAATATGGGGGCGAGCTGGACAAGGGAACTGCAGCCCCCCTTCTGGAGAGCATCGCCGCACCGATACAGATGATACAGCAAATCTGGACATCCAAACAACTGCTGAACAGAATAATGGAGCAGGACGGTACTGCGAGCCTGTATGAGCAGGTGCGTGACGAAGCCCAGAAACGCAAGTGGAAAATCGAAATGCTCATGAGCAACAGCTCGAGGCAGAAGCAGCTGCACTACATCAGAAATGCGGACGAGCACTGGCAGGCAGCGGAACAGCAGGTACAAAAGAAGGCGCTGCAGCGGAAAGCTCTTGATGCTTTGCAAGAGGTGCTTGCCAAACCCAATCCAGATACCTTTGAGGAGGACCTGCTGTGTGCGCTGGTGGTGTGCCATCAGGCTCAGATACCTTACTCCAATAAGCAACTGCGGGAGTTGATGCAGGGGTATGACTACCTGCTCGTGAACCCTGCAATCCCCGAACGATGCAATCTGGCAGAATCGGAAGCGAGTGCCGCCCGCAAGTTTCTGGTGAACCTGGGCAAACAGTTGCTACAGCGTGAGGGAGAAGAGACGCAGCAAGAACCGCCGCAGGAGGAAGCGCCTTCTGAACACAACGGAGACCTGTTACGCCGGGCACGCCAGATCACGCAGGGCAAAAAGCTGTTCGTGCTGTGCTTCAACCGCCGGGCGGAGGCGGAGCAGAATATCCGCGAGGAGCTGCAGTTTGCGGAGGTGGACTGGCCCGACCTGGACGGCGGCGAAAGCGTGAACAGCATGGAGGCACATATCCGCAATGCCGATATGACCGTGGTGGTGGTACGCTACAGCCGCACGCACTGGAAAGAGGCACGCGACATCGCCAGAAGGTACGGCAAGCAGTTTGTGATGGCGACGAAAGGCTATGGCGTCACCCATCTGGCGCAGCAGATTGTGGAGCAGTGTTACAGGGAATAGGTGTTTTCTGAGCAGCTCACCGGCTCAACCTAACCCCCTATCCCCCTTCCCTATGAGGGAAGGGGGAATAAAAACTCCCCTCTCCCTGCAGGAGAGGGGATGGGGGAGAGGTTAACAAGTACCTTACGCACGCAGTCTTCGGCGAAGCGGTAGCAGCCCGGCGAGCAGCCCCGTGCCGAACAGTGCCATCGTGCCCGGCTCGGGGATGACAGGAGCGCCCAGCGTGCCGTAGCGGAACGCACCTACTGCCCAGGCCTCGTCCGAGCTGAACACCACGTACGCAATCGGCGTGGGCGAGGAGGCGGCAAACAGCCGTGCTCCAGCATAGCCGTTCACCTCCCGCGAGATGGTGCCCAGCAGGTTGTCCGAAGCGTCGTAGAATTTGGCAACCATGGTGAACGAGCCAAACGGGTCGGGTTCTGCCTCGAAGCCGAAGATGTTCACCGGTGAGGAGAGCACGAAACGCAATGCGGTCGCGAGATTCGAGTAGAACACGGGCAGGGTGTCGCTGGCACCGCGCTGCGAATCGGGAGCTGCGCTCCATGTTGCCCAACCGCCACCAGGCGCCGTGCGCTTGTTCACCGCCCAGGGAGCGGAGCCGTCGGACGTTTTGAAGGATACCGTCATCGTGCCATCGCTGATAGAGGTGACGTCGGTGAAGTCTGCAATGGCAGACGGGTCGATGTAAGAAGTGGAAGCCAGGTACGCCGCATTCGGGCTGGAGATGGGTGTAAACGCCATCGCCTTCACGCCGAAAGCCGCAATTGCTACTGCCACCGCCAGCAATACGGAGAATCGTTTCATCTTTGATACCTCCTCGGGTTTATCTTTTACAGGCTAAGCATAGCAAAAAAATCATTCAATGTCAATAAAGTTGAATAAAACTGAATAAAAACCAATATTTTTATTTGAATTATGCGTTAATATGCAAATTATGCACAGTAATTTTAAGGGCAGCGGTGGTGCCCGGTTGGACCGGACCCCCTGGCCCCCTTCCCTGAGAGGGAAGGAGGAACAGCAGCAACGCCCCTCTCCTCGCAGGAGAGGGGACGGGGGAGAGGTAGAACCTGACCTGACCCCCTCTGAAGGAAGCATGCTACGGAGCAGGATTCCTCGCCGGCGATACAGAAGCAATACATCGCATCAAAACCGTCTGGAGCGAGGGAAAAGAGATGAACCGAGCGGCAGCCCTGCGGTGGGCCATCTGGATACTGATTATCGGCGGCATCATCGGCTGGACGATATGGCGTAACGTGCAGACCCAGAAAACGGTAGACGCCCTTGTGGGCAAAGACCCCGCCAAACAGGTGGAAGCGGCGAAGATACTGGCAACGCACGACTCGCTGTATGATCTGGTGCAGCAACGTCCCATCGCCGCGCGGATGCGGGCAGCCGACGCTTTCGAGCGTCTGGGCACAGAAGAGGCGGTCAAAGCACTGCTCGCCTTGCAGAAAGACCCGGAAATCCCAATGCGGGAGCATGTCACGCAGAAGCTCATCACTCTGGCTCCCCAATATCCCCAGCCCTTACTGGATGCTCTGAAAGATGCAGACAGCAACGTCCGGGCGGGCGCTGCCAAAGCCATTGCCACCTTAGGCGATCCGATTGTGCCCAAGCTGGTGGAGGCGTTGAAGGATGGCGGCTCGCGCGCGGCGGCAAGCGATGCGCTGTCGCGCATCGGCAAGGTGTGCACACCGCAGGTGTTGCCACTCATGGAGGACAAGGACGAAGCGCTGCGCATTGCTGTCGCGGAGCTGCTGGGCAAACTGGGCGACCCTCGCGCCGTTCCCGCCCTGTTGAAGCATCAGAACGACTCCCCTGCTGTACGCCGGACGGTGATCGGCGCGTTGGCGGCGATTGCTCACCCCTCTGCGGAGGAGGCGTTGCTCTTTGCTCTCAATAACCCTGAAGACGACGGCGACGCCCGGGCGCAAGCAGCGGTGGCGCTGGGCAAAATCGCCAGCCCGCGTGCGGTGGCGTCTCTGGTGCGCGCTTTGAGTGACGAGGACCTGATTGTTCGATCCGCAGCGGTGGGCGCGCTTGCACGGGCAGGACGAGCAGCTATCCCTGCGCTCTCTCAAGCCATCCGCAGTACAGACCCCGAAGTACGCCGACTGGCAGCGGAATCTCTGGGTGGGATGAGCGACCCTGCGGCGGTAGCACCTCTGTCCGTTGCTCTGAAAGACCCCGACTACCGGGTGCGCCGTACGGCGGCGACCTCGCTCGGACAGACAGGGCAATCCGCAGCCATCCCCTACTTGCTGGAAGCGCTTTCCGACCCCGATGGTGGGGTGGGGGAGGCGGCAGCGACCTCACTCGCCAATCTGGGTGCCCCTGCCGTTCAGCCGCTCATTACGAAATTAGGCAGCAATAACCCAACGGTGGCATACCTTGCAGCGCGTGCGCTTTCCGCGATGGGCGAAACCAGCATACCTGCCCTGCAAAATGCTCTGAACTCACCGAATCCCACCACACGGCACTGGGCATTGATCGCGCTGGCAGGAAGCAGCAGCCCCAAAGCGGTGGAACTGCTGCAACAGGTGCAGCAGCGTATGCCCGAATCGGAACGCTGGATTATCGAAGAAGCCATCATGCGCCTCGGCTCGAGCGAGATGTAACGGGAGTGGTTCTGCGGTTCAGGTGGAGAGTGCCTTGCTTTCCACCTGCCCGTTGCGCTACAATAGGATGGCTTTCTGTGAGTGCCGATGGAGGTGCTGGTCATGAAGCATCTTTTCCTGCTGTTTGCAGTATGGGTGGGATTATCCTCTTTGGCTGGCGCACAGGAGATAGACCCCTGGGGGATGCCCAAACCCTGGAAACGTCTGGAATGGTTCTACAGCCGACGTGCCTTTCCCCACAACGATGTGCCTGCAGGAGCGTGGCTGAGAGCATACGAACAGGCTCAGCTGTTGCCGGTGTATCAGGGCGAGGGGTTGCAGGGACAGGCGCTCAGCTGGGAGTTCTTCGGACCGGACAGCACCAATCAGGGCTGGCTTGCCCGCGTGAACGCTATTGCTGTGCATCCCACCGACCCCAACACCCTCTACATTGGCGTCTCCAAAGGAGGCGTGTGGAAAAGCACCAACCGCGGCTCCACGTGGACAAACTTGACCGACTTTCTCGCCGCGCAGTATGTGGGGTGTCTCACCATTGATCCTCACGACCCCAATACGATTTATCTGGGCACAGGCGAGGAGTACTATGCGGGCTACACGCTGGGAGGCGTGGGTATCTACCGCTCTACCGACGGGGGCAACTCGTGGACCCTCATCGGCAGCAGTGTCTTCTCCGGTCAGCGCATCAACGAGATCCTCATAGACCCCACGAATCGCAACAGATGGATCATCAGCACCGACGCGGGCATCTATATCACCACCAACGGCGGAGGCAGCTTTACCCGCACGCTCAGCGGAGTGGCTTCTGCTCTACGCATGCATCCCACCAACCCCAATATCCTGTGGGCGGCGCTGGGCTCTATCTGGGGAAGCTCCAGCAACGGCGTGTACGTTTCCACCAACGGAGGCAGCACGTGGACGCGCTACAGCGCACTGCCACTGGGTACCAGCGTGGGTAGAATCGAGCTGGACGTTTGTCGCAGCAACCCGAACGTTCTCTACGTCGCCTTTGGACAGAACACTTCATCCGGAGCGCGTATTCACAGCGTCTGGAAGACGACCAACGGCGGCAGCAGCTGGACACAACTGACTAACGCGCCGACAGGCAGCGGTCAGTCGTGGTACGACCTCGTGATGCGCGTAGACCCCAACGACCCCAATATCGCCTATCTGGGAGAAGTGGAGTTGTACCGTACGACCGACGGGGGCAGCTCCTGGACGAGGATTAACGGCTCTGGTCTGTCCACTGCCCATGTCGATCAACACGCGCTGGAGTTCGACCCCACAGACCCGAGCAAAATCTATATCGGCTGCGACGGTGGGCTCTTCTATTCGGAGAATCGGGGCACAACCCGGACGCACCTCAACACCGGCAGGGGCACGATGGAGTTCTACGCTTTCGATGTGCACCCCACGAATGCCAGCCGCCTTGTCGGGGGGACGCAGGACAACGGCACGCAGGTACGCTCCAGTTCCAACACTTACTCCATCACGCTAGGCGGTGATGGCTTCTGGGCGGCGTACAAACGCACCGACCCCAACACGGTGCTGGGGGAAGTGTACTACGCGATGGTGTATCGCTCCACCAACGGGGGAAGCAGCTGGAGCTTCGTGTTCAACGGCAGCAGTGATCCGCGTTCGCCATGGTCTGCCCCGCTGGTGAATGACCCGAACAATCCGTCCACCTTCTATGTGGGCACGGTGTATGTGTACCGTTCCACCAGCAACGGTATTTCAGGCAGCTGGAACAGGATTAGTCCCGACCTCACGCGTGGTTCAGGTTCCCTTTCGGTCATTGCCATCGCGCCTTCTAACTCGAACGTCATCTACACCGGTTCCGACGACGGCGCAGTGTACGTAAGCACCGATGGGGGCAGTACGTGGAACGCTCGCTACACGGGATTGCCCACGCGCTCTGTAGGGGGAATCGCCGTAGACCCGAACAACCCGGGCACGGTGTACGTGGGATTGCAGGGGTTCGGTACCGGGCACGTTTACAAAAGCACGAACTACGGTTCTTCGTGGAGCAACATCTCGGGGAACCTGCCCGATACGCCGGTGAACTCCCTGATTGTCAACCCTGTCGCACCGAACATGCTGATTGCGGCAACGGACACTGGCATCTTCGTCACGACGGATGGGGGCACGAACTGGGCGAAATTAGGTACCGGTTTGCCCAGCACACCATGCCTGCATCTGCGAGCGAACCCCACCACCGGTTACTTGTATGTGGGCACGTACGGACGCGGTATCTGGCGCATGCCTCTGCCCACAGCGAGCTTCGTCACCACGCGCGTGCTGGTGGATAACGTGTCGGGCACACTGGGTGGCACGGTGAACCTCACCGCGACGCTACAGCGCACCGATACACTGGCTGGCGTCTCGGGTAAGACGTTGCAATTCGCCATCAACGGTAACTCCATCGGCAGTGCGGTCACTGGCTCCAGTGGAGTGGCAGCGCTGGTGTATACTATCCCCGAAACATGGAGCACCGGCACTCGCATCATCTCGGTCTCCTTCGAAGGCGACGGCACTGCCAACCCATCCAGCGGCACGGGCACGCTCACCATCAGCCGGGCAACCGCTGAGTTCGTGCTGGACAATCTCACCGCACGACGCGGGCAGACGGTGAACCTGCAAGCAACGCTTCGCCGACAGGATAACACCGCTCCCATCGTGGGCAGGACGGTCACCTTCAAGGTGGCGGGCAGCACTGTCGGTTCCGCAAATACCGACAGCACCGGCACTGCCACCGTGCCCTATACGGTGCCGTTGAACGCCTCACTGGGTAACCGAACACTTCGCGCCGAGTTCGCCGGAGATTCCGTCTACATGAGCACCTCGAAAGAGGCTATACTGGACGTGCGCAAGGTGCTGCTGCAGGGAAGCATCACTCTGGGCGACTATGCCGGTGCGGTGAACGGCTTGCCGGTGCAAATCGGGGTGACGCAGGGGAGCAACACGGAGAGCCTGTCGGCATCACTGGACAGCAGCGGGCGATTCTCGGTGGAAACGGCACTGGCGGGCAGTGGAAGCGTCGCGGTGAAGGTCACACACTGGTTGCGCCAGCGGGTGAATGCGAACCTGTCCGGCGAGGTGTCGCTTGTCTGGAGCCTGATCAACGGCGACGTGGACGGTGATAACGAGGTGACGCTCTTTGACTTCGGTCAGCTGGTGGCGGCGTTCGGCTCGGTGCCTGGCGATGCGAACTGGAATGTGAACGCCGACCTGGATGGCGACGAGGAAGTCACGCTGTTCGACTTCGGCATCCTCGTGAGGAACTTTGGATTACTCGGGGATGAGTAGGTGACCCTTACCGCAACCGGATAACCGCTTACGGGAACATCCTCACCGCCGGCTACAACGGAGACGGCTTGCGAGCGTGGAAGCAGACGGCGAGTGGCAGACGGTATGCGCTGTATGATGGTGAGGATCTGGTGTGCGAGCTGGACGCAGCGGGCAACGTGGTGGCGCCGGTGGTGTTCGGTGCGAACGGTCTGGTGGCGTATGGTGGTTACCTCTACCAGTTTGACCCGCAGGGCAACGCCGTTCACATCATGGATAACAGTCGTAACGTGCTGGCGAACCTGGCGTATGATGCGTGGGGTCAATTGATGTCCGGCTCCAACCCCACCCCCTACGGCTACAAAGCCCAGTGGGGCTACGACACCGACATAGAAACAGGTATACTGTTACTGACGCACCGTTACCTGGACCCCACGACGGGAAGGTTTCTGACGAGAAAAAACCATCTTGCCCGATGACCTGCAACGGAGTTACAATAGAACTGTCTATGCGAGCTCTTGAGGACGGAGGCGGTCCATGCGAACCTTTATCGCTATTGTGGAAAGATGCCCTGAAACGGGGCTGTATGTAGGATGGGTACCAGGTATCGCTGGTGCTCACAGCCAGGCAGAGAGCCTGGATGAACTGCGCCAGAACCTGCGCGAGGTGCTGGATATGCTGCAGGAAGACGGCGAACTGCGCGTGCAGAGCGAATTCGTGGGCACGCAGGTGATTACGGTAGCGTGATGGGCAACATCCCCGTTCTCAAGCCCTCAGAGGTGGAGGCAATCCTGCTGAAGTTGGGTTTCGTGAGGGTTCGGCAGCGAGGTTCCCATCGCCAGTATCGTCACGCGGATGGCAGATGCACCACGTTGCCCTTTCACTCAGGGCGGGACATCTCCCCGATTCTGCTGCGCCAGATAGCGAAAGATATCTCGATGACGGTAGAGGAGTTGGTTCGGTATCGTTAGGATGTTTCCTGCTCCTGCTCCAACCCCACCCCCTACGGCTACAAAGCGCAATGGGGCTACACCACGGATGTAGAAACAGGTATACTGTTACTGACACACCGTTACCTGGACCCCGCGGCGGGGAGGTTTCTGACGAGGGACCCGATAGGGATTGAGGGAGGCGTGAACCTGTATGCGACTGTGGGGAATGGGGTGGTGGTGCTCAGCGATAGCAAGGGTATGCGTGGGGCGCCGAAAGCCCCGTGCCCCGGAAAGATGCCCCATATCAGCTGCAGTACCCTTGGAGGTGTGATAGGGCTACCTAAAAATGGCCCTGCTTATAGGTGTGCTCAAGAAGTTTGTCGTTGGTGGGCCAGGGAGTACCATGAGATCGGCGAGATAGCGAAGAAGCTGTGCGACACAGTGACAGATTGTGCTGAAACCAACAGGATACTTCCTCCAATACCGCATGAGTCTCCCTGTTGGCGTGAAGGAGGCATCGAGAGGCCACACTGGTTGGACGACTGGATACCCAATCTTTGCTGTGCCGAATGCCAGAAGCGGGTCTGCTTTTGGTTTGAGGAACCAGCGGAGCAACTTCTTAACAGCGTCAGGGACTCCCGGCTTCGGCGATGTTGGCAGCAGTACCACGGGTGGTCAGATGAGCATAGCGCAGTACTTTAGACGGAGGTTCATATTCTGGGTCGTTGTGCTGGGGCTGATATCCCTAGCGTACTGGCTAGCCATTTATCTCACTCGTCCTATAGGGTATCGGAAGGGTACATTTCGTGAATACGAGACCAGCTCCGGGGTCTGTGTACAGATGCCGAACTTCAGCATTGTGTATGGACTGGATTGTTTCCGTAGCGCTTGGCCGAAGCATATTGCCTCTCCGGGGTGGGCAGCAGTGCAAGAGGTGTGGCTGCGAGATCAAGGTTGCACAGTGGTCGTCCGGTCTTTTACGTATGAACGCGGTTCTGCTGAGCGGAAGATGAAGCGTTGGGTGTCGGATTTGACAGAGTATAGGGCGCTACTGCAGGAACGTGCAACGGTTTCCGGTCATCCTGCACTGAAGCTCTCGGCACCTGGTACGCTGTACCTGTTCGTCGTTTGGGATGACACCAAATTACTAGAACTGCAAGCGGACGGCTGCCAGGACGAGGAACACCAACGATGCTTGCGCAAACTCATCGGCTCGTTAGAGCTGCGATAGGCACAGGCAGGGGAGGTGAAAGCATCCTGTTCAGCAGAATTGCCAAGATTTCGCCAATTGCCTTCTAAAGAAATGCGGTCTGCCCTACAGAAAGTATACGTTTCACGGAGGATGGGGCGATGATGGCTCCAATCAGTTCTGGATACGGGCGCGGTGAAAATGGTCCATCCTCCTGCCGAAGGTGTTAGTGGCAGCAGGGAGTACAGCGTTTGTCACAGGTCTGATTCGTTTGGTGCAGCTGGCATTCTCCAACGAAGAGGTATCCGTCTATCTGTGGGCGGATCCGAGGCACCCATTGCAGTGGTGGATTTGGTATATCGCGCTGAGCATGAGCGCGATCGTGTGGTCTCCATATGGTTTGGTAGTAGGTTTAGCCGACCTACTTGTTTGGGCGCGCATCACAGGAGGCTGGAGGTTGTGGTTCGCTGAGGCTCTGGTCTGCATCTTTGGTAGTGCATTGTTCGGTTTCAACTGGTGGAGTTGGATGCGGGAGGGCGAAGGCTTAACCTTCGTTTGGCAGCGCGTTCCGGCGTTGCTGATTGGGGCAGCGGCGGGTGTCATTGGTCGGCAGGTGTTTGTGCAAAGGCGTTTGAGCAAGACATGAAGTGTGTGTGGCGGATATCTTGCATGGCGAGCGGGTATAATAAAACAAAACGTTCAAAGAAGGATCTGCTGGATGATAGCGGAACGCATTCTCGGCAACGAGTTGATGCCGATATACGAAAAAGTGATAGAGGGCGTTCGTCTGGATGAGGCGGATGGACGCCTGCTCTACAAAACCCCTAACCTCACAGGCGTAGGTTACCTGGCAAACCTCGTACGCGAGCGGATGCACGGCGACAAAGCCTATTACGTGCGCAATCAGCACATTAACTACACCAACCTCTGTAACAAGCTGTGCAAGTTCTGCTCGTTCTATGCGAAAAAGGGTGGTCCCGCGCCCTACACGCTGACCCCGGAGCAGGTGAAGCAACGACTGCGTCAGTACCTGCACGTGCCTATTACCGAAGTGCATATCGTCGGGGGAATTCATCCGAAACTGCCTTTCCAGTATTACCTGGACCTGCTACATGCAGTGAAGGAAGTGCGCCCCGATGTGCATATCAAGGCGTTTACCGCGGTGGAGATTGTGCAGATTGCAGAAGTGGCGGGGATGGACTATGAAGATACCCTGCGCGCCCTGAAGGCAGCGGGGCTGGACAGCCTGCCGGGGGGAGGTCTAGAGATTTACTCGGAGCGGATTCATCAAGAGTTGTTCCCGCGCAAGATAGGTGGGGATGAGTGGAGCGAGGTTGCCCGCGCCGCAGCGCGTGTGGGACTGAATCAGTACGCCACCATGCTTTATGGGCACATTGAAACCGTTGAAGAGCGCGTAGAACACCTGATTCGCCTGCGTGAGTTGCAGGACGAAACGGGGCATTTTCTCGCGCTCACGCCGCTCAGCTTCCATCCAGAGGGCACGGAGCTGGAGCACCTGCCGCATCCATCGGGCTACGATGACCTGCGCAATATCGCCGTCTCGCGTCTGATGCTGGATAACTTCCCGCACATCAAGTCCTTCTGGGTGATGAATACGCCTGCGGTCACGCAGGTAGCACTCTGGTACGGGGCAGACGATGTAGACGGCACGGTACACGAATATGAAATCGTGTATCAGGACGAATCGCCCGGCGAACGCCAGCAAGTGCTCACCCGCCACCAGCTAATAGATCTGATTCTGGAGGCAGGACGCATCCCTGTGGAGCGGGACAGCCACTACAATGAAGTTGCGCCGCCTCCTGGCGAGGAGAACCTGCCTGTCTCTGTACTTACTCGCGCTTCCGCGAGTGCTTTGCAATAACCTCCTCTTTCAGCAGGCTGGTTGCCATGCCGCCGAAGGCTCTGTCTACCTTGCCGTCGGGGTAGCGCACGAACCACGTGGGGGTGAAAGTGACCTCCAGCGTTCGGGCGTCGGCGACATCTTTCTGGATACGCTCTATGTAAGGTTTTTGCAGTTGCTTGTTCTCCAGAATCTTCTGGGCTTTCTGTGCGTCCAGACCGATAGAGCGTATCACCCGAAGCATTCCCTCGCGATGGGGGTTGCCTTCTCGCAGGTAGGTCTTGATGAAATCCCAGAATTTACCCTGTGATCCTGCCCATTCCGCCAGTAGAGCAGCCTCCAGCGAGGCAGTATTGTTTGTCTGGGGTATGAAGTGGCGATAGACTAGCCTGACCCGGCGCCGATGCCGTCTCTCTACATCCTCGATGACCTGTTGCATGGAGGCACGGCGGCAGACAGGGCACTGCAGGTCGGAGAACACCACCAGCAACACGGGCGCATCTGCGTCTCCCAGAGTGTGGCTTTGTTCGCGTTCAAGCACCGCGCCGGGTGGCAGGTGGTACTCTCTGGCGCGGGTCATTTCTTCCGCCCGGCGTATCAGGATAGCGCCATACACCCCCCCTGCCAGTAGAGCCACCGTCAGAGGGAGGGCAAACGCCCAGCCAGGCAAGCGTTTGGTCGGCTGTTCGCACCCCTCCAGTGCCACGGTTTGCACGACGAGTGCAAGCAACATCAGCACACCACTGGCGGTACACCAGGTGCATACCGCGCTCAAACCTATCCATGCGTAGGAGAGCAAGCCCGCGCTGATGAGCGTTCCTGCTGCGAGCACCAGCCACATCCAGACGCCTATCCTCTGCGTCTGCGGGAGCCCACGCCGCTCTCGTACCAGCGCTGCGAGAGCAATCATCAGATAGGCTCCCAACCCGAAAAAAGCGATGGGGATACCCACTATTTTGCTGACAGGGGATTCCGCAACGATGTCGCAACCGCTCAGTGCTTCACTTCCCACGCCACAAGGTAGTTTCGCTCCGGCGATATGCGCCAGACCGAGGACCAGTGCGACAAATGCTCCTGCGCAAGCAAGCAAAAAGACCAAACGGTTCGCTGTCTGGGTGCTCATTTTGCCCTCCGATTGCCAGCAGCGCGACTGCACAAGGTTTGCACTGTATATCAGCCCCATTCTGCTTGACAGCCCATTCGTCCTGCTGTGCCTCCGGGCGACACGATTCACCGGTCAGAGAGGAACCACTGCTGTGGGGATTTTCAGAAAAAATATCCGGCGCCCTCGTGAAAATGCTTGACAGTACCGCTTGCGGAGTGTATACTGAAAATAAGGTGGGAGCACAGCTCGCACCAGCATGGTTGTTCAACCCATCCATGATGATGAAAGGAGGAAGGGATATGCATCGAATCGCCATCCGATTGGGGCTGTTGGCTGTGTTGCTCGCAGCAATAGCCTCGCCATCCAGCGCCACAGTCTGGGTGTTGACGGCGAACCTCACTGGCAGCCAGGTGGTTCCGCCGACCAGCTCCACAGCGTATGGACAAGCCATCATGAGCTATGATGACGTGTCGAAGCTGTTTAACCTGGCAGTATACGAGGTGGGGCTCACCCAGAGTGAGATTCTCTCTGCGAAGATTTATGTGGGTGCGCCGGGCACGAACGGTCCCGCCATTTATGACCTGGACGGCGGTGCTTCATGGTCTGGAAGCGGCATTGCCTACACACGTTTCGTGGTAGGTGCGCTGCTACCCGTAGCAAACGAAGCGGACCTCCTGGCGGGTAATACCTATATCCAGATCACCACCCCGGGCGGAGTGAAGGACATCCGAGGTCAACTCATCCCCGTGCCCGAGCCTATGACGCTGGTCGGCTTGTCCACAGGTTTGGGACTGCTTTTGCTGCGACGAAGAAAAGCGTAGGTACACAGAAGAGAATAGCCTGGGCATTTGCTCAGGCTATTCTGTTTCGGTGCGAGCAGACAGTAGAATGAAGCGAAACGGAGGACAAGGCGCAAACCAGTCGATGAAAGGAGGGACAGCTTTTTGAAAGCACTGAAGTGGCAATGGGCTTTGCTGGTAGCGCTGTTCGTAGCGGTAGCGCTGCCCTCTCAGGCGGGATTGTGGTACCTGCAGGCGACCTTGACGGGCTCGCAAGAGGTGCCACCGGTTTCGACGAGCGCCAGTGGGGTGCTTTTTGGCAGCTATGATGATGTTGCCAAGACGATCAACCTGGCGATAACGGTGAGCGGCATCTCGCAAGGCGACCTCACCGCCTCGCACATTCACCGTGCTCCGGTGGGCGTCAACGGGCCTGCCATCTTCGGCATCGGTGATGGCAGCAGCTATGCCGTGTTGGGAAGCCAGCTCATCAAAGTGATTGCTGGTGCGCCGTTCCCGGCAGCCGAAGAGGTGAACCTGCTCAGCGGCAACACGTACATCAACATCCACACGACCGCTTACCCGGGCGGTGAGATTCGGGGACAGATTACCGCTTTGCCGGTGGTGCCGGAGCCTGCGACGATGGCTGGGTTGGGCATTGGCGTAGGACTGCTGGTGCTGCGAAGGCGAAGGAAGTAACCGTTTTTTCGGGCAACAGGTGGGCTGAGGTTCGCCTCAGCCCACTTTTTTATGGTTTTCCCCGCTGGACCGCTTGACAAAAGTATCTGATAAAGATTATCATTACTATAAAGTCATGCAAGAGGAGGGGTGGAAATGAGTGCACAAAACAAAACCGACGCTACATCCGGTGCTGCTCATCCCGGCATCGAAACCCAGCGCACGAACCGGGATTGGTGGCCGCATCAGTTGAATCTCAAGGTGCTCCATCAGAACTCTCCCCAGGCCAATCCGATGGGAGAGGATTTCGATTACGCAAAGGAGTTTGAAAGCCTCGACCTAGAAGCAGTGAAGAAAGACCTGCGCGAGCTGATGACGCAATCGCAGGACTGGTGGCCCGCTGACTTCGGGCACTACGGGGGTCTGTTGATCCGCATGGCGTGGCACAGCGCGGGAACCTATCGCATCGGCGACGGGCGGGGCGGTGCAGGCAGTGGTCAGCAACGCTTTGCGCCTCTCAACAGCTGGCCCGATAACGCCAACCTGGACAAAGCACGTCGCCTGCTGTGGCCCATCAAACAGAAGTACGGCAGAAAAATCTCGTGGGCGGACCTGATGATTCTGGCTGGTAACGTGGCCATCGAATCGATGGGCGGAAAGGTCATCGGTTTCGGTGGTGGTCGCGAGGACTGGTGGGAACCCGATGAGAGCGTATACTGGGGACCCGAAGGTCAATGGCTGGAAGACAAGCGTCACACCGCTGAAGGCGACCTGCAAAACCCGCTGGCAGCGGTGCAGATGGGGCTGATCTATGTGAACCCTGAAGGACCAGGCGGTCAACCCGACCCGGTCGCTGCTGCCAAAGACATTCGCGAGACGTTCGGGCGGATGGGCATGAACGACGAGGAGACGGTCGCGCTCATCGCGGGTGGGCACACCTTTGGCAAGGCTCACGGCGCAGGACCTGCCTCGTACGTGGGTCCTGAACCTGAAGCCGCTCCGATCGAACAGCAGGGACTAGGCTGGAAGAGCAGCTTCGGTTCTGGTAAAGGACCCGACACCATTACCAGCGGTCTGGAGGTCACCTGGACAACTACCCCCACTCGTTGGAGCAGCAACTTCCTGGAGAACCTGTTCCAGTATGAGTGGGAGCTGACCAAGAGCCCGGCGGGAGCATGGCAGTGGGTCGCGAAGGATGCACCGGAGATTATTCCCGATGCGTACGACCCGAACAAGAAGCATCGTCCCACCATGCTGACCACCGACCTGGCGCTGCGCTTCGACCCTGTTTACGAAAAGATCGCCCGAAGGTTCCTGGAGAACCCGGACGAGTTTGCCGATGCTTTCGCGCGCGCCTGGTTCAAGCTCACCCACCGCGATATGGGACCGCGCACTCGCTATCTGGGACCGGACGTGCCGGATGAGGATTTCATCTGGCAAGACCCCATCCCGGCGGTAGACCATCCGCTGGTTGAAGAGCAAGACATCGCCGAGCTCAAGGCGAAAATCCTCGCCTCCGGGCTGTCCATCTCGGAACTGGTGTACACTGCCTGGTCGTCTGCCGCCACCTTCCGTGGCTCGGACAAGCGCGGCGGCGCAAACGGTGCACGTATCCGCCTTGCCCCCCAGAAGGATTGGGAAGTGAACATGCCCGAGCAGCTCCACAAGGTGCTGGGCGTGCTGGAGGGCATCCAGCGCGAGTTTAACGAGGCTCATGCCCACACCGACGGCAAAAAGGTGTCGCTGGCTGACCTCATCGTGCTGGGTGGCTGTGCAGCGGTGGAGCAGGCGGCGCGAAACGCCGGCTACGAGGTCACCGTACCCTTCACACCGGGACGCATGGATGCCTTGCAGGAACAGACCGACGTGGAGTCCTTCGCCGTGCTGGAGCCGATTTACGACGGCTTCCGCAACTACCTGAAGGAGCACTATAGCGTTCCTGCCGAGGTGCTGCTGGTAGATAAAGCGCAGCTCCTCACTCTCACCGCCCCTGAGATGACCGTGCTGGTAGGCGGTCTGAGAGTGCTCAACGCCAACTACGACCGGTCACCACACGGCGTGTTCACCAAGCGTCCCGAGACGCTCACCAACGATTTCTTCGTGAACCTGCTGGACATGAGCATCGAGTGGACGCCGGTGGACAAAGACGCCTACCTGTTCGAAGGGCGCGATCGCAAGACGGGTGAACTGCGCTGGACAGCCACGCGCGTCGACCTGATCTTCGGGCACAACGCACAGCTGCGTGCCATTGCGGAAGTGTACGCCTGTGAGGACGGCAAGCAGAAGTTTGTGCACGATTTCATCGCCGCGTGGAACAAGGTGATGAACCTGGACCGCTTCGACCTGAAGCGGAGACGCTAACAGACACTCCCAGAGGGCGGGGTCACGGTAGAGAATAGCCTCTTATCGTGACCCCGTTTTGCGATTTCAACACTTGCACTCGACGAAAGCCTGCACCTTCTGCTTGATGGTCTGTTCGCATCCCTCCACGCTGAGCACATCACATTCACTACCCAGAATGAAGGGGTGTCCAGCCTGACGCATCTTTTCCAGCAGCTCGCAGGCAAGCTGCTCTACCTGCTCGCGTGTGACCAGCTCATCGGAGTAGAACCGCTTGGAGGGCAGGTTGCCGTACAGTACGACATGCTTGGGAACCAGCCGTGCATCTTCCCACAGCACCCGCGAGCTGCCCAGGCTGAGAATGACCGGCTCGAGGGAGGCATACTGTTGCACCATTTCATCGGTCAGCTCGCCACAGCAGTGGAAGATAAGGTCTACCCCGCGCTCGTCCAGAAACGCCCGGATACGTCGGAGATAGCGCATGACCATTCGTTCGAAGATATCCGAGCCTTGCTCCATCTGCTTGGGAGAGATGTACACCTTATTCGCTGCGGGTTCGGCGATAAAGATGGCACGCGCTCCTGCCTCGATCTGCGCCTCCATCGAACGCAGAATGACCATGGTGGACAGGTCAAGGGTTAGCTCCACCGTCCGCACCTCCGGCTCTTCCTCTGCGGTGATACCCATCCCCGCCAAATAGATAGGTGCAATGGGGTCGGCGATGAGCTTGGTCATCAGAGAGAACGGTCCGATGGTCATGCCTATTGGTAGCAAGTCGGTGTGCTGGGCGATGTACGCTACCGACCCCGCCTGTGCCTGTATCCGCACATGGAGCGGCACCTCGTGTAGCTTGCGACGCACCGTCTCCACCATTTCGGGTGAAGGAGGCTCCGAGAAGTGGTAAGTGGGTATTTGCTGGGCAGGTATGTCCAGCAGCTCCAGCAAGGCGGTCTTCTCAATCATCAGGTCCATGTGGGGAACTGCCAGAGGCGTGCGGTAGCGGCGTGTTGCCTCTTCCACCACCTGCCCCAGCCGATATCCGTCTACCAGAATACCGGGCACATCTTCTTTTTCGTGTAGCACGAGGTCGGTACCGATGGGCATGCGCAGCCCACTTTGTGCCAGTTCCAGGTAAAATCTTCTCTCCATTGTCTGCTCCTACTCGTCTTGAATTGGAAAATACCAGATATAGACCGATCTGCCTCTACGCCAGCGGAACACCTGCCTCACGCATCCTCTGGTAGAGCAGCTCCTTCAAGCGAAGTTCGCGCACCTCACGCTCGTGTGCAGGTGCTTCGCCGGTCAACCGTAGGGTGACGGAAGCGGCGTCAAACGCGCTCACCCCGACCACCGGGTTCTCGACGCTTACCTCTCCCGCCGCGTCCTGCAGGATTTTCACTGCCGTCTGTACGTCTGCGCCGGACGAGACCCTCACCTCCACGCTAAGACGCACCCCTCCCTTGCGCGAGTGGTTGATGACCAGGTTCACATCACCATTAGCGATGACCACCATGCGTCCCTGCTCATCACGCAGGTGGGTGGTACGCATTCCCACTTCCTCCACCACGCCCGTAATGGCGCCGATGGTAACCACTTCCCCCACGGCGAACTGGTTCTCCGCGAGCAGGAAAAATCCTGAAATCATATCGCGCACCAGTCGCTGGGCACCGAAACCGATGGCTAACCCTGCCACTCCAGCCGTAGCCAGCAGGGGGGTGATGTCCATTCCGATGGCTCGCAATGCCATCAGTATAGCGACAATCAGCACCGTGTACTCCACGATGCTGCGCACCAGATTGCCCAGCGTGCGAATACGTGGTTTTTGCGTGGAGATGCGTTCCACGCTTTCCAGGCGGTTCACCAGCGCACGTCCTACACGGGCAATCAACCATCGCACGAACAGATACAACAGGATAATCTTCAGGAGCTGTGCTCCCGCATCGATGCTATGTTGCAAGCGCTCTTCCAGACGAAAGGTCTCCCACCATCTATGCATGTGACCACCCCTTACTCATAGGATACCATCCGAAGGGGACCTGCGCAAGGTCTGCCGTTGGGGCAAGGGAGGGGCATCGGCTGAGGCGAAAACGGAAACGGTAAAGGTACAATAATCATTGAAACTGGTGAACAGGTTGGGTAATCATGGAGGCTTTAGACGCACTGCGACGCGCGTTGTTCTCGCGAGAGGTGAGCGAAGAGGTTTTGCGAGGTCTGCTAACCCGATCTCGCGTTGTGCACGCAACCCGTGGGGAGGTGCTGTTCCTGCGCGGGGAACCCTGTCACGGATTGTACATCGTGCTAGAAGGCGCGGTGCGCGTGTACAACAGCAGTTCCAACGGGCGAGAACAGGTGATAGGGGTGGAACGTTCGGGATCTGTGATTGGTGAACTGCCTCTTTTCGATGGTGGAAACCAGCCCTATTCGGCAGAAGCCATGTCACCCAGTCGCCTGCTGTTTATCCCCCGCGACCACTTTTTGAGCG
The DNA here is from genome assembly GCA_026003195.1 of Armatimonadota bacterium. Classification (NCBI taxonomy): domain Bacteria; kingdom Bacillati; phylum Armatimonadota; species Armatimonadota bacterium. The sequence continues at coordinate 818,248 of BPGU01000001.1, forward strand.
TGATACACGCACATCCCGAGATGATGCAAGCTGCTCTGCGCGCGCTCGCGATTCGAGTACGCCGGTTACTACACTTGGTGGAGGAACTTTCTCTGCATGAGGTGCCCGAGCGCGTTGCGCGCTACCTGCTCTCGCAGGCGAAAGAAAGAGGCGCGTGTTTCACCCTCGACTATACCCACGCCGAACTAGCTGCGCAGCTGGGTACCGTTCGTGAGGTGGTCACGCGCACTCTGAACCGCTTTCGTAAAGCAGGCTGGATTGCTGTGCAAAACGGACAAATTACCGTGATAGACTCCGAAGCACTGCAGGCGTTAGCCAGTAGTGGGGACTAACCGCCTACCTGCCCACTCGTGAATGCCTCGCGGTTGATACGGATGAAGTGCTGCCACTGGCTGGGCACGTCTGTCTCCGCAAAGATCGCACTGACAGGGCACTCCGGCTCGCACAGACCGCAGTCGATGCACTCGTCCGGGTTGATAAACAGCATGTCGTAGCTGGTGCCGTCGCTATCGGTGAAAACGCCCTCTTTGATGCAATCTACGGGGCAAACCGCTACGCACGCCTTGTCTTTCACACCAATACAGGGTTCGGCAATCACGTATGCCATCTCGATTCGTGACCTCCTTTGGGAAGTGAGTAAGGTGCTTCAGACACCGTATAGATTCTCTCCCGATCTGGGCAGAAGATGCCGTGATTTAAATCACACGTCGCTGGCAGGGGGGACATGGTGCTCGCTGTGAGGGCAGGCGATCCGCCTGCCCCAGGTTTTATCAACCCACCTGTCCGCTCGCGTAAGCTTCGCGGTTGATGCGGATGAAATGCTTATACTGGTCAGGAATGTCCGTCTCCGGGTAAATAGCGTTCACTGGACACTCCGGCTGGCACACTCCACAGTCGATGCATTCATCCGGGTTGATGAACATCATATCATAGGTGGTGCCGTCGGTGTCGGTAAACTGCCCCTCTTTGATGCAATCTACCGGACAAACCGATATACAGGCACCATCCTTCGTGCAGGCATCCACGATGACGTATGCCATTGTTCTTCGCAGAACCTCCTTACGAGAGTTCGGTGGTGTTTCCTCCACCACAAACGATTGTATCGTCTTGGTCGGGAAGATGCCGTGATTTAAGTCACAATCTTCAGTGTATCCACCGCACGATACCGTTGAGCACCAGCAGCACTGCGAAGGCGATACCCAGAGGCAGTAACGCGCCTATCGACGCCCATTTCGCGCTCTTTGTCTCGCGCCATATCGTCAGGATGGTGGTGGAACAGGGGTTGTGCAGCAGGGAGAAAAGCATCAGGCAAATCGCCGTCCACGTAGTCCAGCCGTGTTGGTCTACCAGTAAATGACGTAGCTCGCTTAGGTTTTCCAGCTCGGTCATCATGCCAGTGCCCATGTAGGTCATAATGATAGTGGGCACGACAATTTCGTTGGCAGGTATCGCAATGATATACGCCAACAGCACCACTCCATCCAGCCCGATAGCTCGCCCCACTGGGTCCAGCCATCTCGCTATCCAGTGGGAAAGGTTCTGTCCTTCTGCATGGATGTTGCCCAGCAGCCAGATGAGCCCTCCTGCGGGGGCTGCCATCACCACTGCTCGCCACAGCACCGTCAACGTGCGGTCTATCACGGAGGTATACAGCACCGCCAGAATGTTGGGCTTGCGGTAGGGAGGCAGCTCGAGCGTGAAGCTGCTGGCTTCGCCTTTCAGGATGGTGCGAGACAGCACGACGGAGACAAGGAAGGTCATCCACACTCCTACCAGTAACACAACGACCAGCGTGCCTGCTGCCACAGCCGCTGCAAAAGCCGGAGGAAACGACGCTGCCACAAAGAGCATGCTCATGGTGATGAGCAGGGGCCACCGCCCATTGCAGGGCATGAAGTTATTGGTCAGGATGGCAATCAGCCTCTCGCGCGGTGAATTGATGATGCGTGTTGCCACGACGCCCGCCGCATTGCACCCCAAGCCCATTGCCATCGTCAATGCCTGCTTGCCGTGTGCTCCCGCCTTCTGAAAGAACTTGTCCATGTTGAAAGCCACGCGCGGCAGATAGCCCATATCCTCCAGAATGGTAAAGATAGGAAAGAATATCGCCATCGGCGGTAACATGACCGAAACCACCCACGCCAGACCCCGGTATACCCCGTGCCATACGAAGCCGGTGAGCCACCACGGCACTCCCAGCGTGGTGAAGAGCGCACTGCCTTTGGCTTCTATCCAGAACAATCCGGCTGCGATGAACTCCGAAATCACGTTCGCTCCCTGAATAGTGACCCAGAAGACGCCCAATAACAGCAAACCCATCACGGGCAACCCCCACACCCGCGAGGTCAGAATCCTGTCCAGCTTTTGATCCCAATCCCAGCGACGTTCGTCCTTGCGGTGCACCACCTTGCGGGCAATAGTTTCCGCCTCCGCGTAGAGGGATTCCACCACCCGATCCCGGAAGGAGCCTTCCAGCCGTCTCTGCAGTGCCTCCGTTTGGGCAAGGATGGAAGGCGCATGTTGGCGAGCGTGTTCGATGTCGGCGTCACCAGCTTCAGGACGAGCCAAACGGAGCAGCTCGCCGCTCTCCAGAGACTGGCGCACGTTGTAGTCGCCGTCCAGCAGACGCATGGCGATCCAGCGCACGTTCGGCAGGTCAGGATAGACTTCATGGATGACTGGTGTGAGTTCGTCCAGTGCACGTTCTACCTTCTCGTCCGTTTTCACCCGCCGTGGGGAGGTGGTGATGGTGCCCGTTACCAGTTCCGCGACCGTCTGCATCAGCAGTCCCAGCCCCACGCCTTGTCTTGCAGCGGTAGGCACAACGGGCACGCCCAGTTCCCGTGAGAGCGCACGGTGGTCCACCTCGATGCCCTTGCGCTCTGCTTCGTCTATCAGATTCAGACACACTACCACCCGGTCGGTAATCTCCAGCACCTGCAGAACGAGGTTCAGATTGCGCTCCAGAATGGTGGCATCTACGACGACGATCACCGCATCAGGCTTGGCAAACAGCACAAAGTCCCGTGCAACCTCTTCATCCACCGAAGCGGAAAGCAGGGAGTAGGTTCCCGGCAGGTCTACGATTTTATACCGCTTGCCGTTGAACTCAAAAGCGCCCTCCATGCGCGTCACCGTCTTGCCGGTCCAGTTGCCGGTATGCTGGCGCAAGCCGGTCAGCGCGTTGAACACAGTGCTTTTACCCGTGTTCGGATTACCCATCAGCGCCAGCACGTAGTCGAACGAGTCCACACGCACGCCCATCCGCACCAGATGCTCACGCAAAGCGCACGATTCGCATCCCTGCACGTCCATCGCCCTCCGCATACCCTTCATGCCGCTCCCTCCTTGCGAGACGCCCCACCGTTCCTCTGCACCCAGATCCAGTCTGCCTGTTCGCGTCGCAGGGCTATCAGGCTATCGCGCACCCGATACGCCACCGGGTCACCGAACGCTGAGCGCATGACCACCTCAATCTGCGTGCCCGGTGTGATGCCCATGTCCAGGAACCGGCGGCGTGTTAAGCCCTGACAAGCATCATCGATGCGCAACACGGTTGCCTGCTCGCCGGGCTCCAACGACCCCAACCGCTCTCCTTGCGGGGCACGTATTTCAGGAGCTGCCTCGCGCACGGTGATATTGGCTGCCACGACGGGCGCCAGCACGTGTTCGTCGCTATCGCTTTCCAGCACAATGCGCGTCGCCGACCGCTCGATGACCGTGACCATCATGCCCGGGCACAACCCTTCTGCCACAATCTGAGCATACACATATGGAGGCTCGTCTTCCACGTGCACAATCTGCGCGGGCTTGCCCAGAGGAAACTCCACCAGCGACTGTCCCTCTATCTCTGGCATCTCACCGCTTGGAGAGGGAATGGGGTCTCCATGCGGGTCGACAACGGGGTGTCCCATGTACGCATCTAGCTGCTCCAGCTGCTGGGGCGTGAGTGTATGCTCCAGTCGGTGTGCCAGGTCGTGCACCTCATGCGGTGGTACAGAAGTTTCATCAGCGAGATAACGCTCAAAGAGGCGGTGTGCCCGTACGACCTGAATAGCCAGTCGGTGCCCATCCGGGGTGAGGTTCAAGCCTCCCGCTCCTGCCTGAAGCAGTCCTTGTTCTTCCATGCGTTGCACCAGCATCAGCGCCAGGCGCGTAGAGACCCCCAGTGACCCCGCCAGAGATTCTATCGATGCTGGTCGCCCTTCATGCTCTCGCTGGTGCAGATGCAACAGCGCATCTTCTATCGCCTCTCGTGAACGAAGCCAGCGTCGTTGCCTCCATCGTGTGACCACACCCCATTGCGGCGCAAACAGCACCAACAATAATACGAATAGTACCCAAATGTATCCGGTATGCAGCATGTTCATCACCTTTTTGAGAATCATTCCCAATAAGATTGTACCCGCAGGCACGTCACTTCTCAACGTAAATCTCATTTCCGAATATCCCCCTGCGCCTCCTGCCTCATGACTATCGTCATGCCGCGTCTGGTCGCGACAGGAGACAGCACACTGCGACACGTATTCTACAGCGGGTTGCTATCGAACGGACAGAGGAAAAGGAGGAGGGTTATCCATGCCATTACTTCATAGCACCATCCAGCACACTTCGGGTATTCCGCTTGGTGGAATCGGCACCGGTTCAGTGGAAATACGCCCAGATGGTCTGTTCCACGAGTGGCAGATATTCAACATGGGAGCGTGGTCTCCCCACTCTCCGGGCGGAGTGCGTACCGAAGAGATAGTTCACCCCGAGGACCTGGTTTTTGTGTTGCGCGTTGCGACTTCAGAGGGCAATGTGCAGATACGCTACCTCGCTCTGCGAGAGAGCCTGCACGACCTCTATTCGACAGGATGGGCGCGATCGGTGCAGGGCATCCAGTTCGAAGGTTCCTTCCCGCTGGCACGCTTGCAGTATCTGGACGCCTCGCTCCCCGTGCAGGTCATCGCGGAGGTTTTCTCGCCGTTTATTCCTCTGGACAGCCGTGCCTCGGGGACACCGGGTTTCTATGTACGCTTTCTGGTACAAAACCTCTCGGCAGAGCCGGTAACGGTTTCTCTCGCAGGCGTGATACGTAACATGGTTGGCATCGGACAAAAAGACAGGCAACCGCACAACCTGCTCCAGCCAGTGAGCGTGGGTACTGCGGTGCATCTGACAGCGACCTCCCTGCAGCCAGAACACCCTTCCAGCGGCGATATGACATTCGCCGCGTGTGGGGGGAAAATCAGCTACATTACCGGTGCGTATCGGGAGGAGTATCGCTCCCTGATGTTCTGGCAGAACCGCTTCGGTTTGAAGCCGGTGTCCATCTTGCGCCTTTTCCGTGAAGAGGGTGAACTGCCGAATCTCGCTCCAGAGACAGCTCCCACCCTGCCCGAAGACCTTCAGCTATCCCAGTTGTCATCGTCAGAGCATGATGCCCTCTTACAGAATCTACTTCAGCACCCACTTGTACACGGCAAGTATCGCAGTCTGAGCATCGTGGACCCGCAGCTGGTACACTCGGCGGAGTTTCTGGAGGAGATCGCGCTGCATCTGCGAGAACTACGCGAACGACAGGTAGAGTGGGGCTACGCTGCACTCTGTTCCACGCAGCAGATTGAGCCGGAGAGTGAAGGCGAAGCACTGTTCACCGTGAGCTGGTTCTTCCCGAACCACATCAGCCCTACCGGTGCAAACATCGGTCACCAGTACGCCTGCTGGTGCAGCAACTCGCTGCAGGTGGCAGAGTACCTGCTGAGCAACGCAGGCACCCTGCGCGAACGCACGCTGGATTTTGTGGATGTTCTTTACGATTCCACCCTTCCGGCGGAAGCCGCCGATGCTATCAGCGGGCAGCTTTCCACCCTGACCAAATGCGCCTGGTGGACGCGCGACGGGCATTTCGGAGTGTGGGAAGGACTGGGCTGCTGCGGCTTCCATACCACCGATATCACCTATCAAGGCTCCTTCCCCATCATCGCCCTTTTCCCCGAGCTGCAGAAGGTGCAAATGGAACACGGCGCGAAGTTCCAGCGTGCGGATGGACGTGTGCACCATTTCTTTACCCCCGACTTCAGCGCGGTGGACAACGGCTTCGACCGCGTAGATATGAACCCGCAGTTTGTGATGCTGGCGGCGCGCGATTATTTATGGACAGGGGATAAAGGCTATCTCGAACGTCTGTATCCTCATATCGTGCGCGCAATGGACAACACTCTTCTGCTGGATGCGGACGGCGATGCGTTGCCGGACCACGACACCCGCCGCAATACGTATGACGTGTGGGACTTTCAGGGTAGTCCGTCGTATATCTGCAGCCTGTGGCTGGGTGCGCTCAAGATTGCGGTGCGTCTGGCGCAGGAGGTAAACGATATGGAGCGTGCTGCAAAATGGCAAGAGCTTTACGAAAGAGGCGTCACGAGCTTCGTGCAGAAGCTGTGGAACGGTGAGTACTTCGTGCTCTGGCGCGATGGAGACCTGGTAGATGAGTGTTGCATGAGCGACCAGATAAGCGCGGACTGGTTCTTTGCGGTAGCCGGCTGGGAACCCGTCCTCCCAGAGGAGTATATCGACCGCGCGCTGGACGCCGTCATGCGCTATAATTTTCGCCCGGGTGAGGGGCTGCGCAACGCCTCATATCCGCCCGGTAAACCACACCGGCTCGCCGCGTCGAGCAACCTGCAGGCGGATGCTCTGTGGACAGGTATAGAATACACTGTAGCGGCACTGCTGCTGGCACGAGGCAGGGTTGCAGAAGGCATGGCGATTGTGCGCGACATTCATGACCGGCATCTGCGGGCAGGCAGGTTCTGGAACCACGTGGAGTGCGGCAACCACTACTACCGCGCGATGTCTGCCTGGACTCTGCTCAACGCGCTGACGGGTTTCGGTTGGGATGCCCCAAAAGGCACCTTGACCTTCTCTCCGCCCATCCGCGCTACCGAGAGCCGGTATCCCTTCTTCACCCCAACCGCATGGGGTATCTACTCCGAGAGCACAGGCGTTGCAGGCACACGTGTCAGTATCACGCTGGCAGAGGGCGCGATGCGTCTGTGCTCATTGAGGCTCCCGCGCTGGCAGGGGACACACATGGTCTCCGTGACAATAGACAACCAGCCGTTGAGTGCGGAGGTGCTACCGGATGGGCAGGGTATCCAGCTGCGCTTTGCCGTGCCTGTGAGCCTGACCAGGGGACGCGAAATAGCGATAGAAGGGTAGTTCAGACGTGCAACATGATTGGGTGCGGGGGAGGGATTTGAACCCTCGACCTCCGGGTTATGAGCCCGGCGAGCTGACCGCTGCTTCAAAACACAATATGTTGTGTACTTGCTGAACGTGAACCACTACATGTTGTGTTCCACAGACTGACAATTTTCAGGAATCCGGCGGTCTCAACAGGGGGCTTGACAGCGGGAACTGTTTGCGGTAAGATTCAACCGCGTTCAGCACCGCCCCTGCTGGACGCCACGACGGCGGTAGTTCCGGCTACGCGCCGTCATTTTTCATCATAGCATCCTCTGCAAAGTGTGTCAAGCGGATTAGCTTGGATTGCAAAAATTGCATCAGGTCACAAATTTTTGTAACCTGATGCAACAATTGCGAGACAATCCGATTGGCTTAGATTGCAAAGATTGCGTCAGGTCGCAAATTTTTGCGACCTCATGCAACAATTGCAAGACAATTGGATTGCAAAAATTGCATCAGGTCGGAAATTTTTCCGACCTGATGCAACAATCGCAAGACAGCATCGGTGCGGATGGCAAGCAGTTTTTTATTCCTCAAGGGGTTCCAGTTTCAAGGCGCGAAGGCGGGTGTCCCACACAACGTGCCGGTGCAGCGATGACAGCACCTGACGCAACGGCACGCAAACGAACTCCACGCCGTAAATGACACGCTTCTCCGTCGGCAACTCCGGAACCCAGCCGACCTGCTTCGCTAACTGCGCTCGGGGAAGCCACAGGTCGCCTCCGTCCTGCCTCGCCACCAGACGCTTCTGCCCAACGTCCACGAAGCAGTAGGCTGGCGGTTCTTCGTGTTCACACTCCGGCAACGGTGCGCTGGCGAGGGCTGCCCTCAATCGGTCGCCCCACCCCACAAGGTCGTTCGTGTCGGGTTCCAATTCGCCGTGCGTCTGCACGTCGCGAACATCCAGCTGGTAACGCGAACACAACAGCCGACACAGCGACACCAGAGTGTGCCACTGCCGTTCGTTGGGCAGTGTGCCCACCACCAGCACGCCTGCGCTGCCGATGTTGAATCTCCTTGTGTGCCTCGCGTAGCCCTGTCCTCGTTGCGGTGAGGCGTTGTCAGCCAACGAGAACAGCCCACGCGCTACTGCGCCACCCTTCGCGATGAGAAAATGGTAGCAAACCCGAAGGTCATCGAGGGGTTCGCAAACGGGCGCGCTGTGCACCACCACGCGACGGAGGGCGCACGGGGGGAACCAGTCCGGCGGTAAAAAAAGTCCCTCCACCCGGTGGGTCTCGACCTCGCCACCGGTGGAGGGATTGGACGAACAACCCACGCTACGGCAGCTGGCTTTGAACACGTTTGAGTGCTGATTCCAGCGCATCCAGCATCTCCCGACTGGCGTCGTGTTCCACGCGAACGTTGTCGCGGAACTTCTCCGGACGCCGTGCCTTCAGCAGGAACATCAGCAACGTGTCGCTGCCGGCAAGCGCACGGCGCACGGCTTCGTCCTCCAGCGCGTCTGTGCCCTGTTCCCAAGCGTCCTGCCACTGCTGGGCGAAGGTCTGGCTGCGTGACCGACACCGGTAAGCGTGTTGTCGGGAAATGCCTGCCAACCGGCTGGCTTGCGAAACGCTGCAACCACGCGCGAGGGCTGCAAGAAACTTCTCACGCCACATCTTTTTTATGGGTGTCACCTTTGTCACCTGTCACCTCTCAGCCATGCGCTGAAACGGCTCCGGCGGTGGAGGCACCTCGCAGGGTGGCAGTTTGGCTAGCCACGCTTCGGCGTCGGTTGGCGTCGTCACACGGTCAGCAGCCAGCGTGGTCAGCTGGCGGGCTGTTCGTTCGTAACCACGCAAGGCAGCCAATTGGTACTCGTGACCGCGCCTGCGCCTCACGAGTTCGTCCACACGCTGCCGAATCTGTTCCAACTCGTGAAGCAACGGTTGCAACTTAGCGTCTAATTCGGCGATGCGCTGTTCTTCGTTGTTCGCCAACTGCGCGTACCATTGCGCTGCTGCCTCCGCTGCCTGCAGGACGGCACGATGCACCTGGGCAGGCAACGAGTGCTTTCGTGTGATTGTTGCAAGCACGGTCGCCTCGTTACCGCTGCTAAGCATCTGCTGTTCGTTCTCAAGTAATTCACGCCACGAGGCAATGAGTGCCGACGCGCGTTCTAGCGCTTGCTGGTAGTCGGTCATAGCGTCACCCCCTCGGGCATGGGCACGGACACGCCCGAACGGGCAAGCTGCTGGAGTGCCGACTGGAAGCGTCGGCGAAGCTCTGCCAACCGCACTTGCGCGAACGGGTCGGGGTCTGTGCCCATCTGCTGCAGTTCGCGTTCAATAGACAAAATCAGTTCGCGCACGTCGTTCAGCGCGTTGAATCTTTCAGTTTCGCTGAAAGACGGCTCAAAGCGACTTTGCTGCAGTTCCAAAATCGCGATTTTGGCTTGAATGTCCATAACCGATTTACCTCCTGGCTTTCTGTTTTTAGTGTACGACTTTGGGCTAAGTTTTGTCAACATCGGTTGGCGCGGTGGGCTTTTCGCACAACGCTTGAATCTCCCAAAGCCGGTCGTACAATTCGGCAGCTTCCGGCGCCGTCAACTGCCCACGCGCCCGCGCACGCGCCAGCAGATTCTCCACCCGCGCCAGCAGCACGCGCGTCTCATGACGCCTTCCATCGGCATCGTTTGCAGTAAAATGTTTGTCACCCATCCGGCACCTCCAACAAGCGAACCGTCGCACACTGGACACATTGCCAGTGCACCATGCCGTTGCTTAGCCGGTACGGACGGTGGACGGTTGTTGTCTGGCACACACCGCACCAGCCACGAACAGGGTAGCCGTCTTGCGGAGTAACAGAAGTAACAGAAGTAACAGTATTTTCAAACCGATCTCCACTTGTTTCATATAGGGTTTCAGAAATCGTTACTTCTGTTACTTCTGTTACCGGCGGGTCGTTTTTCCAACAGATGCCAATCCACGCCCACCACTTGCGTTCTCCTTTTTGCGCTTCTTCGTACCCAAGTTCGCGCATTCGCTGGTTCACGCGCCGTGTCTGGTACTGGTTCATTCCGCGTGCTTGTAGCCACTCGTTCAGCCGGTCATTGAACTCATACTTGAACACGTAATCATCCGTCCGGAATGTCCTGTCGCAGTGTTCGGCAATGAACGTCTGAAGCGGGTCGGACAGTTCCTCATACATCCGGCGCTTCTCAGCAACCGACACGTCGCCGGTCATCTGGAACCCATTTTCCAACAGACGCTGAAGCACCGCCACCGCTTGTGTGACACACCAGGCGAACTCTCGCGCTTTCACGTCCGGTGGCAGCAAGTCCAGTTCCGTCTCAATTCGCGGGTCTTCGGCGAACTGGTGTTCAAACCGCACGATGAAGGCACGTCTGTAAAAAGCGTCTGTCCGGTCGTGTGTCAGCGGTAGCGCGTTGCCGGTAAAGAGTAGCTTCGCATGGTTCCGGAATGTGACCGGTTCGCGGTACTTTCGGTCGGCAGTCAAAAGGTCACCGCCGGTCAAACTCTTCAGCGTGTCCGTCTGTGCCAGGTCGTCATAGCGAAGTTCGCCAGAAAACGCAAGCAGCTTCCGATGCAACTGCGCGACGGCAAACCGGTTCCCGCCTAAATCATGAAGCGTCACGTTCGCCACGTTCTCCGTGCCTAACGCCGTCATTAGCATTTTCATTAAGTACGACTTGCCCGCACTCGCTTTGCCAATCCAGAAGAACGCGCGTTGCAGGGGGTAGCCGCGCCACAGGCAATAAGCCAGGAACTCCCAGAAGTGTGTCCGAATCGCTTCGGGGAACGCGCCAAGACGCACTGCCAGCAACTCGCTGTGCGCGTCGGGGTCATACCGCCAGGGCAGTTTACTGGTGAAGCCGTCTTCGGGCGTGTAGCCTCGCAGTTCGCCGGTGTGTAAGTCAAACACACCGTTGGCGAAGGGTATGAGTGTCGGCGGTGGCGTCGGCAACGGCGATTCATGCCAGCACAACTCGCGGATGTCCGCAATGACTTCGCGAACACAGGTCTCTTTCTTCCACTCTTCCGGCAGAACGCCATCTTCGCGGAGTAAGTTTGCCAAGAACGCTTCAGCGTCTTCGCGCCACACACCGGCTTGTTGGTCGTACCGGTAGAAATCGCCAGTGCGCAGGTCGCCACACGAGTAGAACCGGTGCAGGTGCAGAATCTTCTCTGTGAACCGGCGTGGCACAAACTTCGTCATCACGCGCACAGCGTCCGTGTGTTCGTGGTCGTGCCCGTTGCGCTGGTGCGGTTCGTAGAACTCGGTTTTATGCGCAAGCGCAGCCTCCAGCGTGCGTTGTCGGTAGTCTGGTCGGTCGCGCCACTTCTCACGTTGAGCGAGAGCGGATTGCGAGAACAGCCGTTCTGCACGGTGCTGGTCACCGCCCGTCCAAAACAGCAACATGCTTAGCAACGCGACGTCGGCTTCACTCTGGCTTGGGTAGCCAGACGTGTCACCGTTCCACAGACGCCGGAACTTCTCGCCGTTCGCGGCGCACATGGCTTTCTCAATCAACTCAGCGTCCGTCATTTCAAGCACACACTTCTGTGTCGGTGGCGGTGCTGGTTCGCTTTCTCTGCCGAACAGCAATTCGTAAATTTCCGTGACCTCTTGCTGCCGGTGGCACACTTCGGCTGGCGTTCCTGGCAGATGGTGACCTGTGAGGCTGATGAAACGGTTGTGGTCATACATCTCAACGACGCAGCCGTTGAATGTTGTGCGATTACGCGTACCGGGCAGTTTACCGAAGGCGACCAGTCGCAATCCCTTGCCGGACGGCGAGACCTCAGTGTATGTAGACATCTTGCGCACGATTTCAGTCACCCAGTCAGGCACACGCTGGTCTTCGCCGATGACTTCATCCAGGTCAATCGCCACCAGATTGAGTTCAGGCGTCAACGCGAGCCACAGACCGGCATACCCGTTGCGTTCGTACGCCTCGCAGGCGGTGGTGAAGTCAGCCCATGTGTTCGGGTCGCTAATGGACGCCAGTTCGCCGGTGTGCGGGTTGACAGGCAACTTCTTCGGCTTGCCCCCGTCGGGTGTTGGTGCGTACTTCCAACACGCCCACTGCGGGCAGCCGCGCAACTCGGCGGGAATGCCCGAGGGGTTAACTCTCGCTGTGGTCTGCATTTGCCCGTCGCCCCCCCACACGCAGCAACCGGCGCACCTCGCCTTCGGGGATGCGCACCCGTCCAGCGATGCGCACGGCGCGCACTTCGCCAAAGGCTACCCACCTGCGAACAGTCCACCGGCTTACGCCAAGTGTGCGCGCACATGCTGAGATGGTCAGCAGTCTCATAGTCTTCGCCTCCAGTATTCGGTTGTGTAAATGCAAGTGTTGGGAAAACAAGCGCGCGAGGGTGTGGTAGCCCGCGGTACTTCACGCTTGCTACCAATGCGCGCGTTTGGGGGAACTTTCGGGTCTCTCGTGATGGTTGGCTTCAGGCTAAATGAAAACGCTTGTTAAAGGTCGTTCTCCCCAATCGCCAATATTCAACTGTCTGTCCATATTTTACCACAGGTTGCAACGGAAATGCAAGTGGTTTGGCGGGCGCGTCGTGACGCCCGCCTCCTCCTCTACCTGCGTCCTCTGAGAAGATTCAACGGACTGTGCTGCTGGTGTGCCTGCCGAAGGTCGTCCTCCACCAGAGACAGGTATTGCTGTGTGGTCTTGAGGTCGCTGTGTCCCATGAGAAGCCTCAGGTGTTCCAGCGTAATGCCGTTGCGCAGAGACCATGTGGCGAAGGTGCGCCGTAGCTGGTGCGCACCTAACCGCAAGCCTGCACGCTTGCCTGCCTTGCGCACCGCTACCTTCAGCCCCTCTAAGGTGAGTGCGCCCCTGTCCCCCTGCCACAGCGGGCTGTCTGCCTGCAGTTTCACTCCCCCCTGTGACTGGTAAGCCTTCAGGTAACGTTGCACCGCAAGCCTCACCTCTGCACTCAACACCGCCACGCGATGCTTACCGCCCTTGCCCCTGATGACCAGCGTGTTTTGCATGGCGTCGCCCACACGCAACGAGTGCGCCTCGTGGATGCGCAGTCCGGTGTCCAGCAGCAGCAGAATCAACGCCCTGTCGCGAAGATTCAGCCAGTGCTTGCCTTCACACGCCTGCAGCACTTTCTCCACCTCTTCAGGCGTCAGGGCAGGTTTAAGCACCTGTTCGCGCTTGGGCGGTTCCACCTTCGCGAAGGGGTTGTGTGTAGTCAAGCCTTCACGGATGCACCAGTTCCAGAAGGCGCGAGGGTTGCGAAAGCAGTTGAACAGCGTGTGTGTGCTGATGCCTTGCTGCTGGCGGTAGAGTAGCCACCGGCGAATGTGCTGAGGGGTCACGTCGTCAAAGTCTGCACAACCCTGCTGTTGCAGGAAAGCCACGAAGGGGGTGACGTGTTCGCGGTAGCTTTGCACGGTGCGGGTGGACAGTTTACGTGCTTGCAGTGACTCCAGCCATACCTCCAATGCTGCCCGAAGCGTGTTTGTGTCAGTGATGACGAATCCGGCGGTCTGCATGTTTTTGCCTCCCGTTTGTGTTTTGGGTGGAGGCACAACATGTAGTGGGGTCTTTGCTGTTTGAGAGGTCAGGCACACAACATCCAGCGGTCTTGGGTGCGGGGGAGGGATTTGAACCCTCGACCTCCGGGTTATGAGCCCGGCGAGCTGACCGCTGCTCCACCCCGCGTCATCGCCCATTATTATATCATAAAATCGCGCACGGTGCAAACTGCCAGCCTTAGCGGAAGCGCCACAGCAGGTTCGCGCCCTTCTCCTGAGCCAGAATGGAAGCGGCGGAGTAGGTTTTGGCATGGCCGTCGGCAAAGAGGAGCGTCGCCAGCCCGCGATTGTCGCCTGTGGCAAAGTGGCGGGCGTAGAGCGGTTTCAACTGGGCGGGTGGGAGGTGGTTCAATTCCTGCACCAGATCGCGGTCTGCTACCAGAGGTGTGCCCAGACGCGGGTCTGTGAGATTAGGCTGCCCGACGTAGGGGTCAAACACGTAGCCTCGATACTTTTGCGCGGTGGGACCGCTGGCGGTATCTCCAAAGAGCGGCGTGCGTGCAGGCTCTTCCATCTGTACCAACACTGCAGGGGTAGAAAATCCCTCTCTTTCAGCAGGGTCGTACGCAGTGGCGGCGGTATAGCCCATCGAACCGATACCTCGTTGTGACCAGTCGGCAGGGAAGCCGCTGCCGCTGGCGCTGGGGCAGACGAAGATGTTTGTGTCTCGCACGTAGGGTTGTATCAACCGCGTCCAGATGCGCTCGGGGACAGAAGTTGGTACCGCGTAGTTGGTGGACGGTAGAAGCGCTTCATCATAGTCCTGTGTGTAGGTGGATACCGCCATCGCCAGCTGTCGCGCGTTGGACAGGCAACCGGTCATACGTGCCCGCTCGCGCGCCTGACTGAAAACCGGCAGGAGTATTGCTGCCAGTATAGCGATGACGGTGATGACCACCAGCAGTTCGATGAGTGTGAAACCATCGCGTCGCATGGTATCATTATACTACCATAGGCGAAGGAGATACCACACGGAGGGTGAACAGGAAACATGTCTATAGCCTACAATCGAAGCTGCGGACTATGGACAAATACAGAGGAACATTTCTACCGTGACAAGGTGATCCATCCGATTCGCCAGCAGGGACCGCGCTGTGTAGCCACTACCCTGGCGATGCTTACCGCAACCGAGCCTGAACGCTTTTACCCACCTGTCATCAACACACAGGACCCTGTGTCATGGTCTGAGGCGCTGCGTCCATTTGGGATGAAGCTGGCTTACTGTCCTGCTGATGTCCGCAAACTACGGTTCTATATGGATGAACTCGTCGGCTATGATGACCTGTTTCTGTTGTGCTACTATACTGCATCGGGAGAGGAAATCCTGTCCGACCCTGATGAGACAGGGTGGGTCTGTGGTTCGCATGTGGTCATTTTGCATCGCGATCGGATTATTGATCCCGCCTCCGGTACGGTGCAGCCCGCACGAGAGCATGTTTGCAATCACTGTCATACAAAGCGCATCTTCCGGGTAGTGCCCTCTGAGCATCCGCGCGGTTTGTAGGCGAGACCCGGTATACCTGTGAGATGCCGATGAAGAAGTGGCAGGAACACTACGGCACTTTGCGTTTCGGCTGCAACCGTCCCCCCACAGCAAACGTCTTTAAATCGTGGTTGTGTGCAATGCCGCATTCCAGATGTGGTGCCGAGCACACATGAAACGTTTAAGTGCAGGAGGAGAGACATGTGCAGACGCAGCAGAACCGCATTCACCCTGATTGAGTTGCTGGTGGTTATCGCAATTATCGCGATACTGGCAGCGATCCTGTTCCCTGTTTTTGCGCAGGCGCGGGAAAAAGCACGTGCTGCCAGCTGTTTGTCCAACCAGAAACAGCTGGGTATCGCCTGTTCTATGTATGTGCAGGACTGGGACGGTATCCTACCGGGTCTTGCTTGGGGGCGCTGGGTTGGTCCAGTAGATGACCCTGCTACCGGACCCAACTACTGGGCACAGATGAGTCCCTATATCAAGAACAATGGAATTTGGGACTGCCCGAGCGCGCCCATTGGCGAGTACTACATCCCAGGGCATGTGAACCTCGCCTACTACGCTAACTGGTGGGCAATCTGGATGAACCCGCAGGCGGAGGCGTCTTTGCGCGAACCTGCCCGGTGCCCACTGTTCGTGGATGCTGGTGAGAAGTGGGGCTATACCTGGGAGTGTGATACCTGCGGATACGAGGAGTGGCCCCGTCCTCTACACAGCAACGGCATCAACGCGGTGTTCGCCGACGGACATGTGAAGTGGACCCCGCATGCCACCTACCGCCAGACCTGGTGGTGGGCATGTTGGGGCGCGTGGAACGCGGCAGACTACGGTATCGAATGTCCGCAGTAGGAGGCAGAGCGGTGAACAAGCAGATTAGCCAGACCACAGCCATTATCGTCATTGCTGTGGTAGTAGTGCTCGTGGTGGTGGTTGGCTGGTATATGATGAACCGTCCCAAGAAGCTCTCCTACCCGCCCAACTTTAACCCGGCGATGCCACCTACTACAGCTCCGGGCGCCCCTGCAGGCAGTGTGGGCAGGTAAGCGCATCGCGAGGCAGGAAAGGCAAGTGTCTGGACAGAACAGGAGGGCAGGTGGAACACCTGCCCTCTCTCATCGTTATTGCAAGGAGTGACCTGATGCGAATTGCTGGACTGATAGCCACCGCTGCGATGGCAGCCTTGTGTACGTTTGCTCTGTCAGCCCCTCAATCCCCCATGCGGGTCGGTGCCCAGCAAGATAGCTCCCACCTTGTCGCGACGGCTCAGCTCGTCCGCCCTGCTGGGGATAGCCTGCAGTTCGGAGGAAGACCGGTGGACATAGCGCTCTCCCCGGACGGGTGCACGCTCTATGTCAAGGACAACCGCGGTATCGTGGTCGTCGATGTGGAGACGTGGACGGTGCGACAGGAGCTTCCTGTGGGGCGTGGAGGCAGCTCCATGCAGGGGATTGCGGTCTCTCCCGATGGCAAAAGGGTATATCTCAGCAACGCTGCCAGCCAGCTGCTCGAAGCAATTGTTCAGGCGGACGGCAGCCTGCAGTGGGGCAGGCGTATGGACATGCCGCAGCCAGCGGCAGGGGGTGAAAGCTACCCCTGCGGTATCGCTCTGAGCGCGGATGGCGGTACGGCGTATGTGGCTCTCTCACGCAACAACAGCCTCGCGGTGGTAGACCTGCAAGAAGGCAAGGTGGCTGCACAGATTCCGGTGGGCGTTGCGCCGTTTGCGGTCAAAGTGTCGGCGGATGGGCGCCGGGCGTATGTGTCCAACTGGGGCGGTCGCCATCCCCGAACAGGAGAGAAAACCGCCCCAAGCTCAGGAACGCCTGCCCTGATAGACCCGCGCGGCGTGGCGGCAAGCGGAACCGTATCGGTGGTGGACTTGCAGACGAAAGCGGTGATCGCGGAGATAGAGGTTGGGTTGCAACCGGGCGGACTGGCTCTCGTCGAGGTGCACCACCGTCTTTATGTTGCCAACGCCAACTCCGATACGGTGAGCGTGATAGATACCGGCTCCTTGCAGGTGGTGGAGACGATTTCCGTGCGTCCTGATGCCTCTTTGCCCTTTGGCAGTATGCCCAACGCGCTTGCTCTCACGCCAGATGGAGACAGGCTGTTCGTCGCCAATGGAGGCAACAACGCGGTGGCGGTGATTCGCATCGACCACCAGCGCAGGCGGAGCAGGTTGGAGGGGTTCATTCCCGCGGGCTGGTATCCGGGCGCGGTGCTGACCGACGGCAAAAGGCTGTTTGTGGCGAACATCAAGGGGTTGGGTTCCCGCAACCGCCAGCCGGAGCAGAAGGGATGGAGCGTATACAGCTTTTTAGGTACCGTGCAGCGAGTGGATATCCCATCTCGTCCGCAGCTCGCCCGCTATACCGCGCAGGTGAAACGCGATGCCCGTGTGCCGCAGATACTGCGAGCGTGGGAGCGAGTGCAAACGGGTAAGAAGCCCGTGCCGGTGCCGGAAAGGGTGGGGGAGCCATCCGTCTTCGAGCACGTGGTGTATATCATTAAGGAGAACCGCACCTATGACCAGGTATTCGGCGCCATCGGCAAAGGGGATAGCGAACCATCGCTATGTGTCTTTGGCAGAGAGGTGACACCCAATCACCACGCGCTTGCCGAGCAGTTTGTGCTGCTGGATAACTACTACTGCAACGGCGTCAACTCGGCGGACGGACATGCATGGTCTACCGAGGGCAACGCCACCGCTTATCTAGAGCGTTCTTTCGGCGGATGGACACGCAGCTACCCCTTCGGCGATGACCCGCTATCGTACTCCTCCACCGGCTTCCTGTGGGACCATGTGCTGGCAGCCGGTCTCTCTTTCCGCAATTACGGCGAGATGGACTACGCGGAGCCTGTGCCCGCCAATGCTTCCTTCGTGGACATCTACAGGGATTTTGTGGAGGGTAAACGTAGCATCCGCTTCACACAGAACATCGGTATAGAGAACCTGCGTCGCTACAGCTGTCGGAACTACCCGGGCTGGAACATGCGCATTCCCGATGTGCTCCGTGCGGAGGTTTTCTTGAAGGAGCTCAGGGAGTTTGAGCGCAAAGGCTACTTCCCGAATCTGGTAATAGTGTATCTGCCTCAAGACCACACCTCCGGCACACAGCCCGGTATGCCCACGCCACGCGCCCATGTTGCGGATAACGACCTCGCACTGGGACGCATTGTGGAGGGGATCAGTAAGAGCCGGTTCTGGCAGAAGACTTGCATCTTCGTCATCGAGGACGACCCGCAGGATGGTTTTGATCACGTGGACGGGCATCGCTCGGTGTGCTTGGTCATCAGCCCCTATACCAAACGCGGAGCAGTAGTCAGCGAGTTTTACAACCAGAGCTCGGTGCTGCATACCATCTGCCGTATTCTGGGCATTCCGCCGATGAACCAGATGGTGGCGATGTCGCCTGTGATGACCGCCTGCTTTACGGAGAAACCTGATTTCACCCCTTATACTGCCCTGCCGAACCGTATCCCTCTGGACGAGTTGAACCCGCCTCTCCATACCCTGAATCCACATCAGCGTCACTGGGCGGAAGCCAGCCTGCGTCTGCCGCTGGACAAGCCCGACCGTGCGGACGAAGACCTTCTCAATCGCGTCATCTGGCATGCGGTGAAGGGGGTAGAGACCCCCTATCCGGCGGAGTTCGCCGGCGCGCACGGTAAAGGTCTCGCTGCCCGAGGACTGGTATTCGCGGAGGAGGAAGAGGAGTAGCATCCATTTTGAAAAAATCCAGAAAAACCATTCTAAACCTCTTGACAATCAGAGGCACTTTTGGTATATTTGGATACAAGGAGATAGGGCATGAGCAGACGTGCAAGCCACAAACTGGTCTCGCCCTCTGTCGTAGTGATCGCCAACACGTTGCGCGAGCGCGTGCTGGCAGGCGAGTACAGGGACAACGGCTGGCTCCCTACCGAGCGCGAGCTGGCAGAGGAGTTCGGTGTGAGCCGTACCATCGTGCGCCGCGCGATTGAGGAACTGGAACGCCAGGGGCTGGTGGTACGCTCCCCTCGATGTCGTCCTGTGGTCCGGCGCAACTCCGTCGGTTCCCCATCCACCGAGACGCGACGGGTGACCTTTGGTCTCTGGCTGTGGCCCAGCGCGACCTTTCCGGGTGCCTCCGCCATCCTGCGGGGAATCTACAGGACCCTCGATGCCAACCGCTATCGGCTTATCGTGGAAAGTCCGGTAGATAGCGATTGGCGAGCGGTAGTGCAGAGCGAGGTGCAGTTTCTGGAGCGGGTCACTCGCGATAAGGATGTGGCAGGCGTCATCCTCTGGTACCTCGGTGGCGAGGCGAATCTGCCAGCACTGCAGAGGGTACGCTCCGCAGGTATCCCTCTGGTATTTTTGGATCGTCGTCCGCCAGAGGGTTTCCCTGCGGACTACGTAGGGGTGGATAACCGACACGCCGCCATGCAGCTGGTGCAACACCTGATTAGCAAGGGGCATCGGGATATTGCCCACATTACCAACGTGGATAATGCGTCCACGGTGTACGAGCGGTTACAGGGTTACCGGGATGCGCTCCTGGAAGCGGGCATTCCGTTCCGCCCGGAACTGGTGTTGACAGACACCGGCCAGCCGGAGGCAGGTTATCACGACGTGTATGAAGCACTGGCGGCGCGCCTGCTGGAGCTACCCGGTCCGCCCACAGCCGTTTTCTGCGTGCACGATGTGCTGGCACTGCGGTTGATTGATGCGCTCAGAGCAAAAGGGGTGCGCGTGCCGGAGGATATGGCTGTTGCCGGGTTTGACGGACTGGAACGATGGTTACCCGGCTCGCCGTTCCTGACCACAGCGGATCAGCCTTTCGAGCGAATCGGCGAGTGGGCGGCACGACTGCTGCTGCAGAGGGTGGAGCAGGGCGACAGGGGAGCGTACCAGCACGTGCTGCTCGAAGCCCCTCTCCATATTCACGCCTCCACGCGCCAATCGCGACGCGAGGGAGAAGTGCATCTATTCCATTCAAGGAGGGAAACATCATGAAACGGCACGCTTTTACTCTGATCGAGCTGCTGGTGGTCATCGCGATCATCGCGATACTGGCAGCCATCCTGTTCCCCGTCTTCGCACAGGCACGGGAAAAGGCGCGCCAGGCAAGCTGTACCAGCAACCTGAAGCAGATCGGTCTCGCCATGCGCATGTACATGGACGACTATGACCAGACGGTTGTGCCGGGGTACCGCTACCTGGACGATGCCCTCACCCAGATCCTGTGGTACATCGACCTGCTGGACCCGTATGTGAAGAACGCGGGTATCTGGAAGTGTCCTAGCCGATCGAACTACACCGAGTGGAATCGGGGGTTCTTGCCTGAGGGCGAGGGACCCAATAAGCGGCGACTGTACTGGTCGTACTCCTTCAACAACACGTGGAACTGCTGTGGCATTCCCAGCGACCGCCCCGAGGCGCAGAACTTCACCGGCGACCCGCTGGGGCGCTACATCCCCTATCCGCAGGAAGCTGCTTTCGCGGAACCTGCCAAATTGCTGACGGTGATGGATGGATGCACCATGCAAATCTGGGCAGCGGCGTATCCCTCGCCGTTCCTGGGGGCGGACACCTGGCATGGTTTCGACTATCTCGCCGGTGGTGAGCGACAGAGCTCCGCATGGGGACGGTGCAAGGCTTCTGTGCGCCTCGCCCATAACGACATGTTCAACGTGCTCTTCATGGACGGGCACGTGAAGTCGCTGCGCGAGACCACCTTTGAGATGTGGAACGCTCGCCCGGGCAATACCTACACCTGGGTAATGCGCTAAAAGGTACTCCGGGGGCACCGGTTGGTGCCCTCGGTATTTTCCAAATATAGGGAGGTGTATCCACAGTGAAGAAGGAAGTGAGCCCGGCATTGGTGATCGCCGTTGTAGTGATTGTGCTGGCGATAGTGGCGTACTTCTACTACAGTAAAACCGCTACGCCGCCTCCACAGGAAGCTAGCGTGTTCGGTGCAGATGCACCGGGTGGAGGACGGGATGGTGCAGGTGGCCCGGGCATGACGCCTGATGTGATGCCGCGCGCACCTCAACAAGCACCGATGGCTCCCCGATAGAGAGTTTTTCATGACTTCGCGATCAGGGTAAAGCCACGGCGAGAAACCGGTGGACCTCAGGCTCCTTTCCAGTGTCCACCGGTTTTTTTTATCGCTTGTGGGGTACAGGGGGCAGTAACTGCCTCAAGCGGAAGATTTCGTCGCGTATCTCGGCAGCGCGTTCGAACTCTAGCGCCTTTGCCGCCGCTTTCATCTCCTTCTCCAACTCCGCAATCACTGTGTGGATGTCTTCGGGCGTAGCGTTTTCGGGCAGGGAGGGGCGAACCGTGTACTCCGCTCGCCTCTCCGCCACCTTCTCCGCGCGTACCACCTCGCGCACCGCCTTCACGATGCTTTGTGGGGTGATACCATGCCTCTCATTGTATTCCATCTGCACCTTACGACGGCGGTTGGTCTCATCAATCGCGCGCTGCATAGAGCGGGTGATATTGTCGGCGTACAGGATGACCTGCCCGTTCACGTTGCGTGCGGCGCGTCCAATGGTCTGAATGAGCGAGGTCTCCGAGCGCAGGAAACCCTCCTTGTCCGCATCCAGTATCGCCACCAGCGACACCTCCGGCAGGTCCAGCCCTTCGCGCAGCAGGTTGATGCCCACCACCACATCGAACACGCCCAGCCGCAGGTCGCGCAGAATCTCCGCCCGCTCGATGGTCTGCACATCGGAGTGCAGGTACTGCACGCGAATGCCCAGCTCCTCCAGGTAGGCGGTCAGGTCTTCCGCCATCTTCTTGGTGAGGGTGGTGACCAGCGTGCGTTCACCTCGCTCCACGCGCTGGCGTATCTGTTCCACCAGGTCATCGATCTGCCCCTTGGTGGGCTTGACGATCACTTCGGGGTCTACCAGTCCGGTGGGGCGGATGAGCTGCTCCACAATCTGCTCGCTGTGTGCACGCTCATAAGGTCCCGGCGTCGCGGAGACGAAGATGACCTGCTTCCACAGCTTTTCCAGCTCCTCGAACTTCAGCGGGCGGTTGTCCAGCGCGGAGGGCAAGCGGAAACCGTACTCCACCAGTGTCTCCTTGCGCTGGCGGTCACCGTTGTACATGCCGTGCAGTTGTGGGATGGTCTGGTGCGACTCGTCAATGAAGACGATGTAGTCTTCGGGGAAATAGTCCAGCAGGGTATGCGGGCGTTCGCCGGGCTGGCGTCCGTCGAAGTAGCGCGAGTAGTTCTCGATGCCGGAGCAGTAACCCAGCTCGCGCATCATTTCGAGGTCAAATTCGGTGCGCTGGCGCAAGCGCTGCGCCTCCAGCAGTTTGCCCGCCGCCTCGAAGCGGGCACATTGCTCCTCCATCTCCTGCCGAATCTGCTCGATGATGCTTTCCAAACGGTCCCACGGGGTCACGTAGTGCGTGGCGGGGAAGATGCTCACACTGTTGCGCGATTGCAGCACCTCACCCGTGAGCGGGTCTACCAGCGTAATCTTCTCCACCTCATCACCGAAGAACTCCACGCGCGTGAGGATATCTTCATCCGCAGGCAGGATTTCCAGCACATCGCCGCGCACGCGAAAACTGCCCCGCTCGGTGAGGAAGTCATTGAAGTTGAACTGCATGCGCACCAGCTGTCGGCGGATTTCCTCCAGGTCGTACGCCTTGCCTCGATGCAACACCAGCACCTGCTGTTTGTATTCCTCCGGCGAACCCAAACCGTAAATGCACGACACACTGGCAACCACAATCACGTCGCGTCGCTCCAGCACCGCCTGGGTGGCAGCATGGCGCAGGCGGTCTATCTCGTCGTTGATGGAGGCGTCTTTCTCGATATAAGTATCCGTCTGCGGGATGTACGCTTCGGGCTGGTAGTAGTCATAATAGGAGACGAAGTATTCCACCGCGTTTTGGGGGAAAAACTCGCGGAACTCCTGCGTCAGCTGCGCGGCGAGGGTCTTATTGTGCGCGATGACCAGGGTGGGGCGGTTCAGCTGTGCGATCACCGACGCCATCGTGAAGGTCTTGCCGCTGCCCGTCACGCCCAACAGGGTCTGGTAGCGGTAGCCTCTCTGCACGCCTTCCACCAGCTTCTCTATCGCCTGCGGCTGGTCGCCTCTGGGTGTGTAGTTCGGGTTCAGTTGGAAACGGTCCATCCTGCCTCGCCTCCCTAACAGGCAGTATACCTGAGGGAGAGAACAGGGGGCAAGGGAGGGGTGATGAATCTGCAGATTCGACGAGGCATCTCCAGATGCCGTTAGGGTGAGATGGTTCCTGAGTCGCCTTCCTGCAGGTAGTTTTCTACCAGAGGACGAAGAGCCTCCAGAAACCGCTCGGCTTGCGCAATCGCTTCTTCGGCGTCTTCACTGCTCAAAAAGCCCGCGTCCGAGTAGTCTGCACTCATGCGGTCGTCCAGCCTGCGGGTAAACAGCCGACCTACCTCTTGCGGGAGCCTCCCTGTTCGGATAAAGTAAAGCCCCAGCATGGTACGCACGCCTTCATGGGTACGGGGTTCTGCTCCCTCGGTAAGCAGCAGGGCACGCGCTGCCCAAAGCGTGGCGTAGTACGCTACCGACACGGCTTCCTCGTAGAACCCCTGCTGGTACAGCAGACGCGCCGCCTTTAACCGCTCTTCCCCTTTATCCCAGAAGGTTCGAACGCGCTGCCGAACGATAGGCTCCACAACAAGTAGCCCTCCTCCTCTGCATCCCGCAACACCCGTTCACCTCGACTGCGAGCGACTGCGTATTGCTCCCTTGTCCGTATCAGCAGCGAGATAGCGCGCAGTGTTTCCAGCTCCACCTCCTGCACCGCCCGGTACAGCCGGTCTACCGTTTCGGCGTCCTTTTCCGAAAGCACCACCAAAAGGTCGTAGTCCGAGTCTGGACGGTGGTCACCGCGCGCCCGCGAGCCGTACAGCACCACCATCTCCGGCGGACGAGGCAACTGCTGCACCTTCTCGACAAACAGGCGCAGGGCGCGGTCCCTCTGCAATCTCGGTGGAAGCGGACGGGTGTTCATGATTTCATTGTACCACACGCCTGCGTGGTATACTATCCACCATCCCGCAGGACTCGGCAACGACAACAGTGAATTCTGTTTCCACAAAAGGTCAGAATAAAGGAGAACAAATGGCAACGGTTGTGAGCAAGTACGACCCTTCAGGCGCGGGACAACACGTCACCGGAGCAGTAACGTGAAACTCATCGAGGGAACCTTTTTGCAGTTTCAGGCGGGCATGCGTGAGGTCAGCCCGGCGCAGTGGGCGCAAGAACTGGACGCCATGCGCACGGTGAAGATACACACGATCATCCTGCAGTGGACACAGGCGGACGGTCAGAACCTGTTCGAACCCCCGGACCCATTTCCGGCGATACTGGAGCTGGCGCACCAGCGGCGCATAAAGTTCATTTTCGGATTGAGGCACGATAGTCGCTGGTGGCGCGAGTGGGGCAATGTCGAATATCTGCGGGAAGAAGCACGGGAAAGCGCGGCTCTCGCGCGAGAGGTGTACCGTCGCTACGGCAAACATCCTGCCTTCGCAGGGTTCTACATCCCCTATGAGCTGTGGGATGGCTCGTTCACGGACGCTCAGCTGAAGAGCCTGCGAGAATTGCTTCACGCCGTCGGCACCGTCTGTCGGCAGCTTGCGCCCAACAAGCCAGTGTTTCTCGCGCCCTTCTTTGCGGGCTTGCTCTCGCCCGAGCGGTTCGAGCAACTGTGGCTGAAATTGCTGCAGGGTAGACCTGTGGACGTGGTTGCGTTGCAGGACGGGGTGGGGGCGCGCGGCTGGGATGACCAGGTTGAAGAGCGCGTCGTACCGTACTTCGCAGCGATGCAGCGGGCTTGTCGCCAGCAGGGTGTGAAGCTCTGGTGCGACCTGGAGTGCTTTCGTCTGACGAACGCAAACCCTGCACGTCCCCAGTTTGCTCCTGCATCAGCGGAGCGCGTGATGCGGCAGCTCCGGGTGGTCTCTCCCTACGTGGAGCGGGTGGTCATCTTCGATTTCTACCACTATATGAGCCCCTACCGGGGTGAGGCACACAAGGCGCTCTACGAGGGATATCTGAAGGCGATCAGCAAGGAGTAATCTTCAGAGCTGTCTGTGTCGTTGCGATCTTCGCGGGGGCGAAACAATCCCCCTTCGGCAAAGAGGGGATTGCCTTGGGTGCTGTTGCCCCTCGCAATGACACGCACGCTAGGCGGGTATGCCTTGAGCATACCCGCAGGTGCTGTGACACCCCCACAAAGACACGAACGGCTCGGGGTGCATGCCTCCTTTGGATACCCCCGAGTTATTTCGCCTTTACGACTTGCTCCGTCTGCTGCACGAGGGGCAGGAGCTTGGCATCGATATCTGCCTCGTCCGTTCCCACGTCTGCCTTGAAGAGGAACCAGTGTTCCACGTGCTCTACAGAGCCTCCTGCGGGTATCTTGCTCAGCGGTCCCAGCGTCTCCATTTCCAGCATGTCTGCATTGGTAAAGGTCTCCGTATTGCAGCCATAGTCTGGGTAGGTCGCGGTGGGGTCATAGCCGTAGCGCTTCAGGAACACCTCGCCGTTCAGCACATACGCCGCCCAGCCCTGCTTGTTCAGCATCCCCACTTTTTGCTTGCCCTTGTCGTCTTTGGGGACAGTTGGGTCCTGTTTGAGCTGGATATAGCGGGTGCCCCATATCCAGCGCGGATCGCGCATGTTTGTGTAGTGCCACAACACCAGCGCGCGAGCGGGCAATAGATATTCGGAATGCGGGATGTAAGGCTCCTGAGGGAAGATCGCTCGTCCTCCCGGAGCCATTACCGTCAGGCACCAGGGTGCCGCTTCGATGTCCCACAGGTTTTTATTCGTTAGCCGGTGCACCAATTTCACGGAGTTCCCCTCTGGCGACAGGGTGATCTCTATCTGTTTCTGAATACCTGTGGAAGGTTCCACCGGCTGGGTGAGAGTAAGCGTTTTGCCGTCCCAGGCGTACTGCACCGGGTCGTTGTCCGGGGCGTAGGTACGGGGCATCTGCTCTGGAGCGTGCCACAACCTGTGCCCGCCGTACGAACGCCACTCGCTGCCGCCGGTCTTGCCGAGTTCCTCCTTCACCTCGTGGAACAGATTCTGCCCGCCAACGAAGCCGCACCGGATAACGCGCGGACCCACATCGGTGGTGATGATGATCTCCATTTGTCCGTTGCTCAAGCGTAGACAGTTTTGCCAGCCTCCATAACGCACTTTCTCCTGAAACTGCAATTGCCCTGCAGACGCTGCAGAGAGCAGAGCAGGGATAAACAAACCCACCGTTCGCCAGCTCATGGCGATGACACCTCCTTCTTTCCATCTTTCTCCGCAGGCACATTCGCGCTGGAGAGAAGGGGTTCCTGCTCGGAAAGGGTCTCTTCCGGGCAGACCTGCGTGTCCTACCAGTTGCCCCAAGTCTCGGTGTCTGCTACAATAAGGATGCTATTTCTCGGCTGGAGGATGATCATGCGGCGGTGCACCGGCTGGATTCTGGGAATATATCTGGCGCTGGTGCTGGGGCAGGCGCATTCCGCGCCGGAGCTGCGCGCTTTCTGGGTGGACACCTGGCATGCAGCGATGCGCACGCCAGCGGAGGTCGATGCGCTGATTCAAGCAGCTCGCACTGCGAAGGCAAATGCGCTCTTTGTGGAGGTGCGCAAGCGTGGTGATGCGTACTACCTCTCGCACTATGAACCTGCCGCCAGCGATGTGTCTGCCGGTTTTGATCCGCTGGCGTATCTGATTCAGCGGGCGCACAACGAAACGCCCCGTCTGGAGGTGCATGCCTGGCTGGTGATGCTGCCGGTGTGGAACTCCACGACGCCTCCGCCACAACCGACTCATCCTTATCGCCGCTTTCCACAGTGGCTGACACTCAATGATAGCGGCTCCGACTATGATGGCAGTAACTATAGCTTCGACCCGGGCAACCCGGAGGCTGCCGACTTCATGTACCGTGTTGCGCTGGACGTGTTGAGGCACTACGATGTAGACGGTATTCACTTCGACTACATTCGCTTCGCGGGCAACCGGTGGGGATACAATCCTGTGAGCGTGAGCCGATTCAATGCTGTGTACGGGCGCACCGGGCAGCCTGCGTACGACGACAGCACCTGGTCGCAGTGGAGAAGGGATCAGGTCACGCAGCTGGTTCGGCGAATCTACGCCTCTGCAGTAGCCATCAAGCCCTGGTGCAAGGTGACCGCCGCAACGATTACATGGGGCAACGGTCCCACGACGGAATCGGCGTGGTTTTCTACATCGGCGTACAGTTCGGTGTTTCAGGACTGGCGGGCGTGGACGGAAGAGGGTATCCTGGACATCGCCATTCCCATGTGTTATTACAACCATTCCAACTCCACCTACCGCACCTATTTCAACAACTGGATAACGTGGACGAAGAACCACCGCTATAACCGCTCGGTGGCGATTGGGTTAGGGGCGTATCTCAATACGCTCTCCAACACGCTCACTCAGATCGATCTGGCGCGCACGCCCACTACACAGGGAGGCTACTCGGATGGGGTTGTCTTGTACTCGTATGCTGCGCCCAACGTGGACGGCTCCGGCAATATCCAGTGGTATAACCCAACCGCCTACACCACCTTTGGCAGCTATTTCGGACAGTGGGAACCGACTCCAGACCTGCCCTGGAAGACCAACCCCACCACCGGTATTGTGATGGGAGTGGCTCTGCGCGGTTCGAACCTTCAGCCCCTCGACAGGGCGACTGTGACCCTGTTCGGCGGCAGCCTCTCCCGCTCGATGTTTACCGATGGCAATGGCGCGTTTGCTTTCGTCGATGTGCCTCCGGGCACCTACACCCTGCGCGTCAGTGCATCGGGCTTGGCTCCGGTGAACCGGACGGTCACCGTGTCCGCTGGCGGTGTATGGCGCGAGACCGTGCTGGCGGGCAGCTCGGGAGGCAATATCTGGCCGATGACTCAGCTCCTGCAGCAAAGCGATGGGCAGGTCGTGCTGTTACAGGATGTACGTGTCGCCGCTGGCAACGACCAGCTCGGCGGAGCCATCTATGTGGAAGATGGGCAGTCCCCCGTTGCCATTCGGGTGAATACGAACCCGGCGGTGCCGTGGATCGAGGGGGACCGTCTGGTGATTTTAGGCACGCTCTCCACTCAGGGCAATGAGCGCGTGATTGTGCCCTCCGCGATACGGCTGGTGGGAGTGGAACTACCCTCCGCGCACTCCCTGCAGCTGCAAGTAGAATGGCAACAGTGGCTGGGTGGTAGTGTGCCGGTGCAGGTGGATGTGCTGCGTCCCAACGGCGTGCTGGTGCGGCGATATACCCTCACGCCCGATGAAGCAGGTATCGTCACATTGCCGAAGGACAGTGCTATCTCTCCGGGTTGGTACGATGTGCGGGTGAAGAGCTCCCACTGGTTGTCTGCGCGGTTGACAGGAGTTTTTCTTCCCAGCACGGGAGCGGCTTCGGTCTCCCTGATCAACGGGGATGTAGACGGCGACAATGAGGTCACCCTGTACGATTTCGGGTTGCTGGTGGGGGCTTTTGGCTCGGTGCCAGGTGACGCTCATTGGAATGGGGAAGCAGACCTGGACGGCGACGGCGAGGTGACCCTGTTCGATTTCGGGGTGCTGGTGAGTAGTTTTGGGCAAAGCGGGGAGTGAGATGTGGCGTCGTATCAGGCTGTGGTGGCGCAAAAGCAAGGCGGTTTTCAGCATCTATTTTCAGGACTCGCTGGCATATCGCGCGCAGGCGGTGATATGGATTCTGACCGATGTGGTGCCTGCGCTGGTGATGCCGCTGGTATGGCTGTCCGCGTATAACGGGCGGTCTGCTATCGGCGGCTACACACCGGGCGAGATGGTGCTGTATTACCTGTGCATGGTCACGTTCACCAACTTCGTCGTGGCGCACCTGATGTGGGATGTGGCGATGGAGATTAAGGAGGGGCAGTTCTCGGTGTATCTGGTGCGCCCGTTCAGCTACTTCCAGACCACCCTCATCCGCAATCTGGCGTGGCGTGTGTTTCGCCTCCTTGTCTTTGTGCCGATGCTTGCGCTGGCTGTGTGGATATACGCTCCGCATCTCACACACGCACGGTTTGAGTGGGGACCGACCTTCTGGTTGTCTTTGGTGATGGGGCATCTCGTGTCGTTCATGTTATCGTATGCTCTGGGCTTGCTGGCTCTGTTCTTTCAGGAAGTGTTCAGCGTGTATAACATCTACTACATTCCGATGTTGTTCCTGTCGGGGCAGTTAGTGCCCATTGGCGTCTTCCCGGAGTGGCTGCAAGCTTTAAGCCGTTACATGCCCTTCCAGTACACCGTCGCCCTGCCCACGGAGGTCTTCATGGGGCGCGTACCGGATACGGTGGCATGGCAGGGGATTGGCATGCAGGTGGCATGGACGGTGTCGCTGTATCTGCTGGCGAAGCTGTTCTGGCGGAAGGGATTGTTATACTATACAGGGGTGGGGATGTAGGGTGCGTCGCTACTGGCGGTTGTACAAAGTGTTCTGGCGCAATGGCTTCCGGCGCGAGTTGGAGTTCCGCGCGAACTTCTGGGCGAAGGTCATGACCAACTTCGCCTGGATGTTCTTCTTCATTGCGCTGGTGGAGGTACTGTACGCACGCACCGATGCGATTGCTGGCTGGAACCGCAACGACGCCTTCCTGCTGGTCGCTACTTGCTACTGGATGAGCTCCATCGCCAGTATTACCTTCTTCCGCAACCTGGGGATGCTCCCCAGCCTGGTGCGAATGGGCACTTTTGACTTCGTGCTGGTGAAGCCTGTTTCCAGCCTTTTCTGGACATCGTTTCGCTTCGTCAACATGGACGAAATCGGCACCCTCATCGGTTCTTTTGCCATGCTGGGCTATGCGGTGTCGCGGATGCGCCCGCTGCCTGACCTGATGCAGGTGGTGGAGTATTTCGTGCTGTGTTTCAGCGGGTTGACCATGTACTACTCTTTCTACCTGTTGACCATGACGCTTTCCTTCTGGCTGGTACGGGTGGACAACCTCTCTGCGCTGGTGGACACCATCCTGTATATGGCGCGCTTCCCGACCGACATCTTTCGAGGGGTGCTGCAACGCATCCTCACCTTCATCGTCCCACTGGCGTTCATCGCGACGATCCCCTCCAAGGCGATGTTAGGCAGGATGGAGTGGTGGCTACTGCCAGTCGGGGTCGGGCTGGCGAGCTTCTTCCTCGCGGGCGCGGTGGCGTTCTGGCGTTTCGCCACCAGGCACTATACCAGCGCAAGCAGTTGAGCACAGAACACGTTCATGGCGCAGATTGGAAACGGGCGTGCCTGCGGTTTTCCACCTCTCTGCATCCGTCTCAAAGGTGCTCTGTTTACCGACGAGAGCCTCTGGAGATATCGTCGTGGCAGAGGAGAACGCACTGGCGATGCCGAATCACTTGTCACATTTCATGGACAACAAGGAGTTCCCATGCATACTTCGCAGTTCTCCTTTGCCACTCTACGGGAAGCGCCTGCAGATGCGTTCTATGTGCATGAGCGTCTGCTGCGTCGCGCGGGGTTTGTGCGCAAGGTGGAAGCGGGAACATACGTTTTGCTGCCGCCAGCGGCACGAGCGTTCCGCAAGATGAGGCAATTGCTGGAAAGGGAATGTGAAGATGCAGGTTTTCATCCGCTCGTCGTACCGCTGGTAGAGCCGGATCAGGCGGTGCTCGAGTCCGCTCGCCCTCAGGTGCGTTCGTGGCGCGCTCTGCCGTTGAGATGGTACGTGTGGAACCAGATTCACCGTGAAGATGTGGAGCCGCGCGGAGGTCTGCTGGAAACGCGGGAGTTCTTCCGCCTGCAGTTATGGGGTTTCGATGACGATGCACCGTCGGCGATGGGGAACACGATACGGATCAAAGATACGCTTACTCGCATCTGTCGGCGGATGGGGTTGGCGGTATTAGCCGGGGAGTGCGACGGCTGGAGCATACTGGTGGTAGCAGAAGGCGGCGAGGATGTGCTCCTGCAGTGTTCTTCGTGTGGAGCCTCTGCTGCGCCAGAGTGGTGCCCTCTGCCTGCTTCGGAGGAGGCAGCGATGTCATACGATGCCGTACCACCTGCCGAAATCGTGAGCACGCCCGACCTGCGCACGGTGGAGGAGGTAGCGCGTTTTCTCCATGTGCCCCCTTCCAGGCTGGTGAAAACGCTGTTGCTGGAAGTGGGCGGGAAAGCGATGGCTGTGCTGGTGCGCGGTGACCACGAGCTGAGTTTGCCCAAAGTGCGGCGTGCGTTGAGTGCAGGCGAAGTGCGCATGATGTCGGCAGAGCGGGTGGAGGCAGTGAGCCGTGCGCCCGTAGGCTTCGCGGGTCCGGTAGGGCTGGAGAGTGTGCCTTTGATGGCAGACTGGGCGGTGCGCCAGATGCAGGATTTCGTGGTGGGGGCGAATCTGGCGGATGCACACCGCGTACATGTTTGCTGGGGGCGCGATTTCGAGGAGCCAGTATGGGCAGACCTGCGCATGGCATCTCCGGGCGATCGTTGCGCCCACTGCGGTGGCGAGCTGGTTTTGCAGCAAGGTATCCTGGTGGGCAGGGTGCGGATGTGGCACGGCGAGCATGGATTGGTGTATGATGATGCTCAGGGGATGCAGCGACCAGTGCAGGTAACGGTGGGGGAAACGAACCTGATGCGTACACTGGCGGCGCTAGTAGAGGCAAGTCACGACAGCGATGGTATCGTATGGCATCCGTGCGTTGCTCCCTTTGAGGCGCTGGTTCTGCTGTTGAACCCTTCGGAAGAGGCGCACCGACAGGTCGCGGAGAAGGTATACCAGTCTCTGCAGGAGCGCGGCATCGATGTGCTCCTGGATGACCGCGACGAGCGGGCAGGTGCGAAGTTCAAAGACGCTGACCTGATCGGCATCCCCGTTCAGGTGGTGGTGGGGCGGTCGGCGTCTGAAGGACGTGTGGAAGTGCGCCAGCGCCGCGACAGGCAACCTCATCCGGTCGCTGTAGAGGATGTGCCGATTGTGGTGGAAGAGCTGTTATACCGTGAGAAGGAGATAACCGCTTGAAGGCAGTACGTTTGCTGGTATTACTTGGGCTGTTGATCGTGTTGGGCATACAGTTTCGTGCCTGCCTGCGCCCTGCGATGACAGGCAAGCCGGCAGCGGAGCTGTTCGCCTCCCGCTGGTGGAACTCCGAGCCGTTGACCATGCAGAACTTGCGCGACAAGCTCGTGTTGTTGGATTTCTGGTCCGTGTGGTGAGGTGGATGTATGGCGGGGCTGCCGGAGGTAGCCCGGTTACACGAGCGGTACGCCTCACGAGGGCTGGTGGTGATTGGCGTGCACGACGCTTCGGGCAAGCTGGATGAGGTAGAACAGGCAATTCGCGAGAAAAACATCACGTATCCGGTGATGCGCGACACGGACGCTCGTGAAACCTTCTCCGGTTATCGCATTGTGGGTATTCCGCACCTGATTCTGGTGGGAAAGGACGGTAAAATCCTGGCGGACGGCAAGTCGCTGAAGGAGATAGAGAGGCTGATTCAGCAGGAACTGGATGCACCATGAGCAGAGAGCTGGCGGTATTGACGGTGACCCTCAACGCGGCGGTAGACAAGACCTATCGCGTGGAGGGTTTTTGTCTGGACAGGGTGTTCCGCGTGGAAGCGGGCAGGGTGGTTGCCGGTGGGAAGGGCATTAATGTGGCGCGCGTGCTGCACACGTTAGGCGTGCCGGTAGTGGCGACCGGCTTCCTGGGTGGTCACAACGGCGCGTTTATTCTGGACAGCCTGAAGCAGGAGGGCATCCCCGGCGATTTCGTGTGGACGCAGGGGGAGAGCCGTGTCTGTCTGGCGGTGATTGACCCTGTCGGTGGTACGCAAACCGAGCTGAACGAAATCGGACCCGACATCCATCCTGAAGAGGTATCTGCGCTGGAGGCGAAGCTGGCGCAGTTGCTGCCCCGATTTGCTTACGTGACCCTCTCCGGCAGCGCGCCGCCCGGAGTTCCTCCTGACTTTCACGCGCGCGTGATCCGTTTGGGGCGTGAGGCAGGAATCAAAGTGGTGCTGGACAGCAGTGGCGAGCTTTTAAGGCACGGGGTGGAGGCGGTTCCCTGGATGGTAAAGCCCAACCGCGCAGAGTTATCTGCTCTCTTTGGGCGCGAACCGGCAGACGTAGATGAAGCGGTGGAGATGGCGCATCGGTTGCTCGCGAAAGGAATAGAGGCAGTGGTGGTCACGCTGGGCAAGCAGGGGGCGGTGTGGGTCAGCGTGGAAGGCGAGTGGTTTGCACAGCCGCCGGAGGTGGAGTTCGTGAGCGCGGTCGGCTCTGGCGACTCGATGCTGGCGGCGATGTTGTACGCCATCATACAGGGCATGTCTCCCCCCGACGTGCTTCGCTGGGGAGTAGCGGCTGGCGCGGCGAACGCAGCGGTATTCGGCGCGGGCTTCTGCACGCGAGAGCAGATAGAATCGCTTGTGCCGAGGGTGGCGGTTCGGGAGAGGAAGGCTTTCTCCTCCCTCTTGCCGAAACCGCAGCATGTATGAACGCCCAAACGACAACTCTTCCCAAATGGCATCTGCAGGCGGTGCAGGTGGGGCAGTCTATCGCCACCACCATGATCCTGTACGGTCAACCCTTCTACGCGCAGCGCGCGCTGGGATGGAACCCCGCTACCATTGCTCTGGCACAAATCACCATCGGTGTGCTCACTGCGATCGGTTCGGTGCTGGGAGGCAGAGTCATTGAACAACGCGGCTGCCGCGCCTCGCTGAAGCTGGGGCTGGTTGGACTGGCGGTGGGTGCTCTGGCAGGCTGGGTGCTACCCGAAGGGTGGAACATGGTCACCGCGATTGTGCTGGTAGCGGGTTTTCAGGGCTTTATCTGGCCCGCCATTGAAGCGGCCCTCACGCGCGGCGAGCCACAGCATCGGGTGCAGCATCTGGTAGGCATGTACAACCTCGGCTGGTCGGGAGCGAGCGGTTTCGCCTTCTTCATCACCACGCCGTTGATGAGCGCGTTCGGCTTGCGGGCGATGTTTGCTCTGCCGCTGGCGCTGTACCTGTGGAACATGTTCCTGGTATGGCGCGTGCTGCCCGACTACGATAGCATCCCCGACGAGCATCATACGGTGGTAGACCCCGAAGGAGTGGTTCTCACCCCCCAGCAACGCCATGCTTTCCGCTTGCTGGGCTGGCTGGCGAACCCGATGGCGTACGTAGCGATTAACGTCATTGTGACCTACAACCCAGTGGTGGCACAGCGCATTGGAGTGAACTTTGCCACATCCAGCAGCTGGTTCAGCCTGTGGTTCTACGTGCGGATGCTTGCTTTTGACCTGTTGCGCCGATGGAGTGGCTGGCATTACCGTCCGGGCATGCTGTTTGCCGCGTTTGGGATGGCGATGCTGGGGTTCGCGGGTATGGTACTGGCGCCGTCGCTGGCGGTGCATGTGCTGGCGCAGGTGCTGTTTGGGCTGAGCATTGGCTTGCTCTACCAGTCCTCGCTGTTCTACTCGATGGCGGGCAGTGAGGAGAAGGGCACGCATGGCGGCTTCCACGAGTCCTTCATCGGGCTGGGTATCGCCACCGGGGCGAGCATGGCGTTTCTCGGTGACCGCATCGCACCGCAGCACCCTGCGCTATCGGTGGGACTGGTATGGGGCGTGATGGCGGTGGCTTTGCTGCTGATGTGGCAAATAGCGAGGAGGACAAACAGAGAGAGCGAATAACTGCAGGAAAATCCAAACCCCTCGCGAATCTCGAACCAACATCATTGACCACACCGAAAGGGGGCAGGAACCATGTCGTTCAAGTATGACCTGGCACGCTTCATCCCGTTTCGCGATGCAGAGGTGTGCGCCCGGGTGCGAGCTATTCCTCGCGAACGCATCACCGAACACCCCAATCCCGATTTCCGTATTCGCGTAATAGACGACCGCGCGGAGTTCTATGCCGCCTTCGCCACCGACATTGTGACTCGCATCAAGCAGGCGCTGGACGAGGGCAGGCAATTTGTGGGAATCTTCCCCGTCGGTCCCATGCCTCAGTATCCTATCGCGGCGGAGATGATTAACCGTCTGCGTATCCCCATGCACCACGTGCATACCTTCAACATGGACGAATACGCCGACCAGGACGGCAACACCGCTCCGCGCGATTGGGAAGGCTCCTTCCAGCGGGCGATGTGGGAGAGCTTCTTCCTGCGCATTGACCCCGAGCTGCGCCCACCCGAGAAGCAGATTCACTTCCCCACCACCGATGTCATCAAGGACTACAGCAAGATGATTGCAGATATGGGTGGGGCGGATGTGTGCTATGGCGGCATCGGCTGGTGTGGGCATATTGCCTTCTGGGAGGCGCACCTCGGCGATGAGTTCGGCGATGACCTGGAGGCGTACCAGCAGGCGGGTGCACGGCTGGTGGAACTGCATCCGATGACCATCATGCAGAACGCACTGCATTCCTTCGGCGGCGACTGGTCGTGGGTTCCGCCCAAAGCCAATACCATCGGTCCTGCGGATATTTTGGGGGCGAAGCATCGCTCCTTCTGGCTGGACGGTGACCTTGGCGGCGGAGTGTCGTGGCAGAGGTTCATCGCGCGGCTGGTGGCGCACGGTCCCGTCAACACCTACGTGCCCGGCAGTATCCTGCAGCTTGCCCGCACCGACTACACCCTGCTGGGCGGCGTGGCGGACAATGTGGAAATCCACATGAGCTGAGGAGGCGCACACGATGGCAGAGTACGGCGTGCTGGTTCACGGCGCGGGCTGGGTATCTACCGAGCATGTGCGCGCCTATCAACGCAACCCTTACACGGAAGTGGTCGCCATCTGCAGCCGCACCCGCGAGAGCGCGGAACGCCTGAAAGAGACTACCGGCGCAGTGAACGCGAAGATTTACACCGACTACGAACAGGCGCTGGCAGACCCGAACGTGCATCTGGTCTCCATCTGCACACCGCCTAACCTCCACCCGCGCGAGACCATTCTTGCCGCGCAGGCAGGCAAACACATCCTGATTGAAAAGGCAGTCGCCAACAGCCGCGAGGAGCTTATCGAGATGGTAAAGGCGGTGCGTAAAGCGGGCGTGAAGACGGTGGTGAGCTTCGTGTTGCACTGGAACCCGCAGTTTATGTGCCTCAAACGCCTGCTGGAGCAGAACGCCATCGGGCGCATCTTCTACGCAGAGGTGGACTACTGGCACCACATCGGTCCGCACTACCGCCAGTACGAATGGAACGTGAAAAAGAGCGTGGCGGGCAGCTCCTTCCTGAGCGCGGGATGCCACGCGGTAGACGCCATCCGCTACTTCGTGCAGGATGAGATCGATGAGGTGATGGCGTACTCCAACAACACCGACCCCAACTACGAATACGATACCAACGTGGTGGCGGCGGTGCGCTTCCAGGGCGGCGCGATCGGCAAATTGTCTTCTATTCTGGACTGCCGATGTCCGTATGCCTTTAACATCGACCTGCTGGGCGAGCGGGGGACCCTGCGTGACAACCGAATCTGGGCGAAAGACCTGTTGCCCGGGCAGACCGACTGGGTGACCGTGCCCACCATCCGTCCCGACAGCGGGGATGTAACGCATCACCCCTTCCACGGCGAGATAGACCATTTCGTGGACTGTGTACGCAACAACGTAGAAAGCCACGTGAGCCTGTACGACGCAGCGAGGACGCACGAGGTCATCTACGCCATCGACGAATCGGCGGCGACGGGCAAACCGGTGAAAGTTCGCTACGAGGCATCGGCGTTGTAGGTGGTGAGGAGGGTGGAGCAAGAGCGCGTCAATCAGGTTCTGCGCTCGCTGGCGCAACGGTATGCAGAGGTCGCGCGGCAGGTGCTGGGCGAGAACCTGACCTCCGTCGTGCTGTATGGCTCGGTGGCGCGAGGGGAAGCAACATGCGGCTCCGACATCGACCTGCTGGTTATCTGCCGCGATTTGCCCAGGGGCATCTTCGCCAGACAGAGCGTGCTGGAGCCCATCCGGGAGCAGCTGCAGCCAGAACTGGATGTTCTCTGGGCACAGGGGTGCTACTCTGATTTTTCAGAACTGCTGAAAACGGAGCAGGAAGCCCAGTACACCATTCCGCCGTACCTGGACATGACGGAGGACGCGCTCTTGCTGTATGACCGCGACGGCTTCTTCCACAACATCCTGCAACGCCTGAGAACGCGCCTTGCAGAGCTGGGAGCCCAGCGCAAGAGACTGGGCAAGCTGCGCTACTGGGACCTCAAGCCCGACTTCCAGCCCGGGGAGGTGATCGAGTTGTGAGCAACCATACCACTGCGCGCGCCAATCTGCAAAGAGCTGGGAAGATACTGGAAGAAGCGCGTCACCTGTGCGAGCAGAGGGTGTGGAACCTGGTGGTGCGCCGTTGCCAGGAGGTGGTGGAACTGGCTCTGAAGGCAGCGCTGTGGTGGGCTGGAGTAGAGGTGCCGCGTCTCCATGACGTGGGGGCGATACTGCGACAGTATGCCGCACGATTCCCTGAACACTTTGCAGAACAGATTCCGCGAATGGCTTCTATTTCGCGTTCGTTAGGGGCGGAACGCGAACGCAGCTTCTATGGGGACGAAGTACTTCGCCTGCCCCCAGAAGAGCTGTACTTTGAGCACGACGCGCAAGATGCTCTGGAGAAGGCAGAGTTTGTCCTGCAAACCTGCCGCCAGCTTATCGAAGAGACAGAGTAACATGAGGGAGGTCTTTTCCATGCGTGTTTTAGCGGTAGGTGCACATCCAGACGATATCGAGATTCTGTGCGCGGGCAAGCTGCTGCGCTACCGGCAGCAGGGGCATTTCGCGCTGTGCTGTTTGGGGCGTTACTTGAAAAGCCTTTCAGTTTATGCTATGGTACGCCTGAATGGAGATAGCGTGGCAATAGGGTGAGGCGTATGCACAAGCAGTGGATTGTTTCCGACCCAAAGATAATGATGGGCAAACCGGTCATCGCTGGCACGCGGATTACGGTGGAACTCATTCTGGAGAAGCTGGCGGAGGGTGAAAGTGTAGAACAAATCCTGGAGGCGCATCCCCAACTGACTCGTGAAGCGGTTCTCGCGGCGATAGCGTATGCTCGTGACGTGCTGCGTGCCGATGTGGTTTATCCTCTTACAGAGACCGTTGCATGAACTTACTGGCTGATGAAAGTGTAGACCGCCCTATCGTGGAGCGTCTGAGGGAAGACGGACATCATGTCGTATCCGTCGCAGAGGTAGCACCTGGCGTGGATGACCATACTGTGCTCCATATGGCGAACCGGGAACCTGCTTTGCTGCTGACAGCTGATAAGGACTTTGGGGAGTTGGTCTACCGCTTGCGACTGCATACGTATGGTGTGGTGCTGGTGCGTCTCTCAGGAGTGCCACTAGCGCGAAAAGCAGAGATTGTCTCAGAAGCTATGAGAAAGCACCAGGCGGAGATGGTTCGTGCCTTTACCGTAATCACTGCCAGTATGGTTCGCATACGACGTGGGGATTGAGGGGGAGGATCGTGTGGATCTTGGTGGGCATATCAGGTCAGATTCTTTCCCTCGCTTGGGGGGGTGAGGCTCTTGCTACTAAACTCTTCGTGTCCTTTGGAGGGCGTGCCAGCACCCGAAGTCATCCCCTTGCTGATGTGTGTCATTGCGAGCAACGCAGGAGCAAAGCAATCTCCAACTGCGTCACTCTTGACATAACTCAAGGGAGGTCTTTTCTATGCGTGTTTTAGCGGTAGGCGCACATCCAGACGACATCGAGATTCTGTGCGCGGGCACGCTGCTGCGCTACCGGCAGCAGGGGCACGAGGTGGTCCTCTGCGTCGCCACCAACGGCGAGCAGGGGCATTTCGTGCTGAAACCGGAAGAGCTGCGTCAAATCCGCCATCAGGAGGCGAAAGCGTCCGCCGACCTGTGCGGGGCGGAGCTCATCTGGATGGACATCCCCGACGAGTTCATCTATCACGACCACGCCACGCGCATGGCATTTATCGAGATGGTGCGCCAGGCGCGCCCTGATGTGGTCATCACGCACAACCCGGACGACTATCACATGGACCATCGCGTGGTATCGGAACTGGTGTTCGTGAGCACCTTCATGGCGACGCTGCCCCATGTGGAGACCGAAAGCCCACCTACGCCGCGTCTGCCCGTTATCTACTACATGGACAGCCTGGCGGGAGCGAGCTTCATCCCCACCGAATACGTGGACATCACATCCGTGATCGAGCAGAAAATCGCCATGATGGAATGCCATCAAAGCCAGGTGAAGTGGCTGAAGGAGCACGATAACATCGACATTACCGACTTCATCCGCGTGATGGGACGCTTTCGTGGGCTGAGCGCGGGCGTGATGTACGCTGAAGGTTTCCGCAGGCTGGAGGCATGGGGCAGGGGCACCGTGACGCGGCTGCTACCGTGAGCCGATGGACAACAATGTCGACAGACGTGGCTTGCGATCCCTTATTGTCGCGATAGCGTATGTCCGTGATGTTCTACGCACCGATGTAGTGTACCGCATTGTGGTTTGTCCATCGTGATGCTTACCATCCCTTTGGAGAGGCTCCTGCCGAGCCATCGGTATCATTGCTCTATCTACCTAACCCCCTGTCCCCCTTCCCTGTGAGGGAAGGGGGACAACAGCACCCCTCTCCTCGTAGGAGAGGGGCTGGGGGAGAGGTCTAACCCCTCTTGCGCCGTACCAGCCCGCCGACTGCTGCCAGCCCTAAGCCGAACAGCGCCATCGTCGCAGGCTCGGGGACGACTTCGAAGTTGGTAGTAACCAGCGGCCCCTGTCGAATTGATAGGAAATGTTGTCTACCGCTTTGCAGAAGGACCCGCAAAATAATTCGGTTGCGAGCGGTGAAAGGGGCGGTGCTTGTTTTCCATTTGCTTTTTCTGCGTGAAACGGGCAAGCAGGAAACGCTACCTCCTGTGCCGAAATCACCGGCGGGCTGATGTGCGAAAAAGGGAAACCCCTTCACACACGCCTCAGGTTATGTTATCATAAGGTAAAGCCAAACGCCGGAGAAGGTGACGAACATGAAGGTGCGTTTCATGCGGGCGTGGATGCCCCTGCTGTGGTGGGCAATACTCGCTGCGGCGGCATGGAGCCAGCCCTCGGTGGCCCCGGAAGTCGCAGATGCCTATAAGCGTCTGGCAGGAGCGGTCTCTTCCGAAAGAATCCGCCAGACGGTATATCAGCTCTCTTCCTATCCTTCTCGTGTCGCTGGCTATCCGGGCTCGGAAGAGGCGGCGAAGTGGATCGAGGAGCAGTTCCGCCAGATCGGACTGCAGCGGGTGAGTACGGAGGAATTCACGGTCACCGTTCCCGTGGACAAAGGGGCGAAACTGCGCGTGGGCAACCGCGAGTTCCCGCTCTACGCGATGTGGCCCAACCTGGTGCGCACCTCGCAACTGCCACCGGAGGGCATCACGGGTCCCATCATCTACGCACGCGACGGCAAACTGCCCAACTTCAGCGGGAAGAACGTGGAAGGCAGTATCGTGCTGGTGGACTTCAACTGTGGCACCGACTGGCTAAACGCACCGCGCCTGGGCGCCAAGGCGGTTATCTTCATCGAACCGAACGCCACCATGCGCGGCGAAGCGGAGTCCAAGTTTATCGGCATTCCGGTCACCGTGCCACGATTTTATATCCGCAAGAGCGACGCTGCGCCACTGCTTGCGCTTACCGCCGAACAGCGCGAGGTAAAAGGCACTCTGTTCTGTAACATGCCCTGGGAGCGGCGTACCACGCGCAATATTATAGGCTGGCTGGAAGGCACGGACCCCAAGTTCAAGAACCAGATTATCGTCATCTCCGCATACTACGACGCCATGTCCGTCGTGCCTGCGCTCGCGCCGGGCGCGGAGAGCGCATGTGGTCTTGCCGGGCTGCTGGAGGTCGCTCGCGCCTACAAAGCCAATCCGCCCAAACGCACCATCCTGTTCATCGCCACCAGCGCGCACTTCCTCTCCCTGCAGGGGGTGCGCGAGTGGATGGACCGGCACATGTTCGAACTGGAGCGACCGAACGTCGGTCAGCGTCTGGTGAACTCGCTGATAGGGGCGGTCGGTATCAAACCGAAGCAGAAGAAACTGCTGGACATCTACCTCTTCCTGTCGCTGGACCTTTCCAGCAAGTCGCGGCAGGTTGGGCTGTTCTATAAAGGCTATTTCTACGACATGCGCGAGGACGTGCAGAACCGCTTCTCGGACACCGCGCGCATCTGCCGTGAGAACGCCGAGAAGGTGGGTTATATCCTTGGCTTTGACCACAAGAAGGCGTTCGCCGATGGCGTGAACCCGGTGGAGGGCAAGAACTGGCGCAACTACCTGCCGGGCAAGTTCGCCTTCGACGCGGAGGTGGTCACGCTGTCGGGCGCGAACGGCATGACCTTCTGCACTACCGACGACTCGCGCGCGCTGGTGGACACGCCTTTCGACACGCCGGAG
The DNA here is from genome assembly GCA_026003195.1 of Armatimonadota bacterium. Classification (NCBI taxonomy): domain Bacteria; kingdom Bacillati; phylum Armatimonadota; species Armatimonadota bacterium. The sequence goes on from BPGU01000001.1 coordinate 859,911, forward strand.
AAGGTGAACGTGGCGAACGTGGCTCGCCAGACGAAGCTGATTGCCTGTTTGCTGTACCACATCTTGAACGATACCAACGCGCCGGGCGAACTGAATGTACCCCGCTTCCCCATCTCCGAACCGGGCAACTTCCAGACGATGGGCTTGCAGGGCGGTTTCGGCACGCTGGACGGACAGGTGGTGTTGTTCGACCCGCGCAAGAGCTTCATCCCCAACCAGCCAGTGCCCGGTTCGCTGGCGGTAGTACGCCATGCGACCAAGACCTTCATGGGCGTGCGCGGCAACATGATTCAGATGGTCGGCGAGGACGCCTACTTCCGTTTCCCCGGCATCCCGCCCATCACCGCCTACGGCTGGAACAGGATGACCAACATTGCCGCCTACCGTCTGAACGAGCAAACGGGTGAGATCGAGTTCGCCCCCGACCTGGGCGTGACGGGAGCATCCGAATACGCCATCGACTTCACTATGTCCACTGGACGCAAGACCACTCGTATCGTGGTTTTCCGGTGCGTACCTACTTCTATTTATGACCTGGTAGACCAGCAGGCGCTGCGTGCGCTGACCACGATGGATGTGCTGGACGGGGAGACCAACGGTCAGCCGCGCATGTACGGTTACACGCTGGCGACGGTGCAGGACTACTCGTTGACCTCCTACGTGGAGGACGTGGCGGTGGTGTTTGCGCAGCCGGGCTCGCGCATCAAGATAATGATGGGCGTGGGACCAGGTGCCACACGCTTCCTGCTGATTAACTCCACCAAGCAAAAACCGGAAGGCGAGGGCTATCTGGTCGCAGGTAGCGCAGAAGAGGCGCAGGGCTTTGTGGTACGCACCTTCTCCGAGCGCGAGCTGACCGAGCGCGACCTGATTGCGCGTGGAGGAACCATCGCCAACACCGCCCTGCGCGTAGCAGAAGACATGTGGAACCTGGACGAGTGGCGGATGAGCCGTCTGCGCCAGTTCCGCATCATCAACGAAGGTCTGGAGCAACTACATGGGCTCGCGAAGGAACACCTGGACAAGGCGCGCGCTGCGCTGGAGCGCAGGGACTACGCCACCTTCGACTCCTACGCCCGCGCGGCATGGGGCTACGAAGCGCGCGCCTATCCCGACGTGCAAGCGACCGCCAACGACGTGGTGCGCGGCGTCATTTTCTATATGTTCCTGCTGATGCCTTTTGCCTACTTCATGGAGCGGTTGCTGTTCGGCTTCAGCGACCTCAAGCGCCAGCTGTTGACGGCGTTTATCATCTTCCTGCTGATATTCTTCGCCTTCAGCCAGATACACCCGGCATTCCAGCTGGTGAGTAACTTGTTTGTGGTGCTGCTGGCGTTCATCATGCTCGCGCTTTCGTTGCTGGTGACCTTCATGGTGGCGGGCAAGTTCGAGGAGCAACTCAAGCAGCTGAACCGCCAGATTAGCGGCGTCCACCGTGCGGACATCGGGCGGGTGAGCGTGGCGTTTGCTGCGTTCAACCTGGGCGTGTCCAACATGCGCCGGCGCAAGGCGCGTACGCTGCTGACCAGCATCACGCTCATCCTGCTTACCTTTATCGTGCTGTCGTTCACCTCTATCGTGAACGTGTTGCGCTTTAACAAAGTTCCCGCGCCGGGCACTCCGCTGTACAACGGCATCATGATTCGCACCGCACTGTGGGAGCCTCTGCAAGAACCGGCTTACCGCCTGCTGCACGATGAGTTCCGCGACAGGGCGGTGGCGCCTCGTTCGTGGTTCTTCGGTGCGGCGTTCGGTGAGCAATCGTTCCTCACCCTGCGACGCGGCGACCGCCAGTACGATGCCAAAGCGGCGGTAGGCTTGTCTCCCGCAGAAGCAGACGTCACCCAGCCGCAGAAGGCGCTGTTGGCAGGACGGTGGTTCCGCGAGGGCGACCGCTATGTGGCGATCGTGCCCACGGCTATCGCGCAGCAACTGCGCATCGAGCCTGAGGATGTGGGCAAGGCGAAGGTGAACTTTAGTGGTGTGGACTACACGGTCATTGGTATTCTGGATAGCCAGAGGTTCAAGCAGATTACTGACCTGGACCGTGAACCGCTGACACCGGTGGACTTTATCCTGATGCAGAAGATGCAGCGGCAAGGAGCAGGTGCTGGTGAGGCAGGTTTCCGTGAATACGTGCACCTCGAACCGGATGCCTGTTTCTATATCCCCTACAAGACGCTGATGAACATCGGTGGAGAGATTCGGAGCATCGCCATCTCCTTCGCCACGCCCGATGAGGTGCGCGTGGTGCTGGACAAGCTGATGCCTCGCCTGGGCTTGAACATCTACGCAGGACAGGGCGACAGAACATGGCGCTACTCCACGCTGGCAGCCACCTCAGGACGGGGTATCGAGTTCATCGTGATCCCGGTGCTGATTGCTGCGTTGATTGTGTTGCAGACGATGCTCAGCAGCGTGTACGAGCGCGTGAAGGAGATACATATCTTCTCCTCGCTGGGCTTGTCGCCGACGCACATCGGTTTGCTGTTCCTGGCAGAGGCGATGGTGTACGCCATCATCGGCTCGGTGACGGGGGTACTTCCTGGGGCAGCTGAGTGCGAAGGTGATTGTCTGGCTGAACGTGCCGGGGTTGTATCTGAACTTCTCGTCGATGGCGGCGGTAGTCTCCACACTCATTGTGGTGGCGACGGTGCTGGGGTCTACCATCTATCCCGCACGCAAAGCATCGGAGGTGGCGACGCCCGCTCTAGAACGCACCTGGCGCGTGCCGGAACCCGAAGGCGATGTGTGGCGTATCCCGATGCCCTTCTCGGTAACGCGCGTGCAGGCAGCGGGCTTGAACTCGTTCCTCAGCGAATGGCTGCAGGCATACGAGGAGTACTCCATTGGCGACTTCGTGACGCAGGGGGTGAAAGCGGAGGAGTACCAGCACGACGGCGGTACGGCATACCGCATTACCTGCACCGCATGGGTGGCACCGTTTGACCTGGGTGTGAGCCAGAACGTGGAGATAGAAGCCACCCCGACGGATATGCCCGATGTGTACGATCTGCACCTGACGCTGACACGCCTCAGCGGTGACATCGCCAACTGGAAGCGCGTGAATCGTCGCTTCCTGAACACCCTGCGCAAGCAATTCCTGATCTGGCGGACGCTGCGCCAGGAGGAGCGCGAGCGCTACCTGCAAAAGACCGACGGACGACAGGCTGCGGGCGTGCCCAGTACGCAACCGGCGACGGGAGCGTAGGCTGTAAGGAGGACATGCGCTCCGGGAGGAGATGAGATGGGCTACTATGTGATTGCACAGGATGGCAACCGCTACGGTCCAGCGGACATCGCTACCCTGCAGCAGTGGGTCAGGGAAGGGCGTATTGCGCCCAACACGACGCTGGAGGACGAGTACACCGGCACGCAGATCCGGGCGAGTCTGCTGCCGGAGCTGAGCCATCTGTTTCCGAGCCAGGCGGTGCCGCCCGGCGATGCTTACCGGCAACCTCCTGCGATGACTGGCGGAGGACCAAGCAGCAGAGCCACTACTGCGCTGGTGCTGGGGATAGTGGGGTTGCTGTGCTGTGGGTTGCTGGGTATTCCGGCGATTATTCTCGGAAAGCAAGAGATGAACCTCATCGATCAGGGTTTGGCTCCGGTAGAGGGGCGCGGTTTGGCACAGGCGGGGTTTATTCTGGGCATTGTGTCGCTGGTGCTCTGGGTGTTAGGTATGCTGGCGTGGTTTGCAGCCTTCAGATCGATGTGGCGGTTGCAGTGAGGTGGGCTGAGGCCAGGGATGTGGCGGGCATTGCTCCTGGTGGCGATGTTGGGAATGATGGGAGCAGCGGCATATTTGCTGCAACCGTATGTGGAACATGCGCCGGTCTTGTGTACCTTTCGAGTGCTCACGGGTAAACCGTGTCCGACATGCGGCATGACGCGGGCGACCTGTGCGCTGGTGCATGGCGAGTGGGCGAAAGCAATAAGCTACCATCCGCTGGTCCTACCGTTCTGGGTAGCTCTGATAGCGATGTTGTGGGCGCACTTTGTGCTGCCGTTGTCTCCACGCACGGGACGCTGGCGTAGGCTGAGCCTGTGGATGTTTCTGGGTGTGGTGGCAGCTGGTTTGCTGTTACGGGTGACCGAATGGGTGAGAGGGTAAACTTGTCCTGTTCAACAAGCGATACGCTGAGTGCGGCACACAAAACTCGAAGGAGGGTTCAAACCGTTGGCAATCCGGGATGAAATCGCCTTAGCGCGTGAAACGGCGGAAACACAATCTATAGAAGCGGGGCAACGTTTTGAAGAAGGGTTTACCGTCCGCACGGCGATTGGTACCCTGTTTATCGCCTTCATCATGTTGCCCGGCGCGCTGTACCTCGGGCTGGTTGCCGGACAGGGTCTGGGTCCCGCGGCACAGTGGGTCACCATCGTGCTGTTCGCCGAGGTCGCTCGCCGTTCGTTCGCGCCTCTGAAAAAGCAGGAGATTTACATCCTGTTCTACGTGGCGTCTTCGCTAACGGTGCTGATGTCCGGTGGAATCGGTCTGTCGGGCGGTCCGTTTGGCTGGCTGATATGGAACCAGTATTTCATCCAGTCGCCTCCCGCGACGCCGATAGCCGACCAGATACCGAAGTGGGCGGTGCCTCGCCCGGATAGCCTGGCGATTCTGCATCGCACCTTTTTCCATCGTGACTGGCTCATCCCGATTGTGCTGCTGATTACCAACGAAATCTTCGGGCGCATGATGTGGATGGGGCTGGGCTATACGCTCTTCCGCATTACCAATGATGTGGAGCGTCTCCCCTTCCCGATGGCGCCGGTTGCCGCTTCGGGCGCGACCGCTCTGGCGGAAGCAGGACGCAAAGAGGAGTCCTGGCGCTGGCGTGTGTTCTCCACCGGCGCGGTCATCGGGCTGGTATACGGCTTCTTCTACCTGGCGATACCCATCTTCACCAGCGTGCTGTTCGGCAAGGCGTTCATGCTCATCCCGATCCCCTTCTTCGACCTGGTGCCCAACACCGAACATATTCTGCCAGCCGCACTCACCGGCTTGTCGGGCGACCTGGGGCTGGTGCTCACGGGCTTTGTCATCCCCGCGCCGATTGTTATTGGTAGCGCAACCGCCAGCATCCTGTGCCAGGTGTTCACCAACCCGATTCTGCAGCGGATGGGGCTGCTTCCCGACTGGTATCCGGGCATGAGCACCATCCAGACCTCGCTCACGGTGAACATGAACTTCTGGCTGAGCGTGGGTATCGGCGTGCAGCTGGCGGTGGCGTTCATCGGTATCGTCGCCGTTGTGCGCGTGCTCATTTTGCGCAAGCAGCTGATAGCCAATCGGGGCAGCTTCTCGCAGATTCCCGTCGGACGCGGCGACAAAGCGAGCACGGTGTACATCGCCATCGGCGCGTGGCTGATTGCGACGATTGGCGTGATTACCATCGCCCATCAGCTGGTACCGGGCTTCCCGCTGTGGATATTTATCTTCTTCGGGCTGGTGTGGACGCCGATTAACTCCTACATTTCGGCGCGTATGATCGCTCTCACCGGTCAGGGCGTCAGCTTCCCCTACCTGCGCGAAGCCACCATCCTGAAGACCGGTTACGATAAGGTGGACATCTGGTATGCCCCCATGCCTCTGGCGGACCATGGCTGGGCGGCACAGCGCTTCCGCGAGGTAGAACTGACAGGCACCCGCTTCACTAGCATCCTGTACGCCGAAGCGTTCATGCTGCCGGTGGTGCTGCTGGCGAGTTTCCTGTTCTGGGCGTTCTTCTGGCATACCAGCCAGATACCTTCCGCGCAGTATCCGTACGCGCAGAAGTTCTGGCCTCTGCATGCGCAGATGAACGCGCTCTGGCAGCAGATTAACCTGAAGGACAGCAGCACCGGACAGTGGTTGCTACGGGCATTGCGCACAGACTACATCATCGGTGGGTTCACAGGCGGACTGGCGCTGTTCGCCATCTTCTCCGCGCTGAAGCTGCCCTTGCTCTTCTACTACGGTTTCGTGGGCGGTATCGGCGCGCTACCTCACAATACGATACCGATGCTCATTGGCACCATTTTAGGGCATCGTTACTTTGCACGGCGCTTCGGTAGCGAGCAGTGGCGGATGTGGGCGCCTGTGCTGCTGGCGGGCTTCTCCTGCGGCATGGGGCTTATCGGCATGGCGGCAATCGCCCTCGCCATCATCGGCAAATCGGTGTCGTATTTACCCTACTGATTGTGATAGAATAGAGGTGGGGCACAGAAGTGCTGTGGAGGAGTTTCGATGAGTGAGGTAATCCAGATGTATTTCGGCTGGCAGGAAGCGTTACCGATTATCGTCATCATCGTCGTGCTGTTCGGAGCACGCCGACTGCCGGAGCTGGCACGCTCGGTAGGCGAGAGCCTGCGCGAGTTCAAAAAAGCCACCTCCGAGGTGCTGGATGACGAACCGGCGCATCCCGCACCGGCAAAAACCGAGAAGAGCACCGAGCAGCAGTCGTAGGCGACGAGGACTGAGCATAGCGTGAAATACGGGCTGGCACCGGAGCAGATAGTGGGATGGCAGGGAGTCAGCCTGCGGGTACCTCCCGATTGGAGCGTAACCGGATTTCAGGGCGATGCGAAGGAGGGGTATTTGCGCATCGATTCGCCGGGCAGTCTGGTCGCTGAAGTGCGCTGGGCGCAGGCGAGGAAGAAAGTAGACGTTCGGAAGCGACTGGATAACTACCTGAATCTGGTGGAACGCCAGGCGAAGAAGCGCAAAGTGCCTTTTACCGGACGCATCAAGCCATCGGAAGACTGGAAAGACGCGCTGGAGTTCAACTACCGCGCCGACCGCAAGGTGCGCGGATTCATCCGACAATGTCCGCAGTGCCGTCGAGTGGTCATTGCGCAGGTGAGCGGTGACAGGGACGATGCAGTGGTGAACGTCGCCAACCAGCTGCTGGACACCCTGCAGGACCACTCCGAAGACGGTTGGTGGACGTGGGCGCTGTTGGGACTGGTAGTCCGACTGCCGGAGCGGTTCGCTCTGGTGAAGTCGCAGGTGATGTCGGGTTACCTGATGCTGCAGTTCCGCCACCGCTATACGGAGGTGTGTGTGGAGCGGTGGGGACTGGCGGATGTGACCTTGAAACGCTGGACGCTGGAAGAGTGGGCGCTGCAGGCAACGGAGTGGAAGCGCTTCAGGGCGCAGCATACGCTGAGCGAAGTGGACGGGCATCCCGCTGTGCAGCTGAAGGGGTTTCGCCGCGCGCCAACGGTGTGGTTGCGCCGAAAGGTCGAGCGATGGGTTCTGCGCCGACCGGAGGGGATAGTGGGTGTGGTATGGCACTGTGAGCCAGGCAACCGCATCTACTCGGTGCGCGTGGAGCGGGGGACAGAGGAGCTGCTACAGCAGGTTGTGCAGTCTGTGCAGTGCCATTGAAACCGTGCTGTAGAAAAGAATGGGCGTTCGAGAGTTTGTTGGCAAATTCATCCCGGCGGTAAAGCCGAAGCCGGTATTATCCCGGCAGGAGGCGCTAACCGCCATTCCGATACGCAACCCGCTGCTGGAGTGGGAGCGTACCGGGGACGGGGAGTTGTTGCTCAAAGTGCCGGTCGAGCAGCGTAGCCTGCTCATACGGTGGGCGATACTGGCATTTCGTCTACCGCCGGTGCGCCACATTCAGCTGGATGAGATAGGAGCGGCTGTGTGGGAACTGTGCGACGGCGAGCATACCGTGGAGTCCATTGTGCAACAGATGTGTAAGCGCACGCGCATGAGCCGTCGCGAGGTGGAAGCATCGGTGAGCATGTTTTTGAAGATGTTAGCAGACCGCAGACTGGTGGCGTTCAAACGGGGAGGAAAGAAGAAGGCATGAGGAAAGAGGGACGTCAGGTAGAACGCTTGCAACTACCGTTTCGGGTGGCTTTCCACATCAGTATGCAAAGCGTCCGTATCCGCTTCTGGCGCTCAGTGATTACCGCAGCGGGCACTGTGTTGGGTATTGCATTCCTCGTCTCCGTGTTGACGGCGATGATGATTCAACGCAACTCGGGGGCGATTACCGACCCCTCCGAAAAGTACCGCATGACGTGGCTGGTGATTATGAGCCTGCTGGTCTGTCTGGTGGGTATCACGAACGCGATGTTGATGTCCGTCACCGAGCGATACAAGGAGATCGGCACGATGAAGTGTCTGGGCGCGTATGACATCTTCATCGTGGAGCTGTTCTTTATCGAGTCGGCTCTGGTAGGCCTTATTGCCTCGGTTATCGGATGGTTTCTGGGGGTCTTTGCGGTGGTGCTCATCAAGCTGTTCAGCGAAGGCTTCAAGGTGTTCAGCTGGATTTCTCCGGGGGAGGTGTTTCTGTATCTCCTCCTCTCTATAGTCATCGGCACACTGCTTTCAGTGATTGCCACCATTATCCCTGCACAGGTGGCGGCGCGGATGCCCGCAGCTGCCGCACTGCGCGTGGAAGTCTAACAAGGGGGTGCATCGATGGCGGTTCAGCCACAGACCAATCAAACTGCTGCTACCGGCACCGAGTATATCGTGCGGTGCAAAGACGTGGTGAAAGAGTACATGATGGGCACGCAGGTGGTGCGTGCGCTCAACGGCGTTACGCTGGATATTGTGCGCGGAGAGTACCTCTCTATCATGGGACCCTCCGGCTCTGGCAAGTCCACGCTGTTTAACATGATTGGTGGACTGGACAAACCCACCAGCGGTTCGGTGTTCATTAACGACGTGGACATGGCGCAGCTGGATGCCCAGGAGCTGGCGTTCTTGCGCTGCCGCACCATCGGCTATATCTTCCAGACGTTCAACCTGATCCCGGTGATGACCGCGCTGGAGAACGTGATGCTGCCGATGATTTTCGGTGGCTTGTCTACCGATGAAGCCATTGATCGGGGCATCGAACTGCTGAAGCTGGTGGGGTTGGGCGAGCGACTGCACCACAAACCCAACGAGCTGTCCGGTGGTCAGCAGCAGCGTGTGGCGATTGCACGTGCCCTGGCGAACAATCCGCAAATCATTCTGGCGGACGAGCCAACGGGCAACCTGGACCTGCGCACGGGTAAAGAGATTATCGAACTGCTGCGCCAGCTGAACAAAGAGCAGGGCGTGACCATTATTTCCGCCACGCACGACCTCAAGATGGTGGACGTCTCCGACCGCATCGTGTGGATCCGCGACGGACGCATCGACCGCGTAGAAGAGCGCGCCGCCGTCGAGGTGCGTGTCGGCGACGTGGAAGGCACCCCCGGATAGCCACGACGGCACGATTCACGGGCAGGAGGGGCAGGGCACTGCCGGTGCGGTGTCCTGCCTGTGTTTGCCTCTGTGGTCAGGAGAGAGAGGATGAGTACGACTGTGATACGCCCGAACGTTCTGGAACTGGAGCCTTACAGCCCCGGCAAACCGATTGAGGAGGTGAAGCGCGAGCTGGGGTTGACGGATGTGGTCAAGCTGGCATCCAACGAGAACCCGCTTGGTCCCTCGCCGCGCGCCATCGAGGCGGCGATGCGGGCGATGCAATCGGTCAACCTGTATCCCGATGGTAGCTGCTTCGAACTGCGGCAGGCGGTGGCGAAGCACGTGCAGGTGCCGCCGGAGTGCCTGCTCTTCGGCAACGGCTCGGATGAACTGATACACTACATTGGTTTGACCTTCCTGATGCCCGGCGACGAGGTGATTACGGGACACCCCTCCTTTGTGCGCTACGAGGCGGCAGCGAAATTGAACAACGCACCGTTGCATCTCGTGCCCCTGCGGGAGCATCGTTTCGACCTGCCAGCCATTCTGCAGCGCGTAAACCAGCGCACCAAGCTCATCTTCATTGCCAACCCGAACAACCCGACAGGCACTATCGTGACCGCCGACGAGGTGGAAGCGTTCATGAACGCCCTGCCGCAACATGTGGTGGTGGTGTGGGACCAGGCATATCAGGAGTACGTTTCGCGCCCGGACTACCCCGACACGCTGCGTTATGTGCGCGAGGGGCGTCCCGTCATCATCTTGCGTACCTTCTCGAAGGCGTACGCGCTGGCAGGGCTTCGGGTGGGCTACGCCATCGCCCGGGCAGACATCATCGACGCGATGAACCGCGTGCGTGAGCCGTTCAATGTAAACAGCGTCGCACAGGCTGCGGCTCTGGCGGCTCTACAGGATCAAGAGCACCTGCGTCAGGCGGTGGAGCTGAACCGACAGGGGCTGGAATATTTCTACCGGCACTTCGAGCGGATGGGCTTGACCTACGTGCGCAGCGAGGCGAACTGCGTGATGGTAGACCTGGGACGTGATAGCCAGCCCGTGTTTCAGGCGTTATTGCGCAAAGGCGTGATTGTGCGTACGGGGCACATCTTCGGCTTGCCCACCTACCTGCGCATCACTACCGGTAAGCCCGAGGAAAACGAAAGGTTCATCTGTGCGTTAGAGGAGGTTCTGCAGGCATGATTATCGTTCTGGACAAAAGCGCCACCCCGGAACAGATAGAAATCATCACCTCCAAGCTGGAAAGCGGAGGCTATCAGGCGCATCCTATCTACGGCGTGGAGAAGATAGTGATTGGGGCGGTCGGCGTGCCCGAAGAGGAGAAGCCGAACCTGGTAGAACAGTTCCAGGCTCTGCCGTTTGTGGAGCAGGTCATTACCATCCTTGCCCCGTACAAGCTGGCGGCGAAAGCGTACCGACCGGAAGGCACGGTGGTAAAGGTTGCTGATAAGGTGCCTGTTGGCGGAGGACAGGTATGCATCATGGCGGGTCCGTGCACGGTGGAGACGCCGGAGCAGACGCTCTCCACCGCCCACGCGGTGAAGCAGGCGGGGGCACACATGTTGCGCGGCGGTGCGTACAAGCCCAGCACCTCGCCCTACTCGTTCCAAGGGCTAGGTGTGGAAGGGCTGAAAATACTGGCGGAAGCGCGCAAGCAGACGGGCTTACCGGTGGTCACCGAAGTGATGGACCCGCGCAACGTGGAGCTGGTATGTCAGTATGCGGATATGCTGCAAATCGGCACGCGCAACATGCAGAACTACGACCTGCTGCGCGAGGTAGGCAAGACGCGCCACCCCGTGCTGCTGAAGCGAGGCATGTGGGCGCGAATCGAGGAATGGCTGATGGCGGCGGAATACATCATGAAGGGCGGAAACGAGAACGTGGTGCTGTGCGAGCGCGGCATCCGCACCTTCGAAACCGCCACACGCAACACGTTAGACCTGTCCGCAGTGGCTGTGGTCAAGCAAGAATCGCATCTGCCGGTGATTGTAGACCCCAGCCAGGGCACAGGCAAATGGACTCTGGTGACCGCCATGAGCCGTGCTGCCATCGCCGCCGGAGCAGATGGGCTGATTATCGAGGTGCATCCACATCCTGAGCAGGCATTGAAAGACGGTGCGCAATCGCTCACCTTCGACAATTTCCAGCAGCTGATGGTGGAGGTACGCGCCATCGCGCAGGCGATGGGCAGGGGGATGTAGCTGCGCTACGTCCCCTCTTTGTTCCTATACTCCAACTTCCCAGCATTACTGTGCCCATGCCCGAATAGTCACCAGCCGTCTGGTGCGGTCGTAGCGCACCTGTGCTTCCAGTGCCTGTTTGGCGATGTCCAAACCACACCACGCCTGCAGGATATCACGCCTCGTCCTGCCGAGAAGAATCAGCGAGTGCTTTGGGGCACGGGAGCCATCATCACCTTCACGCCCTCCTTCCCCGGCGACAACCAGTAAACGTTACCGTCCCTGTCTACAGAGACATTCCATGCGCTGAACGCCTCGCAAATAGCACGGAGCCCGACGAACCGCCCTTCCCGGTCATACTCTACTACTCCAACGTAGCGCTGGTACTCCTGCTTGGACACCGGAACATCGTACACCACACGGGGGAACAGAGTCAGGTAAAAATGCCCTCTGCCATCCACCAATAACGTGGCGTGGAAAGGTAACAGTTTCTCTACCTCACTCAGTTCCCCACTCGGCAGTAACAGTTGGCGCTGTAGCCTCCCCTTGTCGTCATACACCGTAATCCTGTAGCGTGTGCCCTCGTTCCAGTCCACTTCGCTGTAATGTACCTCGCCCGTCGTGTAGACGTACCACTTCTTGCCGGGCACGCCGGGGTCGGCTATGCCAACCTCGTACAGATATCCCCGGTGCAGGTTGATCAGCGGTACCTTGCTCTGTTCAGGAACCTTGTCTACGGCGCCTGTAGTGAGGTCTACACGATACCCGTCTCCCACAATGACACGACCGTCGGGCAGGCATTTCAGCCCAGAACCCAATCTAAAAACATCTAGAGTGCGGTCTGCTCTTAAAGTCAGCGCCTGCTGTATCGCCTGCTGCAGCAGCGCATCTGCCTTCTTGAGCCGTTTCCCGTCTCGCCCATATATCTGCAGGGCTTCCCTGCCAAGTCCGTAGAGGTACACCACTATCCTGCTTTGGGGGTCAACCACTAAAAAACTCCCCTGCCAGGTCTCTATTGCATTCGCGGGGTCTTGTTGCAGGGTTACCCTCCTGATTAGCTTGCCCTGCCGGTCAAACTGCCTGAGACCGATATAGATGCTACCGTCGGAAGCTATGTGCGGGCGGAGGGTTCCATACCAGTCTCCCGGCTCAAGGGGTTCCGGGAGTTCGCCTTTGCCTGTTCCCCACCGGAGGGTAAACAGCACGCGCGGTTCGGTGAGCAGGTAGGGACGCAAGTCTGGTTGTTCTGGAACGGGCTCCTTCTGTGCTTCGGCGTGCAGGGGCATCAAGCACAGCAGCCCGAGGCAGCCCGCCCATGTCCAAAGTGTCGTGCATCTCATTGTCAGCACCTCCTTCTATTCCGGGTAATACCTCAGCCTATACGGGAGGAATCCTCTCGTTTTCCGGTATCCGGCGTCTTCAGGGCAGATGTGCACCTTGTGGTACCCACTTTGAGGCTTACCTTGTTTGCTCCTTTCGCTCACGAGGGATGTATGGTTAGTTATACATTAGCACCCTTTGCGCAAAATGTCCAGTCAAAGCGAGACTGTTCGAGAAATACCCTACCAGATGGCGTGCCACTTCGTCTCCTGTCTCGCCGAGGTGGTGCGAAGGCATGCCGAAATCGAACACCCCCCGCACTTTGACAACCGCGCTGTTCATCGGCTATAATACAGTGAGCATACACGGAGGAGGCGCATGAACCACAACACCAGAGGCACGGTTGTCGTCATCGGGTCGGGACCGATTCGGATAGGACAGGGTATCGAGTTCGATTACTGCACGGTGCACTGCGTGTGGGCGTTACAGGAAACAGGCTACCGTGCAGTTGTTGTGAACAATAACCCCGAAACGGTGTCCACTGACTTTGATACCTCGGACTGCCTGTACTTTGAACCCCTCACCCTGGAAGATGTGCTCAATGTACTGGAGCGGGAGAACGCAGATGGAGTCATTGTGCAGTTCGGCGGGCAAACCGCCATCAACCTGGCGTTGCCGCTCCATCGCGCGGGAGTAAAGATATTCGGTACGTCGGCGGAGTCCATCGATATCGCCGAAGACCGCGATAAGTTCGAGCGTATCCTGCGCGAGCTGGGCATTCCCAAGCCGCCCGGGCGAGCGGTGGTATCGGTGGAGCAGGCGATACAGGTGGCGGACGAAATCGGTTATCCCGTGCTGGTGCGTCCTTCCTTCGTGCTGGGCGGGCGCGCGATGGAGATTGTGTACAGCGAAGCGGAGCTGCGCGACTATATGCGCTACGCGGTAGATGTATCGCCTAAAGCGCCTATTCTGGTGGACAAGTATATCGTGGGCAAAGAGGCGGAGGTGGATGTCATCGCCGACGGGGTGGATTGCCTCGTGCCCGGAATCATGGAGCACATCGAACGAGCGGGCGTGCACTCCGGAGATAGTATGGCGGTATACCCGCCGCAGACCCTCTCGCGCCATGTGCAGCAGCAGATTGTGGATACCGCCATTGCCCTCGCGCGTGCCCTGGATGTGCATGGCATCATGAACATCCAGTTTGTGGTGGAGAACGAGACCGCCTACGTGCTGGAGGCGAACCCACGCGCCAGCCGTACCGTGCCCTACCTGTCCAAAATCACCAATATCCCGATGGTGCAGCTGGCGACGCGCACCGCGATGGGCGAGGCTCTGCGCGAGCTGGGCTACGGGTCGGGTTTAGCAGAGCCGACGCCGCTCATTGCGGTCAAAGCGCCGGTGTTCTCCTTCCTGAAACTGACTCAGGTAGACCCCATCCTGGGACCGGAGATGAAATCCACCGGCGAGGTGATGGGCGTGGATACCGACTACTCACGCGCGCTCTATAAAGCGATGGTCGCAGCGGGCATCCAGTGCCCGGCAAGAGGTAACCTGCTGGTTACTATCGCTGACCCCGACAAGCACGAGGCGTTGCCTATCGTGGAGGAGTTTATCGCACTGGGATTTCAGGTGTACGCCACACGTGGCACCGCACGTTTCTTGCAGGAGCACGGGCTGGAAGCGACGCCGGTGTACAAAATCAGCGAAGGCGGCTCGCCCAACCTGTTAGACCTGATTCGCGGACGCAAGGTAGACCTGTTGATCAACACCCTGACCCGCGACCGCCAGATTGAGCGCGAGGGGTTGATTATCCGCCGTGCCAGTGTGGAACAGGGCATCCCCTGCCTCACCTCGCTGGATACCGCGCGCGCTCTGCTCAAAGCGCTGGAGGCGCTGCGCCGCGGGGACGACTTCGCCGTGCGCACGGTGGACGAATACGCCTACGGCATGGAGTTAACGCCGGCTTAGGAAGACGAACACAGGCAGGGGTCAAACCGCGTCGAAAGGGGTAGTGCATCGTGGCAAAGGAACGAGTGGTTGCGCTGATAGAACAGGCTTTGCAACGGGCGAAAGAAGCGGGCGATCTGCCGATCACCCGGTTGCCCGAAGTCTCGGTGGAACCGCCTCGCGTGAAGGAGTTCGGCGACTTCGCCACCAACGTGGCGATGTTGCTCACCCGCGAGCTCAAGCGTCCGCCCCGTGAGATTGCAGAAACCCTCGTCAAGCACCTGCCCGAGGACCGCCTGGTATACAGGGTAGAGGTAGCGGGCAACGGTTTCATCAACTTCACGCTGCATCCCCAGTGGCTCCATGAGGTGATACGCGAGATTCAGCGGCTGGGCGACGCCTATGGCAGGTGGAACGTGGGGCAGGGCAAGCGGGTAAACGTGGAGTTCGTGAGCGCAAATCCCAACGGACCGATTACCGTGGCGCACGGACGCGGGGGCGCAATCGGCGACGTGCTGGCGAACCTGCTCGATGCGGTGGGCTATCGGGTGACCCGCGAGTTCTACGTGAACGACGCCACCAACTCCCTGCAGATGCAGCATTTTGCCCGATCGCTGGTGGTGCGCTACCGGCAGCTGCTCGGCGAGGATATCGAACTGCCTGAAGACGGCTATGCGGGCGAGTACCTGGTGGACATTGCTCGCGAACTGCTGGAGAAGGAAGGAGCGCATCTGGCGGAGGGGGACGAAGAGACGGTGCTGGAGCGGTTCCGCGCCTATGCGGAAGAGGCGATGAAACGCCAGCAACAGCAGGATTTAGCCGATTTCGGTGTGGTGTTTGATGTCTGGTTTAGCGAGAACAGCCTGCACACCAGCGGGCAAGTAGAAGCTGCCATCCGCGAGCTGAAAGAGCGTGGCTACGCCTACGAACACGACGGCGCAATCTGGCTGCGCTCTACCGCTTTTGGCGACGACAAAGACCGCGTGCTGGTGCGCAACAATGGACAGCCCACCTACATCGCCGCCGATGCCGCCTACCACAAGAACAAGTTCGACCGGGGCTTTGATTACCTGATAGACATCTGGGGTCCTGACCATCATGGCTACATTGCCCGCACGAAAGCGGCGGTAGCGGCGCTGGGATATCCGGTCGAGAACTTCGAGGTGCTCATCTATCAGATTGTGCGCCTGTTCAAGGGCGGCGACCTGGTGCGCATGTCCAAGCGTGCGGGCAACGTGGTGACGCTGCGCGACGTGCTGGACGAGGTGGGCAGGGACGCGGCGCGGTTCTTTTTCCTGATGCGCTCGCACGACAGCCCTCTGGACTTCGACCTGGAGCTGGCGAAAAAGGAGAGCAGTGAGAACCCCGTGTACTACGTACAGTACGCGCACGCTCGTATCTGCAGTATGTTGCGCGTCGCCGCCGAGCAGGGGTGGACGGTTCCTTCGGCAGCAGAGACAGACCTCTCGCCCCTGCAGCACGAAAACGAAATCGCGCTGATGAAGAAGCTGGATGAGTTTCCCGAAGAGGTGCTGGAAGCAGCCACCGGGCGTGCACCCCATCGGCTCACGCGCTACAGCATGGAGGTCGCCGACGCCTTCCACAAGTTCTACGATACTTGCCGTGTGGTCGGGGAAGAGGAGCAGGTCACCCGCGCCCGTCTGGTGCTGGTAGATGCCACGCGCATTGTGTTAAGGAACGTGCTGGGATTGCTGGGAGTGTCTGCACCGGAGAGAATGTAAACTATTCCTCTCCCCGCCTTTGCAGAAAAAGAGTGACTTTTTCCAGGCTGCTACGTGCAATGTTCATCGCTTCCTGAGCGTCAGATACGTTCGGTAAACCTTCGGGCAAGGTGCCTGGCAGTGCATCAGGATAGCGGGTGGGAATATAGTACCGGTCCAGCAGCTTGATATCCGCAGCAAGGTGTTCCAGCGGGTTAGGGCGAAATGCGACAACCTGCAGCAGGTCTATGAGACGATGCGTGCGCGGAACGGGCTGCCCTTGCAGTGAGAGTAGAGCCTTGATAGCCTTCCCGACACATTGTTGTGAGTGAAAACAAACCTGATGGTAGATACTTTCTGTCATTGCCAGTTCTGCCATACGCAGGTCGCCTCTCGCGAAAGACAACCATTGTTCAGCTGGGGCGCTCATAGAGCACCTTCCCTTTTTCTACAATCTCGTGTCTGACAAAGGTGCGCTGCTGCACTAACTTGTCGAATTCCTCCGGTGTATACACCAGTATATCCACCCCAACTCGTGGATTCAACAGGCGCAGTATCTCCCGTGTTCTATCGAGGAAACGTAGCTGCGTTTCTTTCACAACAACCAGGTCGATATCTGACCACTCCTCGACATCGCCATTGACCAGAGAACCGAACAGAAGGATGCGTTGTGGGTTTTCGTGTTCTATCAAAAGCTTTATCCAGCGCTCCAGTTCGGACTCAAGTAATCGTCTACGATTCTCTCTCGCTGTTCGCGCCACAATATATCACCTCGCCCAGGCGGATGCACACCCTGACACAGGTTCGGTGCCTGTAGACTATTCTCATTATACCACTCTGGCTCACCTCAAGCTACAGAAACACATCCACGTACACAAACCCATCCCTTTCTACCACTTCGCCGGTACGCACAGGGACGGGTTGAGCAAACATCGGGCCATCGTAACAGAAGGTGTGGTATTCGCCGTTCTCGCCACAGGAGTCGGCGGAGGGAGGGAGCTTTGTCAGGAATGCTTCGTCAAACTCGTGCCCGATGAAGGAGGCTGGTATCTGTCTGGGGTCTACGCAGGTCAATATCGCGCGTAAGCCAGAAGCAATCATATCGTGCGCCAGTTCGGTGGTGTTGATGCCCCACAGGGGAAATACAGGGGTGATGCCCGTGCCTGCCAGCTGGCGTTCGCGGTAGTCGCGTACATCTTGCAAAAAGAGGTCGCCGAAGGCGAAGTGGGTCACTCCTGCCTCTTTTGCTCGCAGAATCAGCTCTCTCATGGCAGACTCGTACACCTCGTTCGGGCAGGGGTAGGGGATAGGTACTTTCCACAGGGGTATCCCCGCCGCTTGAGCCTGCTGTTCCAGCAACTCTTCGCGCACGCCATGCATAGAAACCCTGCCGAAAGCGGTGTTCACGGTGGTGACCAACCCTGCAATGTGCCACTCCCCGCTCTGGCGCAGCACATGCAGCGTCCACGCACTGTCCTTGCCGGTGGACCACGAAAGCAGAACCTTCGCTTTCACTCGCCACAGCCTCCGCGCTCGCGCATCCATCGGCGCAGGGCGTCGCCATATGTACCCGCCAGTCCCAGCGCTACTTGTGCTTCCAGATAACCCTGGGGGATGCCGATGTCCAGCGCCTCGCCCTGTATCTCGCAGGCGTAGTAGCTGCCTCGCTCCACCAGCATCTGCTGTGCGGTGGTGAGCTGGAACTCCCCTTTCATGGTGTGCCCTTCGGTGATGGTGTGCTCCAGGCACTCGAAGATTTCCGGGGTGAAAAGGTTAATCCCAAAGAAGCAGTAGTATATCCCTTCGGGCAGTGTGCACATTCGCAGGGAGGCACGTGCCTGCTCGATAGAGGGCTTCTCGATCATAGCGGTCACGTGCAGGGCGTGCGCTACATCAGGCAGAGGCTCTCCTGCCAGTGTGCCGTACAGAGGCACACGTTCCTCCGGGGTGCGACGTACGGCAGAGAGGGTACCACCCGTCTGTGCATAAATCTCCAGCACCTGCTGGGTGCAGTTTTTCTCCGTGTGGGAGAGCAATACATGGTCGCCCAGGTACATCACGAAAGGTTCCTCGCCCACGAACTCTCTGGCGAGGTAAACAGCGTGCCCCAGTCCCAGAGGCTCCCGTTGCACGATAGTCACGATGCGCTCGCCCAGCGACTGCAGATGCTCCGCCTGCTCAAAAAGCAACTGCTTGTCGTTGCCCCAGCTGGCTTCTTCTTCGGTGAGCGCACCGAAGTAAGCGCGGATGCCTGCTTCCGATTCGGGATTGACCACGATACCCACCTGTTCGATGCCTGCGTGCACCGCCTCCTCCACCAGCAGCTGCAAGGCGGGTTTGGTGATGCCGTCGCGGTCTACCAGCGGGAGCATCTC
Organism: Armatimonadota bacterium; assembly: GCA_026003195.1. Classification (NCBI taxonomy): domain Bacteria; kingdom Bacillati; phylum Armatimonadota; species Armatimonadota bacterium. Next base: position 878,665 of record BPGU01000001.1, read on the forward strand.
CTTCTGCAGAGTGCGCGTCGCCGGAAACTGGCGGGTTCCCCGTCCTGCGGCGGTAATCACTGCTTTGCGAATGGTGCTCATCGTTCAGACTCTCCATGCAACAGTTTGAGCAAAACGGGTTCTATCCGGTCGCGCAGAGCAGGGTTGGCGTAACCGACCCACGCCACAGGCTCGCGAATGTCCAAAGGGGTTTGCAGCGGGTGTCCATACTCGTCGGTGATAATGGCACCGGCTTCACAGGCAATCAGTGCGGTGCAGATGTCGTAAGGATGGGCGCATAGCGGAAAGGCAGTGTATCCCATCTGACGGAAAGCGACTGGACGCAGGTCGGCGATGAATCGGTCGTGCCCGACGCTCAGTTCGTAAATCTGCCCACCTGTGCTGAGGTACTGGTCGGCGAACACCAGCGGGTTGCCGCGAACATCCACACTACCCAGCTCGCGGTAGAGCCGTTCTTCCAGAGCCGCCAGCCACGCCTTACCATCGGGAAAGAAGTTGGCGATGTTCGCGAAGCCGTAGCGCAGGTCGGTGGCAGAGGACGGTTGAGGGCGGAAAGGCGTCGTGCTTCCGTCCAGCAGGTTCTGCCGTTCGCCAAAAGCACCTTGTCCACGCACTGCCCACAGCGTATCCGCCAGATGCTGGCGTGTGGTGGGCAACTCGGTCTGCACCGCGATTTGGATGTCGGCAAGCGTGGTGTGCCGTCCGCGATTGGGAGCGACACCTGTTAAGCACCACGCGCTGCGCTTATCGTACATCATCATGCGCGTGCCGTCGATAGGGTCTAAAATCAGGATGAACTGCGCGTCGCTTTCGTTTGTTCCCTCCGGCAGCACCATCCAGCCATCGTCCGCGAGCCCCTCTGCCACCAGTATCAAAGGGGTTTCCTGCGCCCAATGCTGGCAAAACTGCAGCAGCAAATGCTCTACCTGCACGTCGATGCGGAACTGGGTGTCGCCGTCCGAGCTTTCGGTGGCTTGTGCCAGCCATTCGGCAGAATGCTGCAGCAGCTGAGCGCGCACCTCTGAGCGAATCTGCTCATGCAAGGCACGTACCTTGCGAATAAAGTTGTCAGCAGAGTAGGGAAGCACTTACTCCGCTGCACCCTCCGTTTGCACGCTCAAATAGTTGGCGATGCCCATGTGCTCTATCTGGTCGCGTTGTGCTTCCGCCCAGTCGATGTGCCCCTCTTCCATCGTGAGGATTTTGAGGAGCAGTTCTACGGTGCCCTGGTCTGCTACCTGATGCGCCAGCGAGATGGCTTTATTGTACGCCTCTACTGCTTCGGCTTCGGCGGTGATCACACCGTTGATCATATCGGACACCGTCATGCCGATGTCCAGCTCACCCAGCTTGATAACAGGTCGCCCTTCAAGGAAGAGAATACGCTGGATAAGCCACTCGGCATGATGCATTTCGTCGATGGCGATTTTCTGGAAGGCAGTATGCAGCTTATCGTAGCCCCAGTTCTCGCACATCTCCGCTTCCACCATGTACTGATGGATAGCGGTGAGCTCATCGGAGAGCAGTTCGTTGAGCACTTTCAGTATCTCGGTGTTGCCTTTCATGGTTCTCCTCCGTTTGTGCATGCAAGCGGTTTATCTCAACTCCACATTCGTCCTTGTGCAGCAGCAGTCCTTCCAGATAGCGTTCCGCCTGTCGGAGGCGTTCGGGCGTGCCGACATCGTTCCAGTAGCCTTCAAAGCGGACTGCCCGCACAGCGCCGGGATATTGCTGCAGGAGGATCTGGATGGCGTCGGTGAGTTCGTACTCCCCGCGCGCGGACGCAGGGAGCCTCTGCAACACCGGCAGGATGACCGGCGAGAAGAGGTGCACGCCTGCGAGGTTCCAGTTCGTATCGGGATGGCGCGGCTTTTCCTCCAGTCGGAGTATCCTGTCACCATCCAGCCACACGCCGCCTCCCTCGGAGACATCGGGCAACCAGTTCACGCCGATGAGAGCAACGATGTCAGGATGGTATGCTTGGAACAGGCGGCGGTAGTTCGTCGGGTCGGTCAGGATGTCGCCGAAGCTCATCAGCACCGGCTCGTTGGGGAATGCTTCCAGAGCGGCTCGCAACGCGCCGCCTGTGCCGGGCTGTTCCTCCGGCTGGCGCACGTAGCGGATGTTCACGCCGAAGGCTTCGCCATCTGCAAAATGCTCTACGATGCTTTCGGCACGGTATTGCACCACGATAGTCAAATCGCGGATGGGGGTTGCCTCGCGGATGCGCAGCAGGATATGCTCCAGCAGAGGACGCCCGGCAAGGGGAACCATCGGCTTGGGGATGTTGCGGGTCATCTCGCCCAGCCGGGTTCCCCTGCCCGCTGCTAACAGTACGCATCGGCGCGGAAGGTTGCTCATTCCACCCTTGCTCCCGTGTCCACTCGCACGTGCCAGGCGTTCCCGCCTGCGCTCTTGAACGCTTCTACCACATCCTCCTCACGACCGGGCGCGTACGCAAACAGACAGCCGCCGCCACCGGAGCCGTTCACCTTGCCACCCAGCGCACCTGCCCGCAACGCCGCTTCCAGCATCTTTTCGATTTTGGGCGTGGATACTTCCAGACCGTCGCGCAGCTGCGCGTGGTGTGCCAGCAACAGGTCGCCCAGTGCCTGAGGTTTCCAGTTGTCGCTTTGCAACAGCTGCAGGGCACGGCGGGTGAGGTCGCGATTGATGAGATTGGCGCGCACGCGGCGGGCATTGCGCTCGGGAAGGTGTTTCAGAGCCTCTTCCGCCTCCTCTAAGGGAGTGGTGTAGAGGTCAAAATGGGGCATCTTCTCCTTGAGCATCTGGATGCCCTCCGTGACATCGCGCCGGCGAGAGGCAAGAACCTCCACGGTGGCTTTCGGTTGCAGGGAGTCTGCCAGAACCAGCCCGTTCAGCTGGATAGGGAGCCGCTCCGCACGATAAGGCGGTGTGGTGTCGATGTACAGCACCCCTCCTAGCGCGGCGCAGAAGTGGTCCATCATACCGCCCGGTTCGTGGAACTCCAGCACCTCCGTCCGATGTCCCCATCGCGCCAGCGTTTCGGTATCCGGCTGAAGAGGCGGCTCCGCTATCTGGCACAGCAGGCGTAGCCACATGATGACCAGCGCGGAGGAGCTGGACACGCCCGCCTGCATCGGGATATTGCTGGTGATACGGATGTTCGCGCCTCTGGTAAGGCACGCCCCCTCACGGCGCAGCACGTTCACCCCCGCTCGCAGATAGTCGCGAGAGTGCGCATAGCGCTGCTCTTGCGTGGGGTCGATCTCCATCTGCTCGCCGATGTCGGGCATATCCAGTTTCAACAGGTTGCCGTCCGGTGAGAGATACACTTGCGCCTGGATACGCCGATTGATGGCGGCGGCGATGACGGGCAGTCCCAGATAGTCCTGATGTTCTCCGAAAAGGCAAATCCGCCCGGGGGCGGATACCGTGAACGCTGTGTTACTCATGCCTTTAGTATAGGCAAGGGAGGGGTGATAAGTCAAGACGATAGCCTGCCGTACTCCTCCACCGCCTCAAAGAACGCCAGAATGTTTTCCCACGGTACATCGGGTTCTATCACATGCGTCGGCGCGAGCACCAGCCCGGGGGCGAAACGGTCAATCATCTCTTTGACCGCTCGTTTGACGTCTTCGGGTTTGCCAAAGGGCATTACCGTTTGCGTGCCGATAGTGCCCCAGAAAGCCAGCCGGTCGCCGAACTGCCGCTTTACCCAATCCATGTCCAGACACTCCGGTTGCACGGGGTTCAGCACGGTGACGCCCACCTCGATGAGGTCTTCGATGATGTCGGCGATGTTACCGTCGCTGTGGTACCATACGGGGATGTCCGGGCGCACTGCACGCGCAGCGGCGATCTCGCGGGCAAGACGGGGTTTCAGGAAACGTCGCCACACCTCCGGGCGCATCATCAGCCTGTCCTGCATCCCTACGTCATCGCCGAATTGCACCATGTCCACCCCAGCTTCCGCCAAACGGCGTGCTTTGAAGCAGTTGTCCAGCGTAATCTTCTCCAGCACCCACTCCACGAATTCGGGGTTCTCGATGAAATCTTGGAAGATGCGCTCGAAGCCGATAATCTGCCATGCGGTTTCGAAGATGTGCCCGGCGAAGCCGGCGACAAAGTAGCCCTTGTCGTGCCACGCTTGCACCTCCGCCTCCAGATGCTCGTGGCGGTAAGAGGGGGTGAAGTCAGGCCAGGGATACTCTTCCAGCTCGCGGATGGTGGTGGCGTGCTCCAGCGGGAACACGTAGCGAGAGAAGTGGTAGAACGTGCCGGGGATGTGTGCAGTGCCGTACTCGCTGCTGATGCAGCTGCCGGGTGGCAGTTTCCGCAGGTACGGTGTGAAGTCCGGCAGCTCGCGCGGCGGGCGAAAGCCCACATAGCGAATCTCCATGCTGAAGTATTCGGCGGGGTCGGTATGACCGGTCTCCTTCACGAACCGGTCGTATGCCGCTGGAGTAAAGCCCATCTCTTTGGGCACTTTATCCGGCACCTCACGACGGACGGCACGCAGAACACGTTCTCTGGGAGTCATCCTGTCCTCCGGTTACATCTGGCTTCTCACGTATCTTGCTAATGCGATCAAGTTTCGGGCGGCGTTTTCGCCGTAGGTTCCCGATGCGGTTCCGCTGAGCACGAAGCCGTCGGGACCTGCCTCTTCGATAAGCCGCTTGCCCATAGCGAGTATCTCTTCGGTACTGCGCTGATTCAGAACTTCCATATCGTCGAGGTTGCCCACGATGCATACCCGTCCCTTCAGGATACTCTTCGCCTTCGGCATATCGCAGTCACCCCAGGGTGGCGCCTCCAGAGGGTCCAGAGCATCTACTCCGATATCCACAATCGCCTCCAGGTAGCGCATGATGGGACCGTGATTGTGGAAATAAGCCACTGCACCGTAGTCGTGTATGAGCGCAACCAGTTGCTTGTCATAGCGGCGCACCAGCCTGTCGTAGGCGACCGGACCCAGCTGCGTGGAAGCGTACTCGCCGCCCACGATACGGAACGCATCCACGCCTGCTTGCAACACTCGCTCTACAAACGCCAGCAGTCGCTCGTTGCCGATACGAACCATCTCTTCCATGACTTCGGGAGCATCTGCCCACAGCAGGCAGAAATCTTCTGGCGAAAGCCATTCCGCCGGGAAGCAGATGGCATCTGGCAGTTCGAAGAGCACAACCCCTTCATCGCCCAGCCAATCCTTCCTCTGGAAGAAGAGGCGCAATGCGTCCTGTACCATCTCTTCTGTGGGCGGCTCGTAGGGCGCGGCAAGCAGCTTCAGCACATCCTCGGCGTTCTTGCAGGGAAACTCGGTGCAGGCAGCGGTTATCGATGTGCGCGTAACCACACGGGTCAGGTCGCCCTGAGGGGTGTGATAGACAGTACGGGTGATGTTGCCGATGGTTGCCGTTTCTCGTGGCAAAGCGGAGCCGATGAAACAGTCACACGCCCATCCTGCATACAGCACGATATCGGTCTCACGTACCAGCTGAGCAGCGAGTTCGCTATCTGGCGGGATACGCCCGAAATGCTGGGGAGATACAGGGATGCGATCGGGGGTGCCCCGATGGAATGCACACAGCACGCGCTCTCTGGACGTCACCGCTGTCGCCGCCTTTTCTCTGGAGGGCGATCTGCCATGATCGCCCTCCAGCTTGGACATTATGCTACGCCGCTCCCAGCAGCTCTTTGCACTTGTCGACGGCGGTGGCGGCGTCGGGAGCGTAAGCGTCGGCGCCAATCTGGTTCGCCCACTCCTGAGTGACCGGTGCACCACCCACAATCAGCTTTACCTTCGGGCGCAGTCCTTCCGCGTCGAAGGCTTTAATCACTTCGGGAATATAGGTCATGGTGGTGGTCAAGAGAGCGGACATGCCCACAATCTGCGCGTTGTGTTCCTTGGCAGCTTCAATGAATTTCTCGGCGGTCACGTCCACACCCAGATCCACGACCTTGAACCCCGCGCCTTCCATCATCATGGCAACCAGGTTCTTACCGATGTCGTGCAGGTCGCCGCGCACGGTTCCGATAACCATCGTGCCTATCGGCTGCACATCGGTGGCTACCAGTAGTGGGCGCAGTAGCTCCATGGACGCCTTCATCGCGCGAGCTGCCACCAGAATCTCCGGCACGAAATACTCACCGTTCTTGAACTTTTCACCCGCAACGGACATCCCAGCGATGAGCCCCTCGTCCAGTATCTGTTTGGGGGTCACGCCTGCGTCGATCAACTTCTGGGTAAGCTCCACCGCATCGTTGCGTTTGCCTTCCAGAATCGCCTCGGCAAGTGCCTTGAGTTCCTCCTGCATCATGGTCCTCCTGTGTGCGTTGATGGCGCAGTGTTGTTCTTCGTGTCGTCAGCCATTGAGCCAACGGTTTATCTTCAGTGATTGTATAGGACAGATTCCGCTCTGTCAAGGCGAATCTCCTGCTTCTGCGGGAATGTATGTGAAAAATACTGGAAAAACTGTGAGTGCACAGAGGTCATTGGGTGATTTGCTATCCATGCTGCCAGGTGTGGTCTACCAAGCCGATGGCAATCTCGCCCTCCCCTTGGGGTCGGACCTGGCGGTCTCAGGATGCAGTCTAAGGCTGGGTGCCGGGCAAGGTTTTGGCGGCGCGATGCCGAATGGAAAAGAGAATCGTACAGAATGGAGGTGAAGTGATGAGAGACCCTCGTTGGGAACAGTTAGCGCAGGTACTGGTTGGGCATAGCACGCGCGTACAGCCGGGCGAAAAGGTGCTGGTGGAAGCGACCGACGTGCCTGAGGAGTTCCTGTGCGTGCTGATAGAGCAAATCGTGAAGGCGGGCGGTGTCCCTCTGGTGGATACCAAGCACTCGAAGGTGATGCGCACGTTACAGATGCACGCTACCGAGGAGCAACTGCAGACTATCGCTGATGTAGAGAAGTACCGCATGGAGAAGATGCAGTGCTATATCGGCGTGCGCGGTACTCTGAATAGTGCGCAGCTGTCGGATGTGCCGATGGAGAAGGTGGAGATGGTTCAGCGGCTGTGGTGGAAGCCGGTTCACAGTGAGGTGCGCGTGCCCAACACCCGCTGGGTGGTGCTGCGCTGGCCCAACGACAGCATGGCGCAACTGGCGAGTATGAGCACCGAGGCGTTTGAAGACTACTACTTCCGCGTGTGTACGCTGGACTATAGCCGGATGGAAAAAGCGGTGCAGCCGCTGGTAGAGCTGATGAGCCAGACCGACCGCGTGCGACTGGCAGGACCGGGTACCGACCTGACCTTTTCCATCAAAGATATCCCGGTGATCCCCTGCTACGGGTTGCGCAACATTCCCGACGGTGAATGCTTCACCGCCCCTGTGCGCGATTCGGTGGAGGGTGAAATCACCTTCAATGTGCCTTCGCTGTATCACGGTAAAACCTTCGAGAACATCCGCCTGGTCTTCAAGGCGGGCAAGATTGTCGAAGCCACCAGCAATCTCACCGAGGAGCTGAACACGATACTGGACTTTGACGAGGGAGCGCGATATGTGGGGGAGTTCTCGCTGGGGTTCAACCCGCACATCCTGCATCCGATGAGGGACGCGCTGTTCGATGAGAAGATTGCAGGCTCGTTGCACTTTACACCTGGCAACGCCTATACCACAGCGGACAACGGCAACCGCTCGCAGATACACTGGGACCTGGTGCTGATTCAACGCCCGGAGTACGGCGGAGGGGAGGTGTACTTCGACGACCGTCTGATACGCAAGGACGGGAGGTTCGTCGTGCCGGAGCTGGAGGCACTGAACCCGGAGAAGCTGGCGTAGAGCTTGTAGAAACCGTGTCATTGCGAGCCGACATGCGGCGAGCAATCTCCTGCAATAAAGAAGGATTGCTTCGGGTGCTGGTGCACCCTCGCAATGACCCGTGAGTGGCTCTGGTACTCTATCAAGGCTAAATATTGTTATAGACACCCGGCGAATAGAAGTCGCGGGCAACTACTGCAACCCCCCTTCGGGGGTGGATAACCTGCGTGAGCAGGTTTTGTTGCCTGTTGCCCGCGATTTTCCATCGCTGGGACAACACCAACATCTTGACAAAAAGGTCTGACAAAGCACGAGCATCTTACCGCTGCTGCAGACGGAGTGGCTTCCCCTCAGGAGTGGTGATGCGCAGGGTCAGCTGCCAGCCGTCGCTGCCGTTCAGCACCTTGCACAGGATGCGGTTCCAGCCCTGCTGCAGGGTAGCGGTAGCGGTGTCCTGGTCTATCGTTAGCCCCCTGTCGCCGATGAACTCGTGCACTTTCTGCCCGTTCACCCAGCAGGTCACATCGTCGTCACTGCCGATTTTCAGGGTGGCCGTCTGAGCGGTATCGCTGTACACTTCGGCGTAGGCGTAGCCGCCTGTGTTCTCGCGCGCACCGGCAACCATCCACAAGTCCAGCACGCCCTGCGGGTCTTCCAGTTCGATGCGTCGCCAGCGCACGCCGTTCACCTCCGCCTGCAGGTCTACTGGTGTGCTGGGGTCTATCAGTTCACGTTCGCGCAGCAGGTTGCGCTCCGCGACAGGAGCCAGCACCCACCAGTTCACCACCATACCCTGCTGCATGGCAATGTCTTTGACGCTAATCTCTGTTCCCAGCGAACGCAGCACACCCACCAGGCGGATAACGCTTTCGCGGTCTCGTGCTTTCTCCAGCGCGGTGCGAGCGAGTACCGTCGCCAGGTCGGTCTTGCCCTGCTTCTGCAGGGCGAACGCCACTCCGGGCACTGCCTCTATCGCCGCCTGGCGCACCTCTTCGTTCTCCTGACCCAGTGCAACCATCAGCGCAGAGGCGGTGTCTGGATGGCGCAATCTCCCCATTGCCCGAAGGGCTACTACCTTGACCCCAACATCGTTCTCGTTGAACGCCTTCAGGAGCGAAGGCAATACCGTGCCGGGCGAGCCGGACTGATACCCCAGCAGGTCTATCAAGCGCAAACGTTGCTCGCCCCGCGCATTCTGCAGCTGTACCACCAGTGCCTCTGCCAGCCCGGGTATCTTTGCCTCTTGCAGCAGCGAGTACGCCGTGCTGACAAGTGCAGGATTGGGATGGTTGAGTGCCTTCACCAGCAAGCTCGCGGTGTCGGCGTTGCTGGTGTGTGCCAGACCGGTTAACCCCGCACTGCGCAGGGCAGGTGTACTGCCGTTGGCGTAGAGCCACTGATAAAGGGCGGCGGCTTGTCCTGCCGCCGCGGAGCGGCGGAGCCGCTCCGCGATACGTGCCAGCGAGTGCTGAGCCGCCTCTTTCTCTCTCATGCTACCCTTCTGGGCAATCTGTTGCAACGCCTTCCGGATTTCAGGGGTGGGGAACTCCCCGGCGACCGTGATCGCCGTCATGCGCACCTCCGGCTGAGAGCTTTTCAACGCACCCAGCACCACTTTCGCCGAGCCGGGCTGTTTGCGTGCGCCGATTGCCAGCAGAAGTGCGCTTTTCCACTGCGGTTCGGACGCCTGAGCGAAGGCGCGCTCCAGCGCGGCAGTAGCCTCTTTGCCGGGAATCTGCTGCAACGCCATCCGCGCCGGCTCGCGAAGGGTTTTGTCTGCCAGCAGCTTCTGCAGCGTGGGCACCGACTGGGAGGTGCCTACCACCGTAATCAGGCGCAACAGGAGTCGTTGCAGGGGTTCCGGCGCAGGTTTCTGCAGTCGGGCAAGCAGTGCCTTTTCGGCAGCGCTGCGTTCGGATGCGGCGCCCGGGCGTGTAGACTGGTAGACTACCCGCTCCAGTGCCATCGTCGCTGCCATCAACGCACCGGGTTCCGTATTGGGGTTCTCAATCATCGTCAGCAAGGTGGGAATAGCCTTGACCCCAAACGGCGCGATTTCGTCAATCGCCTGGCGTCGTGCGTTGTCGTCGGGGGAACGCAGCTTCTGCACGGTTTGCTCCATATTCTGGCATGCGCTGGGCAGAGCCAGCACTACCAGTGCGAGAACGATGAGCCCTGTTCGCTTCATCTTTTGTCTGCACCTCCTACCTCAAGTACCACGGCGCGCGGTAAGGACGACTGAGCCAGCGGTTCGCCTCGGGGTCTCCGACGAACTGCTCTTGGACCGGATCCCAGCGCAGCTTCCTGCCCAGACGCATAGCGATATTGCCGATGTGCGCCACGGTCACGGAGCGGTGCCCAATCTCCACGTCGCAGATGGGCTTCTTGCGCGTGCGGATGCAATCCAGCCAGTTCTGATGGTGGCTGAGGCTGCGATACAGCTGGACGTCGTTCGGTCCCCAAGTCACCTGCTGCAGCTCTTTCGGACTGGTGTCGATTCCGCCTCGCCACACATGCACGTAGCCATCCGTGCCCTCGAAGCGCACGCCCCGCTCCGGGGTGGTGGCAATCATGTGCACCCCGTTGGCATATTCGTAGTGCACCTCGAAGTTCACGTAGGTTTCACACAACCCCTTCACCGGCGGCACCCCTTTGCCCTCCACGCTCACGGGCCCGCTGAGATCCGTACCCAGCCCCCATTGCGCGATATCGAAGTGGTGGTGTCCCCAGTCGGTCATCTCGCCGCCGGAGTAGTCCCAGAACCATCGGAAGTTCCACAGGAAGCGTGCATAGTTAAAGGGCACCCAGGGCGCGGGACCCAGGTAAAGGTTCCAGTCCAGGTCGGGCGGCGGTTCCACGTCAGGCTGGGGGTCCATGTCGGGACCGTGCGGCAGATTCACGCGCACGGTATGCACTTTACCGATCTTGCCGTTGCGCACCAGCATACAGGCAAGCCAGAAGTAGTAATCCGAGCGCTGCTGGCTTCCCACCTGAAACACGCGGTTGTAACGGCGCACCGCGCGAACCAGAGCCTTGCCCTCGTCTACGAAGAGGGTCAACGGCTTTTCGCAATACACGTCCTTGCCCGACTCGCACGCCATGATGCTGATGAGCGTGTGCCAGTGGTCGGGCGTGGAGATGACCACCGCGTCGATGTCCTTGCGGTCTAGCAGGTGGCGGAAATCGGTGTAGGCAGCACAGTCCTGATTGCCATAGCGATTGTCCACCGCCTTTTTGGAGCGGTCACGGTGGGGGGCATACACGTCGCATACCGCCAGCACCTGCACCTGCCCATTGCCCAGAAAGGCGTTGAGGTGCCCGGTGCCCATACCGCCCAGCCCGATGAAGCCCAGCGTGATGCGGTCACTGGGTGCGCTTCGCTGTGCCGAGCCGAATACCGAAGCGGGCACCACCGCAGGCATGGCAACGGCAGCTGCGCCGACAGCAGCCCCCTTCAGAAACTGCCTTCGTGTGATCTGTTTGCCTGTACTCATACCGACCATCCTTTCCATGAGCGAGTTCCAAACGGTGTGATGGTTCCGATAGTGAACTTCAGGGGTTCCCTGAGGGATTCCTGCAGACCGGGGGGACAGCCTCTTCTCATAGCTCAATCCCTTGTTCCACAGTCCGCGTAGACACTTTGAACCCCGTTGGGTCATAGACCTTACCGGATTCACCGCAGAGGGCGCTGAGGGGCTAAGAGATACCATAAATTCTCAGCGATCTGCGCGTTCTCCGCTTCAGGGGGCGGCATATGAATCCAGCGGCTTCCCAGGTACCATAAATTCTCAGCGTTCTCTGCGGTGCCGTGGCAAGGGGCGAAGTGACCTGCCAATACCGAATTGGACTGCGGGCGAAAGCAGGAATACCTTGTGCATGGTTAGCAGCAGGTTCGACGGAACGCGGAGGTAATCCATTCGGTCGCTTTGACCCGCTCGGTGACCCTCTCGATGAGAAAGCAGCACTGGACGGAGTAGACTGTGCGACTACGTTCAAAGCGGCATCGTTATTGAAGGCAAGCGTATACGTCGTGTAGGGACAGGAAACGATTGGTTGGACTGCCAGAAGTGCTGTCATGACAAGGGGTACCGCCGATGGAAATGAAGGGAAGAAAGGTGCAATATGTGTTTGTTCTTTGTATGCTCTGCTTGCTAATGTACTTCTTTATTGGGTGGATAGGGTCGAACCCTTACCATAGACTGCTGGAAGAGGATTTGTTGCATCACCGCCCCACGTATCAGGCGTGGTTGACAGCGCGCAGTATCAAAGAGATTTCGGGGGAGAAAGTGGTTTTTGAGGTGGACGGTCAAGCCACAGACCCTGCATGTGCACGCGGATGCTCTGTGGATAGCATCCAAGTTTATCGCAGTGAAGTTGACGAGTGGGTAGTGATGAGATGGTTGCACGGTAACAAATTACGCAGGGTGCCTGTGGCGTCGCGTTCCTCAGAGGGACGACGCAGCACTTGGTTGTTTTTGGAGCGGAACAAAGGTCTACTGGGTGTGCAGGTTCCTGTTGAGGGTCGTGTTGCTCTGTATGATATAGGTTACTGGCTTAGAAATGGAAAGTTACGCAGCGGTACATGTTTATCGGGCTCTCTCGCCACCAGGAGTGTGGTGTTACAGTCCAGTATTATAGGCGAGGGAACAGGGGGTGTGCCTGCGCCTTTTGGGTGCTACTGGGAGATTGGCGAAGACGGGCAGGTATTGGCACGAGGGTTGTATGGCTCGTAGGGAACTGCATGGAGGCAGATTCTCACCCCTACCCCCTACGGCTACAAGGGTCAATGGGGCTACCACACCGACGTGGAAACAGGTATACTCTTCCTGACGCATCGCTACCTGCACCCCGCGATGGGGAGGTTTCTGATGGAAAGCCAGCGACAAGCCTCATCCCCCTCGCCGGAAAACCACCGATAGCATAAACACCACCGCTGCCGTGAGCACTATGGCTGCGCCGGACGCGGTGCCGAACCAGTAGGAGGCATATAGCCCCAGCACGCTGCTGATACCCCCGATCACGCAGGCAACGATCGCCATCCCACGAAAGCTGCGCGTGAGGTTGCGCGCTGCGGCGGCTGGTAATAACAGCATCGCCGTTACCAGCACAATGCCAATCAGCTTGAGCGACAGCGTGACCATCACCGCCAGCAACACCAGGAAAAGCGTGTCTACCCGGGCGGCGGAAGTGCCCATCGCCATCGCCATCTCGCGGTGCACGGATACCCGCAACAGCGCGTTCCACATCGCCAGTATCGCCAACACGCCTCCTGCGCACATCACCGCCACCAGCCACACGTCCTCCCATGCCAGTGCAAGAATGTCGCCAAACAGAAACTGAAAAAGCCCCGGCTGATAGCCCTGCAGGATGCCCAGCAGCAGGATGCCCGCCCCTGCACAGAGGGCAAGATACACCCCGATCACGGTGTCCGTCGGTATCTCCGTGCGATGCAGGGTGACGACGATGGCGAGCGTCACCAGCACCGCGAAGGCGATGACCGTCGGCATGGCAGGAGTCATCAGCAGGGCAGACAGCGCTAGCCCGGTGAACGCCGAGTGAGCTACCGCTTCGCTGAAAAAAGAAAGTCGCCTGGTCACCACAAACACACCGATGAGCGGCAGGCTGAACCCCAACAGCACGGAGGCTATCAGCGCGCGCTGGAAGAAGGGATACTGCAAAATCTCCATCATGGCTGGTGCTCCCGGTGGGTATAGAGTGTCATCTCGTGTCCATAGACGAGGCGAATCATCTCGGCGTTCAGCGCCTGAGCGGGTGGTCCAAAACAGAGTAATCTCCGGTTCAGACACAGCACCTGCGACGCATAGCGTGTCACCACGCTGAGGTCATGCGAGACCAGCACTACCGTCAGATGGTGCTCCTTGCGCAACTGCTCGATAATGTCGTAGAAGCGGCTTTCGCCCTCTATATCGACGCCTGTCGCGGGTTCGTCCAGAAAAAGCACCTCCGGCTCGCGCAGAAGGTTGAGTGCAATCACCACACGCTGCAGCTGCCCGCCGGAGAGTTTGCCAATCGGATGGTGTAGCATCCGGTGAACACCGACCTCCTGCAGGGCGGATTCAAGACTCGCCAGAGAAGCGTGCGGTGCGTAAGCACGCAGCATCTCCTTCACCGTGAGCGGAAGGTAGCGGTCATACTCCAGTCGCTGCGGCACATACCCTATCTTCTTGCGCAGGTCGCCCAGCTCGGAAATGGGCACTCCGAACAGAGTGATGCTGCCGGAAGCCAGAGGCACCAGACCCAGCGACGCGCGTAGCAGGGTGGTCTTGCCCGCGCCGTTGGGACCGATGATGGCGACCGTGCTGCCACGCTCTACCTGCAGGGTGATGTTCTCGATGAGCCGTGTGCCGCCTATCTCCACGCTGACGTCGTGCACATCCAGAATGATGTCTGCCATTTACGCCTCCTTACTTCCCGAAGCGAGCCATACGTAACCCAGCACGCTCCGCAGGGATTCCACCGGCAAATGCGCGCTCACCAGTTCGTAAAACTCCTTGCGCGTGAAACGATAGTAGTAGATGCCGCCCGGATGCATCCCCTGTTTGGCTCCGCTCCATCGGGTCAGCCAGGACCAGTGATAACCGGATATCGCATATCGCCCGCCTGGCTGGAGCACTCGTGCCATCTCCGCCAGCACCTGCAGGCGCAATCGGGCGCTGGGAAGGTGCTCCACCAGCTGGCAACTGGCAGTTGCGTCCAGCACCTCATCCGCAAGAGGCAGGAAACAGGCATCCGCGTGTATCAGCAGCGTCTTCTCCCACACACCCGCTGCCTGCATCCGCTGGCGACACAACCGCAAGCTCTGCTGCGAAAAATCCACGCCGACCACGCAATCGGCAAGCCCGGCAAAGTGCTGCAGCATCCGTCCGGTGCCACAGCCGATCTCTGCCAGCGCAGTGAACCGCTGCGATTTGCCGCGCAGCGCACGGAGCGTCAGGTGGGTCTCCACCGGCGATAGGAGCCACAGCCCCAGCAGGTGGTCATATTGTGAAGCCTGTGCATCTCGCGCCTGCATCTCGGACTGCTTGCGCAGCCACTCTTCGCGCTCATGCGCTGTGGCAAGGTCAGGTAACACGAAGCTGGGAATGCCGTCCACAACGGGAAACCTTCGCCGACATTCCGCACACTCTATTTCTTCCTCTCCCGCGTGCAGTGGCGCGCGGTCAAAGGGGCACCTCAACATCTGCATCTGCCACTGGTGCATCCTCCACTCCTTACCAAAAGCACTAACGCATTGCCTTATCCAGTGTTTCGATGTTGCGCATCATACGCTGCTGATAGCTTTCGCCCGACGGTTTCCAGGTTCTCTCCAGCGGGTCCAGCAGAAATACCGGCACGCCGAGGTCGGCGGCCACCGCTTCCACCAGCCGTGAGGAGGCTGGGGGCGCGGCGAAAATCACTTTTACCCCTTCGCGACGCGCGG
This sequence comes from Armatimonadota bacterium, assembly GCA_026003195.1. Lineage (NCBI taxonomy): Bacteria > Bacillati > Armatimonadota > Armatimonadota bacterium. The sequence goes on from BPGU01000001.1 coordinate 893,856, forward strand.
TACGCATCAGGTCGCGCAGCCATCGAGCGGACGGCTCGACACCGGGCAGCGGTTCAAACACAGCAACCTGCTCGATGCCTGCCTCTTTCGCAAGGTAGCGGTACGCTCCATGTGCTGCGATAAACTTCTTGTGCCTCCACCCCTTCGCCCTGTCTCTCAGTCGCTGTTGCAGCAGCTGCATCTCTGTAATCAGCCGGCTCGCATTGCGCTGGTAATGCTCGGCGTGCGCCGGGTCCAGAGCCACCAGTGCCTCTACGGCGTTCTGCGCCATGCGCATCGCATTGCTCAGCGACAACCAGACATGAGGGTCCACCGCTTCCTGATGCTCGTGTTCCTCGCGTTCTCCGGTGAGGTGAGCGTGATGCTCGTGCTCTGCCGCAGCAGGCAACGTCCAGCACCCTTCTGCTAATTCTACCACGCGCGGGCGTTTGCGTCCAAGCCCCCGAAGCATGGTGTCCAGAAAAGGCTCCGCTTCCAACCCCAGCGCAAACACCACCTCCGCCTGCTGAAGCAGTTTCATCTGCCGAGCGGTTGGTGCGAAGGCGTGTAGTTCTCCTTCGGGAGGCAACAGGGTTTGCACGGAGACGTGTGGTGCGCCAACCTGCTGAACGATGTCGGCTACGGGGAAGAAAGTGGCCACGACGTGCAACGGTTTCTTCTCGCTGGTGACAGAACGGTTTGCATCGTGTGAGGTGCAACTGACGAGAGCAAGAAGCCAAATTCCCAGCAAGATAGACTGCTTCGACCTCAGGTATTCATGGATTTTTTGTAATTTTTCAACTTTTCCCATACTTTTGCCTGATTTCCTCCTATGTTATCCACCTAACCGTAATTATACGGAAGATTCTTTATGGTTGCACTACCGATAAGAGGGTAGGAACCTGGAAGCTGGAAACGTACGTTGGGATATCAACCCTTCCTTCGCCAGCGCCGTCTTCCACCCACGTGCGTTTCGTTCCGAAGTGAGCAGGAGGCTCGAGATTACGACAACTCAAGGAGGAAACGGTAGACGATGAGTCTTCGCATTAACACCAACATCACCGCGATGAACGCGATGCGCGCGCTGACTGGTACCAGTGAAGCCTTCGCGCGCTCGATCGAGCGGTTGTCGTCTGGTATGCGCATCAATCGTGGCGCAGATGACCCCGCAGGGCTGATCATTTCCGAGAACCTGCGCGCGCAGATGGTGGGTATGTCGCAGGCGGTATCCAACGCGCAGGATGCGGCGAACCTTCTGAAGACCGCTGAGGGCGGTCTGGATGAAATCCATAACCTGCTGCGCACTATGCGACAACTCGCAGTGCACGCAGCGAACACAGGTGTCAACGACCTCACTGCTCTGCAGGCGGACCAGACACAAATCCGTTCCGCTCTGGAAAGTCTCAACCGCATCGCTGAACAAACCCAGTTCGGTACCAAGAAACTGCTGGACGGAACCGCAGGCATCTCCGCCCAGGTCACCGACACCGCCCGACTGGCGGGTATCTTTATCGGCAACACCTTCAACGGTGTTATCGTGCAAAGTGGCGACGTCACCATCACCGTCAACACTGCTGCCACCCGCGCTCAGGTGCTGGGCACTGCCACCTACGCCAGCGTCAACGCCTCCATCTCCACCGTCGGCGGCGGAACCAACGGCGCAGGAGGCACGGTGGTCATCAACGGACAATCCATCACCGTCTCGGGCAACGACACGGTGCAGACGCTGATTGACCGCATCAACGCACTGACCAGCGTGACCGGTGTGAGCGCGATGTTCAATTCCGGCAACGGCAGTGGTGTGGTGGTGTTGACGCAGGTGAACTACGGAGCGAACTTCAGCGTGCAGGCGAACCAGAGTGCGACACTGTTGTTTGCGTCGGGCACTTCCAGTTCGAGCACGGGTGTCGATGCGGTGGTGACGGTTTCGGTGACCACTTCAGCGGGAGTGACCTCGGCGTTGTTCACAGGAGGTCGTGCTTCTGGCGACAGTGGCTTAAAGGTGAAGGACGCCTACGGCAACACGTTGTTGTTGACGGAGGCAGGCAACAGCACGGCGATTAGCAACGCGCGGGTAGCGGTGGTCTCGGCGCAAAGTCTGGTGTTCCAGATTGGAGCGAACTCCGGGCAGACCGCTCGCGTCGCGCTGTCGGACGTGCGCGCCAGTCAGCTGGGCACGACTGCCGTGGCGGGGAGGTCGCTGAGCTCCATCGACGTCACCACGCTGCAGGGTGCGCAGGACGCGATCAAAATTATTGACGAAGCGATCTCGCAGGTGAGCCAGCTGCGCGGTAGCATCGGTGCGTTCCAGAAGAACGTTCTGGAGAGCACGATGCGGTCGCTGAATGTTTCCCGCGAGAACCTGGCGGCTTCGGAGAGCGCGATTCGCGACACCAACGTTGCCGAGGAAGTGATGAGCTACACGAAGTTGCAGATTCTGCAGCAGGCGGGTATGGCAGTGCTGGCGCAAGCCAACGCTGCACCGCAGATGGTGCTATCGCTTCTCCGCTAAAACGAAAGGTGAGCAGTGAGCGAGGGCGGGGTTACCCCGCCCTCGCGTTCTTTTAGACTGCCGTCCAGTCGAACACCACGCCCATCGCCGCCGAGCGGTCGTGGCGCAGCATATGATACGCCTGCGGCGCCTGGTGCGGCGTGAACCGGTGTGTAATCAGGTCGTTCACACGCATATCGCCACGGGCGACATAGGTGAAGAAGAGTTTGTACATCTCCGCCTGCGTCCAGGGGGCGTGGTCGGTGCTGACCGCTGGCGGGTTGCTGGCGTGCGTGCCGATGATGCGTAGCCCCTTGGTGATCACGTCGCCGGTCAGGAACTGCTGCGACGGCTCGCCCGTGTCGCCGAGCAGGATCAACTTGCCGAACTTGCGGAGCAGGGTGAGCGCGGGAGCAAACACCGCGGCGATACCGGTAATGTCATATACGACCTCTGCGCCCTTGCCATCTGTGAGATCCAGAATCTGCTCACGTGCTTCCTGCACCCTTTGGGCGATGACGGTCGTGGCGCCATGCTCCTTCGCCATTTTCAGGCGCGCCTCGGCAGGGTCCACCACGATAATCTGCCGTGCGCCTTGTAAACGCAGATACTGCACCGTCAGCTGCCCCAGCAGCCCCGCGCCGATAATGACCACGTTATCGCCCAGCTGATGCTCGGCAGCGCGCACCGCGTTCTGCGAAATCATCGCCAGCGCAAACCACGAGGCATCCTCGTCGCTCACCCCGTCCGGCACCTTGACCGGCAGATCCGCGTCCACCACATGCCATTGCCGATGCGAGCGCTGAAACACCACCCTGTCTCCGGGTTTCAGATTCGTCACCCCTTCGCCAACCTGCTCCACCACGCCCACCATGCTGTAGCCGGGTGGGAAGGGGTATTTCACCCAGCGGTCCCAGTGCGTGCCTTCCTCAAACAGCCTGCCCAGGCAGATGCATTCTGTGCCGGTGCTGATGAGGCTTTTGCGTGCACGCACCAGAACCTGCCCCGGTCCCATCGGCGGGACGCTTTCCTGAACAAGCTCTACCTGATCCTTGCCTGTGAAGTAGATACACAGCGATTCCATCTGCTCCTGTCCTCCTTATTCACGAAATGCTTGTGCTCCCTGTGAGATGCGGCATCGGTGTACGCCGGGTCGTATTCCCGTCTGGAGGGTATATTGCTCGCAGACCCGCTGGGCGAACTCTTCCATCTGGTGTTCGTGGACCAGGTTGATGGTGGCTCCTCCCCAGCCTGCTCCGGTGAGGCGTGCTCCGATGGCTCCATGTTTTCGCGCCAGCTCCACCAGCAGGTCCAGCTCTGGGGTGGAGTTCTCGTAGTTCACCCGGCTGCTTTCGTGGGATTCATACATCCTCTCGCCCAGCGCGCAGACGTCGCCGCGGTGTAGTGCTTCGCGCCCCTCCAGCACCCGCCTGTTCTCGCTAATCACATGGCGCGCACGTCTGCGCAAAGGCTCGGGCATCTGCGCCTCCCACCGCAGGAACTCTTCCCAACTGACATCGCGCAGTAGCTGCACGTGCTCTCCCAACCGTTCGCGGAACCACGCTGCCGCTTCCATACACTCGCGGTATCGGGTGGCATAGTCCCCGCTGACCAGGGTATGTTGCGCCATCGAGTGGATGAGGATCAGTCCGAACGAATCGCCCGGCAATGCCATCGCTTCATGCTCTTCGGTGCGGGTGTCCAGAAAAAGGATGCTGTTCTCTTCCCCGAAGACGGAGGAGAACTGGTCCAAAATGCCGCACGGCATCCCCACGAACTCGTTCTCCGCTCGACGACACAGTTTGGCTATCTCCCAGCGAGGCAGAAGGACGTTGTGTAGTTCCAGAAGCGCCATCGTGGTAGCGACCTCCAGAGAGGCACTGCTGCTGACACCGGCGCCGATGGGCACGTTTCCCGTGACGACTGCTTCAAACGGCTCGACAGCGATACCTGCCTTCTGCAGCTCCACCACGACCCCCTTCACGTAATCTGCCCAGCGGTCTTGTGGCTCCGGAGTAATGGTATCCAGTGAAAAGGTTGCTGCTGCACCTTTTTGCTGGGCAAAGACCCGGCATAGCGTTGTGCTTGCTCTGTCTACCGCAACGACGGTGACGCGGTCAATGGCTGCGCTCATCACGTAACCGCCGTTGTAATCGGTGTGGTTGCCCAGCACCTCCACTCTGCCGGGCGCAACCCCGTACGCGGCAGGAAGTCTTCCATATCGCTCTTGAAAGGTTTTTCGTGCCTGTTCTACTACCTCTAACATTCTCCTTCCACTCCACAAGTTGTTCATCCCTCGGAACGATTTCGCGAAGGGTTGGCTTTCTCCTGCCGATAATGGAGAAGGTGACTACCCTGTAATTCTATAAACTAAACCCGTGAGAACAATGGGATTCGGAGGATGCAGATGCCACGACCCGTGGTGCTAGGAAACGGTGAGATACTGGTTTGTGAAGACGGCGCGCTCAACATCCGTGATTTCTACTTCCCCTACGTCGGGTTGTTCAATCACCTCAGCGGACACAAAATCCGCATGGGCGTGTGGTGTGATGGGCGGTTTTCCTGGCTGGATAGCGGTGAATGGGTGATCACTATCGGTTACCAGGCGGATACGCTGGTGACCGAGTGTACTGCGGTACACCCGGAAATGAATCTGAGCCTGAATGTGAACGATTGTGTCTCCCATCGTGAGAACATCTTTTTAAGGCGTGTGCTTATCCGCAATCTCAGCGACTTTCCTCGTGAAGTAAGGGTCTTCTTTTCACATAACTTCCATATCGCGGAAACCGATATCGGCGACACCGCGTTCTACAACCCCTTTTTGCAAGCGGTGATACACTACAAGCGTGATAACTGGTTCCTTGCCACGGGCACCACTCGGTACAACGGCATCTACCAGTATGCGTGCGGGGTGAAAGGTTTTGGGGGAGCAGAAGGCACCTGGCGCGATTGCGAAGACGGCGAGCTCAGCGGACGCCCCATCGAACAGGGTTCGGTGGACAGCTCCATCAGTTTTCGGTTACTGCTGGCGCCCGGTGAGGAGGAGGAACTTCGCTACTGGATTACCGCAGGGCATGATTATCAGCAGGTGCGTGCGCTCCATAGCCACGTGGTGGAGAGGGGATTCGACGAGATCCTGCGTGACACGGCAAACTACTGGTCGCGCTGGTCGGAGAAGGGGGCGGAACTGGTTCAAACCCTGCCGGAACCAGTCGCTCAGCTGTTCCGGCGCAGTCTGCTCGTGATGCGCACGCAGATAGACAACCGTGGAGCGGTCATTGCCGCCAACGATACCGACATCATGAGCACCGCCCGCGCACACTACAGCTACATGTGGCCCCGCGATGGGGCTATCGTTGCCTACGCACTGGATACCATCGGATACCCGGACACCACGCGCCGCTTTTTCGAGTTCTGCGCCCGGGTACTTCCCAAAGATCGTCCTGCGCTGATGCACAAGTATTCCGCCGATGGCTCGGTAGGATCGTCATGGCATCCCTGGGTGATTGGGGAGCAGCACGAAATCCCGTTTCAAGAAGACAGCACCGCTTCCGTATTGTGGGCTTTATGGCATCATTACCGTCGCTACCATGACCTGGAGTTCATCGCTTCGCTCTACGAAAGCCTCATCCTGCCGGCAGCGTATTTCATGGCCACTTATCGCGACCCGCAGACACGCTTGCCTCTGCCCAGTTATGACCTCTGGGAAGAGCGCAGGGGCATCCATACTTATACCAGTGCCTCCGTGTATGCAGCCCTGCGGGCAGCGGCGCGATTTGCCCATCTGTTTGGGGATGAAGAGGAAAGGCTCCTTTTCCGTAATGCCGCCGAGGAGATACGCACTGCTATCCTGCGCGAACTATACGACGAGAGCAGTGGCTGTTTCGTCAGGATGATCGTGCCCCAACCAGACGGCAGCTACAGCAGGGACGCCACGGCGGATAGCAGTATATTGGGTGTTCTCCGCTACGGTGTGCTGGATGCGGATGCGCCCCAGATGCAGTGCTGTGCACAGCGCCTGCGGGAAAGACTATGGGTGCATACCGACATTGGCGGAATGGCACGGTACGAAAACGATTACTACCACCGGAAGAGCCACGATTTACCGGGCAATCCGTGGATTATCTGTACTCTGTGGTTGGCAGAGTATGAGATTGCCCGCGCGAACAGTCCAGGTGATCTGCGTCCGGCTCTGGAATGGATAGAGTGGGCAACGCAACGGGCTATGCCCACAGGAGTGCTGCCCGAACAGGTAGATCCGTTTACCGGCGAAGCGTTATCCGTGGCACCGCTCACATGGAGCCATGCCGAATACGTGTACGTGGTGATGGCGTACCTGAATCGCTTGCGTGAGATGATGGAGTAGCTTCAAACCTTAAACCGGATGTACAGGATGTCTCCATCCTGCACCACGTAGTCCTTATGCTCCAGGCGAATGGCGCCCGCGTGTTTGGCGTTTTCCCAGGAGCCGTGCTCTTCCATCTGCCTCCAGGAGAGTACTTCGGCACGGATAAAACCACGTGCCATGTCGGAATGGATACGTCCCGCCGCTTCCAGTGCCGTCGCACCCCGCGGTAACGTCCAGGCGCGAACTTCGTTTTCGTTGAAGGTGAAGAAAGTGATCAAGCCCAGTGCGTCATACACCTCGCGCACCAGGCGCAGGCGCGCAGGTTGCTCGATTCCCATGGCTTGCAAGAACTCCGGCTCCTCTTCGGGGGATAACTGCGTGATTTCCCACTCGATCTCCGCACACATCTGCAGGAAACGTTCGCCACGTTCACGGCAATACGTTTCCAGTTCCACAACGGGTTCACCCGACTGCAGGCGCGTTTCATCCACGTTGGCGACCACAACGATCGGCTTGAGAGTCATGAAGTTGAAGCTGCGCAGAAGCTTCTCCTGGTCCGGAGTGAACGGAGCAAGTCGTAAAGGGGTCTCGTTGTCCAGCAGGGTTTTGGCGTGAGTGAGCGCTTCATGCTCCGCGCGTTCGGGCATCGCGTCCTTTCGGACGCGCAGTGTTTTCTCCAGACGTTCCAGTCGTCCTTCCACCATCATCAGGTCTGCCAGGAGCAGCTCTTCGTCGACGCGCCGTGCCGCCTGCAGAGGGTCTAAGGTGCCGCTAAAAGCGTCGATCACATGCACCAACGCATCCACCTGCCGGACACCCTGGAAGAAGTCGGTGCCGAAGGCAGGCTTGTGGCGTTCCGCGCTGATGTGCGCTGCACCGTCAATGAACTCTATTGTCACAGGTGTCGCCTTTTTGGGGTGATACAGGTTCACCAGGTAATCGAAGCGTGGGTCGGGAACGTTGATGGTGCCGTGGTGGGCTCCGGCGACACCGGGTATCGCTCCCTCGTGTGCTCCGTGCAGCAGTGCGCGGAACAACGTGGTTTTGCCTGACTGTGGCAAGCCGATAATGCCCACTTTCATGGCTGAACCCTCCCTGTCTTGGCGTTCTGGAAATGGAATTGCACCTCAGGGGGTGGCTGATGGCGGTACCGTCCCCACGCGAGATACCATACGGCAACTATCGCCAGCATCAGCAGAGCGACCTGCCCGATGTCGCGCCAGGGGAGACGGACGGATGTCCCCCTGCGTCGTGAATTGGGTCGCCGACGTGTTATCATGATGGTTTCTCTCATCTCTGCCCGTAGTACGCCCCTTCGCCGTGCTTGCGCCAGAAGTGCTTGTCCAGCAACGACTGGGGTACGGGCGATAGTTTCTGCCATGCCTCCTGCGCCACCAGGGTCCACAACGCCATCGCCGCAACCTCTTCCAGCGTCACCGCGTTCTCCACCGCCTTCGCTGCGTCTTTTCCCCAGGTGAAGGGCGCATGTTGCGCCACCAGCACTGCTGGCACATGCAGGGGATCAATGCTCAGATTCTGAAAAGTCTCCACGATAACCAGTCCGGTATTGCGCTCGTAATCCCCGGCAATCTCCTCGTCGGTCAGTGGGCGTGTGCAGGGTACTGCGCCGTAAAAGGCGTCCGCATGTGTGGTGCCGAAGCAGGGCAGGGGACGCATCGCCTGCGCCCAGGCGGTGGCATACCGGGAGTGTGTGTGCACAATGCCACCCATCTGCTCAAACCTCTGATATAGCACCAGGTGGGTGGGCGTATCGGAAGAAGGGCGCAGGTCACCGTCCACCACTTTGCCTTCCAGGTCTACCAGCACGATGTGTTCAGGACGCAGTTGCTCGTAGGGTACACCGCTGGGTTTAATGCCGAAGATACCCTGTGTGCGGTCTATCTCGCTGGCGTTGCCCCAAGTGAGAATGACCAATCCGTGTTTCACCAGAGCGATATTGGCGGCGTAGACACGTTCCTGCAGGTCGCGCAAGGCGTTTTTCATGTCACGTGCTCCTGCGACGGGAGATTGTTGCTGATAGAAATCAGATTCACCTCGCGAACCTTGACTCCTGCGTCCAAAGAGGGTATACTATACCAGAAGTTCAAAGGCGAGGTAGCCTCAGAGTTTGTGAGAGGGACGCTCCTCCAGACGCAGAATGATTCTGCGGGGGCGTCCCTTTTGGCTTGTCTGGGGCAAGTCGCCACGCTCATCACACAAGGAGGGAATGTGCACATGACACCCAGAGAGGCGATCGATTTCGCCCGCGAGAAAGAAGCTCAAATCGTAGACCTGCGGTTTACCGACCTGCCAGGCACCTGGCAACACTTTTCGATGCCAGTAGACGCTCTGGAGGAGAGCCTGTTTGAGGAGGGTATTGGGTTCGACGGCTCCTCCATCCGCGGCTTTCAGGTCATCAATGAGTCCGACATGCTGCTTATACCCGATCCAAGTTCGGCGTTCATGGACCCGTTCACCGAACATCCCACCGTTGTCTTTATCTGCGACGTGGTAGACCCGCTCACACGTGAGCGCTACACCCGGGATCCGCGCTACGTGGCGCAAAAAGCGGAGCAGTATCTGCGCTCCACAGGCATTGCGGATGTGGCATACTTCGGACCGGAGGCGGAGTTCTACATCCTGAACGATGTGCGCTTTGACCAGGATCAGCACTCGGGTTACTACTTCATCGATTCCGATGAAGGTGCGTGGAACATGGGGCGCGATGAGAAGCCGAACCTGGGCTACAAGGTACGTTATAAGGAAGGCTATTTCCCTGTGCCTCCTGCAGACAGCCTCCAGGACCTGCGCACGGAGATGATGTTGAATCTGAAGGCGGTCGGCGTGGAACCCGAAGTGCACCACCACGAGGTGGCCACAGCAGGACAGGCGGAGATCGATATCCGCTTCGCGCCTCTGGTGCAGATGGGCGACAGCCTGATGAAGTACAAGTATGTGATCAAGCAGACGGCGTATCAGAACGGTTACACGGTGACCTTTATGCCCAAGCCCATCTTCATGGACAACGGTTCCGGAATGCATGTGCACCAGAGCCTGTGGAAGAACGGTGTGAACATCTTCTTTGACGAGCGTGGATACGCGGGACTGTCGGAGACCGCCATCTACTACATCGGCGGTATTCTGAAGCATGCTGCCAGCGTACTCGCTTTTGCCGCACCCACGACCAACTCTTACCGTCGACTGGTACCCGGCTACGAGGCACCCATCAACCTGATTTACAGCCAGCGGAACCGCTCGGCGTGCATCCGCATCCCGATGTACTCCTCGTCACCGAAGGCGAAGCGCATCGAGTTCCGTGCACCCGACCCCTCGTGCAACCCGTACCTTGCCTTCGCGGCGATGCTGCTGGCAGGATTGGACGGTATCCAGAACAAAATCGCGCCGCCCGACCCGATTGATAAAGACCTGTATGAACTGCCTGCTGAGGAACGCAAAGGCATTCAACACACCCCCGCGAGCCTGGCGGAATCCCTGCAGGCGTTGCGCGAGGACCACGAGTACCTGTTGCGTGGTGGGGTGTTCACCGAAGACCTGATAGAGACCTACATCGATTACAAGCAGAAGCGCGAAGTGGAAGGCGTGGCATTGCGTCCGCATCCCTACGAGTTCGTGCTGTACTACGACGTGTAGAAGGTTTGCCAGGTCTCACCGGGGGACGAGGCACCTGGGGAGTGACGAGGCGAGAGTTCGCAACGGCTCCACAGGAGAGTTTGTCCCCCGGTTGCATCCCGCTGGGGTGCTACTCGCTTCGCTGGATGACGTCGCACAGGTGCAGCAGGTCGTGTGCCACACAGAGCTGTACCTGCTGAAAGATGCTCCACTCACCGAACTCGGGATGCACTCCCGTGCGGTCGCGCGCCTCGGCAGGCAGGTTGCGCAAGTACTGCAATGAACGGCTGCGTACCTCCTGGAATCGTGCTATCCCCTCCTGCACACTGCCTTCGGCAAACCGTCCCTCCGACAGCGCATCGTGAGCATCATAGATGGTGATCTGCGGGTGCTCCTGCTCCGCGATCAGGCGGTAACGCTGATAGAAAGCCTCTTCGACCTCTACCAGATGGTAAAGCAGCTCTCTGGGAGAATAGCGGTCGGGCGAGGGACGTTGTTCCCACCGCTCAGCAGGAATCAGAGCGGCAAGCCTTTGCAAGGCATGAGCCGTCTTTTCCAGTGCTTCCAGACACTCTTCCCACACGTAGGGATGATGCATCCCTTCACCTCCTGGCATGCAGAGTGAACGTCGGATGTTGTCATATACAGCGAGGGCAGGACGAAATCCTGCCCTCGTCATGGTGAATCGCCTCAACCTGACACTCTACGCGAACGCCTGAAGAACGTGCCGACGCCAACGTTAGCACAAGAGACAACCGGAAGAATGCTGTTTTGGACACATTTCCCACCCCACCAATCGAAGGCATTGCTTGGTTAGATAGTTGGGAAAGCTCAATTGTTCCGTGCGTGCGGGTGCTCCCATCGCTAGGCAAAAAGGAACCTGCATGATGCAGAGAGAACGCAGAAAGAAATGTGTCAGGAGGGCAGGTGAGATGTTGGCATTGTGTCTGCTGCTGGCGGTAGGTACAGCAGAGCTGCAGAATGAGTGGGTTACTGTGCGTCCCCCGGATACCGGTGAGGCTCTGGTGAACCCCGGCATGGGCTGGGTTTTGCACTATTACGACAACATCCCTGAACACTACGGCTCCCGACTGGAGCCTTCGGATACGGTGGATGATTTCCCCGGTCTCTCGGTGGTGTATCTACGCATTCCGTGGTCATATATCGAGCCGGAGGAAGGGCGTTTCAACTGGTCGGTGCTGGACACTCCTGCGCAACGCTGGATAGCCAGAGGCAAGCAAATCGCCCTGCGCATCAGCTGCAGCGAGTCGTGGACGCGCTGGGCGACGCCGGAATGGGTGCATCGCGCTGGAGCGAAGGGGTATGACTTCGAACCGGGCGTGGGCGTCAAGGAGGGCGGACCTTACTGGGAACCGGACTACGACGACCCCGTCTTCCTGCAGAAGCTGGAAAACTTTCTGGCAGCACTGGCAAAGCGGTACGATGGCAATCCCGAGGTGGCGTTTATCGACGTGGGTTCGCTGGGCGTGTGGGGTGAGGGACACACTTTCGCCAGCACCCGGCGCAAGATTTCGCCCGAGACGGTGAAGAGGCATATCGACCTGCACCTGAAGTACTTCAAGCGCACGCTTCTGGCGGCGAATGATGATTTCTCCTTTCACGGGGAGGAGACGATAGACTACGCACGAGAGAAGGGCTTGACCCTTCGCGACGATAGTATTCTGGTGCAGGGTGGCGAGAACGCCTACTTCCACGCGGGCATGGCGCAGGCTTTCTGGCGCGAACGACCGGTGATTCTGGAATGCGAACACTACGGACCTTCCAAAGAGCGAGGCTACTGGCAGGACGGGAGCAAGTACCTTCAGGCAGTGGAAGAGTATCATGCCAGCTACGCCTCTATCCACTGGTGGCCCCGCGAGTTCCTTCAGGAGAACCGCGAGCTGATAGACAAAATCCATCGGCGTCTGGGCTACCGCCTGCGGCTGGTGGAAGCTTCATGGCAGAGGCAGGTGAAGGTCGGCGACAGGTGGGAGCTGCGATGGCAATGGAGCAACGTTGGCGTGGCGCCATGCTATCGGGGTGGTTACCCGGCGATCACATGGAAGGACGAAAAGGGCGGTATCGTGGCGGTGCTGGTGGATGAGGGGCTGAATGTGAGAAATCTGCCTGTTGCACTGCCGGATAAAGCGGAGGCTATCGGGAGCCGGGCGAGCTTCGCGCTGCCTTTTCAGCTGAAGCCGGGCGTCTACTCGGTGTATGTTTCGGTGGGCACCCTGACGGGTACACCGGAAATCGCCCTTCCTCTGCCGGGCAACGACGGTCAGAAGCGTTACCTGTTAGGGCAGGTGGAGGTAGTGCCTTAGCATTTGCCTGTTTGCTCGTTTTTGCCTATAATGTACCTGTCAGCGTTAGCAGGTAAGGAGAACAGAGAATGGCTTTGTCTGCACGGGAGATATGGGCACAGGGTGTAGACCGCATGAAGGATAAGATTGTGCTGCCCAGTATGTGGGAAGCACTTGACCATGCGGTGCCGATTACCATAGAGAATGGCGAGTTTGTGGTGGGTTTGCCTTCACAACGATACAGCCTGTCGGGACATCTGCGTAACCCCGGCTATCGCCGCACGATCGAGATTATCCTCTCGGAGTTGGCGGGCGAAGAGGTGCAGTTGCGCATTATCGAGGGCACCACGCTTGCCGATTGGGAGCGTACCAAACAGCGCGAAGCGCTTGCTGCTGTCAGCAGGGAGCAGGAGTACGCCCAGCGACGCAAGCAAGAAGAAGTGGAGCAGTCGTGGGATGCCCTGTACGACCGTATCGTGCGCGCCTACTCGGAACAGCCATATCGCCAGCTCCCACAGGGAAAGGCGGCTTACCTGCAGAAGGCTTTGCAGATGGTGAGCGAGGCGATGGATGATCTGTATCCACAGGGCAGTGATGTGGACGACCTCACGGAACGCAATCTCGCCCGAGTGATTGACCGCATCGCCAACAACATCGGTGCACCGCCTGCACTGGTGGCGTACGAGCTGTTTCGGCTACGTGGTTCCGGGAGCTGACGTTGTCTGACATGCGCTATGACGTTTGCGTATACGGTACCGTCTGTGTAGACCGCATCCGTCGTGTGCAGAGTCTGCCGCCTCCCGGAGGGTATGTGGAAGTGCTGGAGGAGCGGTGGATGCCTGGTGGCGAGGCACTGAACACCGCCGTTGCACTGGCCACGTGGAACGTGCTGGTCGCCCTCGTCCCTAACGCGCTGGGGGAAGATGAACTGGCAGAGCATTTGTGGAACATGCTGACAGCGTATCCCTCGTTAGATTTGCGCTTCCTGCGCCGGCGTCGGGATGTGCGGACGCCCACCTGTGATGTGTATGTCACTCCTGACGGACATCGCACCATGTTCGGCATGGGGTTCGCGCACATGTCCACCGATATCGTTCCCGACCCCGCCTTGCAGGGCGTGAAGGCTTTTACCGCCGACGCCAACCCGGGTGAGGCGTCGGTACGTGCTTGCGAGCAGGCAGCTGATGCTGGAGTGCCGGTTGTCGCGATGGATTTACACGATTCAGAGCGGGCGGGAAGAGTGGCGGACATCTTGCTGACCTCTTACGAGTGGGTAGGTCATGATGATGATGTGGATGTGCTGAAGCGTATCGCGTCGCAATATCGCGAGCGATATGGTTGTACGGTCATCCTGACTGCGGGGGCGAAAGGATGTGTGCTGGCGGAGCGCGAACGTCAAGGGGTGGAGCATATCCCGGCATACCGTGCACCGGCTATCGTGGACACCACCGGGTCGGGAGATGTGTTTCGGGCCGGGTTGATTTACGGGCGTTACGTGCTGGAGCGTGAAATAACGTGGGCGATACGCTTTGGTTCGGCAGCGGCGGCACTGAACGCCGGAGCGATGGGAGCGTGTGCGGGGGTGCGTCCAGTAGGGGAGATAGAGCAGTTCATGAACACGCAGCACTCAGTGTGAAGGAGGTGTACGGTGAAACTCTGTCTGAACCCAACCATAGGTGGTTACGGCAACATCCATGAGTTCGTGGCACGGGCGAAACGTCATGGCTATCAGGCGGTGGAGTTCAATGTAGAAGAAATCGCAGGCATTATCCAGCAGCAGGGCGTGAACGCAGCGCGGGCGATATTCGAGGAATCGGGCATCGAGCCCGTTTGCTTCGGCTTGCCGGTGGAATGGCGCAAAGACCACGAGACGCTGAAAGAGGGGTTACGCGAACTACCGCGGCTGGCGCGTGCAGCGCAGGCAATCGGTTGTACCCGAACGGCGACCTGGCTACCTCCAAGTATCGACGAGTTTCCTGCGGCGTACTCCGTGCGTATGGCGGAACGCTTCCGCGAAATCGCGCGCGTGCTGGCAGATTTTAATGTGCGCCTGGGGTTGGAGTGGGTCGGACCAGCGACCGCTCGCACCCGCAAATATGACTGGATACACACCATGCATCAGCTGCTGGACTTTGAAGCGGAAATTGGCGCCCCCAATCTGGGATTGCTGGTGGACAGCTTTCACTGGTTCTGCATGGAAGGCACGGTGGAAGACCTGGAAAGATTAACGAACCAGCAGATGGTGCATGTGCATCTCAACGATGCGCCCAACAAGCCGCCGAAAGAGCAGATAGACTTCCAGCGTCTGTTGCCGGGTGAGGGAGTGATTGACCTCGCGGGATTCCTGCGCGCACTGAAGAAGGTCGGCTATGATGGAGGCATTGCCATTGAGGTGTTCAACGAGGAACTCCAGGCGATGGCTCCCGACGACGCAGTGGCGAAGGCGAAGCAGGCATATGATAATGTATGGCGTCAGGCATTTGGTTGATCTGGTGGGCCCGGCAGGACTCGAACCTGCAACCAACCAGTTATGAGCCGGCCGCTCTGCCTTTGAGCTACGGGCCCCCTTGTGCGCACATATAGTTTACCAGAGATGCCCGGTGCGTGCAAGGGGGCGATCCCCCACCCCTGAAGCATCACTATCTTCTAAGAACGGACAGATCGGACCATCCCCGAAAAAGAACCGGTTTTCCTCCTCTGTGGGCATAATCCCCGTATTTTGCGAAGTGCATCTGCGCCCTGTCTTGCTATTTAATAGGGGTGACTATATTTCTGAGGAGGTAGTATACCTATGCAGAAGCGCGTTCCTCGATGGCTCGTGCTGATGGTGGCTGGAGTGGTGGCATTCACCATCTCCGCCAGCGCAACCACCAACGTCATCGGCTCAGCGGGTGCGGGCTGGCAGGCGTGGTCTGCGCCCGATCAAGACGGCAATCCCTACTGGGATAACGTGTCGCAGGACGGCAACAAGAAGAATATCGGTTACTTCCTGAGCAAGACCGGTGGCTTCAGCAGCCATCCTGCCAGCCCGAACATCACGCCGCCCTGGTGGGGCTATGGCGACGGCAGCGCGGACCTGAACTTCCATTTCAACAGCAGCCTGTCGCAGGCGGTGAAACTGGTTATCGAAGTGGCGGGTCTGGCGAACGTCAACGAGCTGGGCTGGTACGACGTGAGCAATCCATCCGTCGGTGGGGTGATCTTCCCGGGTCCGGCAGGAGCAGGCTCCACTACCGTCTTTACCCCGACGCCCAACTTCGGTCTATACATCAAGACCTCGGGCGGGGTGAAGTATTACACGCAGTCCAGCCTGAATCCGCTCGCTGAGCAAAATCACCAGCATTTCGCGCTCTTCAAAGAGGCGCCCGGTGTCTACTGGGTAGGCATCGAAGACAAGCCCAAGAACACCGGTGAGGGCTTCGGCGGCGACTACAACGATATGGTGATTCGCATGGCGGTCGTACCCGAGCCTGCTACGATGAGCCTGTTTGCACTCGGTTTGCTTCCCTTGCTGCGGCGGCGCAAGGCGTAGAACCACTACAGAAGTGGAAAAGAGACGAAGGGCGCAGGGTCCCCTGCGCTCTTTCGTTCGTTGTAATGGGGGTACAATTCGTTTAGACGACTGTTCGGAGGTCGGAGAATGGCGGAGAGTGCGTTGCGCCAACCCGTGGTAGACACCCATATCTGTTTGCTTGAACGTTTTCCGGTATAATAGAATTGCTATTCCTGGGATAGAGAGGCGAGAGAGATGACCGAGGCAGAGAAGGCGACGTGGCGCACCAAGGTTGGTCTGGCGGAGATGCTGAAGGGTGGCGTGATTATGGATGTCACCTCGCCCGAGCAGGCGGAAATCGCCGAGGAGGCAGGTGCAGTGGCAGTGATGGCACTGGAGCGCGTACCTGCGGACATCCGCGCGCAGGGTGGTGTCGCCCGCATGACCGACCCCAAAATCATCAAAGCCATCATGAGGGCGGTGAGCATCCCTGTGATGGCCAAGTGCCGGATCGGGCACTTCGTGGAGGCTCAGATACTGGAGGCACTGGGGGTGGATTTTATCGATGAGAGCGAGGTACTCACCCCTGCCGATGAACAACACCACATCAACAAGCACGCTTTCAAGGTTCCCTTTGTCTGCGGCTGTCGCGATTTGGGTGAGGCGCTGCGACGCATCGGTGAAGGCGCAGCGATGATACGCACCAAAGGCGAAGCGGGAACAGGTAACGTGGTAGAAGCGGTGCGACACATGCGCGCGGTGATGAGTGGCATCCGCTGGCTGCAGAGCCTGCGTGAAGATGAACTGATGGCGGCATCCAAGCAGCTGCAGGCTCCGTATGAGCTGGTTGTGGAAGTGCACCGCACCGGTAAGTTGCCCGTGCCGAACTTCTCGGCAGGCGGTATCGCCACGCCAGCGGACGCTGCGCTGATGATGCAGCTGGGCGCGGAGGCGGTATTCGTCGGCTCCGGTATCTTCAAGTCCGGCGACCCGAAACGCCGTGCCAAAGCCATTGTGGATGCGGTGACCTACTACAACGACCCCAAGATTCTGGCGGAGATTTCGGAAGACCTCGGCGAGCCGATGGTAGGCATCGACATCCGCCAGCTGGAGGAAAAAGAGCTTCTGGCTCCGCGCGGGTGGTAGATTCGCTCCCACTCTTGCCCCCTCTCCCATCGCAGTGGGAGAGGGGGAATGTCTGTTGCTCCTTACATCGCCGGGCGTACTTCCACTTCGCCGAACGGCTCTAGCAGGGGTTGGACACGCTCTGCTTCCCCGACAGCGACAATCGCCATCCGATCGGGGAGGAGATGGCGCTGTACCACGTCGCGAACTGCTTCCAGCGTGATGGACTGCACGCGCTCGCGGTAGGTCTCCATACTGTCTTTAGGCAGCTCCAGCATCTCTATCGCCACGATCTCCCCCGCGATACCACCCTGCGTGCTGAGATGGATCGAGAAGGTGCCGTTGAGATAGTTTTTGGTGCTCTGCAGCTCCTTTTCGGTGATGCCGTCGCGCCTCAATACCTCCACCTCACGGAGCATCTCCTCCACCGCCTCGCCCGCTACCTCCGGGCGTACCTGCGCAGACATGGAGAAGGTGCTTGCCTCACGGTGCTGCGACAGGTGCGAGCTCACATCATACGCGAACCCCTTCTGCTCGCGCACGTTCATGAAAAGGCGCGAACCGGCGCGCCCGCCCAGCGCGGTGTTGGTCAACTCCATAGCGAGGAAATCGGGGTCGTTGGGACGCGGAGCAAGATGCCCTATCAGCAGGTTCACCTGCACCGAGCCGGGGCGGTTTACGAGATGCACCGTACGCTGCTCTCGTGGCGGTGGCGGCTCGTGGGTGGGATGCACCACGCCGCGCGGCTGCCACCCTGCAAACGTTTTATCCAGAGCCTTTCGCAGCTGCGGTGCATCTACTGCCCCGACGACCACCAGCAGGCTATTGTCGGGGGTGTAATGGCTGGCGTGGAACTCGCGCAGGGTATCGGACGTCATCGCGTTCACTGAATCTTCGGTCGGGGCGATGCGCGAGTAGGGATGATTACCAAACAGTACCTGCGCGAAACGCTCCCGGGCGAGAAACGCGGGTTGCGTGCGTTGATAACGCAAAGTCTGAATGGTATTCTCCTTTGCCAGCTCCACCTCTTTGGGGTCAAATGCAGGTTTGAGAACCGTCTCTGCCATGAGTTTGAGCAGAGGTGTCAGGTTTTCCGCCAGTACGCTCGCGGAGACGGTGCTGTAGTCCCGATTGGCGTGCGCTTCCAGGGTAGCACCCAACTCCTCCACCGCTCGCGCAAACCGAAAGCTGCTGCGCTTTTGCGTGCCCTGGGTCAGACAATGTGCGGTTAGTGCTGCCAGACCGGGCAGGTCGGTGGGGTCGTGTGCACTGCCAGCACGCACCACCAGGCGTAAGGTCACAAAAGGAACCCTTCTATCTTCCACCAGAATCACACGCAAGCCGTCGGCAGCGGTAAACTCCTCGCGTTTAGGCAGCACCAGCGGGCGCAACGCCGACGGTGGTGGGGGAGTAGTGATAACACTTGCTTTGCTCACCCTGTCCTCCTCTATCCCTCTGCTCCGGTCGCGCCGGGCAGGATGTGCAATACAGTAGCCGTACCGGGTTGGAGAAAACGTTGGGCGACCTGCTGTATCTCTTCAGCGGTGACGTCCATGTAACGCTGCAGTTCGGTGTTAATCAGCGCGGGGTCACCGTCAAAGAGCGTATGGTACGCCAGTTCCATCGCCCGTCCCAAAGGCGTTTGCAAGCCGTACAGTCCGCCCCATACGCCCCGGTAGCGCTCCGCTCGCAGCTGATTCTTCGCACGTTGTAATTCGCGCTCCGTAACGCCTGCCTCTTGAATGCGCGTTATCTCCGCCACGATGCTCTCTTCGATGCGATCGAACCGCTGGTCCGGCTTGAAGACGACAAAAGCGGTAAACAAGCCCGGTCCGCGACGGTCTTCCAGCCCACCGGAGACCCCCAGCGCGCTCTTCTGGCGTTTGACCAGACGCTGATGCAGACGTGCGCTCTCCCCGGCGAACAGGATGCGGTCGAGCAGGGCAAGGGCATATCTTTCAGGCGAGTGACGGGGTGGGACCTTCCACGCCATTGCTATAGCGGGCAGGTTTGCCAGCTTGTCGGTGTAGGTAAAGCGTTTTTGCTCTGCACGCTCAGGTTCGCTCACGTCCACCGGCTGAGGAGGCTCCTGTGGGGGGATGTTGCCGAAATGTTTGCGCACCCACTGCAACGCCTGTTCGCTCTCGAAGTCACCGGCAATTGCCAGCACCGCGTTATTGGGGGCGTAGTAGGTGCGGAAGAAGCGCTGCACGTCCTCTAGCGTTGCCGCATCGAGGTCCTCCATCGAGCCGATGACCGAGTGTGCGTTGGCGAAGTTATCGTACGCCAGCTCGTACAACAGAATGCCCCGCGCATAGGAGAAGGGCTGGTTGTCCACGCGCAGACGCTTCTCCTCCTTGACCACCTCGCGCTGGTTGTCTAGGTTCTCCTGGTTGACTTGCAGCGAGCGCATCCGGTCCGCTTCCAGCCACAGGGCGAGCTCCAGCTGGTTGCTGGGCATGACCTCAAAATAGATGGTGAAATCGTTGCTGGTCATGCCGTTGAGCACGCCACCGTTGTCTTCCACATACGTGTAGAACTCGCCTTTCTGGACGTTCGCGGAACCCTGAAACATCATGTGCTCGAACAGGTGGGCAAACCCTGTGCGCCCGGGCGGCTCGTTGCGTGCACCCACGTCATAAAGCACCACCACCGCCACCACCGGCACGCTGTGGTCCTCCGAAAGCACCACGCGCATGCCGTTTTCGATGGTGTGCAGAGAATATGGAACGGTAAAGGGCATTATCGTCTTCGCTGCCATAAACCCACCTCGTTGGATATCTCCGGTGAAAGTATAGCCGTTTTGCTGTCCGTATTTCAAGCGGACGGTATTTGCATCCGCCCCAAAATTAGGATACAATGTAAACGATTAAGTGACCCAAAAGGAGTGAGCGATTGGGGCGGATGAAGATTGTGGGGTTGGTCGTTGCTTTCGTACTGTGGGTCTGTGTGCACACCACTCTTTGGGCAGGGCAGTACTCCTCGCGAACCATTCCTGCCGTCAAGACGGCGACCCCTCCGACCATCGACGGGCGACTGGATGACGAGGCATGGCGCAACGCGCCGGTAGCGAAGGAGTTCGTAGATCCATATACTGGCAAGCCTGCCGCCGATCAAACCGAGGCATACATCCTGTACGACAACACAGCCATCTACGTCGCTTTTTATTGCCACGATAGCCAGCCGGAGGCGATTGTGGCGCGGGAGATTCGCCCCGGTTCGGATTTTCCGGGCGAGGATACCGTCACCTTCCAGATAGACCCCTATTTCTCGCGCAACTGGGTGAACATCTCCGCCTTTATCGTGAACGCGCTGGGCACACAAAACGAGCGCATCGCAGGGGGACGTGCTGCCAAGCGGGAATGGCGCGGCATCTGGCAGGCAGCGGTGCAGCGCGTCCCTGACGGCTGGACGGTGGAAATGCGCATCCCCTGGCAAGTGCTCAACTACCCCAGCGCGAACGGTGCAGTGAACATGAGCATTAACTTCAAGCGCGACCATGCCCGCACGCGCATCGATTACTTCTGGAGCGATGTCACTCCCATGCGCCGCCCCGAACTGATGGGCATCTGGCAGGGTGTGGAGCCACCCCGAGCTTCCAACCGCAAAGATCTGCAACTGCTGAGCTATCTTACTCCCGAATGGCAGGATGGCGGGGGTCAAGAGATACGTGCAGGGCTGGATGTACGGTATACGCCTACGCCGCAGCTGACCGGCGTGTTGAGCCTGTTGCCGGATTTCCGCAATATTGAGGGAGCAGTGGAAGGCATCGAGTTCAGCCGCAGCGAGCGGTTTGTGGAGGAGACTCGTCCCTTCTTCATGGAAGGCATTCGTTATTTTGACCTCACAGAGCCGTATGGCATCGGTCGCTTGTTCTACAGTCAGCGCATCGAGGAGTTCGATGCCGGCTTAAAGGTCTTCGGCAACCTCAACTCCGCGCTGTCGCTGGGGGTGCTGAGCACGTTCCGGGGCGAGCGTGACCGGGCATCGGTGGCGCATCTGCGCTACTCGATGGGTGAACGGGGCGGATGGAGTGTGTATGGACTGCTTCGCCGCGGCAGAGATTATCCCCATCACGACGCCTACGGTGTCAGCGGCAACGTGCGCTCTGGCAACTTCCGCGTGGGGGGCAAGTGGATCTATGCCCGCGAGGCGGACACCGGCGGTGTAGCAACCGACGTGACCCTCAATTACGAAGTGCCCCGCTGGTTCAGTGGGTTGCGCTGGATGCGCATTGACCCCGACTTCCGCGCCTCACTGGGGCTTATCTATTTCACCGACCGGCAGGGGCTATCGTGGTACACCCGCTACAACAACGAAATACGACGGGGACCCATCCGCGAGGTGGAGACAGAAGTCTTCCTGCGCGACTATACCCACTGTGACGGCACTCCGTTTGAGAAGGGTATCCGTGCTTCCTGCGACGTGACCCTGCGTAGCGATTACCAGATTGGCATCGGGCACGAGGTAGCAACCTTCGAGGGCACGCACGACCGGGTTTACGAGGTCAGGCTGCGGGGAAACGTGAGCAACCGCTTCCGGCAGTGGGACCTCAGCTACGAGTTCGGTCAACGCTCGGATAAAAACATCCGCTTCATCGGGTTCGGCATCACGCGCCGGCTGTTCGGTAAGCTCGATGTGGGGTTGAACGGTTCCATCTTGCGCTTCGATGAGAACCGCGACCAGTACATTTTGACTGTCGGCTGGGAGTTCGACGAACTGCGTGCGCTCAGCGCGCGCCTGGTGCATCAGGATGGCAACGTGAACTGGTACCTCGCGTATCGCAGTGCGGGCGGTGTAGGACAGGACCTGTACATCATTATCGGCGACCCCAACGCGGAGCGATTCACCGAACGCATTGCGCTCAAGTGGGTATGGGCGATGTGAGGCGGAGGGCGAGGCTCCTCGATCTGGTACCTCTATTGGCATCCCGAACGGTACGACTGGTCGACAGAGCTGGTTGAGGCAGGCGCTGGCGAATGTGTCCATGTGCTGGTGAGCAACTTCGGCGCGATTGAGGATGATTAGCCTGCGCTTGCGTCCTTGCCCTCAACAGCGTGGGGGAGCGTTAACAGGCTGCCGTTTCGCAACCTCGCACCTCTTGCCCAGTCGCTTGCGTTCATGCGGGGACGGCTTTCGGGTTGCACCTCCAGAAGCTGTAGCACCGTGCTCTCGCCACACGCCACAACGAGGGATTGCCTCTCGACGCGCAGCACCGTACCGGGGGGCTGGCTGGTGTGTTCTTCTGTGGGCAGGCACCTCCACACCTTCACCCACTTGCCATTCCAGAAGAAGCCGGCGCCCGGTTTGGGAGACATCGCCCGCACGCGACACCACGTGCGCTGGGCGGTATCGTCCCAGTGGATGAAGCCGTCTTCGCGAGTGATGGGTGGGGCGTAGGTGGCAAGGGAGTGGTTTTGTGGTCGGGGAGACACCGTCCCCTGCTCCAGGGCACGCAGGGTTTCTATCAGCAGTTCTGCGCCCAGCTCTGCCAGCTTGACCTCTAAGGTCCCTGCGTCGTCTTCGGGCAGGATGGGGCAGGCTCGCTGGGAGAGGATGGGTCCCGTATCCAGTGTGGGTTCCATCTGCATGATGGTGACCCCCGTTTCGGTCTCGCCGTTCAGCAGTGCGTGCTGGATAGGAGCGGCGCCGCGATATTTGGGCAACAGCGAAGCGTGTACGTTGATTGCCCATCCGCTGGAGGGCATTTCCAGTAACGCTTTGGGCAGAATCTGCCCGAACGCCGCCACGACGAGCACATGGGGAGCAAGGGCGCGCGCCTGTTCGACGAACTCCGCACGACGTACCTTTTCCGGCGTCCAGACGGTAAGCCCCCGCTGCTCGGCGACACGACGTACCGGGGTAGGTTGCAGACGTAGATGCCTGCCGGCAGGTCGGTCGGGCTGGGTGACCACGACCGGCAGTTCATACCCTGCCCGAAGCAGGGCAAGCAAAGAGGGCACGGCGAACTCGCTCGTGCCGAAAAAGAGCACTCGTCGCATCATTTGCCTACGGCAACCGCTTCCCGCTCTTCCTTTTCCTCCTCTGTTACCCAGCGGAGCGTGGCGGGGTCGGCACGGTCGATGAACAGAATGCCGTCCAGATGGTCTACCTCGTGCTGGATGACCCGCGCAGTCAGACCTTCCGCTTTGAACTTGATGGTCTTGCCCTGCAGGTTCACTGCTTTCACCCATATCGTTTGCGCGCGCCGCACATTGCCCATCAGCCCGGGCAGGGAAAGGCATCCCTCCGGTGGCTCTATCTGCTCGCCCGACATTTTGAGGATGACGGGATTGATGAGTGCGTGCACCTGTGGGTTCTGTTCGTCGGACATATCGGTATAAAGGAGAAGCCGGATGGATACCCCCACCTGTGGCGCAGCGAGACCGATGCCGTTGGCGTCTGACATCGCCTTACGCATGAACGACACCAGCTGGCGTATCTCCGGCGTGATACGTTTGACCGGTTCTGCCACCTGCCTCAGGATGGGGTCCGGGTATTTCACGATTGGGTCGCCTTCCGCTCGCGGAAAGGGCGGTAGTTCCATCGCCATCATCCACATACCTCCGCGAGTATTATACCCTGTTTGCCACCGTTTGCACGCTCTCCATCGTACCATCCTCCATACCCATCATACGGGGAGGCACGCCAGTGTCACCCTCTGCAGGTTCCAGGAGATGTACCGGTGTGCCGAACCGGGGCGTAGCGTACGGCAGGTGTGTGCTACCACGCGCCAGAATGTGCAGGTAGTTCGCACTGTTGCCCTCGTACGGCTCGCCATGATTCCAAGGCACCCACGAGCGGGCATTGCAGTAGTGGCAAACATACGAGCGGCGGAAGCGGTCTGTCGTGCGGTTCGGGTAGGAGCGATGCAGGATGTGTCCATGGAAAAAGAGCACGTCGCCCGGCTGCATCGGCACGGGTATTGGGTCGGGATACTTGCGCACCACTTTGGTCAGGGTGTTCACCTCGTCGTCCAGATGGCTGACGTTCTGCACCCGGAACAGGTCTTCAAACACGCCCTCCGTGTGGACGAGACCGTAAGGATGGTCTGGTGGGTAGATGGGTTCGCAGTGGGAGCCGGGTATCACCCACAGGCAGCCATTTTGCTCGTCGGCGACATCCAGCGCCATCCACGCGCCGATGAGAGTGTCGGGATAGGTGGTGATATAGTAGGAATCCTGATGCCAGCCCTGTCCGCCCAAGCCTGGAGGGTTGAAAAAAAGCATACTTTGCAGGGCAAGCACGTCGGGACCGATTAACGCCTCCAGTACATCCAGCACGCGCGGGTGTAGCAGTCCCCATTCCGCCGTCGCGTCGATGCGGTGCAGCTGGTGGATGCGCGTGTGCGTTTTGAAGACTGCCTCCAGCGGCGCCTTTTCGGACTGCTCCTGCATCGGCGTGGGCTGGCGACGGCTCTCCGCCCAGTCCAGCAGGCGTTGCACATCCTCTTTGGGGAGCAGTCCCTCTACCTTCAGGTAACCGTGCCTCTGGTAGTGCACATACTCTTCTACCTTCACGCGATACCTGTCCGGTCGCTCCGCTGCTTTGGGTATGTATGCCATCTTTTGCCTCCAGCGCGGTTCTTTAGCGTTGTTAATAGTATAGTATAATCGGTGGGCAGATGCAAGGGAGTATTGCCGTCCGTCGTCCATGTTATCTCACAGGCAAACCGTCAGCCGATCCCTCTGAGGCTGTTCGAAAAATCGGTGAGTATCGGGTATAAAACATACTATGAAACACACACACTTCAGACAAACTACCCTCGCCACCATACGGGTACGCACCATTTACAGCCTTGTCCTGCGCTTTTGCCAACTCCACCCTCTCCCCAAACGACGCGGACGACCCTGCAAATACTCCGAAGCCCTCATCCTCACCCTCTGGCTGCTTGCCGTGCGCGAAAACGCCTCCTACCGACGCCTGCTTTTTGCGCTTGCCCCCGAAATCCTGCCCGACCACCCCCTGCCTGCCTTAGGCACGCTCGCCTACCGCTTGCAGCATCTTGCAGACAAACGCCTGCAACAACTGCTCCATTGGCTTGCCCAGCAGGGCATGGCGTCAGAGACACTGACCTGTGAAACGCCGTGTGTGTTTGTGGATGGCACGGGCGTGGGATATGCCTCGCCGTTTTTCGCGCAGTATTTGCGAGGGGCACAGATACGTCAGCAGCGTTCGCATGTGAAGGTGGTGGCGTTGGTGTATTGGCAGGGGGGTCGGGCGTGGGTGATAGGGTTATCGTGTGGGGCGGCGTATGCGGATGAGGGGCGGCTGTTGGGGGAGTGGGTGGAGCGGTATGGTCGTGGTGGGTTGGGGTCTGGCACTTTGTTGGTGGGAGACAGGTTGTATGGGTATCGGGCGCGATTGTTGAAGCAGTTGGAGGAGGCGGGTTGGTTGCCTGTGGCGCGTGTGGAGGCAGGGTTGCATCAGCAGGTGCGTGCGGATGCGCGGTTGCGTGCGCGTTTGCGTGCGGAGGTGTATGGTTGGGCGTTGGGGGAGCGTTATCGGATAGAGCAGGTGTTTGGGAGCGTGAAGAGTGCGTATGGGAGCGTGTGGCGAGCGCGTTCGTGGGAGGGTGCGCGGGTATGGGTGTGGGGGATGTTTGTGCTATGGAACATGGTGGGTTTGGTGCGTGTGCTTGGAGATGGTTCTGATGGTTTTATTGTATGTTGTGTGTGGGTGAGGGGGGGCTGGGTGATTTTTCGAACACCCTCGATCCCTCTTGACAACCTGTGCACTCTGTTTTATGCTATATCCAGCATTCTACCGTAAGAGGTATCCTGCATGGCTACCGTCTGGCTGATATGTCCTGACGCAGCGTTGCGAGAACGGCTGTTGCGGTGCTTACGTGATGGGGAGCAGGTGACGGTATGCGTGAAGCCGTGCGTTGCGGATGCGGTGGTGGTAGTGCCTCCTGTGTTGACGCCGGCTCAGGTAGAGACATTGCAGGCGTATGTGGACACGGGCAGTGCGCGTGAGGCGGCGAAGCGCAGGTGCTGTTCGGAGCAGACGGTTCGGCGTCATCTGGCGGCGGCGCGAGCGCGGGTGAAGGCGCAGAACGTGGCTCAGCTGGTGCACGTGGCGTGGATGTTGGGAGTATTAACCGCTCCGTCTAGTACCAATTGGGTACAAAAATGGCAAAAATTGACTATTGACACGGGGGGGGGGACAGAGTAGAATAGAGGTAGAAAACTCTAAAAAGGAGGTGTCAGTATCCATGTCTCGATGGAGCAGTCGCAACATGTTCGTAAGCGGAGCCGTGGTTGCTGTGGGAGCTTTATCTTTAGCCCTGTTGTCAAGCGTTGTAGCAGCAAGAGACCCTATAGCTACTCCTCCGCCTCCACGAACAATTGAACAAAGTTTCTGTTCAAACAACTACTTTACCTGTCGTGACATTGCGTGTGCTGATGCGATAGGAGGCGAGGTTCGGCTACCGGGTTATGGAGCTGCTGTCCGGGCGGGTAGTGGGAAGTTCTCTAGCACTCCCACCAAAATGTACACCTGTGAGCCGAGCTCCTTGTGGAAGCATACCTGCACGGAACGTCCTGTTCAGTGTGGCGAGTATGCGTTCTTCACTTCTTCAGGCTGTGCAGGAGCGCCCATCTTCACGCGTCCGGGGTACCAAATCTCGTGCCGGTAGTGCCAGATGCGAAGGTGCTTTACGCTCTCGATCTGCCTGGTATGGATATGGGTGCGGGGCGGTTGGGCTTCGCCCGTACCCTCTCCTGCTTTGCTCCTTGAAGCGTGGCAACAACTAGATACGGATTTCCAGAAGACTGTACGCTCGTACAAACTGGAGGGCATGGCCAGCAAAAAGCCGCACGAGGCGGACCTCCCCGCTAGCACGTTCAGATGGCGTGTCTGGCGCGATGGGGAGCGGTTTTTGTGGGAATATACAGTCAACGACACGCTCAGCGGTGGAAGAAGATATGCTTACAGCTACGATGGGGTTCGCTACGACTGCTACGTTGGCCCCTCCGCCCAAGGCTTCATTTACAAGACCGTAGAGGATCTGCCCCCATGCGAAAATGCGTTTACTGGTTTGTATCCCTTTGATATTCCCCATCTCTGGCAAAAGCCGCTGGCTGGTGGCAACTGGCAGCAAGTTCTACCTTACTATGTAACATTACTTCAGAATGTTTCTGCTTTGCACGTCAGCAGAGACGAGCATGCTCAGTCTTACATTCTTCTTCTTTCGCAGGAGGGCAAACGCAGGTTGGGATGGTTACCCGATGAGGTGCACTTTCGAGTGGAACGGGGAAGGTTCGTGCCAGTGCGCTTTATCCTGCGAGACAAAGCAGGTGGACGGTTGACGCAGACGGTGTTTGAAATCACTTCTGCACAGTGGCATAACGAGTGCTGGCTTCCTTCCGGTTACCGTTGTACATGGGTGGATGTGGCAAGCCGCCGGGTATTCATGGAAATGAATGCCACCATTCGGATGAGCGACATAAACCAACCTATTTCTGCGGCGCATTTCCGAGTTAACTTCCCAGCGGGAACACTTGTCACAGAGCAAGGAGGACAGGAATGGGTTGTTCGCGGCGTATCGATTTGGAATCTCTGGTGGGTTGTTCCTGTAATCCTTGTTGTGATGGTGGTGTTCTGGCTAGCAAAGCGATTACGTCGGTAAAGGAAGAAGATCGCGATGTCCGCGGCAAGGAATGAGCGAAGGTGGCTGGTGTGGGGGTGTGTTTTAGGACTGATCGTACTCACATTACTAGCAGTTCTGTATAGCCATTCCTTACCTCCTGCTTTCAGGAGAGTGTGGTCGCTGCAGTTTGTCCCCTCTCGGCTTGTGCTGCCTGCGGATCTGCCATCCATTCACGAGACAAGCGTTTTGTTATGCAATCGTGGGACCAAGGATGAGCACATCCGGCTTGGCTCTTGTTGCGGAGTGAACATACAGGGAGAACTAGAACGATACGTGGGAAAGGGGCATTGTGTCAGGATACCGTTGAGCGTTGAGGTAAGATCGCCGGGGGTGTATCGCGGGGCAATATTCGTTTACGTGCCAGGCGTGCAGTCTCCTGTGACAGCCTTGCCTATTATGGCACAAGCGTATGAGAGCGTCTTTGCATCCACAGATACCAGACGTTCGCTACATTTGCCCGCACTGGTTCGCAAAGCCCCTGGTGATGCGAGTGGGGAGGCGTGCGTCACACTGTCTGTTCATAGCGGTTTTGGGATAGAGCGCATTGTATCTCCAGCAGACTGGCTATCGGTAAGTTGGCGCAAGCGGGATACGGTGGTCGACGTTTGCGCAAAGGCGTTGCCATCGGCACCTGAGGGAAAGTTCAACCTTGACCTCTTACTGATTTACAGATGTGGCAAGCGCTCTGGACGTGACTACATCAGGATTTTCGGAGAGGTAGTGTCTTTAGTATACGTCCACCCAAGCAGGCTGTCTTTCGGTGTCGTGTCGTTGCGGCAACAGCGACCGGCGTCGAAAGAGGTACAGATCATCCTGCGTGGTAGTAGAGGCAAACCGTTGAGTTTTAGGGCAACTTTCGCTGGTTGCACCACACGAGCGAAACGGTTAAAGCCGGGGGTATATGTTGTGGAGATCCAGTTCATTCCTAAACGATTGGGGGAGATACGAGGATATGTGCAGTGTCGTCAAGGAGACGACATCATCTACCTACTGCCCATAAGCGCGCTAGTACAACCATAGGAGAGGCAGATGGGTCGGGCGTTAGTCGCATTGATGTTGGTGGCAGTTCAGGTGTTATGGCTGTTTCCTACGTCTGGCGCTGCACAGTGGCTAGCCAGATACACGGTTGGCAATGCCGAACAGCTCTACAGTAGTTACGGAACGTACCTTGCTTTGTGGGGCTGCTGGGCGCTGTTAGCATGGCGCATCCTCTCACTTCGTGTCGATACTCCTGCAGCGGGTTGCTTTCGGCGTGTGCTGACAGCATTCCCGTTGCTGCTAATATGGGATGGTTTGTTTTCAAGACATCCTTCTTACCCTGTGGAAGCAGCAAATGGGTTGCTTGCTTGTTGGGTCAGTGCAGCTGTTGTTTCCCTGCTTGCTACCAAGGTCCCACGCCACATCACCGATGGGTGCATCCTGATGGTGCTCGCCTCGGAATCACTATTTGCCCTACACTCATGGGATACCGAACGCCGTATCATGGGTGGTTTTTCGAGCCCTAACCTCTTCTACCCACTGATGTTGTATGGAATGCTATGCAGCACTGAGTACGTCCTCCGCGGGCAGCAAGTGTATGACCTGGTATGGGGCATACTGGGGTGCTTGTTTGCTACAGCGCTTGGCGCCTCTGGAAGCCGTGGTGGTATGCTGGCAGGTATCGTCGCGGTATGCTGGATGATGTACAAGGTGCTGTCACGTGCTCGTTCCCATAACGAGGTTCCATTGGTGCGGTGGAAAGTGGTTACCCTGCTGGCTCTCTTAGTGCCGTTGGCAATCGGCTGGCATCTTCGCCAAGAGCAGGTAGGAGTAACCACCATCCTGGATCGCTCGGTACACGCACGCCCCATTTTATGGTGGACAGGTCTACGG
The DNA here is from genome assembly GCA_026003195.1 of Armatimonadota bacterium. Lineage (NCBI taxonomy): Bacteria > Bacillati > Armatimonadota > Armatimonadota bacterium. The sequence goes on from BPGU01000001.1 coordinate 923,751, forward strand.
GTCGCCTGGGCATCCCATGGGCTGGGATGTGGCATTGCTAACATGAGTGCTCAGGAACAGTTGAATGACCTGCGGACGATGGTGCTGGGCTCGGGAAACATGGAGCCTAAGAACTTGCTTGTAGCGATGGTAGCCATATACGGAATGCCCGGATTATGGTACGTTCTATCTCTTATTGCGAAATCTTGGCGATTTTTTGGGCAGCAAAACGATGAACAACAATTAGCTGGCACCGCCATGTTGCTTGCACTGCTGGTTGCTGGTGCAGCGGACACCCCCATACTTATTGCCGAACGCTTAGCGCCTACCTTCTTGTGGTTGCAATGGATGATGATCAGCGTAAGCCCGCGTCCATCCATAGTAGCAGGTTTGGGCTTTGTGCGGAGTCGCACGTTGCGGTACAGAGTAGTGTTTACAGCTCTTACCGCAGTGTTGCTAACGATAGGTAGCTTTGTGGGCTATACTTACCGGGAGGCAAGGAGTTACCAGCCCTCCTTGCAGCGACTGCGAACGCTCTCAACGACCCCGTTGTCAGCCTATCCGCGCACATTGGTTCACCTGCTTATTGAGCGCGAAGACAAGCGGTTTTGGGATCATGCGGGTATTGACTGGCGCGCCATGCACAGGGCGCTTCGTACCAACATTCGCACACTGCAGTTTGCACAAGGCGGAAGCACTATCACCCAACAGATGGTGCGTAGTATGTTGCTGGACCCCCGCTTCGCCAAAAGCAAGAGCTTGACGCGAAAAGCAATAGAACTATGGCTAGCTACTTGGGCGGAGCGTGAGCTGGGCAAGCAGAAAATACTGGAACTGTACTTGCAGTATGCATTCCGGTTGGACCTGCCTCCGGAGCGAATAGGTTTCGGGGCAATAGCTCGATACTACTTTGGCAAGCCCATTGGTCAGCTCTCACCAGATGAATGTGCGGTGTTGGTAGGCTGGCTCTCAGCACCCCCAGTAAAAGGTATAGATTGGTATCGTACGATTGCTTTGCGGAACGCAACGTTGTCTGGACTTGACCGTGAGGCATCCCCGTATTATGGACAGCCTGTGCGGATACGGGTAGGATGCTTTGCGCAAAAGCAGAGGGAGTAACATGAGGCGATTTACTCTCGATACCACTATGATGGCAATAGTCGTTATGACGCTCCTGGCACACTATCTTGTACACTACACTGCCCAAAAGCAGGTTCCTAAGAAGGAATATCTGTGGCGAGCGATTGTTTGTGTGACAGAACACTCGACCTCCCCAAGACTCACCGCGGTATGGTGGGTCCAGGCCGGGTTAAGAGAGGCAGACGTGGTGCAAATACCTGTACAAGCACTTATTGGATATCAAACAGCAGAGAAGACGCCAACTTTAGCGTCGTTATACCAAACACCACACTTTGTAAACTATTTGCGCCGCTTTACAAGATATGCGCTTGGCTTGCCTGCACCAAAGGTTATAGAGTGTCCATTAGAGGCTCTATTAGGCCATACTGTCGGGCAGGCTCCTGTGTCCTTCTTTATACCGGAAAATACAATGCTCGTTCTGGATCACAAGAGTGTCTTCTACGGGCGTGGAACACATCGTTTGAGCATATCGGAACTGCGTGAGCTGTGGAGTGGTTACTCCTTTTGGGGTGGTGAATGGGGAAGGTTGCAAAGGCAAAGGCTCATCCTGCAAACCATTGTGCATCTCACTGCCTCCAACGAGGAACTACCCGAGCCATTGCTGTGGCTTGCATATCTACGGTATTCTCAAGTGCACTACTTCACGGTGCCGGGCAGCCGAGGCAACAGCTGGATGGGGCCCCATGATGACGTTATCCGGATATCACCTGCGTCTTTCCAGGCAACGGCACGCCGTCTCAGAGAAAAAGACAAGCGTTCAGATGTGCGAGTGCGCTTGTGCTTTTCGCCAAAGGTTCCCTTAGCCACCCAGCAGCAAATCACCGAAGAGATTTTCGATATGGGATTCTCCGTGTACGTGGACGACGGATCTTCTGGATGTCGAACAGGATCGATACGTGCCATAGAGAACCTACCGGGAGATGTGAAACAGCTGCAGGCAGTCGTGCAAAGGCACGCTCAATGGGGTGGCTACTGCCAGCAGGGAGCGGAGGTTCTTATCATGGTGCAGTAAGCGCGCAGAGTAGCGCCGCAGCGCGTCGGCAAGATACCGTACCTCCTCGCCTACGCGTGTCATGGGAGAAACGATAAAAACCCAAACTCGGGGGATAGAGGATGCAAGCGCTGCGGGAGAAGATAGTGTTTGTGTGGCAGAGGTAAGGTGTAGTCACCCAGCCACTTCCACTGGCAAACGTTAGGGGGGGCTCCTTGACAACCCATGTCCCTTGTTTTATGCTGGATGCAATCTTGCATGTGACCTGGCGGCGGCTTGTGCACAGCTGGTGCAGGGGGCGTGGGTATTGGACTTATTAACCGCTGCGTATAGCAAAAATTTACCAAAAAATGGCAAAAATATACTACGGTGTGTCTGAACAACCTCAAGCAGATAGGACAAGCCATAGTTATGTACCGACAGGATTGGGATGGCGCAGACCCGCAGAGAGGGGTGCGTCTGACCCTGGCGCAGTTGGGGCTTCCGCCCTGGGACACATGGTTTGGCTGCAACCCTCCGCAGGGATACACCGACCCGCTTTGCGCATATATCCAGAACAAGCAAGTGTGGTGGTGCCCCAGCCGACATGCCGACCCTCGTTGGGTAGATGCACCGGGGACAGTCAGCTCCTACAGCTTCGCCTGGATTGGCATCAAGCGTCCTTTTGAGGAAGCCATCGCACTACAGCCAGACCTACCATTGGTCATGTGCAAGTTCCACGACCCTGTCTGGTGGAGCTCCGAGCCCATTTTTGATAAGGACTACCGCCTCCTAGGCGTCTCGGCGGACGGAACGGTTCGGTGGTGGAGACGAACGACCTTGCGTCCTATCTTATGGACACGTCCATGAGGCTTGCCACCGGCTGCGCCGACGGTGGGGTGGACTGGCGACTTCTCACTTGGTCCGTTCACGGATGAGTTCATCTTTCCACCGGCAGGAACGCCTCGCCCCCGCGTGTAATGGAAAAACGACAAAGCACAACAGATGGAGGGTAAGCGATGGCGGTTAAGATTATCGGACCCGAGCTGCCAAATATCCCCTGGGAAGAGAAGCCCAAAGGCTATTCGGGCGTGATGTGGCGTTACAGCAAGAACCCGATTATCCCTCGTAACCTGCTGCCTACTTCCAACAGCATCTTCAACAGCGCGGTGGTGGCGTACGGCAGCGAGTTTCGCGGCGTCTTCCGCTGCGATGATACCCGTCGCTACATGCAGCTGCATGCGGGGCGCAGTCAGGACGGCATCCACTGGGAAATTAACCCCGAGCGCATTCACTTCGTGGGCGAAGCCGCGCAGGAGCTGGGCTGGGAGTACGGCTACGACCCGCGCGTGGTGTGGATTGAAGACCGCTACTGGGTGACCTGGTGCAACGGCTATCACGGACCCACCATCGGCGTGGCGTGGACACAGGATTTTGAGACCTTCTACCAGCTGGAGAACGCCTTCCTGCCCTACAATCGCAACGGTGTGCTGTTCCCGCGCAAGATCAACGGCAAGTACGCCATGCTCAGCCGACCTAGCGATCGCGGGACATACTCCGTGGGGCGACATGTTCTACAGCGAAAGTCCTGACATGATACACTGGGGCTGCCATCGCTTTGTGATGGCGCCTGCGGGAGGCTGGCAGAGCACCAAAATCGGCGCGGGTCCCGTGCCGATTGAGACCACCGAGGGCTGGCTGCTCATCTACCACGGCGTGCTCACCTCGTGCAACGGCTTCGTGTACAGCGCGGGAGCGGCGTTGCTGGACCTGGACAAGCCGTGGAAGGTGATTGCCCGCACGGCACCGTACATCATCTCGCCGCAGGAGCTGTACGAGTGCGTGGGCGACGTGCCCAACGTGGTGTTCCCCTGCGCTGCGCTGGCGGACTCGGCGACGGGACGCATCGCGGTGTACTATGGCGCAGCGGATACGGTGACAGGGCTCGCCTTCTGCCATGTGGAGGAGCTGGTGGAGTTCACGAAACAGAACTCGCTGGTGTAACGAGGGGGCGAGGCTCGACAGGAGCCTCGACCCCCATTTGAATCCCTCCTGGCGGATGTGCTACCATGAATACGGGAGGTGATGAATGATGTCTGTCAAGGTCATTGAAGCCGAATACGACGGCAAGGTGCTGATACCCAAGGAACCGCTGGATTTGCCAGTGGGTGCTCGTGTGCAGCTGAGTATCCGTCTGGGGCAGGAGGTGGAAGAACGCTTAAGAAGACTGCGTGCTCTGTGGAAATATGCGGAGGAACATCCTGTGGCTGCCCCTTCTGTCGACGATGAAGCCTTACGACGTGATAACCTTTACGAGGAACGTCTGTGAAAGCAATATTGCTAGATACCAGCGTGCTTCTACGCGAGATTCATGTCCATGACGCCTATCATCAAACAGTGGTCTATTCGGTGGAGAAACTGGTAAGCACGGGCTGGATGACTTATGTTGCTCCACAGTGCCTCCAAGAATACTGGGCGGTCGCCACTCGCCCTCCTGAAGCGCGCGGGGGGTTGGGGTTGAGTGTGGAGAGAGCGGCAGAGGATATTGAGCAAATCATTTCTGCCCATGATGTCTTGGTTGAAAACGCCGAGATCTTTCAAGTGTGGCGAAGAGTAGTGATTGACTACCGGGTGCTCGGTCGGCAGGTGTGGGATGCGCGTATTGCTGCCATTATGAAACTACATGGCATATCACATCTTCTCACTTTCAATACGCAGGACTTCCGTCGGTTTGGCTTCCTGAAAGCGTGGTCGCCTCAGGATGTGGAGCAACTCCTCGAGAACGAAGATTAGCTTTTCAGCACCGCCTCCAGCAGCTTCTCCGCGCCGTAGCGCACGGGGTCGGTACAGGGTAAACCGGTTTCAGCTTGCACCTGCTCTATCGCCTGCCGTGCTTCCTCTTCGCTCAGGTGCGCCGTGTTCAGCGCAATACCCACTACCGGTGCGGGCGCAAACGCTCCTGCCGCCGAAGCGACCATCTCGTAAAGCCGAATGACCTCCCGCAGGGGTGGAATGGGCACATGCGGATAGCTGCGGATGTGCGTCTGCCCGGCGCGATGTACCAGAATCAGATGCGTCGGCTGCGAACCGCGTATCAGCGGTAAGGTGGCAGTGGAAGCGGGATTGAGCAAAGAGCCTTGCCCCTCGATATGCAGGATGTCGTGTTCGCGCCCGTAGCGCAGCACTACCTGCTCCACCGCACCCGCGGCGAAATCCACTCGCACCGCATCCAGCGGCACGCCATCACCTGCGATCATGATGCCCGTCTGCCCGGAGGCGATGAATGCCGAGCGTAGTCCCCGCCGTCAGCGAGGCACGATGTAATTCGATGCTGGTGGACATCTTGCCGATAGCCATGTCCGTGCCGACCGTGAGCACGCGCAGGCAGGGTAACTCCCGCGCGGCTCCGCTACCCAGCTGCAAGCCGGGTGGCTCGCGGCGTACATCCCAAATCCATTGCCCTTCGCGCAGCAGGGGTTTCAGGTCGGGATGCTCCGCCATCGGGGTGTGCAAGCCGTTTACCACGCACAGTCCCGCCGCAACCGCTTCCTTCACTTCCTGCCACCACGCTTCGGGGAGCATGCCGCCGGGTGGAGCGATGCCCGTCACCAGTATCTGGGGCTGGTAGTACAGCGCCTCACGCAGGGAAGCCACGATGGGCACGTCGCGCGAGATGCCTGTTAGCTGAGGTATGGAACCACCGGCGCATTCGGAGTCAATCACCGCCACAATCTGCGCCTCGCTGTAGCGCAGCAGTGCAAGCCCCGTCTTGCCGAACTGCCCGCGGATACCACCATGCTGCAGTATCGCCACGCGGTGCTCAGGAAGTATCCTCACGGCGTTGTACCCCCAGTCCGGGCAAGTCATTCGGAACAACCCGTCCGTCCTGCAGGATTGCGCCCACGAAGGGGTCGTCCAGCAGGTTCAGGTGGCTGTCCAGGTCCAGGTGGTCGGCGAGAGGGGAGAGATGCGCCGCCGCGGTAATGGCGAGACTGCTATCGGAGTAGCAGCCGAACATCACCTGCAGCCCACACGCGCGGGCGGTATGTACGATACGCATCGCCTCACTCAAACCACCACATTTCATCAACTTCAGGTTCACGCCATGCACCCGTTCAACCAGTTTGGGCACGTCCTTGCTGGTGAAGCAGCTCTCGTCCACGAAAATCGGCAGCGGCGATTGGCGGTGCAGCTCCGGCAGGGAATCTTCCATTCCTTTGGGCAGCGGCTGTTCCACGTACTCCACACCGCGCTCCGCCAGCCACCGGCACATAGTGATAGCGTCCTGCAAGCTCCAGCCGCCATTCGCGTCCACGCGCAGGATGACGCCTTCTGGTATCTCCTCACGCACGGCGTCCAACATGGCTTTATCTGCCTCGATGCCTTCGGGGCTGCCCAGCTTCACCTTCAGAGCCTTTGCGCCTGTCAGAGCCAGCCAGTCGCGCACACGCTGACGCGCTACGTCGGGCGGGTTGATGCCAATGGTAACGGTGGTGGGCACAATCTGTTCTCGCTCCAGTCCCCACAGTTTCCACAAAGGCAGACCTACCGCTTTGCCCAGCCAGTCGTGCAGGGCGATGTCTATCGCAGCGTGCAGAGCGCGTGGAACGTGATGTTCTTGCAGCAGTTGCTCGACGCGATGGCGTTGTAGAGGATGCAGAGGCTCCAGCAAGTTAGCCGCTTGCTCTGCCCCTTGCAGTAAAGACTCGGTGCTCTCACGGTACGTGCCAATGGAGAAGGGCGAGGCTTCACCCCAGCCCTCGATGCCTTCTGCCTCGACGCGCAGCCACAGGTTAGTCGTCTGGGCAGTGGTGCCTCGGCTGATAGTCAGTGGAAATCGCTTGTTGACCGTAAAGGTTTCATACTGCACGCGCATAGTGCATTCAGTGTTCACCAAACCCGCAATCCGTTCCTGCAGAAGGAGGTCCTGTGCGGTGAACAGAATACATCTCATAGAGCGATGGAGGAGGTGAACGGATATGCGAAAGGTCAAAGCAGCGATTATCGGTACGGGCTTCATCGGGCCGGCGCACGTGGAAGCCGCGCGTCGGCTGGGTTTCGTGGAAGTGGTGGCGCTGTGCGAGAAGGATGAGCAGACCGCCAAAGCCAAGGCGGCGCAGCTGAACATTGACCGCGTGTACTGGAATGTGGATGACCTGTTGAGCGATAAGGAGATAGAGGTCATTCACAACTGCACGCCCAACAATCTGCACTTTGAGGTAAACCGCAAGATTATCGAGGCTGGCAAGCACGTTATCTCCGAGAAACCGCTGGCGATGAACTCGGATGAGTCACGTCAGCTGGTGGAGATGGCAAAGAAGGCGGGTGTGGTCAACGCGATTAACTTCATTTACCGCTACTATCCGCTGGTGCGCCATGCTCGCTCGATGGTGCAGCGTGGCGACGTGGGCGAAATCTACCACGCCACCGGCTCCTACACGCAGGACTGGCTGTTCCTTCCCACCGACTGGAACTGGCGACTGGTGCCGGAGCTGAGCGGCGAATCGCGTGCGGTGGCAGACGTCGGTTCCCACTGGTGCGACTGTGTGCAGTATGTGACGGGCTTGAAGATTCAGCGCGTGTACGCCCACCTGCACACCATCCACAAAACGCGCATGAAGCCCAAGAAGGAGCTGGAGACCTACGCAGGCAAGGTGCTGCAGCCGGAAGACTACGAGCCGGTGTCTATCCATACAGAAGACTACGCCTGCGTGGCGTTCGAGTTCAACAATGGCGCGGTCGGCTCGTTTACGGTGTCACAGTGCTTTGCCGGACGCAAGAACCGCATGTTCTATGAGGTCTCTGGCAGCAAGTGCTCGCTCGTCTGGGACCAGGAGCGACCGGATGAGCTGTGGGTCGGCTACCGCGAGAAGGCGAACGAGATTGTAATGCGCGACCCCTCGCTGCTCACTCCTGAAGCGCGTCCGTTTGCGCACTATCCGGGCGGTCACCCTGAGGGCTATCCCGACGGGTTGAAGAATTTCCTGTGGCGCGTGTACTCGGCGATCGCCGAGGGCAGCAGCGAGTGGGACTTCAGCACCTTCGAAGACGGTCACGTGGAGATGGCGATTGTGGACGCAGTGCTACAAAGCCATCGCACGAAGCAGTGGGTGGATGTGACGTACTAGAAAGAACGTGCTCCACCGTAGAGGGTGCAGAGAGCACAGAGGATTCTCTGCGTCCTCTGCACTCTCTGTGGCACCATCTTGCGGAGATGGTTACTTCCACTTCACGGTACAGCCCACAGGCTCCGTCTGCGCTACGGGTGGTTCCTGCCCGTTGAGCACCGCGTGGAGGGCGTCACGCAGATACTGCTGCTTCACCTCAGAAGGGTTCTCCCAGTTATCATCCAGCCGACCGTGATAGCGCAGTACGCGGTTCTGGTCAAACACGAAGAACTCGGGCGTGCGGGTTGCGCCGTAGGACCGAGCTACCTGCTGCGACTCATCGTGCAGGTAAGGGAAGGGATAGCCTTTCTCTTGGGCACGCGCCTGCATCTTCTCGAAGCTATCCTCAGGATACTTGACCGCGTCGTTGGCGTTAATCGCCACAAAAGCCACTTTGTCCGCAAACTCCTTCGCCAGCGCGATCGTGCGATCTTCGTATGCTCTCACGTACGGACAGTGGTTACACCAAAAAACAACTACCAGCACAGGTTTGTCCGCAAAGTCGGCGGGCGAGTAGGTCTTGCCGTCTACGCCCGGCAGATGGAACTCCACCATCGGCTTACCCAGTTCCAGAGCCATGTTTCCTTTCCTCCTCCAGTGCTTTCCGAATAGTTTCCCGTAACATCGTGAGCGATGGCACGGGGGATAGCCGCCCATTTTCCAGATGGAAAGTGCGACAGGTGAGACGATACGGCAGATGGGGCTGAGGGTCTATCTCTATCCCGTTGATGCGTATTGTGGGCGAACCAACGAAGCGGTATCGCTCCGCCTCTTGCTCGGTTTCAATGCGCACCACCTCTATCTGCGCCTGCACGCCTTCCATCTGTATGGCTTCCCGAACCAGCTCCATCGCCCGTTCGTGCGATGGACAGTCGGGGAAGTAGAGCAGCTGTACCTTCATGCTCTTTTCGCTCCTTGCTGCACAGATTATACCCTGTCGCAGGAGTATTCGTTCGCCCGTCTGATTCTTGTCTTCACGCTGGAGGGCGAGGCTCCTGCCGAGCGTTGGTGTCCCGGCGAGTTCCACCACCTCCGTGGCGGGGACTTCTTGCTACCGCCATCTTATCATGATACAATACCTTCGCTCTAGGATGCATACGGAGGGAGACGATGAACGAGAAAGAAGCCCAGGAGATTTGTGAGAAAGCTATCGCCCTCAGCGAGGCGGAGCATGTGCAGGTGAACCTTTATGGAGCGCGGGAAGCCTCTACGCGCTATGCCAACAACGAGATTACTCAGAACGTCGCCAAAAGCCAGGTAAGCTTGCGCGTTACCTGTGCTTACGGAAACAAGGTGGGGCGTTGTAGCACCAACCGACTGGACACCGATTCCATCCGCGAGGCGGTGAAGCGTGCCGAGCAGATGGCGCGCGTGGCGGAACCCGATACCGAGTTTCTTCCTCCACCTGAACCGACAACTTACCGTGCGATCCTGGCGTATGCGGACAGCACTGCGCATGCCACTCCGGAAGACCGTGCCCGCGTGGTGCGACAGGTGATTGAGGAGGCAAAGTCGCGAGGGCTCCAAACGGCAGGCAGCTTCGCCACGAACTCCTCCGTCATGGCTGTAGCCAACAACCGAGGTCTGTTCGGCTTTCACACCGCCACGCGGGCGTCGCTGATATGCACCGTGATGGCGGAAGACAGCAGCGGCTGGGCGGAGCAGACCCACGAAGACATGACCATCATCTCGCCGAAGGTAGTTGCAAAGCGAGCCGCAGACAAAGCGGTGGCGGCGCGTCAGCCGCAGGAGGTGTCGCCTGGGGATTATACGGTGGTGCTGGAGCCGCCGGCGATAGCAGAACTGTTGGCGTACATGGCATGGAGTATGGACGCCAAAGCCGCCGACGAGGGGCGTTCCGCTTTCACCGGCAAGGAGGGAACCACCATCGGCAACGAACTGGTGACATTGCAGTCTCTGCCTGCACATCCTGAATGTCCGGCAGAACCCTTCTTTGACGACGGGATGCCTGCGCCAGACGTGACATGGGTGGAGAGAGGCGTGCTAAAGACTCTGGCGTATAGCCGTTATTGGGCGCACCAGCAAGGTAAGCCCTTTACTGGCTACCCGTCCAACTTGATTTTGCAGGGCGGGAGCCATTCGCTGGAGGAGCTGGTGGCGCAGGTGGAAGACGGCTTGCTCATCACGCGCTTCTGGTACATTCGCTTCGTAGACCCGATGCAGTTACTATTGACCGGCATGACGCGCGATGGGGTGTACCGTATTCAGGAGGGCAAAGTGACTCATGCGGTCAAGAATCTGCGCTTCAACGAAAGCCCGCTGGTGGTGCTTCAGAACGTGCGATTACTGGGGGTCCCGCAGCGGGTGGAAAGCGACGCGCTTGTGCCGCCCGTAGTGGTGGATAGCTTCACCTTTAGCAGCACCACCACTTTCTGAGTTGGGCACAGAAGGAGATTTCCCGTGCGTAACGAAACATGTAACGCATTAGCACATCGAGGAGGAAGCATGAGAAAGTTCTGGCTCAATCACATCACGGCTGTGCTGCTCGCGTTGGCGGTGGGTGGTACAGTATGGGCGCAGGTGAAGCCTCCAGCCCAGAAGCCCGCAGTACCGTCGAAGCCAGCGGCCAAATCGGATCCGGCGGCAAAGCCTGCCCAACCCTCCGCACAGAACGTGGTGGGGCGTGTAGGCAATACGGTCATCACGCGTGACGAGATGCTCCGAACCATGGAGGCGTGGTACGGTCCGCAGGTGGTCGAGGAGCTGATCACGCTGAAGATTGTTGAGCAGGAGGCGAAAAAGTACGGTATCACCGCGACCAAGGCGGAGATAGACCAGCGGTACAACGAAGCCATTGAGGGGATGCGTGCGCGCGTGCCCCCCGGCGCGGATGTGTACGCGGAGCTGGCGAAGCAGGGCTGGACTCGGGCGCATATGGAGGCGGTGCTCAAGCGCGTACTGTTGCTGGAGAAGCTGGTAGCACGTACCATACGCGATAGCGACTTCATCCAGGCTCGCCATATCCTGATACAACCGCAGATGCCCACCATTACGCCGGACCAGAACATGAGCGCAGAGGAGCGCCAGAAGATGTTTGCCGAAGCGCGGGCGAAGGCGGAGGAAGAGGCGAAGGCAAAGGCGCAGAAAGTGTATGAAGAAATCAAGGCGGGCAAAGACTTTGCAGAAGCTGCGAAGGAGTACTCCGACGACCGCTCGAACAAAGACAAAGGCGGCGATCTGGGAGCCTTCGCGCGCGGCATGGGCATGGTGCCGGCGGAGTTGGAGCAGGCAGCTTTCGCCCTGAAGCCGGGTGAAATCAGCGAACCGGTCAAGACACCGTACGGCTGGCACATCATCAAGGTGGAAAAACTGGGCAAAGATATCCCTGCGGTGGAAAAGGCACGGCTCACACAGGGGATAGTGCGTCAGCGTATGGGGCAGTTCTATCAGGACCTGTTGAGGAAGGCGAACGCACAGAACCTGTTGCTGCCCAAGCCTTCGGCACAGGCACAACCCCAGAGACCGACGAGGGGTGCGCCGGCAGTGCCGCCACCACCGCCGCCGAACCGATAGTGTTCCAGTAAAAAACATCCGTGAGGAGGAGCAACCATGAGCAAGCGTCAGCTGAACGTGGCGTTGATTGGCTACCAGTTCATGGGCAAGGCGCACAGTAACGCTTACCGACAGGTCGCTCGCTTCTTTGACGACCTAGAAGTGGAGCCGGTCCTGAAGGTTATTTGCGGGCGTAACGAGGAGAACGTGCGCAAAGCCGCACAGAAGTATGGCTGGGAGGAGTACGACACTTCCTGGGAGCGCGTCGTGGAGCGCAAGGACATCGACCTCGTGGACGTGTCGGTACCCGGCAACATGCATGCGCCCATCGCCATCGCCGCGGCGAACGCGGGCAAAATGGTTCTGTGTGAAAAGCCGCTGGCAAACACGCTGGCGGAGGCTCGGCAGATGTATGAGGCGGTGCAGAAGAACAAAGTGCCCCATGCGCTGTGCCATAACTACCGTTTTGCCCCAGCCGTGCAGCTTGCCAAGCAGCTGATTGACGAAGGGCGCATCGGCAAGATTTACCACTTCCGGGGCACCTATCTGCAGGACTGGATTGTAGACCCCAACTTCCCGCTGGTATGGCGATTGCAAAAAGAGGTAGCGGGTTCGGGAGCACATGGTGACCTGAACGCGCACCTGATTGACATGGCTCGCTTCCTCGTGGGAGAGATCGCCGAAGTATCAGGCATGATGGAGACCTTCATCAAACAACGCCCGAAGCTGGCAGCTTCCGATGACCGCTTGGGTGGGGTGGCCAGCAGCGAGATGGGTGAAGTGACCGTCGATGATGCCGCGCTGTTCCTCATGCGCTTCGAGAACGGAGCCATCGGCAGCATCGAAGCCACCCGCTTCGCGCTAGGGCGTAAGAACTACAACCGCTTCGAGATTAACGGTAGCAAGGGAAGCCTCGTGTTCAACATGGAGCGCATGAACGAGCTGGAGGTCTATCTGCAGGACGACCCGCCACACATCCGAGGCTTCCGCGTGGTGCAGGCAAGCGACAGCATGCACCCCTTCATGAGCGCATGGTGGCCCGTTGGGCACATCATCGGCTACGAGCACACCTTCATTAACCTGGTCTACACGATGCTGAAGAAATTTGACAAGGGCGAGGAGTTCAAGCCGAACTTTGAGGACGGCGTGCGCAATCAGGCGGTGCTGGAGGCGGTGGACATCTCCAGCCAGCAAAAGCGCTGGGTGAGCATCTCGGATCTGTAGCTCCTCTGGCAAACGATGCTCCTGCCGAGTCTTTCGTGCTGTGGCTTCGGGTGACTCGGCGCCCGAAGCCACTTCTCGAGAGGTGTGTCGTTTCCCTTTGGGAGCTCTGGGGCAGCAGGACTCTCTTCTCTCATCGCCGAAATAAAGGCTAACATCACCACAAAAAAGGGGGGTGGTTCCCATGGCGACCGTAGTGGTCAGCGTGGACTGCGCGGCGGCAAACCAGGGACGGTGCTACACACCCGAACTGGTGCACGTTGCCGAAGAATTCCACGTGCCCATGACCTGGCTGATTACCGTTTCGGCGAGTGACCCCATGAGTAACGTGATGCTTTACCACGCGGAGTATCTGCATCGTATCCCCTCCTGGCACGAAATCGGTCTGCGTGTGCATTTCCAGAGTAACGGCTCCCCGATTACCGATGGACGTGAGCGCGGAATGCTGATTCAGGAGGGCAAGGACCTGCTGAAACAATGCCACGTGAAGCCAACAGCTTTCCGCGCAGCGGAATATGCACTGCAGGTTTCGGATTTGCGCTATCTGGAGGATATCGGCATTGTGGTGGATGGTACGGTAGCACCGGGCATCGTCATCAAGGACGGGGCAGACTGGAGCGGGGTTCCCACTCAGCCTTATCATCCGGCTTATGAGAACCTCAAGGTGCATGGTGATGCCAAACTGCTGCTAGTGCCAACGGCTACTTACGAGGGACAGGTTGTCTGCCTGGATATGGAATGGGACGTGCTCCAGAACGCTTTAGAGTATCATCTACAGAATAGCGAGGTGCTCAGCATCGCTGCGCACGATTGGGCGAACGGGGTGGCGAACTGGCGGCGATGTGCTCAGTACCTGCGTGAACGCGGCTGTCGTTTCGTGACACTCTCGCAACTGGCTTCCGAATGGGGCAGGTAAAGTGAGGGGTGGGGGGCTACCACGCGATATGAAAACCGTTCTCGGTGCCTGTGGCATCCCCCCACTGCACCGAAATATCGGTCACTCGCGCGGCGGGAGGTCCCTGCCTTAACAGGGTAAGCAGCTGGTGGAGCGTCTTCTCGTCGCCTTCTGCGATAACCTCCACCTGACCAGAGGGCAAGTTACGTACCGTGCCGCTCAACCCCAGCGCACGGGCGTACCGCAGCACAAAGGCGCGGTAGCCGACATTCTGCACTCGCCCCGAGACCACGGCGACCATCTTTCTGCGCATGGCGGTTACATCACCCCGAAGGCAGATTGCGCCTCAAGAACCTCCTTTGCCACAGCGAGGCGTATCGGTTCATATTGTTCTTCGGGGATAGCCAGGAACTCCTTCGCGGTGACGTCCATCTCGTACTGGATGCCCGGTATCCACACACCAATCTCCGCCTGGTGCACCAGACAGTTCGCAGCATGTACGAAAGCAGCGACCTCATACAGGCTCTGTTCCGCTTGCAGAGGGGTGTGGTGCATGGCGATACCTGTGCGGATGGCAGCAGGCAAGTTCCACTTTTCAGCGGCGAAGTCGCCCAGCTCGGTATGGGTGGTGCCCAGCACCCGGGCTTCCAGCGCCAGCAAGTCCGCCTCTGTGCCGAGAGTCATCTCAGCACTTCGCGAGATGAAGACGTCCATATCCTCCGGCAGGAACTGGTCGGCGATCAGCTTGCCGATGTCGTGAAGCAGTCCGGCGATAAACACCTCCTCGTCCCATTTAGAGCGTTTGAGGCGTGCCAGCACTCTGCCTGCGATAGCAGTCGCCAGAGAGTGCCTCCAGTACTCCTGCCGGTTGAAGCGCGAGTTGCGCTGGCGGGCGTGCACCATCGCGTGGAAGGTCAGCGACATCACGATGGTGCGGATAGTGTTCAAGCCGAGCACCGCGATAGCCCGGCTGATACTGGATATTCTCCCGTTCCCGCCGTAGTAGGCAGAGTTTGCCATGCGCAGTACCTTGGCGGCGAGGGCGGCGTCCTGGGTAATGACCCGTTCGAAGTCACGGGTAGACGCCCTGGGGTCGTCGATCAGCCGCATTATCTGCACGGTGACGTGTGGCAGGGGCGGGAGCCCTACCGCGCGTGATATTCGTATACCCAAAGCTTCCTTAGCGTTCACATTCTCCATTATCGGAATCGGAGGCAGAAGTGTGCAGAGCACAACAAGGCGTTTCAGAGAGAATAACAGCTTTGGGGCTCGCGGTCTGTAGGATGTTTCCCGTGCATCGCGAATCTTGTATCCAAACTCCTTGTAAGAGGTGAGGAGATGCAGCCGTCTGAAGAGGTTACTCCCAAACGCTGGTATCAGGGTTTAACTGGCTATCACTGGCTGGTGCTGTTTGTGGCATCGTGCGGCTGGTTGTTCGATACGATGGACCAGTGGCTGTATGTGCTGGCTCGCCAGCCTGCATTACGCGAGCTACTGGCACGGCAGGGCATCGAGCCCACCGATGCGAACGTCGGGTACTACTCGGGCATTGTTCAGGCTATCTTCATCTTCGGATGGGCGACAGGGGGGTTCTTTTTCGGTATCGTGGGAGACCGATTGGGACGAACCCGCACGATGGCGTTGACGGTGTTAATGTATGCGGTCTTCACAGGTCTGAGCGGTTTGTCTCAAACGTGGGAGCAATTTGCGTTGTTGCGCTTCCTGACGGGGCTGGGCGTCGGCGGCGAATTCGCGGCAGGAGCCTCGCTGGTCGCAGAGGTGTTTCCTCCACACGCTCGCGCTACCGCATTGGGAATCATGCAGGCATCCTCTGCCTTGGGGAACATCCTGGCGGGGGTGATTAACCTGACTGTCGCTCCGTCCTTCGGATGGCGATGGGTGTTTGCTGTGGGAATATTGCCTGCCTTTCTGGTTTTCGTCATTCGCCTTTTCGTGAAGGAGCCAGAGCGCTGGGAGCAGGCGAAGGAGCGGGCGCTCCTCGAGAAGAAGCAGCTGGGTGCGTTGAGCGAAATGTGGCACACGCCTCACCTCCGGCAAAACCTTCTGGTAGGTATCGGTCTGGGGGCCATTGGGATTATCGGCTTTTGGGGCATCAGTACCTGGTCGCCGGACCTGTTGCGCAATATCCTGAATCCTGAAAACCTGCCGGAACTGAAGCCGGATGTAGACCGCAAGGTGAGCTGGGCTGCGATGGCGCAGAACGGAGGCGCATTTTTCGGCAGTCTGTTTGCGGCATGGTTGGCGCAGCGAGTGGGAAGACGCTTTGCCATCGGCACGGCGCTGCTGTTGTGTTTGGTCATCGCGCCAGCAACGTTCCACCTCACCCATTCCTTCCAAACCGCCCTGATTTTCTACCCGTTGCTGGGGTTCAGTATGCTCGCTTTGCTGGGGTGCTACGCGGTGTACTTCCCGGAGATTTTCCCCACACGCCTGCGAGCCACGGGCACGGGGTTCTCCTATAACGTTGCTCGCTATATTGCGGCGATAGCACCGTGGACGTTTGGTACGCTGCGCGCGGCGTACGGCATCCAGTGGGCAGCGACCATTATCTCACTGGTGTTCCTGCTGGGCTATGTGGTGTTGCGCTGGGCACCGGAGACGAAGGGAAAGCCATTGCCCGAGTAGAGCTATGTTTTTCCCAGCAACCACCGTCTGCTGCCGCGCTGCGCCATGGCGAAGTGCGAAAACCGCCACCCACCGATGGACGCCTCTCGCGCATCGGGACGACGAATAGCCACTGCCAGAGGCGTACCATCTGCTGCGGAAGCGCGGAGGAGCAGGGCGGTGTCGTTCTCTTCTACCTCTATCTCTGGCGACGGGCGGCGCGTTTGGAGATAGGGGCGCACCACTGTCAGCGTGAACACTTCGCTGTGGCGACGGGTGGTGCTTGCCTCCACATGCCACTGGTTGGGGAAGCCTTTGTGACCGATAGAGCGCAGGTAACCGGCGTCGGGAGGAGGGTTGTAGCCATCCCACTGACGCATCCGTAGCGGCGAGGGGGCAATGTAATGGATGTATGCTCCCGCTCGCTCGCGTTCTACCCTCAAGCGCTGCTGGCGTGCTTCTACCTCAAAGGGCACGAGTGCATGAAGCATCCATGCAAAGTGGCGAGGTTGGTCTGCGACCGCTTCGTCCACGAAAACGATGAGATCAGGCTTGATGAATATCACATGGCGGACGTAACGGCGCAGTTTGCCCACGTAAGCCTCGGCAGCCTCTCCGGCAACATAGTCCGCGCCCGACTGCAAATCCTCGGCGATTATCCTGCCAAAGGGGTCCGGGGAATGCGGGGTCTGTCCCTCGCCATCTACGAGCATAGCGTTCTGGGCAACGGTGCTCCAGCACCACTGCGTGTGGAACGGGCTACCGTGTATGTCTCGGTATACGCAGTTTGTCAGCAGGGATTCGCCGTACGCGTTCAGGGTGAAAGAGTTGTGGGGGTCGTGCCCATGGCTCTGCCTGCCGAAGGGACTGCTCTTGAAACGTATCTGCACGTTCTCACGAGCGTCTATGAGATTACTGTTGAGCACTGCCACCCCGATGCCGTGAAATACTTTAGAGGGCGGCAGGTCTCGCGGCGGTTTGGGCGCTACAGCGGGCAGAGTGTTCCACAGCAGGTTGAGCACCGGTTCACTGGACTGTAGCTGGATGTTCCACTGTTGTGTCCACCATTTCCAGTAGGAGTTGCCCATTTTGTGGGCGAAGTAGGCGGCGAAGCTCCAGCCCGAGGAAGGACGCCCGTGCGACAGGTCACCGAACCCCATGTCGGGCGTTCCAGGCGGAGCGGTGTACAGGGCATAGTCACCAGCACGGGCAAAGAATGGTTTTCGGAAGGAGTCGATGCCCAGCGCTTTCTCCGCCACCTCCGTCCACCAGACAATCTTGGACATGTATCCTGCCCAGTAGGACAACCCCTCATGCCAGCCGCCATCGTCGTCGCTCCACACGGGGTATGCGGCGAAGAACTTGTGTACGGCATAGTCCAGCCACATCTCCGCCTCGGGGATTTCTCCGAGGAAGGCAATGGCGCATTCTGCTAATTTGTGCCAGGTACGGTTGCCATGGCTGTCGTAAGGGCGAGACAGGTGTCCATTGCCCTCTTGCACTTCCCAGCTGCGCCAGGCGTCGGTGGCACGGCGCAGCATGACGGCTCGTACCCGTTCACGCTCCTGCTCCGTGAGGACGTTGTATGCCCAGTCATAAGCGCGAGGCAAGCGGTGCAACATCGGCTTTGCTGCCTCACAGTTCAGGGCGAAGTTGGTGGGGCCATCCGGGTCCCAGGCGGCAAGGTGCAATACCCATCGACGGGCTGGCTCCGCATAACGCTCGTCTTCCGTGAGCAGGTAGAGGAACGCCAGCAGTTCCGCCTCCATGCACGCCTTCACCGTTTGCTCACGGTTCGACCACCAGTACTGGCGTGTTTGTGGGTTGCGGGCACTGCCCAGCACGGTGGGTTCCGGGGTCGGACCGTCTCGCAGCAGCCGCTCTGCCTGTGCCAGCAGATTCTGAAGGAGCTGCCTGCCTTCACGCTGAACCCACTCTCGCAAGACGGGAAGGTCGGCAGCCCGCACGAAGAGTCGCGGATGAGCAGTGCCGATGCGCTCTTTCATCTGGGCGAGTGTTGGCTGTGGGAAGAGGGTAGCACGTGAGGTCACCGTGAATTCCCTGGTCTGGCTCCAGGGGGAGACCTCGCCGCTGCGGGTGCGTATCCGGTAGCGCCAGTAGTACTTGCCGGGCTTCAAAGGCTCGTAATGGGTGTACACGCACCATCGGTGTCTTTCCACAGTGACGGCGTCGCTCATATCGCGTCGCGTCGCCCACTGCACATCGTAGGATGCCGCCTCACGGCTATGGATCCATGTCAGTGAAGGTGGGTTCACTGCCACGGTGCTACCGTTCTCTGGTCGGTAACCCCACTCACCGGGTCTGGGTTGTCTATCGGGAGCTTGCATCGAATACCTCCTGTCACCACTCCGCTACCGAGCCGTCGTCCGCGTGGAAGAAGCCGCTGCCCGGGTCGGGTTTGGGGGAGAGAAGGTGCTCGCGCAGGTAGTTTTCGTCTACCTCAACACCCAGACCGGGCGCGTCAGGTACGTCGATGTAGCCGTCCCGCACGGTAAAGGGGTTCTTCAGGTAGCCCTCGCCCAGATGCACAAACTCCTGAATCACAAAGTTGGGCGAGCAGGTGTCTATCTGCAAGCACGCCGCAAGGTTGATTGGCCCATACGGGTTGTGCGGTGCCAGCGCGACATAGTATGTTTCCGCCATGGCTGCGATATAGCGGGTTTCTAAAATGCCCCCGCAGATACAGGGGTCCGGTTGTAGCACTCGCGCCGCTCCCTTTTCCAGCACCTGCCGGAAGCCGAAGCGGGTAAACAACCGCTCGCCGGTGGCGATGGGAATGACCGCTTTGCTGGCGACGGATGCCAGTGCGTCCACGTTTTCGGGCAGTACCGGCTCCTCGATGAAAAAGGGGCGATAGGGGCGCAGTTCGTACTCCAGCTGAGTGGCGACGGCTGGGGTAGCCCGACCGTGAAAATCCAGCAGGATGTCTACCCCGTTGCCCACCGCTTCCCGCGCGGCTGCCACCAGCTCCACCGCCTTCTCGATAGTCGCCGCGCTTTCCAGAGGGTGCAAGGCAGGCAGGGGGCAAAACTTCACCGCCGTGTAGCCTTCCGCCGCTCGCTGGCGAGCCTGCTGGGCAACCTGCGTCGGCTCGTAGCTGCCGATATGCCGGTAGACGCGGATGCGCTCGCGCACTTTACCGCCCAGCAACTGGTAGACAGGTACTCCGAACCGTTTGCCCTGAATATCCCACAATGCCATCTCGATGCCGCTGATGGCGGCGTTGAGCACCGGACCGCCTCGCCAGAAGGCGTGACGGTACATCCGTTGCACCAGATGGAGGATTCGCGCTGGGTCTTCGCCTCTCAGCACATGCTCGTAGGAGCGTACCGCCTCCGCGATGACGAACGCCTTGTCGCCCAGGCACTCGCCCCAGCCGATGATGCCCTCATCGGTGCTCACTTTGACGAACAGCCAGCGTGGTTCTGCTGCAAAGGTCTGGATGTCTGTAATACGCATCGTGCTCTCTCTATGGCTGCAGTCGACAATCTCTTCCACGCGGTGAGCGATTTTCCTCTTGCCAGTTGCGTCTGTTTTCGGTAGAATGTTTCTGAAAGGTTTAAGTAAAGGAGGACACGGGATGCCTGTATGCCATTTCCCCGAGGGATTTCTATGGGGAGCTGCTACCGCTTCCTACCAGATAGAGGGGTCACCGCTGGCTGATGGTGCGGGAGCTTCTATCTGGCATCGTTTTTCGCACACGCCGGGCACCACGCACAACGGCGATACCGGCGACGTAGCGTGCGACCACTACCGTCGCTGGCGTGAAGATGTGGCGATGATGCGCGAAATGGGCTTGAAGGCTTATCGCTTCTCCATCAGCTGGGGACGTGTGCTTCCTGAAGGCAAGGGTACGGTGAACCCGGCTGGACTGGACTTCTACGATCGCCTCGTGGATGCGCTGCTGGACGCAGGTATTCAGCCGATGATCACCCTGTATCACTGGGATCTGCCGGGGGCGCTGCAGGATTTAGGTGGTTGGGCAAACCGCGAAATCGTCAACTGGTTCGGTGACTACGCACAGGTTGTGGCGCAACGATTAGGCGACAGGGTGCGTTTGTGGGCGACGCTCAATGAGCCGTGGGTATTTACTTTTCTGGGTTATGTGCAGGGCTACCACGCGCCGGGTATGCGTGACCTCTGGGCGGGGATGCGTGCGGTGCATCACAGCCTGCTGGCTCACGGCGAGGCGGTAGCGCGACTGCGGGGCGTTCTGCCCTCGGAGGCTCAGGTGGGCATTGTGCTGAACCTCGCCCCCCAGCATCCTGCCACCGACAGCGAAGAGGACAGAGCAGCCGCCGAGCGAGTGCACACCCTGAATAACACGCTGTTTGTGGAGCCGTTACTGAAAGGAAGCTATCCCGTACTGGCAGAGCAGATAGTCGGTTTTGCCTGGCCCCCCGTGCATTCGGGAGATATGGAGCGTATTGCCCAGCCCCTCGACTTTCTCGGCGTCAATTACTACTCGCGCGGCATCATCAAAGAGGGAGAGCACGCCTACCTGCGTGCGGACTGGGTGCACAACGATCAGGCACAGTACACCGACATGGGATGGGAGATATATCCCGACGGGCTGTATGAGATACTGCAATGGCTGCATTCCCTGTCGCCACGCCTCAGCCTGTATGTCACCGAGAACGGCGCCGCTTTCCGTGACGAGGTCCAGGATGGCAGGGTGGCTGATGGGCAGCGGGTAGAGTATCTCCGTCAGCATTTCCTCTCCGCTCACCGCGCGGTACAGAGCGGTGTGCCGCTGAAAGGATACTTTGTCTGGTCGCTGATGGATAACTTCGAGTGGGCGTACGGCTACTCCAAGCGGTTCGGCATCGTGTATGTGGATTACACCACGCAACAGCGCATCTGGAAGGACAGTGCACACTGGTACCGGCAGGTGATTGCTGCCAACGCGGTGGAGTAGGGGCAGTTTACCCAACTGCCCCTACCGAGTGCAGAAGGGTTCAGGAGGTCTTCCCAGGGCGAACGAAGCCTGCTCGTGGTAGTCGTAGGATTCTATTCTCGCGCTACCTGTGAAGTGCTTCGCCCGCACGTGTAGATACACCGAGAACGTCCATCGCTGGTGTGTGGTAGGGAAGCCGGGCCGCGCTCCCAGCAACTGCCCACTCGTCAGGGTGTTGGATGCCTGTGGTGCGGCAGGTGGTTCGCCTGCGTCTGCTGTGCCGGATGCGAACGTACCTCCGGGACCGTTCAGCCCGCGCTGCCATGTCAGCGAGTAGGACATCATGAACGTATTGTTCGGGTTGGACGCGCCGCGCGAGTGGTATGCGCGGAAGCCCACCGAAACGTTGGTGCTCTCCGGTCCGCAAGAGTTGCCGAGGAGTGGATAAGCCTCTTTTCCTGCGCGATACCCTACAGCTGGGGTCTGGTATCCGAGATGGTGACCTCCTTCATGATGTCGTATTGCTGGATTTTGCGCACCACGTCCATGCCCTGAATCACCTTACCGAACACCGCGTACTCGCCGTCGAGCTGGTGTTGTGGTCCGAGGCAGATGTAGAACTGGCTACCTGCGCTGTTTTTGTCGTCACCCCCGGCGAGCCATCGCCACCGCACCATCATCGTGCTTCAGCCCGGTTTCCTCGAAGGGGATCGTGTAGCCGGGTCCGCCGGTGCCGTTGTTGTTTGGATCGCCGCCCTGCACCACAAAGTCAGGCACAACGCGGTGGAAGGTCAAACCATTATAAAAGCCCTCTTTCGCCAGCTTGATGAAGTTACCTGCGGTTTTGGGTGCTTTTTCCAGATTGAGCTCGATCACGAACTTGCCTTTGCCCTCCACGTCCACGATGGCATAGGCCACCTTGCCAGGGGCGGGTGAGGTCGCTGTTTCTGCGGGCTTTTCTGACGGTGGTGGAGTGACGGTGGCAGGTTTAGGTTCCTCTTTCTTGCCGCAGCCAAGTGTCAAGAAGATAACCCCTGTCACCACAAGACAGGTGCAAGCAGTCACCAGTTGCTTCATGATCGCAACCTCCCTGAATTCAGCTCCAGTGCTTCGCGCTCATGCATCGTGAGTGATTGCCCATCATGCAGGGCATAAGGGAACTTCGCGTAGCTGGCAGAGGTACCGAAATTGCCATCTGCGCGTATCGCCAGCACGGCTGCGTGGGGTGGGGTGCCGTTCTGGTCGGAGCGTTTGCGCATCAGATAGCGAATGGCCTCGTCACATGCCTCTTGTGCGCTCCTGCCCTGTTCCATCAGAAAGACCACACGGGCGCACAGTGCCACCCGGCTAATCTCGTCACCATTACCGGTAGCGACCGCCGCGCCGACCGCTTCATCAGCGTATAACCCCGATCCGACGATAGGGCTGTCACCGACGCGCCCGGGATACTTCCACTTCAGCCCTGACGTAGAGCAGCCCACTACCAGGGCATCAGGCGTCCAAATAATCATGCCTACCGTATCGTGATTGTCCTCCACGTCGGCGGGAGGAGCCTGTGTTTCGCGCCAAAGCAGCCACTGTTCGGATGCTTCGGATGAAAGTGTTTCTTCCTCTTCGAAGCCCTGTTCCCGGGCGAACTCTGCTGCGCCTTCGCCGACCAGCAATGCATGGGGCAGCACCTCCATCACGCGACGCGCCACCGAAATAGGGCGACGGAAGCCGCGAAGGGCAGCAACTGCTCCCGAACGATGTCCCCGTGCGTCCATGATAGCGGCGTCCAGCTCCACGTAGCCTGCGCGGTTGGGTAAGCCCCCGTATCCAACGGATTGCACACTTTCGTCCAGCTCTACGGCGTTAATGCCCGTTTCGAGGGCGTCCAGAGCAGACGCTCCCAGCTCGAGCATCTTGAAGGCACTTTCCACCGCCAGCTTGCCGAAGTTCCATGTGGCGGTCAGCAGTACCCCGTTCATACCATCTCTTCCTCCCGCTCTGCCAGTGCTTGCACCACGCGCTCGACCAATCGGGTCGTAGACCGCCCCTGTACCAGGGTCACCGTGACGACCTGTCCCCCGTATGAGCGTACGAGGGGAGCCTCCACAATACTGTCGGGTTTATAGTCGCCGCCCTTCACGTAAACTTCCGGGCGCAACAGACGGATGACCGCCTCAGCAGTCAACTCATCGTAAACGGTGACGTAATCCACGCTTTCCAGCGCCGCCAGCATCTCCGCTCGCTCATCCTGCGTGACGAACGGACGCGGGTAGCCCTTCAGCTGGCGCACCGATTCGTCGCTGTTGATGGCTACCACCAGGTAATCACCCAGTTCTCGCGCTTCCTGCAAGTAGCGAATGTGTCCGATGTGCAGGATATCAAAACAGCCGTTGGTGAACACACACCGTTCGCCTTCCCGGCGACGCTGTTGCACAATCTGCGCCAGTTCGCGCTGTTCTTTGATTTTTTCGGCGGCTCTACGTAGCAACCTAAATCTCCTCCAGATACATTTCTGTCTCTCGGACGATGCGGTCAAACCAGCCTCCCGATGGGTCCACCAAAGGTATCCACCAGAAGGTAGGGCGGTGGTCGGTGTGCGTTAGCCCTTCGGAAGTCAGGATCGCCTGGCGCACCAGCTCCATTTTGCGCAGTTCTGCCTGTCGCTCTATTTCCGTCGCTCGCCGGCGAGCGTGCTGGTTTTGCTCACCACGCTCCAGCAGCTGGCGTTGAGGTTTCAGGCGAGCAACTTCCGCCCGGGCTTCGGCAATCCATTCTCGCCGTTGCTGCAGTTCCCTGTCGAAGCTTTTGCGATCTTCCTCATGCTGGCGAATCTGCTCGTGAATGCTTTCTACTTCCGAGCCTGTCGTGATACCCTGTTGTGCCAGCTCCCACAGCTTCTCCTTGAGGGGCTTGATCGTCTGCCGATAGTTTTCGCCTTTTGCCCGCTCAATCCTCTGGTATTCCTGCTTCCACTGCTCTATCTGTGCGTAGAGGGCATGGATGCGCTGATGAATCTCCTCTGCCTGTCGGCGCAGGTCGCGCAAGGTGCCAATATGCCTGTCGTACTCTTCACGCAGGAGATGCCACTGCTCACCTTCTCGCTGCGCAAGGAACTCCAGTACCTCGCGCGGGCTGGTCAGCTGGCGAATGGTTTCTAACAGTGCTTTCTGTTCGGCTACCACCTCTCGCCAGCGGGCGGAAAACTCGTTCGTACATATCTCACGCTTGCCAAAGGCGTTTGCCAGATGGTTGGGTAGGGTGATGTGGGCGCAGTTTTCCCCACCCATTGTATCCCAGGTGGGATAAACCAGTCGCAAGATAGGATGGGTGTTCCACTCGATGCCGTGCTGGCGCAGGTGCTGGTTCATCCTGCGCGTACGCCAGACATAGGGCGAGCCGCCTTCGTTCATCACAAACAGGAACTCCCGCGCTAGCATGGAGACCAGAGCTACCGCTTTGCCGACCAGAGTGACCCCGGATCCAAAATGCTGCTGAAGCACCTGTGCCAGATCCACGACGGAGTGCACTGGTCGCTCCAGAGGAATGGTGATAGGCTCTTCGGTTTCGATGACCAGCCACCGGTCGGTCACCCGGACAGTTCCACGTCCCTTCTGGGGAACAATCAGGTCGAACGGTATGGCGCCTTCGCCGAATCGGTCCAGTGTATAGATTTCGGAGTCTGCTACTGCGCGATTGTAAGCCTCTTCCGCAACAGGTCGAGTCTCAGGGTTCAGAAAGATATCCACCAGCTGGAAGCGAGGCAGATAGGCGGTTTCGGATGTCAGTTTCAAAAGGTTGGCTGAACAGTTGGTGCTGATGTTCTCCACGGGTGCGCCGAGCATGAGGAAGAAACGAGGGAACAACCATTGATACAGTGCGCTCAAACATTGATCCGGGTAATTCTTGGCGAACTCGCTCACCCAGCCGAGGATCCTGTCTGCCACTGCCGAACGGGCTCTTTCGCGATGCTCTGGGGAGAGCATCTTCAAACTTTCCTCAAAACCCCACTGCAGGAGGTCCTGCAGAGGCTCCAGAACATGGTTCAAGCAAACTTCGTGCACGATAACGGAGCGATACTCGGTGTGTACCAGCCCGCGCCAGCCCCAGGCTTCGGTCATACGGTCAGTGAATTGCTGCTCGCCGTCGGGATGCCATTTAGCGACCTTCTCAAAAGCGACACCAGCGTTCACGTAGCGCTGGCGGGTAGGGATCACTTCGCTGCCAAACAGGCAGGACAGCTCACCGGCTGCAGACCACAGGTCGCGCGTTGTCCCATCGTTGTGCGGTAGCGCCACGATCTTGCGGTCGCTCTGAACAGGGTGATGGAGTTTTGCAAAATAGTCTGTGCAGTGCACGCATAATAAGAATGGAAACCGAACGCCAGCCTGATGCGCCAGTCGGTTCAGCGCTGCCTTCATCGGTTCATCCCAGAAAACGGTTTGTCCGAGGGCGAGGAGGGTGACGTTCGGATAACGTTCCTGCAGTTCAGACAACACTTTCGGAACGGATGGGTGCATCTCCATAATGAAGTCTCCCGCAAGGTCCAGAGTTCTCTCTCGGCGACAGCAACAACGTAATGATTATAGCCTATCCGAAGAGGCGCAAGCAAGAGTGCCTGCGGGATGATGGGGGACCCCTCTCCGCGCAGGAGAGGGGAGAACTTTTACAGAGACACCCATGCGCCTCCCGCTTGCTGGGAACGGTTGCTGGCATCCAGAATGCGCACAATCTCCAGCGCTTCCTGCGGAGACACCGGCGATTGCTGCGTTTTAAAGAACTGCACCACCATCTTCATCAGGTTCCGGTAGAAGCCATTGTAGTCTTTGACGGTCTCCACATGGTAGGTGTGGCCGACCTTCGCGCCAAAGACCCAGGGGAACACGTTCCACATGTTTTCGCAGTCGTGCACTTCCACCATGGCGCGTCGTCCGTCAGCGTACTCGATAGCGAGGAAGCGGCTGGCTGGTGTGCCGATATCCGCTACTCGTGTGGCGCCAGTTCCCATCAGCCCGACGATTAACGCGACGGTATGCACGCCGTAGCCCATCCACTCGCCCATGCCGCGCGCAAAGGCTTCCGAAAGGGTGCCGGTTAGCTGCGGGCGCATCGCTTCTAATTCCACCGCGAACCGCAGGGCACTGGAGGAAGTCATCGGTGTGCCGTGCTGGTGTGCCATCTGCACGATTTTCTGGGCGTCGGGCAGGAGGGGAGAGAGCATCTTGTCGATAAAAGTCGGCTTGCCCGCGGGCAGAACCTGTTCGCAGAGCGCAAGGTGGTCCGCCAGGTTATCCGGCGCCAGCACCATGACCGCGTCCACCGCTTCTATCACATCCGCGATGGAGCCTTTGCGTTCCACACCGTTTTGGGCGCACCAGTCCTCTCCGGTGGGATCACTTTCCCATGCAGCGACCACTCGCACGTCTTCAGCAGCAAGGTCTTCATGAAGCAGCTTCAGGAAGGTATTGGCATGGAAGTTGTTCAGGTGATGGTCCACAAAGCCAATCTTGAGCATATCGTCCTCCGATTCTGTTTTGGCAAACATTCATCACTTCTGCGTTGCTGGGGTTCTCTCCTGCGGGCAGCAGATAGACTCATTCAATCTGTTTGCATAAGTGAGCTGGATGTGATATAATTTATTCAGAGTAAGCAAATCACAGAAACGGGTGAATACGCGATGGGAAAAGCAGAAAAAGATTACGAGTATGCGGTGCGTGTATCGAACCTGTTCGCGCAGATCATGACGAAGAGCCTGAGCGAAAGGCTGGTAGCGGAGTTGACTCATGAGGAGATTACCCTGCCGCAGCTGCAGGCGATGCGCTATATCTGGTTGCATCGCAACGCGACGGTCGGCGAAGTGGCAGATGGGCTGGATATCAGCTATCCCTCGGCGACAAACATGCTGAATCGGCTTGTTCGCAAAGGGCTGGTTACTCGGCATGGCAACCCCGCTGACAGGCGTTTCGTAGAGGTACAGCTCACTGAAAAAGGTGAACGTTTGACGCGACAGGTCGAAGAGGAGCGCACAGCCCGTCTGATGCAGGTACTGGACGAGATGTCGCCGGAGGAACGGCAATCGCTCATCGATGGACTGACGGCATTTATCCTCGCCACCGTGGAGAAAGATAAGCAGGTGATTGAGGAAATCTGCCTGCGCTGTGGAGTTCAGGCGAACGGAAATTGCCCGATCAGTGAGGTGTATCCTTCTGTGGGATGCCGGTAGGGCGAGGATGCTGTTACCTGTCTATTTGGACCACGCAGCGACGACGCCTGTAGCGCCGGAGGTGCTGCAGGCGATGGAGCCTTTCTGGGAGCGTGCCTTTGGGAACCCTTCTGCTATCTACACGCTTGGGCAGGAGGCACGCGATGCGGTAGAACGCGCCCGTGAGCAAGTTGCCATGCTCGTCCATGCCGATGCGGATGAGGTGTACTTCACCAGCGGGGGCACCGAAAGCGATAACTGGGCGATAA
Source organism: Armatimonadota bacterium (assembly GCA_026003195.1). Lineage (NCBI taxonomy): Bacteria > Bacillati > Armatimonadota > Armatimonadota bacterium. The sequence continues at coordinate 951,638 of BPGU01000001.1, forward strand.
AGGGTATGGCACGAGCATGGGGGAACCATAAAAATCACCTCATCACCACTCCCATCGAACATCATGCGGTACTGGAGGCGTGCGAATCGCTCCGCGAATGGGGATGGGAAATCACCTTTGTTCCTGTGGATAGCACTGGGCTGGTAGACCCAGAGGATGTGCGTCGGGCTATTACCCCTCGTACGGGGTTGATCACAGTCATGCACGCTAACAACGAAGTGGGTACTATCGAGCCCATTGCGGAGATTGGCGCGATCGCTCGCGAGCATGGTATCCCCTTCCACACCGACGCGGTGCAGACAGTGGGGAAGATACCTGTGGATATGGATGCGCTGAATGTGGACATGCTCACTCTCTCTGCACACAAGCTGTATGGTCCGAAGGGAGTGGGCGCGCTGGTCGTTCGTCGGGGCACGCCTATCCGTCCGTTGCTGGATGGTGGTGGTCAGGAACGGGGTCGGCGCGGTGGAACCTATAACGTGCCGGGCATCGTGGGGCTGGGCGCGGCAGCAGAACGAGCCATGCGACACGGGGCACAGGAGATGGAGTGGGTGCGTGCTCTGCGTGACCGACTGGTAAAGGGTATCGTGGAGCGCGTACCCGATGCTGTGCTGACAGGGCATCCGGTGCAACGCCTTCCGAATAACGCGCACCTCGCCTTCGCTGACGTGGAGGGCGAATCGCTGGTGCTGTCGCTGGATGCGGTAGGCATCTACTGTTCGGCAGGGGCGGCGTGCTCCTCTGGCGACACTGAACCGTCGCATGTGCTGGTGGCGATGGGGGTAGAGCGACATCTCATCGAAGGCTCCGTGCGATTCACCCTGGGCAAAGATAACACAGAGGAGCAGATAGACTACACCATAGAGCAGGTTGTCAAGGCGGTACAGAAGCTGCGCTCGCTGAGGGTGTCGCGGTTGTGAATGCAGGGGGGTTACTGCTCCGTGAGCGGATTTTGTCCCCAAATCGTGACGCTGTGCTCGAGCATCTTTGTCCACACGGGTAGCACCTGTTGAAACTCCTCTTCGGCAAGCACCTGTGGCTCCAGACCAACCAGCCCGAAAGTGCGCTTCACCACTGCGAAGGCATCATCCCTCGGTTTGCCCGCGTACACCACCAGCAGGTCGATGTCGCTGAAGGCGGTGTAATTGCCTTTCGCATAAGAGCCGAACAGCACCACCCATCGTACCGGCAAATGCTCCAGCAGCTGGGGCATTCTGGCACGGAGCGATTCTATCACCTCTTCTTGCGTGTATCTAGGTGAGAAGACTCTCACAGAACTCGACGACGGCTTGCGCATAGTTTATGAACCTCTCTGCCTCCTTCTTCGAATAGCGCGTTCGTGGCGAACCAGAGGGCAGGGCGTCTGGATACCTCGTGGAGATATATCCCTTGTCCAGTTCTATAGCCATGTCGTACAGCTCTTCTGGAACCGAGATATGTGCAGGGAGCGCATTCAGCAGGTCTACGATGGAGTGCCCCCATGCTTCTAGCCGATGTCGCTTGAGAACCGCTTTCACCGCCTTCTCGGCAGCTTGCTGGGCGGAGAAACACGCCCACTCATAGAAACCGTCTTGCAGGTCGTTCCGGGCATGTTGCAAGTCGCCTCGCGCCTGATCTATCCAATCGTCACTACGTTCCATGTGAAATATTCCCCCCATGGAGGTGAAATAGTACTCTGCCAAACCTTTTCCTTAAGATGTTGGTATTGTCCCAGCGATGGAAAAACGCGGGCAACAGGGAACGAAACCTGCTTGCGCAGGTTATCCACCCCCGAAGGGGGTTTTGTGGTTGTTGCCCGCGACTTCCAGTCGCCGGGTGGTCTATAACAACATATAACCTTGACAGACTACTAGACCGTCCCGACCAGCTCTTCTTGCAAACTGGCCTCTTGCAGCTTCCGGGCCTGATCCTCAGCAATCAGCGCGTCCACGAAGGGCTGGATATCGCCGTCCAGAATCTCCTGCAGATTGTAGATGGTTAATCCGATACGGTGGTCGGTCACGCGCCCCTGCGGGAAGTTGTAGGTGCGGATTTTCTCGCTGCGGTCGCCCGTGCCCACCTGCGATTTGCGCGTGGCAGTGCGTTCCGCCTCCAGTTGTTGTTGCTGCAGGTCGTACAGGCGCGTGCGCAACATGCGCATGGCTTTTTCACGGTTCTGCAGTTGCGATCGCTCGTCCTGACAGGTGACCACGATACCCGTCGGCTTGTGCAGGATGCGCACGGCGGTTTCGTTCTTCTGCATGTGCTGACCGCCTGCACTGCCCGCGCGGAAGGTGTCTATCTCCAGGTCCTCAGGGTTCATCTCCACTTCCACCTCTTCGGCTTCAGGCAGCACGGCGACGGTGGCGGCGGAGGTGTGGATACGTCCGCTGCTTTCGGTGACGGGCACTCGCTGCACGCGATGCACGCCGCTTTCGTACTTCAGCGCGCTGTACGCCCCTTTGCCCTCGATGAGTATCACAACCTCCTTGTAACCACCGATGCCTGTTTCCTGGACATCCAGAATCTCATACTTCCAGCCGCGACGCTCGGCATAGCGCATATACATCCGCGCCAGCTCCGCCGCGAAGAGAGCCGCTTCTTCGCCCCCTGTACCTGCGCGGATCTCCAGCAACACGTTGCGCTCATCATTGGGGTCTTTGGGCAGGAGCATGAGCTTCAGCTGGTGTTCCTGCTGCTCACGCAGCTCCTTCAGTGCGTCCAGCTCCTCCTGTGCGAGGTCGTGCATCTCGGGGTCATCCAGCAGGGACTCCGCCTCTTCGATGCGCTTCAGAGTAGTTTTATATTCGCGGAACGCCTGCACAATGGGCTGCAGCTCCGCATGTGCTTTGCCCAGCCGTTGCAGCTCCTTCGGGTCGGAAGCTACCTGCGGGTCGGCAAGAGCCTGTTCTATCTGTTCGAAACGCTTTTCAACCTCTTCCAAACGGGATAACACGGGTGGTTCAGTCCTCCTTCCGCAACAGAATTATATCCCGAAAGAGAGGGAGATGCAAAGGCTGTTGACTCGGCAAGGTAAAGGGCGTAAAATCGCTTTAGTAGTAACCTGTAGCGGGTACGAGGTGTCAGTACGGTTGAGACATCGTGTAGGGGGTGACGTGATGGCAGACGCTCAGAAGTGGCTGGAAGAAGGGATGGAGTTTTTCAAGCAGGGGCGCTACGAAGAGTGCATCGAGCGCATGTATTGGGTTCTGCAGAAGGATGCGGAACAGTATACGGCATGGTTCTACGTAGGGGCAGCGTACGCACAGATGCATGATTACGAGAACGCCGCACATGCTTTCTTCAAGGCTGCCGAGATACAACCTGACTCGTACCGGGCGCACTATAACCTGGGGGCAGCTTACGAAGCACTGGGGTCCTATATGGAAGCCGAGATGGAGTACGAACAGGCGCTGCAGCTGAACCCCGAGTATGAGAATGCCAAAAAAGGGCTGATGAGGCTGCGCCAATTGCACCGGGAAACCTATCGGAAATCACCGTGGGACCAGCCTTCACAGCCGCAGGCTTAAGCAGATAACCCCACAGCGCGACAGAGGACGGCAACCTCCTCTTCGGTGAGGTGCCTCCATGCCCCGACGGGCAAGTTGCGCAAAGTGAGCACACCGAACCGCTCGCGGTGCAGGCGCACGACGGGATGCCCGACTGCCTGACACATCCGTTTGACCTGTCGCTTGCGTCCTTCGTGGATGGTCAGGCGGAGGAGGGTGGTTTTGCGCTCGGCAAGATACCGCACTTTCTGCACCTGCGCAGGAGCGGTCATACCGTCTTCCAGCGGTAATCCTTCCCGCAAGCGACGGAGGGCTTCTTCACCGACCTCACCACGCACCTCCACCAGATAGGTTTTCGGCACGCCGTAGCGCGGATGGGTGAGGCGATACGCCAGCTCGCCGTCATCGGTCAGCAACAGCGCGCCTGTGGTATCAGCGTCCAGGCGACCGACAGGGAACACAGCAGCGGTGACGCCCTGTAGCAAATCCATCACTGTGCGCGCAGCATGCGCGTCGCGGCGGGTGGTGACTACGCCCGCTGGCTTGTGTAGCAAGATGTAGGTGTGCTGTTCTGGCAGCTGCACCCGCTTGCCATCTACCTCTATGATGTCGGTGTGCGGATCAACCTGCGCGCCCAGCTGGGTGACCACCTGCCCGTTCACGCGCACGCGCCCCTGCAAGATGATCTGCTCGCACGCCCTGCGCGAGCCGTAGCCTGCCTGCGCCAGGGTTTTCTGCAACCGTTGCTGGCGATTAATCATCGCCGGTTAATCCAAAGTTGCGCACCAGCGCGCCAAAGTCAAACAGCGTCACCTCCGCATCGCCGTCCAAATCCGCTTCGGGGTTCCAGTGGCTGTCGCCCGGCACGCTGCCAAACGCCACCACCAACGCACCGAAGTCAAACAGCGTCACCTCGTTGTCGCCGTCGATGTCGCCGTTCACCAGCGAGGCGTTCACCCCACTCACGTTCGCTCCGTTGACCTGAACGTTGCGCACTACCTTGCGCAGCCAGTGGCTTGCCTGGAACGCCAGGTCGTAGTTGCCGTTGGGCACATCCGGCAAGGCATAGTTGCCTGCACTGTCCAGATTGAGCGTCACCGTGCGGATAGGGTTCGTGCTGCCCGCAGGGCGCAACTGCACCACGATCGGCACGGTGGTGATGTCACCGCCCCAGTCGCCCAGCTGCACCTTGCCGCTGATGGTGTAGGTGCGCACAATGGGACGTGCAGGTCCCCCAGAGGTCGTCCACCAGTCAAATACCACCCACACTTCCCAAATCCAGTCCCAGTATGCCATCTGACCCTGCATCTTCGCGCCGTTCTGGGTGATCGTTCCTTGCCACACCACGTCGGTGTTGCCCACGCCGGGGATGTTGGCGACGCCGGAGAAGGAGATGGTATCCCCATCCACCCTGCCGGAGATGGTGTATTGCCCCAGCGGGTTGTTGTTGGGTGGCAGGTATTGCACCCTTCCAGTAAACTCGCCGGTGGTGGTGTTTTGGGTGAAGAAGCGGATGTTGCCGTCAAACACCCAGCCGTAGAAGACATCGCGGATTTGCGCCGTCCAGGTGGTGTTGGAGATGTCCCAGTTAGGCGGCGCGGCGAGGGTGGGTATCGCCAGCGCGAGCACGAGAAGCCAGAGGTGACGTCTCATAGTTGGAGCCTCCTTTCTCGCAGAATCATGCCGAGTTTATTGTAACACAATGCCATATTATATGGCGAATCAGGTGGTTTCTACGGCGTCTACTGGTAGAGCCGATACCACCAGATAACGCATCTGCCCCTGAATGGGCACCTCCACGAGATAACACTTCCCCATGTCGGCTTCAGGCATGTCCTTCTGCCAGAAAGAGCCGTCCACCCCGAGGTACACACTTTTGCCGTGCTTTGCCCAGCGCAGCAGGTGAAAGTGATAAAACGCCCAACCTGTTGACCACGCATTGCCTGCACCCCGTACATCCCTGTCATAGTGTCTTCCCTGCTCATCCACGAAATGCAGGCGAGCAAGCAGGTCATGCTGGCGATGTACTCTATTCTGTTCGGTACGCGTCGGGTCAAAAAATACTGCCCACTTGCCATTCGGGAAACCAGCAGGTGTTGTCCTGCGGGTGCGCCTTGAGGCGTTTGGGGTTGCAGCGGGGCGGTATCGGCGTATTCCCTACCATACAGTTGACGATATAGCCGCAAAGCATGGCGAAATGCTCTTCCCATCAGACGGTCGAGCTCAGAATAGGGAAGTGCACGAGCTTCCTCTTCATCTACGGATGTGGCATAGAATAGTTGCTCTCCTCGCCCCTGCCACACCCCGTAGACCAGGCGTTGACTGTCCGGTGACCAGAAGTAGCAGTCTGCTTTCCCCGCCAAACGCCGTGACCGTCCGGTAGCAACCTCTACCACATGCAATCCCGACACCTGTTCATACCCTGTCGTTGCCACATATTTGCTGTTGGGTGACCAGCGCCAGTCGCCCTGGTAAGCATCTGGCGTCACCCGGCGGATAGACAGGTTGGCTGTTTCACCGATAGCCAGCGCAATCGGCTTGGGACGACCTCCCGGTGAATCGGCCCGCGGGATGAATGACGCCGCCAGCCATTTCCCGTCAGGTGAGAGCTTTACCTGCCCCAGGTTGTACTGGTCGCCTTCGTAGCTGTTTGGAAGTGATCGCCCGCCTGCGTACCTTCCGTTGCGGAAGGTTTCCAGCCTGGTGACAGGTTGTTCACGCATAGCGCCCAGCTGATACGTGATTACCAATCCTGAGAAAGGCAGTCTGGGCATTTCCATGACGCCTCCCTCCTCTTGATGCCTGTTGCGTTGTTCTGTTGACAGTATGCCAGTACCCTTGGTGTATCCGCAACCGCTTGCCTGCGCGCCCCGGGCTATGTTTCCGTATCGGGCTCCACCCGGACTGCTGTGGCAAGGTGGTGGTCAATAGCGATTTGTGTGAAGCCCACTTGCAGTACGTAGGCAGGGAACCGTTGCACCACTTTGACACGGGTACCTGGTATCACGCCCAAAGCTATCAGTTTCTGAGCCACCGTGTGGTCGTGCAGGCGCAGCTCGCTCACATAAGCCGCCTCCCCCACACGCAGTGCCGTGAGGGGTAGAGTGCCTTCCGCAGCCTCCTCGGGATGTCCGCGCTGGCGATGGCGTTTGCGCACCGGCTATTCCCTCTGGCGTATTGCTACTTCGACAGCGCGTCGTGCCCGCCACCGGCGCAGCCACTGTACCAGCGCAGGCTCCTGAGGTTGCTCGTAACCACAGCGCGGGCATTTCGTCAGATGGCATCCCCCGAATAGACCGCATCCCTGGCATACCAGCGCGGCTTCGTCCTGCTCGTAGGTGTAGCCGCAAAAGGCGCATTTCATAGTTGCACTCCCAGTAACTGCAGAATCAGGTTCATCATCGTTCCTACTGTGATGGCGAAGGGGAAGATGATGGCGGAAATCGCCAGAGCAGTTTTCAAGCCCCGCTCCTTCTTCATCATCAGAAATTGCGCGATGCAGGGTAGGAACAGGGTGAGCGTTATGGCGGTGACCAACAGCTGACGTCCGTTCAGCACACCGTGCTCCTGCAGGTGATACAATCCTGCCGCGCCGTAGTCACGCCGGAAGAAACCAAACAGGAAAGCGGACGCCGCCTCGTCGGGTAAGTCCATGAGATGCACCACCGGCGTGAGGGCACGCAAGGCGAGGTCGAACAGCCCCGTGATTTGCCCCAGCCATATCACCACGCTGGCAAGGATGAAGAGCGGAAAGACCTCGCGGAAGTACCAGTGCATGCGGGCGTAGGTTTTGGTGAGCACATTAGACAGTATTGGCAGGCGCATGGGCGGGATTTCGATATAGAAGGTGGCAGGAGTTCCTGGCAACACTCGCGCCGTCAGCCAGCCAATAAACAGGAAGACACCCAACAGCGTCATCGCCCATATCAGCAACGCGCCCGGGTGCGATGTCAGCAGCGCCATAATCACTCCCAGCTGCGCCGAGCAAGGAATAGCCAGCGCCAACAAGAAGGTAGCAATCAGCCGCTCACGAGGCGTTTCCAGAATGCGCGTGACCATCGTCGCCATCGTATCACAGCCGAAGCCGAGCACCATCGGGATCACTGCTCGTCCATTGAGACCGATCTTCTTGAACAGGAGGTCAATCAGCATCGCCAGCCGTGGGAAGTAACCGCTGTCTTCCAGGATGGAGAACATCAGGAAGAACGTGCCCACAATCGGCAGGATGAGCGCCACTGCATAGGTCACTCCCAGCGTGAAGATGCCGTACTCCCCGATGAACAGCTCCTGAATAGGTACGAAGGGGAGGAGCGTTCGGACCCAATGGGTCACGAACGGATTGATGTAGTTGCCGAACAGTCTGTTCTCCAGCAGGTCTACCAGCGTGCCTCCGCCGAAAACGCCCACGAACTGATACAGCCCATAGTAGAGCACCAGTAGCAAGATGGGAATGCCTGTCAGAGGCTGCATACAGATTCTGCCTATCCACTCGGCGATCCCGCTGCTTGTGGTGGGTGGATAATGCACCACTTCCTGTGCCATCGATTGGGCAAGCCTCTGTCGATGGGCGAGAATCACCATGTGGAGCGGTTCGCGATAGTGCTCCTGCGCCTTCCGAATGTGTTCAGCGATGGCAGCAAAACGCTCTTCGCCCTCTCGCCGACGCACCAGACCTTCTATCTCCTCGTCGTGCTGTAGCAACAATAAAGCCACTGCTCGTCGGCTCAGAGCGTACTCCTCGCTCAGCAGATGCTCTATAGCATCCACCGCCTTTTCAATCGGCGGTGGATAGGTGATGACTCTGTCCACTGGAAAGGTATTCACCGACAATGTTTTTCAACTCCTCAACGCCTCGCCCCGAAATCAGCGAAGCAGGAATGACCGGGATGCCCAACCGCTTTGCCAGGGCATGATGGTCGATGTGGAGATGCAGTCGCTCCGCTTCGTCCATCATGTTCAACAGCAGGATGACCGGCAGACCGGCTTCTAACAGTTGCAGGGAGAGCGATAACATTCGGTTCAGGTTTTTGGCGTCCACCACGTGTACGACCACATCAGGACGTTCTCGAAGCAGCAACGCCCGCGCCACGCGCTCCTCTTCGGTAATCGGGGAGAGGGAGTACATGCCCGGCGTGTCGATGACCTCGCAGAGGATGCCGCCAATGCGCGTTTGTCCCCGAGCGACTTCTACCGTTGTGCCGGGGTAATTGGATACCACCACATATCTGCCTGTCAGCCGATTAAACAGCACGCTCTTGCCCACGTTGGGGTTTCCCACCAGCACCACGCGGGCGCGTGCCGTTTGATCCTGTGCTTTGTCAGGACGTGTGTGGCTCATGTGGTCTCCTTCACCCATACGTAGCGTGCCACTTCCGGTCCAATGGTGTGCTGCATGCCGTCCACGTTAATCTGAATCAAGCCGTCGAACGGTGTTCGGCAAACTACCTCCACCTGTGCTCCCGGCACCAGCTGTAGTTCTTCGATATATTCCAGAAAATCGCGTCGCTCGTCAGTGATTTTTATCACCAGCAGGTTCATGCCTGCCTCGGCGTCGCTGAGCCGCCAGGAGCCATCCTCAACCGTGGGGTCTATGGGGTTGCCGTGCGGACAGGTGGTAGGATTCCCCAGCGCTGTAGCGATCTTATCGGCGATTTCCGGGGCGATGTAGTGCTCCAACTTGCAGGCGAAATCGTGCACGTTGTTCCAGGGCAGTCCGATGATGTCGGTCAGCAACCGCTCGGTCAAGCGATGGATACGCAGCAGCTGGTGAGCCATGCTTTCGCCTTCAGAAGTGAGAAGGATACCCCGATAAGGCGTGTGCTCTACCAGTCCCAGTTCGGCGAGCCTCTTGAGCATGATACTGGCGGAGGCGGGGGATACGCCCATGTACTGAGCCACTTCGTTCGTGGCGACGCGCCCGACCTCTTGCTGAAGGCGGTAGATGCCTTCAATATACTCTTGCACGGTTTCGTTGACCTGCCCCTCGCGCATGGCACTGGGGCGGCACAACTCGGGCACCCGCAGCGGAATGTCGGAGCGACTGCGCATCGGTGGTGTTCCTTTCAGGCTACTCAGATTGGATTTTTACACTCATCTAAATTATGCCCTAAACATCGGTAAAAATCAAGATATCGCACTCTGCCGTGGGTCACTGCGGTTGGGCAACCACACTTGCAGGGTGCCACGCGTTGGGAATGGGCGGTGTTAGTGACCTGCCAACCCTCTTCCCTGAGAGGAAAGGGGGACTTTTGATGCGCGGCTCCCCTTTCCTTGTAGGAAAGGGGACGGGGGAGAGGTCTACCAAAAGGCAGCCGCTTCACTTGCCGATACAAAAATCGCTGAAGATGCGCTCCACAATGTCTTCTGTCACCGTCTCACCCGTAATCAGCCCAAGGGCGTCCAGTGCGCCGCGCAGGTCTACCGAAATCAGCTCGGCGGGCAGGGCGGTTTGTACGCTGTGCAACGCCTGCTGCAGGCTCTCTATCGCCCCCTGCAGAGCGATTTGATGGCGTTCGCTGGTCACGATGGCTCCTTCAGGGGTCTGCCAGTCGCTGCCCAGCAGTCTCTCCCCGACCGTTTCCAGCAGTTGCTGGAGGTTCCAGCCTGTCCGGGCACTGATTGCCAGGGCAGGCAAGGGGACCTGCCGCGTGAGTTCTGCGATAGCCCCTTCGGAGAGCAGGTCGCACTTGTTCCACACCAGCAGGGTGCGCTCTAGAGGAACGCGAGCGAGCAGCTGTCTGTCCTCTTCGGTAAAGCCTTCCGGTGCAGAGAGCAGGAACAGGATCAGGTCGGCGTCCTGCAGGGAGCGATGTGTCCTTTCCACTCCGAATCGCTCCACCACGTCCTGGGTCTCGCGCAAGCCGGCGGTATCCCACAGCTGCACGGGGATGCCGTGTATCTGGATACTCTCCTTAATCACGTCGCGCGTCGTGCCCGGGATGTCGGTGACGATGGCTCGGTCCTCGCCGAGCAGTGCGTTCATCAGGCTGGATTTACCCACGTTGGGTCGCCCGGCGATGACCACCATCGCTCCTTCGCGGGTGAGTCGCCCGTAGCGAGCGGTGGCAAGCAGGCTCTGGCAGCGAGTAATCATCTGGTGGAGCTGCTCGCTCAGAGGGTGATAATTCATCTCCCCGATGTCGTCGGAGAAGTCCAGATATGCCTCTACCAGTGCAAGCACGCCCACCAGTTCGTCGCGGATGGCATGGATAGCGCGTGACAGTTCGCCCTCATGCTGACGCATCGCCAGGCGCTGGGCAGCCTCGGTTCGGGCACGAACGAGGTCGGCGACGGCTTCCGCCTGCGCCAGATCCAGTTGCCCATTGAGGAAGGCGCGCAGGGTAAATTCTCCCGGCTGAGCGAGTCGCGCACCGTGTCGCAGCGTGAGATTCAGCACCCGACGCAGCACCACCATCCCCCCGTGACAGCTGAACTCCACCACATCCTCGCCGGTGTAGCTGCGTGGGGCGCAGAAGGTGAGCAGTAGTGCGCGGTCGACGTGTTCCTGCGTGTCGGGGTCTATCACCGTGCCGACGTAGATACGGTGGCTCTGAATCTCCGCAGGGAGTGGTGCGAACAACTTTCGCGCAATCTCGAATGCGCGTGTGCCGCTGATTCGCACGATGCCGATGCCGCCTTCACCGGGCGGGGTTGCGATAGCAGAGATGGTATCTGTGGAAGGGAGCATGGCGGACCCTCAAGAGGATAAGATGGCGGAGCGGGTGGGATTCGAACCCACGAGGCACGTTTTGCGCGCCCACACGCTCTCCAGGCGTGCGCCTTAGACCACTCGGCCACCGCTCCTCGCACAAGCCATTATATCACATCCGCCAAGAGTGTTCAACGGGCGGAGGTCAGGAACGCACCATGAGCGTTGCCGGATAGTTCGACCCAGCAAGCGGCATCGTGCGGATGGTGATGGTGCGCTTCTGACCGGGCTGCAGGCGGATACGTGTGATGGGAAACTCTCTGGGTGGAACTGCTCTCTGCACGCCGAGCACCTCGCCGCCGATAGCGAACACGCCCCCTGCCTCGCCGCCGCTGGGCTCGAAAGCCAGCTCCACATCGCGCACTCTGTCGGTAGGGTTCACCAGCTCCACGCGCACTTCGTAAAGGACGCCATAGTTGCCATCCAGCTTGCGCTGCTGGGTATGGTTGCTCACCGCCTGTTCTCCGATGCGGATGAACTGCCAGCGTTGCCCGACCACGTAGGTGGCAGTCAGCACCTTGTAACTGGTGGGGTAGGTATGCTCGGTGAGAGCAACCTGTTGCCGCTCTTCAGAGGTGAGGGGGCGAGGGGGGAAGAACCCCCATGCCATCGTGGTTCCTGCGAGCGGTATGGGCTGGTTCTGGTAAACCTGCATAGTCACCTTCAGCACACAGGGAGCCGCAGGCTGCGCGCCGTCTACGGGCAGCAGAAGTAACTGGAGCACGCCGCTGGCGGTGTCCAGTGGTCGGATTTTCTGTGCCAGCAGCACCACCTTGCTCTGGGGGGGAAGGGTGATGGACTGTCCGATGTTATTCATCAGGGCACGCAGGAACAGTTCGCCTGCCACATACCCCACGCGCACCGTGTCCCGAAAAGGAGTACTCGCCGCACCTGTGATGTGTGCAAGGCGCGTGGTATCGGTCGGGTTGAGCAGCTCGATTTGCAACAAGCCGTCCTGCACCATGCCGTTCATGTGATGATAGAGCAGCCGTGCTCCCTGTGCCTCGCTCACCTCACCGGTGAACAGCGTCTGAGCTTTTTGCACTCGTTCTGGGTCGTTACTGACCATCAACAGTACCGGCTCGTTTAACCTCAGCGGACGGTTGACCACGCTGAGTTTCAATTCCTGCTCACGCGGGATATAGCCCGGTCCGCTAGTGCGAACCAGCACGCTGGCTGTAGTAGATTGCCCCACGTCGGGCACGCTGCCCAGACGGATGGGAGAGGTCACCTGTATTTGAGCGCCCGGCTCCAGCTGTGCCGAACGCACAATCGCCGACTCCACCGTTTGCCTCACGAAGCTCGCCGGCAGGTTGATACCACTCACCACTACCGGCTCCGTCGGTTTGACTTCACCCGCGTACTTGCGTACGGTGACCATCAGAGGCACCGACAACTCCCCGACAGAAACGAGCACTCGTTCGCGCCCCACCGCACGTCCGGTAATGCGCACCGTGCGCCCATCGCCGATGACCGCGGGGTCGGCTACTCCGTCGTCCGGTGCTCCGGTAGGGGCGACGACCGCCGTGCCTTCCAGCCATCCGTTGACCCGCACGGTGCGTGACTCGCCCAGTGGCACCAGCAGTTCGCCCGTGCTGAGGCTGAGCGGAGGGATAGAGAGGCAGTGACGTAACGAAGCCGCCCACGCCTGCGCCAGACGAAGGGGGGTGGTACCAGCAGCGCGGGCATCGGCGCGGGTCGCGTAGAGCAAAACCCCACCGCCAATGGTGACCCTCGCCCGACGCCTTTCCGCCTGAACCCCTACGTGGCGTGCTCCGAGACCTCTAGCGACAGCTGCCTGAAGCCGTTCTGCGGCGATTTGTGCCCGTCTTTCCGGTGCGAGATCGCCGTTGGCAACGCGCACATGGATAGCAACCGCGCGGTTTACCATCAGTGTACTGCCTTTTACCTCCACGCGCGGCAGGATCTGCGCGTGTGCAGAAAACGCTGGTACGAAGGCGCATAATAGAGTGATAACCAGTATACGCATATTTTCCCGTGCCATCTTCTTTCTCCTCGATCGGACTGCCAGTGGTTTGTTAAACTTGCTTCTTAAGATGTTGGTATTGCCCCAGCGATGGAAAATCGCGGGCAACAGGGCACGAAACCTGCTGACGCAGGTTATCCACCCCCGAAGGGGGTTTTGTCTCCGTTGCCCGCGACTTCCAGTCGCCGGGCGGTCTATCACAACATTTAGCCTTGGCAGAGTAGTAGCCCCACCCTACCTCCCCGCAAGCGGGGAGGAGCATTCTATCCCCCTGCCTGCGGGGGGACAACAGGGGGGCTAATGGCTCGGCAGGAGCCTCGCCCTCCGGAAGATTGAGCGTTGACAAAGTGCTACTCCTCATGATGATTTTCGGCAAGCAGGCGCAGAATCTCGTCGCGTTGAGGCGGAACGACCCCCACATGACGCACCACGCTGCCAGCGGCAGCGTTTGCCAGTCGGGCGGCGGTTTGCCAGTCCGTTCCTGCTGCCAGCGCGCAGGTGAGCGTGGCGATAACCGTATCTCCGGCTCCGGCGGTATCGTACACTTCCACCGGTATGGCTGGCACGTGCAAGAAAGGATATTCTTCGGTGGAGAGAAGGATACCCTGTGCCCCCAGTGTGATCGCCAGCGCGTGTAAGCCCAGCATCTCCCGCCACGATTGCGCCATGCGGGCAACCTGAGGCACCGCACGCAGTTCGGAATCGTTGCCCAGGCTGTTGGCAAACGTCTGCGCCTCCAGCAAGTTCATGGACGCCAGTTTCGCCCCGCTGAGATGGCGCAGGAGGGGGGGTTTCGGGTTCGCGGTGACCATCACACCTGCCGATGTGCACCGCTCGAGGACGTCCCTCACCAGCGAGGGGGTCAGTACCCCCTTCTGATAATCCGAAAGCACCACCACCTCGGCTTGTGGCAGGGCGGCTTGCAATCGACGGAGCATCTCCTCCTGCATAGAGGGCTGGAGGGGTTGGCGCTGTTCACGGTCCAGACGCACCACCTGCTGGCTGTGGGCAATGACGCGCGTCTTACAGGTGGTCATGCGTGAGGCTTCCACCAGCACGCCCTGCACATCCGCACCGCTTTCGGTGAGGCGAGCCATCAGCAGTCGTCCCTTTTCGTCGTTGCCCACCACGCCGAACACGCTTACCCGCGCACCCAGTGCCAGCAGATTGTTGACCACATTAGCCGCTCCGCCGGGCACGAAGCTCTCTTCCGTCCATTCTACGACGGGCACAGGTGCTTCTGGCGAAATGCGACGCACGATGCCGAACACATACTCGTCCAGCATCAGGTCGCCTACCACGATCACGCGCAAATCGGCAAAACGCTGGAGTATCTGCTCGTAGGGTTCGATAGACACTATCCTCTCCTGCTGCGACGTGCTGCGCTTCGGAAAATTCGCTGTGAGAGGGTGGAATCCCTGCATCACTATAGACGATTCCGCGTGGTGGGGGCAAAGGAAGATTGTGCCTCAAGTCGCGGCGGGCAGTGTGGCGCACGGTGTGTTCAGGCTCTCCTTTCGGGGGGCACGAGCAGGTTCCAGAAGCCGGGATCGGGCAGGAAGTGCAGGCGGTAGGTGGGCACTTCGCGCGCGAGGGCGGAAACCACGTTCAGCATCCATTCTGCCACCTGAGCGCCCTCCGCGAACTGCAGGCTGCACTGCAAGATGGCGGTGAGCGTGTCGCGTCGGGGAAGCGGTTCCAGACGATGCTGGGTGGCGTGGCGGAGCAGGTATATCGCCTGAAGCGGGGCGCTGAGGTTCACTCCGGCGCGGGTAAACTCGCCCCAGAAGGGCGTGCCAAACGTCCACCAGCCGGAGGGCATGTGCCGAATCGCTACCAGCTCATCGCTGAGCACCTCGGCGCGGTCGGCGAGCAGTCGGGCGACGGTGCTTTTGCCGGCGCCAGAGCGTCCCGCGAACACGTAGCCTTTGCCCCCATGGCTCACCGCCGAGGCGTGCAGTATCAGCCCTTCGTGCTGGGGCAGATACAGTGCCAGCAGGGTGCGCAGGAAGGAGTCTACCGCGTAGGCACTGCGCAGGCAGGTCACCTCCGCGCTGTCCGCCCCCGCGCTGACATCTGCCACGAAGGTATCGTATACAAAGCGCCATCCGCCTTCCGCTTGCCGGACGCTGACACTCTCCATGCGCACACGGGTGGGGGCAGAGGGCGACGGGCGCAGCACGATGCGGATATCGGTCTGTTCGTCGGGGGCGACGAAAGCGGCGTACCGCTCCTGCACCAGTTCCTGCAGGAACGTTTCGTCCGTACAGTCTAACCTCAGCGCGATGCTGGCAATAGAGAGGTTCAGGCTTTTCATGGCATCGTGTCTTTATGGTACCCGAACGTAGGTGTTGCCGGGTTGTCGTCGCACGAGGTGATGCATCTCCAGGAGGAGCAGTTCGGCGTTAATCTGGGCAACGGGCAGGTTCAGCTCGTCCGCAAGCGCGTCCACATGCTTGGGCGTGAGCGAGAGAATACTCAGCAGTTGCTGCTGCAGGGGGGTGAGAGCGGGCATCTGCGCCGCGCGTTCGGGCGGCGGTTCGGGAGCGATACCCAGCCCGCGCACGATGTCCTCCACGCTGTCCACCAGTGTCGCGCCGTCTTTAATCAGCCGGTGGCATCCTGCGCTCTGTGCGGTGTCGATGTTGCCCGGCACGGCAAAGACGGGCTTGCCCTGTTCCAGCGCATGGGTGGCGGTGATGAGTGCACCGCTGTCGTTCGGAGCTTCCACCACGAGCACGCCCAGCGAGAGCGCACTCACCAGCCGGTTGCGTGCGGGGAAACGCCAGGCGTCGGGCTTGGTGCCGGGGGGATACTCGGAGAGCACCGCGCCCTGTGCGGTGATGCGTGCAAACAGTCCGGCAGATTCTGGTGGGTATGCGACGTCGATGCCGCTTCCCAGCACGGCGATGGTACGTCCACCTGCCCGGAGAGCGCCGGTGTGGGCAGCGGTATCGATACCCCGTGCGCCTCCGCTGACGATGGTCAGTCCATAGCGGCTCAGTTCACGGGCGAGGCGCTCCGCGACGGCGCGTCCGTAGGCAGTCGGTTGGCGCGTGCCCACGATAGCCACCGCGAAGCGGTCGCGTTCCTGCAGGCTCCCCCGGACGAACAGCAGCGGCGGGAAGTCCTCGATCTCGCGCAGTGTAGAGGGATAGCCGTCGTCGCGATAGGTGATCAGGCGGGCGGAGCTGTTCATCCAGCGTTGCCATTGCTGCGGCGGGAGTTCGGGAGCGTTCAGAATGCGCTCGGCGACGGCGTCGGTCATACCTTCGATGCGCAGCAGCTCCTGTCGGGAAGCGGCAAAGACCTCTTCGGGGTTTTCGAAATGCTCCAGCAGAGGCAATAAGCGGCGAGGAGGAAGCTCGAGGTACGCCAGCCGGAGCAGAGCGCGTAGACGAGCTTCCTCCATCGATGACCTCTGGCATCAATAGCCTTCGTCGCCGCGTCCGGGACCTCCGCGCCTTCCGCCACCACCCGGCACTCCGGGCACACCCGGCTGCACGCGCTGTTGCGTGGTGGTGCGCTTGCGCAGGGTGTTATCGACGATGAAGGTCCAGGTGTATTCGGTGCGGTTGCCGCGCCAGTCCTCCGCGATCACCTTCACCGTATGGCGTCCATCGGCGAGGGGCTTCACCGTCGTCGCTCCACCCTCCTGCTGTCCTGCGGGCAACGCAGAGGCTGCCTTCGTATCCCACAGGTAGCTGATCTCTCCCTTCACGAGGTCAAACTCGTATTGGACGGGCTTGTCGTCTAGCAGGAACTGGATGGTATCGGTCTTGATGCCCGAGCCGTCGTCGCTGATGAGCGCGCGGAATCGGATAGGAGGCGCGCCAGAGATGGCGATACCTCGCGTTGGCTCCAGTTCGGTAATGGTGGGTGGAATGCTGTCAGGTGCATCGGCGCGGAAGGTGGTCAGGCTGCCGTCGTCTGAGACCACGTACAGCGTGCCGTTAGAGACCACCGGAGGCGCGGTAATGTCGGTAAAGGAAGGACGCTCCGGGGTGGAGGAAGACGACTGCAGCAGGTATTTCCACAGGATGGCTCCGTTGGAGGCATCCAGCGCGTAGATGCCGCCTCGTGTCGTGCCGATGACGAGCACATTGCCTGCGAGGGTAGGTGGCGCAACCGGCTGGTTGGTGAACACCGGCTCTTTGGTGTTCCAGAGCAGCTTGCCGGTGATGTCGAACGCCCAGACACGTCCATCGCGCGTCAGCACATAGATCATGCCGTTGCCTGCGACAGGCTCGGTGACGATGTCATCGGGCAGGGTGCGCGCCCACAGTTCACGTCCGCTTCGCGCCTGCAGCACGTGCAGCACGTTCGAAGAGACGACGTACACGTTGCGGTCGGCGACCACAGGCGACAGAGCATACAGCGTGCCGGGCAGACGCATGCGCCACAGGAGCAAGCCTGTCGTCGCGGCGGCGGCGTAAAGTGTCTGGTCAGCGGAGATGAAGTATACCATATCGTCTGCCACAGCCACCGCGCCGTTCACCGCATCCAGCGTGCGGAACCCTCCACGCCATACCGGCTCCCCGGTTTGGGCTTGGATGGCGTACACCTTTCCGTCGGCGGATCCAAAGTACACGACGTCGTTCACCACAGTGGGTGGCGACAGAATAGCCCCCTGTGCACGGAAGGACCACAGATATTTTCCTGTCGCCGCGGAAAGGGCGTAGAGGTTGCTATCGGTCGCGCCGACGTAGACGATACCATCCGCCACTGCGGGCGTGGTGCGGAACTGCGCGCCCAGAGGCTGGTCGGTGGGGTAGCGCCATATCACGCGCCCGGTTTCCGCGTCGAGCGCGTAGAGACGGTCCCGGCAAGCGTAATAGATGGTGTTCCCGACGATAGCGGGCGCTGCCGAGTTCTGTGGCGCGGGGGAGGCAGTGTATCGCCAGTACATCGCCACCGGCATTTGGATTCCTCCCGGCGCGATACCGCCGTGCGTGGGGGAGAAGCGGTATACCACCACATCCTGAGCGAGCACCACGGGCGCCGCCAGCAATATCCATAACACTGGCAGCGCGCGAGTCCATCTCGCAAAGATGAAGCCCTTCAAGCGCATTTGCATAGTCGTCTCTCCTCGCCTCGGGTTTGTTTGCAGACGTACCATCCAGTGGGTACGGTATATCTTACAGCGGGGCAGGTGGAGATTCCTGCTCCACCGCTGCATTTTAGACGGCGGTCGCGTCCACCGGGTTACCCCCTGTGGAACCTTTTGGACAGGCTAGTCGTATACTAGAGTAGCGCATGTCCTCCTTTTCACTCTGTCCATCACGTCGATGGAGCCTGCTTGACAGAGCGTTCGCCCAACCCCGACAGCTCTGGAAGCAGGCAACTTTTTTGACTCGGAACTTGCTTGCTTTTTACTTCCACAGTACAATAGAACCATCCTCTTTCGGGGAGGGAAAAGTGACGTGTCTTCTTTGGGGGATGTGCTGACACCGTTGTTGCTGGCTTCTTTACTGGGGGCGGTGGTAGGGCTGGAGCGTGAGCTGCACGGCAGACCGGCGGGTCTGCGCACGCATATTCTGTTGTCGATGGGGGCGGCGCTGTTCGGCATGCTCTCTGTCGGCATGAAGGGTGCCAATACCGACCCCACGCGCATCGCTGCGCAGGTGGTGACGGGTATCGGTTTCATCGGAGCGGGAACGATCATCCATCTGGGAGGCACGGTGCGGGGACTGACCACTGCTGCGAGCATCTGGACGACCGCTGCTATCGGGCTAGCAGTCGGCTTGCACCGTCAGTACTGGTTGATGGCGATAGCCGCGACCGTGCTGGCTTTCTTGACGCTCGCGCTGGTACATCTGCTGGAGAGCTTTCTCAAGCTCAAGCGGCGGGTTCGGGACATGGAGGTGGTGGCGGAGGAGGGAGCGGCGGTTGTTGAACCTGTTCTGGATGTGCTGTCCGCGATGCGCGTGGAGGTGCAGTCGATCCGCACTCTACCTACTCTGCTACCCGGAACGCGCCGTTATGAGCTGTCGCTAGACCTGCCGGCTCGTGTTTCCGCAGAACTGGTGCTCGGCAGGGTAGCTCAGTGTCCGACGGTCCGGGAGGTGAAATGGGACTGATGCCAGCATTACTGGATATGCGCCTTGTGGACGGGATAGTGTCGCGCGCTTTGCAGGAGGATATCGGCACGGGAGATACGACCACTCAGCTCACCGTACCCGAAGGAGTGGAGGCAGTTGGTGAGTTTCGCACTGCCCAGCCGGGTGTGCTAGCGGGAATGCCCGTGGTGGAGCGTGTCTTCGCCCAGCTGAATCCCAGGGTGCGCCTGGAACCTCTGGTGAAGGAGGGACAGCGGTTTGATGCCGGCACGGTGCTCGCAGAGGTGCACGGTGATGCGAGGTGCTTGTTAACTGGGGAGCGAGTGGCTCTGAATTTCGTACAGCGGCTCAGCGGGATTGCCACCCTGACAGCGCGTTTTGTGGAGGCGGTGAAAGGTCTTCCTGTGCGAATCTGTGACACGCGCAAGACGACGCCCGGGCTACGCTATCTGGAGCGCTATGCGGTGCGGGTGGGGGGCGGTTTCAACCATCGCTTTGGGTTGTACGATGCGGTATTAATCAAGGACAATCACATTGCGGTGTGTGGAGGAATCGCACAGGCGGTGCATCGCGTGCGGCATACTCTGCCCCACACGATGAAGGTAGAGGTGGAATGTGATTCTCTCCAGCAGGTTCAGGAGGCGCTGGAGGCGGGAGTAGAAATCATCTTGCTGGATAACATGTCTCTGGATGATCTGCGCGAGGCGGTGCGAATGGCTAAAGGGCGAGCATTTTTGGAAGCTTCGGGCGGGGTGCGCCTCGACACCGTGCGCCAGATCGCAGAAACCGGCGTGGATGCTATCTCGGTAGGTGCGCTCACGCACTCCGCGCCCGCTATCGATATCCAACTGGAGATTCGCCTGAAATAGACACTTTCAGACACGTCTGGCGCGCGTTCGGGCTTCACGCCGTGCGGCTTTTTGCTTTTCCTCTTTGCGCTTACGTCGTTGGCGCAGCTCTCTCTGTCTCATGCGCATAGCATCGCCTCCTTCTCAGTTTCACCAATGCGAGATTCTACAGGCAGAACAGCAAAAAGTCAAATGTTTCGGGGCAACCTGTTGCGTTTTGGGACGGTGTGCATTATAATGGAATTGTCACACTTTTTGCAGAGCACGCCAGAGCAGAGGAAGTAGCCTTTCCCGTAACGTGCAGATGAGTGCGGTCCAGCACACGCGAAAGGGGGGCTTTACCATGCCGAAGGCGAAAGACATCATGACCACCGATGTGGTCACCATTCAGGGCACTGCCACCGTAGCGGAAGCGGTTGCGTTGATGAAGCAGAGGGGTTTGCGCTCGCTGATTGTGGAGCGGCGCAGTGAAGATGATGCGTATGGCATCCTCACTCAGCGCGACATCGTGTACAAGGTAGTGGCAAAGGGGCTTGACCCCAATGCGGTGCAGGTGCACGAGATTATGTCCAAGCCGCTGGTGGTAGTCAATCCCAATCTGGACGTGAAGTACGTGGCACGGTTGCTGGCGAACACCGGCTTGTCACGTGCCCCGGTCATCGGGGAGCACCGGCTGATGGGGGTGGTGTCGCTGAGCGACATCGTGAACAAGGCGATGTAAGAGTAGCAGGGGGCAGGCTGGGCTGGTCTGCCCCCTCTTCTAGAACTCGTAGGAATAGAATACCGCCACACCGAGCCGGCGTGCGTAATCTTCTGCGTCTGGCTCCGAAGTGATGTGCGTGACGACAATAGGCAGGATGTTCGGATAGACCTCGCGCAGAGCATCCACCGTACGTCGCAGGAAGCGGTCAATGTCGTTCTTGGACAGCTGCGACTTGCTTTCCCCGACAAGGACGACTTGCTCTCCATCGCGTGTGGCTGTGCCGAAAATGTTCACCTCGATGTAATGCCCCGCGCTGTCTTGCACGTACTGTCTTTTGAGCCTGCCTTCCACCCGTAGACCATAGTCGCGCAGGAGCAGTTCGGGCAGCGCTTTCATCGCCTCGTTCTCCAGCACATATCCCACCGTCTGCGACAAGCCGCCAACCTGCTTTTGCAGGTCCTTGACGGTCAATGCAAGGTCGCGCAGAGCCTCCTGGGTCTGGCGCACTGTTTCAGCCAGTTCGCGGAAGCGCTCGTCTGTCTGCTTGCGATACTCCTGGAACTCGGCATACATCTGCTGCTGTGCCTCGCGCAGTTCGCGGAACCGCTCGTCTGTCTGCTTGCGATACTCCTGGAACTCGGCATACATCTGCTGCTGTGCCTCGCGCAGTTCGCGGAAGCGCTCGTCTGTCTGCTTGCGATACTCCTGGAACTCGGCATACATCTGCTGCTGTGCCTCCGCCAGTTCACGGAACCGCTCGTCCGTTTGCTTGCGATACTCCTGGAACTCGGCGTAAGCCTTTTGCTGGAACTGAGCAAGCTCTTCGACCCTTTGCTCGGTACGTCTTTGTGCCTCAGCCAGTTCGCGGAACCGCTCGTCTGTCTGCTTGCGATACTCCTGGAACTCGGCATACATCTGCTGCTGTGCCTCGCGCAGTTCGCGGAACCGCTCGTCCGTTTGCTTGCGATACTCCTGGAACTCGGTGTAAGCCTTTTGCTGGAACTGAGCAAGCTCTTCGACCCTTTGCTCGGTACGTCTTTGTGCCTCAGCCAGTTCGCGGAACCGCTCGTCTGTCTGCTTGCGGAACTCCTGGAACTCGGCATACATCTGCTGCTGCGACTCTACCAGGCGACTGACGGCATTCTCCAGCGATTCCAGTCGCCTGAGCACCAGGTTTTCCAGCAACCGCTCATGAGCGGAGACAATAGCCTGTGCCAGTTTCTCCGCAACTGGTTTGTCCACAACGGAGCTGAGCTCGTCTACTAGTTCAGAAAACAGTGTCGTGTTCATCTTTCCTCTCTTGTATTATACTCCCAAAGGCATGCTGCGCACAACGATAGTTGCCACGTTTTCTTCCTTCTGATATAATATCATGGTGGATTCTGTCTACCATATTCTGCCCGCAGGAAAGGAAAATCCGCGAATGCCTGAAGAGATTGCTGAACGACAGCCGGAGATTGAAATCGTACCGCTGGAGGAAGAGTTAAGTCGCTCGTATCTCGGTTACGCCATGAGCACCATCATCGCGCGCGCCCTGCCTGATGTGCGCGATGGGCTCAAACCCGTGCAACGCCGAATCCTCTACGCCATGCGCGAAATGGGCGTCACCCCCAACAGTGCCCACGTGAAGTGTGCCGCCGTATGTGGTGAGACCATGAAGCGTTTCCACCCGCACGGCAACGAGGCGTTGTACGCAACCCTCGTGCGCATGGCGCAGGACTTCAGCATGCGCTACCCGCTGATTGATGGGCAGGGCAACTTTGGGAGCGTGGATGGCGACCCTCCCGCGGCGATGCGCTACACCGAGTGCCGTCTCTCGCCTCTGGCGATGGAGATGATGGAGGATATCGATAAGGAGACGGTGGACTGGCAGCCCAACTACGACCAGTCTACCGTGGAGCCGATGGTGCTGCCGGGTAAGTTCCCCAACTTCATCTGCAACGGCGGAAGCGGCATCGCCGTCGGTATGGCGACCAACGTGCCCCCGCACAACCTGCGGGAGGTGGTGGATGCTATTACCTACCTCATCGATCATCCGCAAGCTTCTGTCGCTGACCTGATGAAGTACCTGCCCGGACCTGATTTTCCTACCGCCGGCTTGATTCTGGGCACAAAAGGCATTCGCGAGGCGTACGAGACCGGGCGTGGGCAGATTATCATGCAAGCAAAGACGCAAATCGAGCCCATGGACGGCGGCAAGCAAGCCATCGTCATCACCGAGCTACCTTATCAGGTAAACAAGGCGAAGCTCATCGAACAGATTGCCAACCTGGTGAAGGGCAAACGGGTGGAAGGCATCACCGCCATCGACGACTTTACCGACCGCACGGGGATGCGCGTGGTCATCGAACTGCGGCGCGACGTGAACCCCCACAAGATACTCAACTTCCTGCTGAAGCACACGCCTATGCGTCTGTCGTTCGGCGTGATTATGCTCGCGCTGGAAGACGGCGTGCCGCGCGTGCTCAACCTCAAGCAGGTGCTGCAGAACTATATCCACCATCGACGGGATGTGATTATCCGACGCACCCGTTACGAGCTGTACCGTGCCCAGCAACGTGCCCATATCCTGGAAGGGCTGCAGGTCGTGGTGCGCTTTCTGGACGAAATCATCCGCATCATCCGGCAGTCGGAGAACAGCGAGGTGGCTCGGCGCGCCCTCATGCGCCGATTCGGCTTCACGCAGATACAAGCAGAAGCCATTCTTTCCATGCAGCTGCGCCAGCTGACCGCGCTGGAGCAACAGCGGCTGGAGGATGAATACAAGAATCTGCTGCAGGAGATTGCCTATTTGGAAGACATTCTGGTGGACGAGCGGCGTGTGGCGCAGATTATCAAGCAGGAACTGAAGGAGCTCAAGGACAAATACGGGGACGACCGACGCACCCGCATCATCGCGCGTGAGGCAGAGGAAATCGGTGAAGAGGATATGATTCCCGAAGAGGAGATGCTGGTGACCATCACGCGCGATGGCTACATCAAGCGTCTGCCTCTGGACACCTACCGCAGCCAGCGGCGCGGCGGCAAGGGGGTGATTGCCACCACTACCAAAGAGGAGGATACCCTGGAGCATATCTTCCAGGTCAGCACGCACCACTATATTCTCTTCTTCACCGACAGAGGACGAGTGTATCGCCTGAAGGCATACGAAGTCCCGCAGGCGACGCGCCAGGCGCGGGGAACGGCGATTATCAACCTGATCCGCATCGAACCCGGCGAAAAGATAACCGCTACCGTTTCCGTTGCCGACTTCTCGCCCGACAAATATCTGGTAATGGGCACGCGCCGGGGCGAGGTGAAACGCATTGCATTGTCCGAGTTCGCCAATCTGCGCGCGAACGGACTGTTTGCCTTTGACCTGGAAGAGGGCGATGAGCTCGGCTGGGTGCAGGTGACCTCCGGCAACGATGAACTGGTGTTCGTCACGCGCAGGGGGATGAGCCTGCGCTTCCATGAGAACGACGTGCGCTCGATGGGCAGGGGGGCGGGTGGCGTGCGCGGTATCCAACTGGGCAAGGACGATGCAGTGGTCGCTCTGGTGAAGGCGTATAAAGACCGCGACCTGCTGGTGATTTCCGAGAAGGGCTACGGCAAGCGTACGCCCTTCAGCGAGTACCGTGTGCAAGGACGCGGCGGAAAGGGTATTATCACCTTCAACGTCACCCAGCGCACGGGCATGCTGGTGGATGCGAAAGGAGTGTTGCCCGACGACCGCATCATTGCTGTCACCGCGCAAGGTAAGGCGATACGGGTGCCGGTATCCCAAATTCGGCGTACGGGGCGGGCGGCACAAGGCGTACGCATCATGACACCTGATAATGGCGACTACGTGAACGCTCTGGCACGCATTGTGCAACGCATTGACGATGAAGGCGTCGAGGAGAGTGAGCAGACGTGAGACGCCCTCAAGACTGGCTGAAGCAAGCGCAGGATGCCGACGCTGCTCTGCGATACGCTCGAGAAGCTATCGAACCGTCCTCGTTTTGAAGATTTTCGTCGGCGGTGCTCTTTGGCTCGATGGCGAAAGGAACGTGGGTGCCTACCAGCGACTATGACCTGCTTACGCGACGGTATCATCCAGCGCAGAGAGGGGGGTTGGAAGCTGCTGGCGGCGTGAAGAGTAGCCCTTTCGGACATGCTATCTAGTAGTATTGGAGGGAGAGAGCGATGGAAGAGAGCAGGGGCTATCAGATCCTGGAACACACCGCCGACAAGGGTGTGCGCGCATGGGGCAGGACGCTGGAGGAGCTGTTCGAGAACGCCTCGCGCGGTATGTATCGGCTGGTGATAGACCCAGAGGGGAAGCAGGCGGATGTCTCCATCCCCATATCCGTAGAAGTGTCAGACCCGATAGACCGTTCAGACCTGCTGGTGAAATGGTTGCGCGAGCTGATATATCTCACCGATGTGCGGAAGGTGGTTTTTACCGATTTCACCGTGCATCGGGTGACGGAGACCACCGTAGAAGGAGAGGCGTATGGGCTGGTTGTCGGGGATAACTCTGTGCTGGATGGCGCGCCGGTGAAAGCGGTCACCTATCATGGACTGCGTTTGGAGCAAACTCCAGAGGGGTGGGTGACCGAGTTCTATGTGGATGTGTAGAGGAATACTCATTCGTTTCATCAAAGATAATCAATAAAACAAATCATACAGGTTTCTACCGGTGAAAAACTTTGCGTATATCACCTGTCCCGGGGTAGAAAGATACCGGTTTTCTGCCCATCATCCCTTGCGTCCTGAGCGGGTGACACTCTCTCAAGAGCTGGCTCAGATGCTGGGCGTGCTGCATGAAGAGGATGTCATTGAGGCTGTGCCAGCTTCTCCCGATCTGGTCGCAGAAGTGCATTCACCGCGCTATGTGCGGGCGGTGCAGGCACTCAGCGAAGGCAAGCCGGTACCCGATTATCATGCTTTCGGGTTTGGCAGCAGTGATAATCCACCATTTCGGGGCATGTTTGAAGCCTCGCTGGCGGTAGTGGGAGCCTCCGTGGCGGCAGCACAGGCAGTGATAGATGGAGCGCAGGTGGCAGTCAATCTGGCGGGCGGTCTGCACCATGCCCGCTACGAGGAAGCGGCTGGCTTTTGTATCTTCAACGACCCTGCCGTTGCCATCCACGTGCTGAAACAAAAATTCCGCCGGATTGTCTATCTGGATATAGACGTGCATCACGGCGATGGCGTGCAGTGGCTGTATTATCGTGACCCACAGGTGTTGACGATATCGATACACGAATCCGGAAGGTTTCTTTTCCCTGGCACGGGGCATCCTGAGGAAATCGGGGCAGGAGAGGGGCGCGGCTATTCCGTGAACATCGCGTTGGGGCGATATGCAGATGATGACATCTGGTGGTGGGCATTCCGGCAGGTGGTTCCGCCGTTGTTCCGCTGGTTTCAACCCGAGGTGGTAGTGTTGCAGATGGGGGCTGACCCGCACTATACCGACCCATTGGCTCATGCTTCTCTGACCGCTCAGGGCTGGCTGCGTGCCGTACAGTGGGTGGCGGAGCAGGATATACCTATCGTGGCGACGGGCGGTGGCGGCTACTCGTTAACAGCGGTAACGCGCATGTGGACACTCGCTCTGGCGACACTTAAGGGTGTGCCGGTGCCTGATCAGATACCACCGCAGTTTACTTTGTATGATGAGGTGCGGACCCTGCGCGACCCTGAGCCTCCCGCACTACCGGAGAGGTTGCGCGAGACCGCCAGACAGTTCACCGAGCAGTCGGTGAGCGAGCTGAAGCAGTATCTGCGACCGTATGTGGAATGGGGGGATACCTGTGAGGAGAAGCAGGGGGCTGTCTCGCAACATCCATGAGATTCTGCAAATCAGCAAGGAGCTGTCTACCGACGAGGTACGTGAACTTGCTGACAAACGGTTTCGCATCGCTCTGGTGGGCAGTGCAATGCGCACGCACGATGTGGCGGAGCAGCTGCTGGAAGGCTTGCCTCTGCCTGAACGGGAGAGGTCTCGCGCGTTTCTGATGTGCTCTTCGACGGTGCCTCCCGAGCCAGTAGACATCCTCATCGACTGCGGTGGCGCAGAGGAGCCCTTGCTTGGTGAACACTACACATGGCTATTGCCGGAGCATGGTGTGCTGGTGGTGAAACGCATCGTCAGTGACCTGCCGGGGTTGGCGATCGCACTGGCGAGGCGATTTCCCATATTTCGTGAACCCGCGATAGAGTACCTGATTAAAGAGGCATCACGGGTCAACGGACAGATTGCCATGCTGTCAGCGATACCCGGGGTGATACCGATTGCCAGCATGTTTCTGCCCCCTGCGGCGGTAGCAGACATCGTGCTGCTGACCAAGAACCAGATCCTGTTGTTGCTCAAAATCGCCGCCGCGCTGGGGCTCTCCTACCACACGCGCGACCGATTGAAAGAGATCGTGCCGGTGGTGGCTGGAGCAATGGGCTGGCGTTCGCTCGCGCGTGAGTTTGTGGGCATTGTACCCGGTGGGGTAGGGGTGTTGGTGAAGGGGGCTATCGCCTACGCGGGCACGTATGTGGTGGGCAAGAGCGCGTACTGGTTCTGGACAACCGGCGAGCACCTCAGCCGCAAGCAAAAGGAAAAGCTATACCGTCAGATGCTGGAAGAAGCGACCCGCATGTTGACACCACCTTCGGTGGAGAATAAACCCAACACCGAACGAGAGGAAACATCCGCCCCGGACCATCGCGAGGAAGTGTAGCGACCCACTCGCGCGCGACTTCCAGCCGCCGGGCGGTCTTTTTGCCTGGACAGAGTATTACTCGTCTCCTACCTCCCCAAAGTAGCGTACCAGGATGCTGAAATCGAACAGTGTCACCTCGTTGTCGCCGTCCAGGTCTGCATTGGGGTTCCAGTTCTCGTCGCCGGGCAAGGAACCAAACGCCTGCACCAGCTGTCCGAAGTCGAAGAGGCTGACTTCGTTATCACCATCGATATCGCCGTTCGTCAGGGCTATTTCTATCCCCGACACGCTTCCCGCAGAGGTATCCACCTCTACTGTCCGCCTCAGCCAGTGGGAGGGTTTTGTGGAAAGGGAAAACACTCCGGTTGGCGAGGAAGGCAGGGTAAAGGAACCATCCGTACCCAGCCAGAGATTGCGAATCTCCGACGCCGCACCTAGCCGCACCTCCATGTCCAGAACAGGGGGTAGCCACCCATCATAATCGCCGAATAGCACCCCGCCGTTCACCGTCGGAGGAACGAACTCGTCCGCGCCGATGTCCACCCGTTCGCCCACGATGCGAGATTCGCCGTCGATATCCAGCCAGCCACTGCTCGCAGCACCGTTATCGCCTGCGTTAACACATGGCGAGCCGGGTAGCAGGTGACCGTTGTGTCCTGTAAGCAGGGGGTCTATAGAGATATTGCCATTCGTGCCCGTTGGATCAGTGATGCCTTTATAATTGTAAGCGGTGTTGCCGTACACACAGTTGTAACGGAGCGTGGGAGATCCCCCCGACCGGAAGATGCCCGAAGTATTGAATGCCACGATCGTGTTACTTACCGAAGGCGAGGAGCCATAGGTATAGATACCGCCACCCTGATTGGGTGCTGTGTTGAAGGCGAAGGTGCAGTTGGTAATGGTAGGGGTGCATTCCCTGTAAATATACATTCCTCCCCCGTACCGTTGAGCGGTATTGTCTACAATCAGGCTGTTCAACACCTGCGGAGAGGATTGCCATTCGCAGTAAACACCACCGCCGTAGTAGCCCGCGCGGTTGCCCGAGATCATGCTGTATAGCACGACTGGCGAGGAATTGTAGGTATAAATACCTGCGCCCGAGTTCCTGGCTGTGTTGTAGCTTATGGCGCAGCGGGTCAATTCAGCAGAGGCGTTATCCAGCAGGTAAACGCCACCACCGTTGTTTTCGGCGGTGTTGCACGATATGATGCATTCCTGAAGCGATATCGTGCTGTCGGACTTTACCAGGACCCCCGCCCCGTCTCTTACTGCGTAGTTATTGCTGACGGTTGATCCAATAACAGTCGGCGATGCATACGTCGTGGCATACAGCCCTGCCCCACTGTCTAAGGTGTGATTGCGGGTGATGAGGCATTGCTCGATGGTTGGAGCGCTGCCATCCGAACAGATCACCCCACCGCCAACCCGCCATGCGAAGTTGTCTGAGAGGACACAGCGCAGTATGTGAGGGCTACTTTCCCAATAACAGCCTACTCCCGCGCCATCTCCTTTCGCGGTGTTGTGCGCGATAGTACAATCCACAATTCGAGGTGCCGCCCCTTGGTTGCACAAAATACCCCCGCCGTACCAGGCTGTGTTGTGGGCGATGGTGCACATTTCAATCACCTTGTGCCCTCCAGGCAGGATATAAAAACCGCCACCCCAGTTGCTGGCTTCGTTGTGTATGATATCGCAACCGGTGACGGTTATTGTGCTTACCACCGCTAATGCCGCACCGGCTCTCGCGGTATTGCGAGTGAAAAGACAGCTAGTCACCTCTCCTGCGTCGCCGGCGAAGTACAAGCCGCCTCCATACTCGCTAGCCTCGTTCGCAATGAATCGACAGCGCGAGAAAGTAGCAATGGTATACAGGTAGACATAAGCGCCCGCGCCTCTTCGGCCGATGTTCGCGGAGATTTCGCAGTCCTCCACTTTGCCTTTTCGATGCAGAAGTATCCCTCCCGAGTTTTGGGTGATAATGCAGTGTCGTACAGTGACATCGCCTGAAGAGTGCACCCCTCCGACGAAACCGGAGTTGCCAACTATCACGCAGTGTGAGATATAGACAGTGCTACCTTCAGCCACGTACACTCCTCCGCCTCTATCCGCTACGTTGTTGGCGATGGTGCAATTGGAGATGTGTACCTCAGGAGCTTCGCAGAGGATTCCGCCGCCGTACGCGCCGACCGGTCCCTCGACCTTTCCGTGACAAACGGTCAGTCCATCTATGATTACAGAGGGACTGGCGGTGGGTGGAACCGTCATCACCCTCCCAGACTGCATCCCGTCCAGCACGGTCTCGTAAGGGTCGGGTTGGGGGCGGGGGAAGGGCGGGCGTTCGTCCACCGAAGTTTCCGTGCCCATGAAGCCGCCGTACAGCTTCAAACCACCTTTCATCACGATATTCTCATAGTATGTTCCAGCCGCTACCCAGATTTCGTCGCCGAAGGAGGCAGCCTCTATCGCCGCACCCACCGTGCGCTTTGCCTCTGCCCAGCTGAGACCGCTATTCGTGTCATCGCCTTGTGGGGTCACGTACAGGATACGAGCGAACGCGGTTGTGGTCAGGAGGAACATGACGGTAAGGATAGTCAGGATGCATACAGAACGTGGCATCGTCTTCTCTCCTTTCCGAGTGATGTGCACCACCCTGAATCATAATATCCACCGCTAGCAAAGTCAACAGGAGATAGCCATGCTCAGGGTGTATTACTGCTGTGAGACGTGGGAAAGGAGGGGCAGCGGTGGCAGAGGTTGTCTGTCTTGGTGAAGCACTCATCGACATGGTTGCGCAACAGAAAGGGGTCACCATCGCGGAAGCAAAGGGTTTTTCGCCTGCTCCAGGCGGCGCGCCGGCAAACGTCGCGGTTGGCGTAGCCAAGCTGGGCGTGCGCAGCGCGTTTCTGGGCAAGGTGGGGGCAGACCCTTTTGGTTACCTGTTGAGAGATACCCTCTACGGGTATGGGGTAGATGTAGGAGGTATGCGTTTTGACGAGAATGCGCGCACCGCACTGGCGTTTGTTTCGCTGACGAAAGAAGGCGTGCCCGATTTCATCTTTTATCGCAACCCCAGTGCGGACATGTTATATGAGCCGGGAGATGTGGACACACACCGCCTGCGCCGTGCGAAGGTTTTCCACTTCGGTTCCATCTCTCTGCTGGACGAGCCGGTGCGCAGCGCGACACTGTTTGCCCTGCAGATTGCACGTGAGAGTGGCGCGTTGATTTCGTATGACCCCAATATGCGTCCCGCGCTCTGGCGCAGTGAGGAAGAGGGTAAACAGCAGATGGAAGCAGGTATGCGCTTTGCCGATGTGGTGAAACTGAACGAGACCGAGCTGCAGTTCCTCACTGGCGTCCGTACGCCAGAGGTAGGTGTCACTCATCTTTTCGCCCTCTTTCCGCAGCTGGTGCTGGTTGCGGTGACGTTGGGAGAAAAGGGTTGTTACTATGCGACGCCCCATCGGAGCGGTGCAGTGTCCGGGATACCTGTGGAGGTCGTGGAAACGGTTGGCTGTGGGGATGCGTTTGTGGCGGCGATGCTGGTGCAGTTGCGCAAGAGGGCGAAGGGGCGCGAAGGGGTGCGCAACCTGAGCGACTCGGAGCTGCAGCGCACCTTTCTGTATGCAAATGCTGCTGGAGCCATTACCGCTACCCGCCCCGGTGCCATACCGGCTTTACCGACGGATACGGAAGTGGCAGAGATGTTGCAGAAAGTGTAAAAGGAGGTCAGGTATGAAGCGTATTGGCGTTCTCACCAGCGGGGGCGATGCGTCGGGGATGAACCCTGCCCTGCGTGCGGTGGTGCGAACAGCGATTGTCAACGGGTTAGAAGTGGTGGGCATCGAGCGTGGGTATGAAGGGTTGCTAAACCGCTGGCTGCGCCCGATGGACCTGTCTTCTGTGGGAGGTATCATCAATCGCGGCGGCACGATTCTGCGCACCGCACGCAGTGAGCGGTTCAAGACCGAAGAGGGGCTACAGCTGGCAACCCAGGTGCTACGCGAGAACGGCATCGAAGGGCTGGTGGTCATCGGTGGTGACGGCTCCTTCAGGGGGGCGGTCAAGCTGGAGGAGGTTTCAGGAATCGCGGTGGTGGGCATCCCCGCCACCATCGATAACGACATCGGCGGCACGGAGTACACGCTGGGCTACGATACCGCGTTGCAGGTGGCGATGGACGCCATTGACAAAATCCGCGACACTGCAGACAGTTTCGAGCGCATCTTCGTGATTGAGGTGATGGGGCGTTCGCGCGGGTTCATTGCGGCGGCAGTGGGGCTGGCTGGTGGTGCGGAAGCCATTCTAGTGCCCGAGATACCCTTTGACCCCGTTCAGATTTGCGAGCGGCTCAAGCAAGGCATGGCTCGCGGCAAACGCTCCGCCATTATCGTCACTGCAGAAGGCGCGGCGAAGGCGCAAGAGGTTGCTACCTTTGTGGAGATGTATCTGCGCGAGGAGGTGCGTGCTACCGTGCTGGGCTACACCCAGCGTGGCGGTTCGCCCACTGCAACCGATCGCATCTACGGCGCACGATTCGGTGCGCTGGCGGTGGAGTTGCTCTTGCAGGGGCAAAGCGGCATGATGACTGCTGTGCAGGGTGGTCAGGTGGTGGCGGTGCCTTTAAGGGCATGCTGGGAACAACCGCGCGTGCTGGATGAGAGCCTGCTGAAGCTGAACGAGGTGCTGGCGTCTTAGCCAAAATGCTGTGGCGGGTTAGGAAACCGTGAAGCACGAGGAAGGTTTCGATGATTTCGTTGATCGAGGCAAAGTCATACAGATGTCTGCGCTATATTCGGCAGCCTCTGGGGAACTTCCAGATTCTCGTGGGACCAAACGCGAGCGGCAAGAGCACCTTCCTGGATGTTGTAGCGTTTCTCGGTGACTTACTGCGATTTGGGGTAGAGGAGACGGTGCGCAGGCGCGCACGCACTCTCAGTGAGCTGATTTGGCAGGGACAGGGTAACAACCTAGAGGTAGCCATCGAGCTGAATTTGCCACAGGCAGTGGGCGAATACTCTGTTGCTCGATACGAGGTGCGCGTCGGCACGGGTGAACAGGGCGGTGTGGATCTAGAGGTCGAGAATCTGTGGCTCGTTCGAAACGGTGTACGTGACAAGTATGCACGGGCTCGCCAAACCTTGTTGTTCCCACGTGAAGTGGAGGTTCCTGCCACGATTGTCGTCGAGCCGGGGAAGCACACACCTGTTGGCTATCGGAAAGTGGTGTCTCGTACTGCCGAGGGAAGGGTGTATATACGTTCTGAGACAACGGACTGGAACTTTTCCTTGCGTCCCGCGCGTGGGCGTGCTGGTTTGACGCTAGTGCCAGAGGAAGAGGACCGGTTTGGAGCCGCAACCTGGGCTCGCAAGGTGCTGTTAGAAGGTATCCAAATGCTCACGTTGAATAGTCAGCTCATGCGTTTGCCGTGTGCACCCGATGTGCCCAGCACCTTTCAACCGGATGGTTCTAATCTGCCCGTTGTGGTCGGCATGTTGCGTCGCGAACATGGCGATCGCTTCGCGAGCTGGGTGGAACATGTACAAACTGTTTTTCCTGAAATTGTAACTGTTGAGGAAAGAGAGCGAGAAGAAGACCGCTACCGTTATCTGCTGGTAGGGTTGAGGACAGGTATCCAATTGCCTTCGTGGACGCTTTCGGACGGCACCTTGCGCTTTCTGGCTCTGACGTTGTTACCCTATCTCTCGGAGCCTTCAGGTGTCTATCTCGTTGAGGAGCCGGAAAACGGCATCCATCCTCGCGCTATTGAAGCAGTGTACCAGTCCCTGTCTTCCGTCTATACAGGACAGGTATTGTGCGCCACGCATTCACCCATACTTCTGAATATGGCGAGGCTTGAGGATCTCCTCTGTTTCGCCAGAACGGAGAGTGGTGCTACCGACATTGCGAGAGGTGATGAACATCCTCGTCTCAAAGAATGGCGCCAAGAAGTCAGCCTTGGTGACCTGCTCGCCAGCGGAGTTCTTGGATGAAAGACCTTGTGCTGCTTGTGGCAGATAAGGATATGGAGATGACTGTTCACGGTTTGTTATCGCGCCCGCGCGCACTTGGTATACGAACGGTGGAGTATGATGTCTTCACTCACCCAAGACATGATCCGGGTGTGCGCACGGAAGCAGCGGATTTCCTGCGTGCTTATCAATCCGAATACGCACGCGCAGTGGTGCTGTTCGACAGGATAGGATGTGGAGCAGAAGAACTATCTGCAGAAGAGCTGGAGGAGGTAGTGCGCGATAGCGTCCAGAAAACAGGATGGCACCAACGGTGCGAAGTTGTTGTCATTGACCCGGAGCTGGAGGTGTGGCTGTTTACATTGTCACCACATGTCTACCAGGTGCTGGCGCGCGGTGATACGAACTATTTTCATGTGGTGGTATCCAGCTATCCCACTACCGCGGCTGGGAAACCGGAACGCCCTAAAGAGGCTATGGAAAAACTTCTACGCGGCAAGAGCATCCCGCGTTCTTCTGCACTATACCGCAAGTTAGCACAAACGGTAGGGCTGTCCCGCTGTACAGACCGCGCATTCAACCACTTCCGTAACACACTACGAGGATGGTTTGGAGTAGAGGAGGAACAGGCGTAAATGATCCTCACCGTGACCCTCAACCCTTCCGTAGACCGCCTCATCTACGTCAAGCAGCTGGTGCCTCACGACACCAACCGCATCCTGCGCATCGAGGAGGACGCCGGTGGCAAGGGGGTGAATGTGGCTCGGGTGCTGAGGCGACTGGGCGTGCCTGTGGTCGCCACCGGTTTTCTGGGAGGCAGGGCAGGGCGGTATGTGCAGCGTGAGCTGAGCGAGATAGACGGCGTGGAGTGCCGGTTCGTCCGGGTGCAGGGCGATACGCGCACCAACCTCGCCATTCAGGAGGAGGACGGTTCTCCTCCTACCACACTCAATGAGCGCGGACCGCAGATTTCTGCGCAGGAACTCGATGCCCTGCTGCAGATTGTGGAGGAGCTTTCGCGGAACGCACAGTTTGTCGCGCTGGGGGGTAGCCTGCCGCCGGGCGTGCCCTCCGACATCTACGCCACGCTGGGCGAGATCGCCGCACGTCACGGGGCGAAGGTGGTGCTGGACGCCGACGGGGAGCCCCTCTTATTGGGATTGAAGGCATCCCCTTTCCTCATTAAGCCGAACGAGAACGAGACCGAACGCCTGCTGGGCAGGGCGATAAATACCCTGGAAGACGCGGCAAGGGCGGCTCAGGAGTTGCACGGCAGTGGCGTGCCGATGGTGATTGTCTCCATCGGCGAGAAGGGAGCGGCGATTGCCAGTGCCGAGGGGTGCTGGGTGGCGATTCCGCCCAGAATACGCGCCATCAGCACCGTTGGCTCCGGCGATTCGATGATCGCAGGTGTGCTCAGCGTGCTGGTTCGTGGCGGCACGGTAGAGGAGGCGATTCGCTGGGGCACCGCCGCAGGGGCGGCGACCGCTATGACCGACGGCTCGGATATCGGCACGGCGGAGCAGATACATAATCTTCTCTCGCAGGTGGAGGTGAGGCAGTGGTAGGCGATGGGGGGAGGTGCATGCGTAAACTGAACGTCGCCATCGCGGCGTGCGAGAAATGTCCCCGTCTGGCGGAGTACATCCGGCAGGTAGCGCAGACCAAACGCCGCGCCTACCGCGACTGGGAGTACTGGGGTAAACCTGTACCCAACTTCGGCGACCCTGAGGCGAAAATTCTGGTGGTAGGACTGGCTCCCGCCGCGCACGGAGGTAATCGCACGGGGCGCATCTTCACCGGCGATGAGAGCGGAAACTGGCTCTTCCGGGCGCTGTACGAGGTGGGTTTAGCCAATCAGCCGGAGAGCGTTCACCGCGAAGATGGGCTGGAGCTACGAGAGGCGCTGATCACCGCCGTATGCCACTGCGCCCCGCCTGCCAATAAGCCCACTCGCGAGGAGTTGCAGAACTGCCAGCACTGGATGAAGGCAACGCTACGTTGCGTGGAGGATTGGAAGGTCATCGTGGCGTTGGGAAGGGTAGCCTTCGAGTGGACGCTCCGCGCGCTGAAAGGGATTGGGGTGGAACACTCTGTCAAAGCGTCCGCGTTCGCGCACGGGGCGGAGTTTGCCCTGCCCGATGGACGATGGATAGTGTGCAGTTACCATCCCAGCCAGCAGAATACCTTCACCGGCAAGCTGACGCGCGAGATGTTGCGCTCTGTATTCGAACGCGCTGTGCAGCTGGCAGACTAGAGTGGTGGATACGCATTGCCAGCGAACGGCTCGGCAGGAGCCTCTCCCTCAAAACCTCTGTTGGGGCGCGTTGTGGTGGTCTTCCAACAGGGTGCTGCCGACTCTATTCGGGTTCGATGCCCAGTTCGCGCAGCTTCGCTGCCAAACGCTCTGCCCGAGCTTCTGCTTCTCTTGCCCTATACTCCGCTTCGGTCCACCGCGCCTCCACTTCTCTTGCCCTCTGTTCTGCCTGCGTCCATCGCGCCTCCAGCTCTTCAGGGGTTACAAAAGGTAAACCATCGGGGCGAGTGAGCACCGGATCACCGTTTTGCACGCTGAAGCGGATGCCCAGACGCGGGCTGACCCATCCCTCCATCTGCTCTATCGGGTGCAATGTGCCGTCTTCACCTCGTATCCAGCCGTCCAGCCGACCGGTATCGGGGTCGTACACACAGTACTCCTCCACCCCAAAACGCTGGTAGAAGAGGAACTTTTCTATCAGTTCGCTCAGGCGGTTGCCTGGCGAGAGCACCTCAAAAACCACTTGCGGCGCGATGCCGCCCTCTTCCCACTGCTTGTAGGAGGGACGATCGCCCTTTGGTCTGCCGAAAACGACCATCACATCGGGGGTGGTGCGTGTCTTATTGTCGCCTTCCACGGGGTACCATAACAGGTCGCCCGCGACGAAGACGTTAGGGTCATCCTTGAACAGGCTGGCGATACCGGTGTAGATGGTTCATATCCAGCGGAACTGTTTGGTATTGTCAGCTGTGGGTTTGCCGTCGCTTTCTGGATAGGTAACCTCTTGCCTGGGTTGTACCGCGCTCATCGCGTACCCCTCCCACTGTGGCATCACCCACACCTCACTGGCTCCATCCTGCGCGAGGGCAAGTTCGTTCCGTTCTCGGATATCGATGTGGCGGTGGAAGGGCTGGAGCGCGAGCTGCTGCAAAGGATGAGCATTGAAGTTCCTACTATCCGTCCTCGTGTGCTTTCCCCCCAGAGTATGGCTTTGCTGGACGAACTGCGCGCGTTTCGCCATGTGTTCCAGCACTCTTACAGCTACAGCATGGACCCGCAAAAGGTCGCGATGCTTCAGGACAAGGTGCTTGCAGGGTGGCAACGGGTAGAGGAGGATATTGCTCGCTTTGAGGAGTTCTTAAAGGCACAGCTGCAAGCATAGCAAAACCCCTCTCCCTTTGGGAGAGGGGTAAGGGGTGAGGGTAGACTATCGCCACACAAACTCCCCGCTCTGTACGCTCCAGTCCGCGCCGAAGAAACCCGCGCCAAGCACACCTTCCATGCCCTTTGTGAGCATGTCGGTGGAAAGCACCAGGTAGTCGGGCACGCCTGCGCCCGCGGTGAAGTAAGGCAGGCGGTCGGTCAGGCGCATTCCAGCAATCCCCGTACCAGCAACCGCTCCCACTAGCGCAGTGCTGGAGCCCGATCGCGGACGCACGAACAGACAGGCGAGCCCCTCGCCGCTGAGAGTTCTCTGCCCCACGTGCACCGCGCCACGATGCACCTGTACCGGGCTGTCGCCAAGCAGCAACTGCCATGCGGCATTGGTCTCGGCGTTACCGTACAGCACCACGTTGCGGTCACGGTAGCGCTCGGGCTGGAAATCCGTATCGGCAATCACCTCCCAGGTGGCGTTGCCGCGATACCAGAAGTTCTCCGAGTCGTACCGCGCTTTCGCCAGTGCCCAGGCGTTTTCTTCGGGGGTGCCTTTCGTGCCGTACACCAGCACGGGGCGATTGGTGAAGACGCTCTTGAAGCCTCCGTATCGTTGAGGAGACTTCATCGCAGGAGAGGGGGCGGCGGACAGTTTCCATTGCCCTGCCTCTTTCGCCAGCCAGATCTGTCGCTCTCGGCTGGGGTAAGAGATATTGCCGAGCACCTGGCCATCCAGCTCCACGCTCAGCGGGGCGCCCGGCTTCACATAATCCAGGCGTAGCAAGAGCCTCGCGACGTTGCTGGTGGTGCCCACAAATCGCCGTTTGCCGGGGTCGTAGCGCAGGTTCACGGAGCTCGGCTTCATTTGCTGTTCCTGCATCTCGATGCTCACCCAGTGGCAGGAGGCAGATACGCCGGGGCTCATGGTAGTGAACTCGATACGCCGCACGCTATCCGGTGTAGGCAGGCGATGGCGGGCAAAGAACTCGAAAATGGGCATCCAGTCCACGCAATCCACGCCGGGCTCGTCCGACAGGTCCCACCAGTGTCCCGCGCCGGGTTGCTCGTAGTACTCGAAGTCGCGGTGGATAGCAGTGAGTTTCTCGCGCATCAGGCGCGCTTCGGTAACGGGCACGTTATCATCCGCATCGCCGTGCAGCACGTACACGCCCTGCAGCAGGCTGTTGCGCACGAGCGACAGAGTATCGCTGGGCGAAGCGCACCGCAGCAAGAAATCCTCTATCGGGTCGGTTTTTTCGTCTGCGCCCTGCTCTCGCTGTCCCATTCGCGCGCTGGTGGCATACGTCCAGATACTGACCCAGCCTGCGCTGGGCGCAATGACGGCAAAGCGGTCGGGATGGGTTAACCCGACCTGCCACGTGCCGTGCCCACCCATCGAGTGCCCGGTGAGATACACCCGATACGGGTCGGTTCGCCACTGCCTCTGCGCCAGTTCCAGCACCTCCAGAGCATCCAGCCGTCCCCACTCCTCCCAGTTAAAGCCAAAGGGGCGGCGGTTGGTGGGCGCGACGAGAGTTGCCCATGTCTTGGGGGAGTAGGAATCCACTTGCCCGATCGCCTCCACCCCTGCGCCATGTAACGTCAATACCAGGGCAGGAGGTGGAAGGTCTTTGCCCAGTCTCTGCGCGGGCAGCACCGCATAGTATTGCACACTGCCGTCAACGGTGCTGATGAAGGTACGCTTCTGCGATTCGTATGGTTCCCGAATGCGCAGAGTCACTTCAGCGGTGTCTATGGTGAACTTCTGCTTGCCTTCCTGGCGCAGCAGACGCAATTCCACCTTGCGCACACCCGCTGCACGCGGTGCAACACCGCGCAGGCGCACGGGCACTTTGGAGACGCTGAGAGGGGGCAGTGCAGGCACGGCGCTTTCTACCGTGCGCCCGCCCTCATGCAAGGCGGCGATGGATAGCCCGCGCATGGTCTGCGTGGAAGCGTTAATGACCACGATACCGAGCCACGTATCTGTGTCTTCGCCTACCACCAGGTCGGGCAGGGTGGCATCACTCACGTTGAGCAGAGCACCATCAGGAGGCACACTGCTAAGCCGAGCCGATAGCCTTCCAGCACGACTGCAGCGGAAAAGCAGTTCGTTCTGCCCCTGCTTCAGGAGCACAGGTATCTTCACATAACCGTGCTGATACACGTCACCCACGCGGGGTTCGCCGTTCACGACCACTGTGACACAACCCTGCATCTCCAGCAGGGCGACCTTCTCGCGGTCAGAGGACACCACAGCATACGCGTATCCGTTGCGCAAAGCAGGGTGCTCAAACCAGCCGTCAGCATTGGCAGTGACCGCTTCCCATTGCCGGGTGGAGCCGTCAGGGAAGGTTACCGTATCTCCCGCTTTCGGAGCCGTCCAGCTGCCGGATACCTGCAGAGCCTGCACAGGGTCGGTGTAGACAATAGAACGCGACATTCCCCCAGGCATCGGGAGCACCAGGCACTCCCGAAGCGGCTGAGCGTCACACCAGAGAGTCGTAGCCACCAGTAACATCGGCAGTAACACGTATCTCATCTTTTCTCTTCCTTTCTCACCGCAGAGAAATAGGGTGCAGCCCCTTGCGCCTGCCCATTGTGGTTTCGGCACAAGGAACCGGTTATTCCTTCACAGAAAATGACAGCAGTCACACAGAGGGGAGGTCATAGGAAGGTGTCCTTGCTGTATCAACCGCATTGGGATGAGGTCAAACAGCGGTACATGGCATGGTGGGCGCGCGAAGAGATGGAGGGACCGTTGCTGATTGTGCATGCTCCTCTGGAAAAGCCCGTCGTAGACGTTCCTGCCCCCAAACCGGATCCCACGCCGGAGGAGCGCTGGCTGGATATGGAATACCGTATCACTGCAACCGACTGGCAACTTGCTCACACTTATCACGGCGGAGACGCTTTCCCCTGGTTCGATACCAACCTGGGACCGGGCAGTCTGGCTATCCACCTGGGCAGTCCGCCCACTTTTGACCACAACACGGTGTGGTACGGTAGAGTGTTTGATGACATCACCACTGCGCAGGTACCGCCGTACAACCCCGACGAGAAGTACTGGAAGATAAACACCGAGATGGCGCGGCAGGCGATGGAGCACTTCAAAGGCAAGGCGCTGGTGAGCTTCCCCGATTTTGTGGAGAATCTGGACACGCTGGCATCCCTGCGCGGCACGCTGGAGCTGCTGACCGACCTGGTGGATTATCCGGAACATGTGCATCGCCTGCAGAGGGATATTCTGGAACGGTATTTCGATTACTACGACGCCTTCGAGCAGATTATCCGCGACGAGGACGGCGGCACCGTCTTCTCGGCGTTCCACATCTGGGGCATCGGGCGAACCTGCAAACTGCAATGCGACATGTCCTGTATGATCAGCCCCGAACTGTTCAACGAGTTTGTTCTACCCTATCTGGAGCGGCAGTGCGAACGACTGGACAACACGATTTACCACCTGGACGGCGTGAACGCCATCAAGCATCTGGATGCGCTGTGCAGCATCCAGAAACTCAACGCTATTCAGTGGACGCCGGGAGCGGGGCAGCCTCACGCCGGAGACCCCTGCTGGTATCCGCTGTACCAGAAAGCGTTGAAGGCAGGCAAAGGCGTACTTGCGCTGGGTGTGCCCCCTGAGAGCGTACAGCCGCTAGTGGAAGCTATCGGCACGCGCGGCGTGATGATGAGCACCTGGACGAATACGCCTGAAGAGGCAGATGAGCTGGTGCGACAGTCCAAAAAGTGGAGGAAACGGGATTGATACGCGAACTAGAATGGAAGCCTGACTTTGGCAAAACAGTGGAGCGTTTCGAGGCGTGGTGGCACGGTGAAATCATAGACCGTCCGCCTGTCACTTTGCATGTGACCCCATCACGTCCCTACCAGGGTCCGGTAAAGCAGCATGCGTCTTTGCGCGAGCGGTGGATGGACGTGGAATACGTGGTGGATTCCGCTATTGCGTGGATGCAGTGCCACGACTACGTGGGCGACAACTTCCCGATGTTCTGGCCCAACTTAGGACCGGAAATCACCGCTACACTGTTTGGATGCGAACTGGAGTTCTCGGAGGGCACCAGCTGGTCGCAGCCGGTGGTGCATGAACCCGATGACTGGTATCGCATCCTGCAGATGGAGCCCGACTTCGGCAACCCCTACTGGCAAACGATGGAACGCATGACCGACTATGCTATCGAGCGATGCGGGGGACGCTACATCGTGGGGATCACCGACCTGCACGGCAACTACGATATCCTTGCCGCTCTGCGCGACCCCCAGGCTTTGTGTATAGATATGGTGGATTATCCTGAACTGATTGTGCAGGCAGGCAGACACGTCGCAAAGGCTTTTGTGCAGAGCTTCGAACGTTGCTACGCGAAGATCGCGGCAGCGGGGTTCGGCTGCACCACCTGGTGCAATGCCTATTATGAGGGCAAGTACTATGTGCCCAGCTGTGATTTCTGGCTGATGGTCTCACCAGAGATGGCGCGGGAGATAATCCTACCCGACATCCTGTTGGAGATGGAGCCGCTGGAACGCAGTATTTTCCATCTGGACGGTGTGGGCGCGTTGAAGCATTTGGACCTGCTGCTAGACATCCCGAACCTGCACGCGGTGCAGTGGGTGTACGGTGCAGGACAGGGGCCCGCTTCGCGCTGGGTGGAGGTATATCGTCGCTGTCTGCAGGCTGGCAAGAGCGTGCAGGTGCTCGCCGAAACCGCAGAAGATGCGCTCACTGTGCTGAAGGCGGTGGGCGCGAAGGGTGTATGGCTCACTGTCGGCGAGGGATTCCGCAGTGTGAGCGAGGCAGAGGCTTTTCTGGAGGAGGTAGAGCAGATAGAGTGATTACGCTGGTTTTCTGCTCTTCCTGAGGTTCAGAAGTCTCCCCTCTTCCGGTGCGAAGAGGGGAGACCGATGCCAGCTACCTTCTCCCTTGTTGGGTGACGCCGGGCCAGTCGTCTGTACGGAAGGGCGAGGCGGGAAGCCCGGCGCGGTTGTACAGGTTACACACCGGATTATCCGCCCACGCATAGCGCACCGCTACCGGCTCTGGCACCTGAGGGCTCTGTACCACTACCGTATTGCCCTCGATGCGTGCCTCCGCCCACACGAACTTGCGATCTGCCCCCGCGATGGCAAAGCCTTTGAGCGGCTCGCCATTTGGAGTCATCAGCCCGCCGTCCACGTGTTTGAAGTACAGGCGGATGGCGTTGCCTTCGCGTTTCATACGCTCATAGACAGGACCGGAGTACACCACCTTCTTGCCGTAGGCGATTGCCAGTGCGTTCAGCGCGAGGCGTTTGCCCACGTCCTGCTTGTTGCGCGGGTGGATGTCGTTGGCGTCGCCGATGTCGATGGCAACCGCCATCCCTGTTTTGGGAAGCGAGAGAGTCATCAGCTGAGCCTCACGCAGCTCCGCCCATGCGCTCTCGCCCGGCTCCGGCTTCGCCGCCATGAAGTTAGCCAGCTGCACGAAGAGGAAGGGGAAATCCCCCTGCGCCCATGCCTCACGCCAGTCCTGAATCATGGCAGGAAACAAGGTGCGGTACTCATACGCTCTGCCTGCGTTCGACTCGCCCTGGTACCAGATAGCACCCTGAATGGCGTATGGCACGATGGGCGCAATCATGGCATTGAACAACCCGGAGGGCTTCCACGGGTTGGTACGCGGGTCCTGTGGTGGATCGGGCTTCTTCGGTTCAGGTTTGCCTTCGGCTCGCGCCTGTGCTGCCACCTTCTCCCACTCCGCCAGCTGCTTCCGATAGTTCTCCTGAGCCTGCGGATAGTCCATCTCTGCGCGTCGCCAGTTCTCCAGCAGGTAACGCAGAGAGGAGTTCGCCATCAACGTGGGCTTGCTTGTCCACGATTCAGCGGGGGTGCCACCCCATGCTGTCTGAATCATACCGACGGGTACTTTTAGAGTTTTTTGCAGCTCCCGCGCGAAGAAGTAGCCTACCGCCGAGAAGTTGCGTACCGTCTCGGGGGTGCAGGGCTGCCATGCACCACCGCTCAGGTCTTTCAGTGGACGGTCGGCGACCGCTTTGGGCACCATGAAGAGGCGAATCTGCGGATGGTTCGCCTGCGCTATCTCCTGCTCGGCGTTGTTGGATAAGGCGACGGGCCATTCCATATTGGACTGCCCAGAACATACCCACACCTCGCCGACCAGCACATCCTGGAGCACTATCGTATTGTGACCACGCACGGTCATCTGGAAAGGACCGCCTGCGGGCATTGGCTTCAGCGTGACGCGCCATTCGCCGTTGTCGTTGGCAGTGGTGCTGACCTTCTGCCCTCGGAACTCTACAGTGACCTTCTCACCCGGCTCGGCAGTGCCCCATACAGGCACAGGTTTACCCCGTTGTAGCACCGCATGGTCGCTGAAGATGCGTGCTAAACGCACGTCAGCGAACGCACTGGCTGCAAGCAACAGCCAGCACCCTGCGATACACATCCAGACACTTCTCAAGCGCATGTGGACCTCCTTTATCGGATGATTATCTCTACTTCCGCTTCTCCTTGTACCTGCAATATCAGGTTGCCGTTCTGTTGCAGATACTGGTGTGGGCTGGTAATGGTCACCGACTGACTGTTTATCTTTACCTGCGGTTGTTGGGTCAGTCCGTTGACCATTACGTAGTAAGGTCTATTGATCCAGCCTTTAATGCGAAACTTACATCGATTCTTCTGGTCGGCGAGCACCGTGATGCTGCCCGGTGCGTGCACGATCATCCCGCTATGACGCAACACTCGGTAGTCGTACACTGTAGACAAGTTATACATGCGAATGGCGTTTGCCTGCACCGTGCCCGGATTAATGGCAGGACCGTCACTGCGCTGTTCGCGCAGGTGGTAGAAATCTGGTAAGCAGCCCTGCCGTTCGACATCGTCCTGTTTCCAGGTGTGCTGGATACCGGCGGCGGTGATGCCGTCGGCGATGTGCTTC
This sequence comes from Armatimonadota bacterium, assembly GCA_026003195.1. Taxonomy (NCBI): domain Bacteria; kingdom Bacillati; phylum Armatimonadota; species Armatimonadota bacterium. The sequence continues at coordinate 995,444 of BPGU01000001.1, forward strand.
CAGTGCGCTTGAGGCTCCAAACGCGCCAGCCAGTAGAGAGCGTCCGCATACACCAGTCCGCACCACTGCACAGGTTGTCCAAACCAGATGGGTGCTTGCCAGTTAGTGGCTCCCAGCACAGCGATGGTGCTGTACGGTCCCACGGGCTGTCCCGTGGGATTAATGAGGTAAGGGAAGGGTACACCTGTCCATGCCCAGTAACGCGCCCGACGCAGGAACTCCGGCTTGCCGGTTAGCTCGTAACCGATGACGTATGCTTTGACAATGTGCGCGGATGCCAGAATATCCGGGGTGTGGAGAGGCATCTCCCATGTCTGTGCTCCGCGGGGGTACGGTGTTGTCAAATCGCTGGAACTGCTCCAGTCGGCGAATCGCTTCCGCAATCAGCTGCTTGTCACCACTATACAATGCCATCTCCAGTAAGCGCACCAGCACCGCTGCGGTCAGCCCGTTTGCAGTGCGTTCCCAGTGGGTGCGAGCGTAGTCGGGACCGCCCGGACGCGGGTTATAGAGCACCGTGCCGTCCGGCTGGAACGAGCGCAGCAGGTCGCGTCCGCTGTTGCGGGCGGCTTCGATGCTTTCGGGTACCGCGCCGTAGATCAGAGGCACCACAGGGAACGCCACATGTGATACGCGGCTGAACAGATACTGCTCCTTTGGCACGACGGCAATCGCTTCCTGCGCTGCCTGTCGTAGACGGCGGGTGATTTCGCCATCCCGGATGTGTGCCGCAATCCACTCCATCCATATCGCGGCGTCCGCAGCCGGTTGCGGACCAAAGCCGGGCCAGTAGGCATGGCGGTAGAAGTTGCCTTCTCGTATCTTCGAATCCAGCCATCCTGCCGCCGCCAGTTTGAGATATGCCTGCGCGTCCAGCCCGGTGTTGGGCACAGGAGGCAATCCTCTCAGGCGCACATACTGCTGTACTGCCGGAATCACCGTATCGCCTTCACCGCCGATGATGGTAGCGTCCAGCACCAGCGGTGTGTTTGCCGCCAGCGTTTCGGGGAAGTAGGGCAGCAGGTTGCCTTCCTCGCGGTTATCGCCGTTGGAGCCGGGGTAGAGCACACCCATCACATGCCCACCGGAGCGAAAGATACGGTCGGGCGAATCGAACAACGCGCTGAAGTGGTTCGCTGGTTGCCATACCAGACCAACGTACCGTCCCCGAGCCTGCACCGCCATCAACGGGGCGGTTATCTTCACGCTATCAGGAACCTGTCGTTTGGACGCGGGACCGATGATGTCCGCTTCGGAGCTGCTCGGCTCGTTCTCCAGATATTCCAACCCTGCGAACAAAGCCTGCTCCTTCTCGCTGCCGAAGGAGCCTGCGCCCGGGAAGAGCACCAGCATCGGCAGGAAGTACACCTGTCGGTCGCGGTCTACAGTGACGACGGTGCGCACATCTATGGCGTCCTTTTGCGTGGATGGGGAGAAGACCTGTTCGATCCTCCACTTTGCGCCGTTCGGGTCGCTGAAGGTGTACGTCATTTGCACCCGATTGCGTACTCTCTGTGAGGTCACGGCGGCAACCTTGTCCAGAGAGAGCCAGTGCACTGCACCGCCAGCCTCGCAACACAGCTGCGCTGTGTTCCACCCTGCTGCCATCGGTTTACCCTTCACCGATACCAGGAACACACCAAAGCGATCGGGATGGATAGTTACCTGCACTGCGCCGGAGGTCACGGTGGGAGCATTTGCTGGCATGGTGTGTACAGTCGGCGGCAGCCATCGCGGGGCTGAAGGCGTCACACGCGGTGAAAAACGCACGTAGGCGATCACACACTTTCCCGAAGTGCCCGGTGGGTCTATCCTTATCCATGCACGGGGACCCAGTGCGGGCAGAGGCATCTTCAGTGTGACCCAATCGGTGGTGTTGACAAAACGGCGTGCGGAGCGTTCTTCGGCGCTGCCCTGTCCTGCGCGGGAGTAAAAGATTTGTAACATCCCTGTTTGCTCGCTCTTCAGGCGAATCTCCAGCCAGAGCGGAACGTCTTCAGGAAACTCCTGCACGGGACCGTGTGTATAGGGGTCGTACCCGCTGATTTCAATCACCATGCCCTCTGGCGAATGGCTGATACGGGAGATATGGTGCGTCGGTTGCCATTCGCTAACGGTTTCGGGGCGGGTGAAATCGAAAGAGGGTAACTCTTGCGGGGACTGTGCAGAGCACGCTACGCATAACAGCGCGCCCGCGATGCACAGGGAGATGCCTGAAAGCAAAGTCATCACCTGGTTCCTCCTCTGCTCGATGCATTGCTCAGAAAGACAGCTGGTCACGACGAGGCGCAGCCCTCCAGAAAGCTGCGTTCGGTATACTGTCGCCCTATTTCGTGACGTTGCGCAGTTTCCCTGCACAGAGCCTGAAGATGAACGCACCAGAGAGGATAGCACATCCTAGCAGCGACAGGTAGAAACCGATACGAAACACATCTGGCTCGTAGCGCCACAGAACTCTGGAGGAAGGAGCCGCGACAGTGACAGCCCGAAAGACGCCTTCGTGAACCCGCCAGGGCTGAGGCTTACCGTTGACCCAGACGCGCCAGCCCGGGTAAGCGGTATCCGCAAGCACCAGTTCGCCGGCGAGTGCGTTCGCTATCTCTACGCACTGGGGAGAGGGGTCATGCACGATGAACGGTCCGCTGCTTCCCGCCGTCCATGCACGCATCGGCTGGTGTGGTAGGGGAAACACCCGCCAGCTGTCAGCGTCCTTGCCCGTTGCGACTGCCCCGACACCGGCTTGTTGCAATTGGTGAAGCAGGCGGCTATCTCGTTGAGACCTTTTCCACTCCTGCGCCAGATGCACATAGTGTCTTACTGCCCTCTGGACCGCTACCGGTTCGTAGCCCGACGCCTCCGACAAGCCCCACATCATCCCTGTATTCGAACCCAGCATCTGCTGCCAGCGTTGCAGGTACTCGGGCGTGTTCGCGCCGTAATCGACATAGCTCACATACTTGCGCCACATCGGCACCTGTTCGGGCACAAAGAGCCTGCCCCCGGTGCGTGCCACCGTTTGTACGGTGTACGGGCACTGAGCGAATGTTGCCAGGTTGGTGGTTGGGTTGGCCGGCATCGCCTGGGGCAACAGTTCAAGAAGCAACAATGCCATCGCTGCCCACCAGCGACGCGAGGGAGAAAGCCGGAGAATGAGCAGTGCAAACATCGCAACGACAATCGCTCGTGAGCAGCCATTTACAGCCGTCGCGCGAGCGGAGGCAATAAGCGAAGAGGAAACGGTTTCCGGTCGGCTGGCGCGAATCGCGTCGTGGTGCGCTGCCCACTCGATGATGTTGGCGCCTTGCCATGTCCATAGTAAAGCAAGCAGCGCCAGTACCAGAGGAAGCGATAGCCATTTTCGCGAGAAACACAGATGCTCCCAACCCATTGCGGCAGCAACACACAACGCAAAGTCGGTGAGGATCAGCCAGCGGGCAGGGTCGTGAAAGGCTTTTAGCCCCGGCAGCAGGTAGTAGGCGAGGATATATAACCCGCCAGAGGTGCCCAGTGCCAGCCACCAGCTGAGAAAGGTGATGATAAGCCAGAAACGTGCCTCCGAACGCGCCCTCCATGCAACGATCGCCGCCATCAGAGGCAGGATGCCTACCGAGCAGGCGACCTCCCAGTAGTTGCCTCTTCCCAACCAGTTGCCCTGCCAGGGAGTGCCGTACAGGTCGGGTACGAGCAGGAGGGGAATCTGCTCCAGGCGCAAGGGGAAGCGGTTCGCTCCCCACACAGAGAGGTTTGTGCGCGGTGTCTCATGAAGCAGTTGAAGCATTGGCAGCCAGTGTACAGCAGACAGTAACAGTCCGCCAGCCGCACCGACTAGCAAAGAGGGCAGGGGGCGCCAGCCACTCCTCGCCATCCGCCAGCCTGCCCACGCCATGCCGAGCAGCAACGCCATATAGGCGACCTGTGCGTGCCCAGCCAGAAGAAGCAGAGCGACAGTCACAGACAGTATCGCTATCCTACCAGCGCTGCTCGTCTGCAACACATGCTCCACAGCCCACATCAGCCACCCGATAAGCGCAATACTCTGAAACATGCCCGGGAACTGTGATCGAGGTACGAAAGCTCCGCACAGCATCCACGCCGTACTTGCCAGCAGAGCAGGACGAAAGGCGACGTTCAGTGTGCGCAAGAACAACCATATCCCCACACCGCCCAGCCACAGGTGCAGCACGATGTTCCAGGAAAGGTAACGCGCGGGATGGAAAGGAAGCAGCAGCAGGGTAGAAGGATAAAAGAGCCACTCTTGCGGGTTGCCCACGAAGGGTTGTCCGAAGAGGGTATGCGGGTTCCATAACGGCAAGACACCCTGCACCAGCCAGCGGTGGGCGAAGGTGGTCATGGGCAGGAAGTAAAGCATGATGTCGCCCCAGTAAAGCACCTGCTGGGTGAAGACGACCTTCCAGAAAACACACACCGCCACGAGGGCAAACCATCCCAGCGCAGCGGCGTGTCGAGTGCGGTTTGACACCGCCGGACTCCGGTTATTTCGGACTGGCTATAGCAACGAGCAAGCTGACGACGAAGAAGCCCACGGCGATATAACGGGTAATCATCGCCAGCTGTTCGTCCCGTCCCAGCTTGCCGCGAAATTGCGAGCTCACCTGTCCGCCTACTGTGCCCGATAGCCCTTCATGTCGCGTCGTCTGCATGGCGACAATGAAGATGAGCGCAATAGCGAGTAACACCTGCACGATTATCAAGAAGGTGTACATCTACACTCTCCTTCGAGTATTCCGATGTGCTACAGACAGTCGGGGGTTAGCCAGCACACGGCGGTTGCTGGAGCGCAATTTGCTGGAGGAAGCCTCGGGCGTTGTGGCGGTATCGGGTTCGCTATACACATTGCCGTACGGCTCATCCGGGCTGGGTGCGACGTTCACGTCGTCTGCCACGATATCGCTTTGCGAGACCGTCGGTTCCGCATAGCTGCTTGTCTCGCTATAACTGCTGCTATAGCTGCTACTGTTATAGTCCGAGTAGCTTCGGCGTGAGGAGGTGCTGTAGTCGGTATCCAGAGAGAGGGTGTTCATGATATCGTTGGACGCGCGCCGAAACTCGCGGATGGCGTTGCCCAGCGAGCGACCTATCTCTGGCAGTTTCTTCGGACCAAAGATAATCAGCCCGATGATGAGTATCATCATCACTTCGCTAAAGCCGAGGCTCCCGAACATCGTACCCCTCCAGCTGCTGTTGCAGCACATCGTTGCTGCTAATATTTTACCACAGTTTGCTGAAACCCGTTTCAATCTACCGCTTCTACCGCCGGCGGGCTGACGAAGTCCTGCCAGCGCTGAGCGACCTTTCCTTCGGACGCATTGCCCCGATGGATGCACACGCGGAATCGCCAGTGCAGGCTCTCGCCGCGCGGTAGAGTATACTCGCCATGCTCCTGTCCCTGTGTAAACGCCGCCAGACCGAATGGGTTCACGGTCATCAGCCCGTAGTCACGCACATGCCACCATGCCGGGTGTCGGAAGCTGGAAGGGTGTTGCATGATGGCGATGCCCACAGGGACACCCTCTACCTGTCCGCTGTAGTCGCACCAGTGCGCCCGCTTACCCCACGTTTGCGGTTCGTTGATGCCACCTTCGGAGTTCTCGATGCGCCCTCCGCGCGGCACGTCCATCGAGGACGCCACCCGCGCCGACAGGATGCCGCCCTCTTTGGTATCGCCAAAGCGCACATCGCCCTCGGTGGCGGTCAGGGTCACCTCCACATCCACCAGATGTTGCTCATCAGGCAGGGGAAAGACACGTACCTTCAGATGCTGTTCCAGAAGTTTATTGCCCTGCGCATCCGTCCAGTCGCTCAGGGTCTCAAAACCACCGCAGACGATGCCGCTGTACGTGCGCAACGTTTGGCGATGCAGGGTGTAGCCGTGTCCGGGTTCCTCGCTCCAGTTATCCACGCCGTTGACGTCACCAAAAGCAATCCACATCGAGCGATGATGCACATGGTCGTTGGTCTCGCCGGGCACATCATGGCGCATGGGCCAGTGTCGGGTAACACTCACTCCGCCGGGACCGCGCAGGGGATAAAAGCAAGGTCGTGCGGGATTGCCCGCCTTGATGTAAGCGGTGAACAGTTTGCCATCGGTGTATATTGCAATCCTGTCCTCACTTTCTTCCACACTCACCCGGTGGGGGTGCTCCCCCTCGCTTCGTTCCAGCGTCGCGGTAACCGCTTGTCCAGCAGGCAGTTCAGGAATCAGGCACCACAGTTCTTTGCCCACAGCCTGTACTGGCAGACGCAAGCCTCTCAGAGAAAGCCAGTACATCGCGTCCGGTTCACCGGATACAGGCAAAAGCAGCGGGCAGTGATCACACGAAGTAGTGCCGGGTTGAATGTTCAGCCTTGTCTGTTGCATGGGTTTCACCTCTATCCAATAGACTGTTGGAGGTCGCTGATACCTGGCGCAGTGACACCTGTGCCCAGCTATTCGCCGGCTTCACAGGGATGTCCTGCAGTTACAGTTGTGTCAGCAAATCGGGCAGGTCAGCCAGTGAGCAAATCTGGGCAACAGGGGATGCTTCGTGATGATTCTCACAGGGGTCTGGCTCCACACGCCACTCCCGGGTGTAGATGCTACGCATTCCTGCACGAGCAGCCCCCAGCACGTCTGCACACCAGTCGTCGCCTATGTAGATGGCTTCATTCGCAGATACCCCTAACTGGTACAGGGTAGTTCGGAACAAATGAGGATGAGGCTTCACGATTCCCACGTCCGCAGACACCACCACGGACGACAGGTAGCTGGATAGACCATGCCGGTTCAGTACCCTGTGTACACACGGGGTATATGGATAATTGGAGAGCACTGCCAGTAAATACCGCTCCGAAAGATGCCGAAGCAGAGAAGACAGATAGGGAGCAGGCACAACCGCCTTCTCAAACGAGAGTGCATATCGCGTCATCATCGTGTGCACGTGCTGCGGATTGGGAGGGGTGCCGGTCAACCGTCGCCAGAGGGTCGCCATGCGTTCGTAAAAGTCGTTCTCCCCGCAAAACGGGGAGGTTGCGTGCGTACTGTTCGTCGCGGATACGCACGTAGTGTTGCACAAAGGCGTCAAAAGGAACGTGGGAGGCGAAAGGATGCACGTACTCGTAAACACCTTGCAGGATGCGCAGAAACTCCGGCTCGCGGAGAGGCACGAGGGTATTGACAAAATCAAACACTACCGCCCGCACAGGAAATCGGCTTGAGGGCACTGACGCACTCCTACTCCTCGGGTATCAGCTCACGCAGCTGGTTTTCGGTGCGGTGCACGCCAGCAATGTCTTCCATCTGTCGGTAGAGACGTCGGGCGTAGCCAAAGGCATTGATCGCGCGTACAATCTGTTCCTGGCGCTTTGCCAGGATACCGATGTTCTCCGCACACTGCGCCACCTTTGTCCAGAGGTGATAGGATTCGAAGGTCTGGTAGGCTTGGGCGAGGTAATGCTGTGCTTCCTGCAACTCGCCAGTGTGTAGCAGGGCGATCCCCAGTTCCAGCTCCGCTTCAGCCTGTGCTAACTCCGCATCCCACTCTTGCTGGAGCAGGTTTAATGCCCACTGGCAGTAGGGAATCGCTGAAGCGTAATCACCCTGCCGATTATAACACCTTGCCAGTTCGATGTAGCACTGGGCGCGTTCGGAGGAGGAGGCGGGTTCTTTTTCCAGACGCTTCAGCGCGGAGCGCAGGAAAACAATCGCCGAGCCATAGTCTGCTCGCGCCATGCGGTCACGTGCCAGACGCAACCGTGCGCGCACTTTGCGATGCGTTTGATGCTGTGGAGCCTTCATCGTGATGCAGTCACGGATTGTTATCCATGTACATTATACCGCGAAAATGCACGGGTAGAGGAGATTTTCAGATACATGCGAAGTATGGAGTAACGTGTTGCGAAGGGGTGGGAGCAGAAAAATGCGAGGGTTGCTGGTGTGGGGATCGGTAGTCATCCTCGCCATAGCCAGCGGGTGCATCGTATACTCTCAACAGGCTATGGAACGGGGCAAAGGTGAGGCGCGTTTGCTGGTAACGGCGCAGGGAGCGGAGTCGCAGGGCATCAGGGTGTTGAGCGGAGCAGATGGGTTTGTCACTTACACCCATCGAGGAGGCTCACGCTGCCTGACGACTCAGGAGGGGACGCAGCCTGCCTCCGTGTTTCTGTATTTTGACGTGGGTGAGAGGGAATGGTCTGCCCCTGTGTACGTGGTGGTGGAGTATTGCGACGACGCGCTGGCTGGGGTGCTGGCGCTGGAATATGACAGCGCCACGGGAGATACCCTGCAAGCAAAGTATCGCCGTGCCGAAGAGCAGGCTGGTGGACGTCTGCTAGGCACAGGCAAGTGGAAGAAAGCCGTTTTTGTGCTCCAGAATCCGCTGTTTGCAGGGCGGCAGAATCTGGGAGCAGATTTCCGTCTGTCTGCGTACTACGGCAGGATATACGTTCGTATGGTGCGCATCACGAGTGAGCGCCCCTCAGAGTGGGAGCAAGTGAGGCGACAGGAGGAAGAGGATATGCGCCAGATTCTGGTCAAGCCACTTGTCCGAATCGGACGGGGAGGGCAGCTCATCGTCGGCGGATTTGACCCTGCCCGTAAGGAAGACGTAGAGCCGATGACACGATCTCTCGAAGCGGCAATGCCAGCACTGAAGCAACTGGGGGTGACCAGTCACGAGGGTTATGTACGCTGGAACCTGTGCGAGCCGGAACCGGGCAAGTACGATTGGAGTGTGTACGACCGCTACGTGCAGATATACAAGAGGTACGGCATAAAGTGGGTACCTTTCCTGATTGTCGGCTCTGCTTATAGCCTGCCCCGATGGTATTACAAAAACAGGCAAGCGGGCTATCAGGGATATGTCTGTCTGGAACACGGTGAGGAGTCCGATGTGCAGTCCCTGTGGAACCCTGCGTTGCGTGAGCATGTGGCAAGATTCATTCGGGCGTTCTGTGAGCACTATCGGGATAGCGGTGTGATTGAATCTATCCTGCTCGGTATCACGGGCAACTACGGGGAAGCCATCTACGTCGCTACTGGCAACGACTGGACGGCTGATATCTACGGTCCCTACCACACCCACGCAGGCTACTGGGCTGGCGACCCCTATGCGGTGAAGAGTTTTCAGCAGTGGCTGGCAAAGAAATACGGCAGTGTGGAAGCTCTTTCGCGCGCATGGGGCGGGGAATATCATCGATTCGAAGAGATACGTCCCTTCCTCAGGAAGGATGCACCGAACGACCGTGCCTGGCTGGATTTTGTGGACTGGTACATCGGCTCGATGAGCGAGTGGGCGCGTTTCTGGATGCAAGAAACTCGCAAACACTTCCCCCGAGGGGACATCTACCTCTGCACAGGGGGACACGCGCCTCCTGAGCATGGGGCGAACTTCGGTGAGCAGTGCAAAATCGCTGCGCAGGTCGGTGGCGGGGTGCGCATTACCAACGAAGCAAGCAACTACGCAGTGAACTTTTCGTTGACGCGCTGGGTGGCTTCTGCGGGCAAGCAGTACGGCGCCTATTACAGCTTTGAACCAGCAGGGGCGGTAGACCCTAACGGCGTCATTGTGCGCATCTACAATGCGACTGCTTCGGGAGCACGGGGATTACATTACTATTACCCCAACCTGTTTGAGACCGAGACCGCCCGTCAGAACTTCATTCGGTGGGCAGGCGAGTTCAAGCAACGCAAGCCGGTGGTGGAAATCGCCGTGTACTACCCGCAGACGCATATCAAGCTGCACGGCAACGACTTTCTGGGCTACGTGCAGCCGCTGCGTGACCATTTTGACTTCGACTATACGAGCGACGAGCAGATACTGGATGGCGGACTGAAGCGCGCAAAGGCATTCATACTGCTGCACGGAAACGTCTCCGAGGGCAAGGTCTGGCGCGCAATCACCGACTGGGTGCGGAATGGCGGTTTGCTCATAGCCCCTTCAGGTATCGGCAGGCTGCGCGATGTGGAAGGCAACGACACCTATCATGATGCCCTGTTCGGTGCGGGGGCAAACACTGGTAAGGGGAGAGTGCTGTTGTTCAACGGTGCAGGACGCAGTGCAGAATATCGTGCCTTCCTCAGCAGCACCCTGGCAAAGGCTCCCGAGCTGTCATCGAACAGCCGGGAGATGGTACAGGCAGACGGCAAGGAGGATGGCGTGTTCGTGACGCTGTGTGCCCCGAACGAGCTGCTCTGGCTGAACACGACCGCCGCAGAGGTAAAAAAGCGGGGCAAAGAACTGCCCCCGCACTCTATCGTGTCAGAACGGCTGACGGCGCGATAAGATTAATCGTCACCCAGCCGAATACTTGCCCTCACTGTACCTGCTCGCTCGTGGCGCGCGGTGACCTTCACTTCGCCTCCGCCGGGAGCGCGTACCACCCACTCCACCTTCAGGCGGTCGTCGGTGGGGTCGGCGACCCAGCCAGTGGGGGCGGATGATTTGTAGGCTCGCCCCTCCAGTTGCCCCAGCTCCTCGCGTGGTTTACCAGTCTCTAAGGTGGCTCCTTCGGGCAGCTCTATCTCGCACACCACGCCGCGGGTAACCTTATTCTCTAAAGCGGTTTTGGTGACATAGGTGGGTAGCCAGCCGGTGTTGTGCACCACGAGGCGGATGCGATAGGCTCCCTCGCCCAGTGGAGTTGCACTGGCTTCCAGAAGCTCCAGGCGGGGCGATATCAATCCTTGCCAGATGACCCAATCCGCCAAAGGGGCAATCTCCTTTTCCAGGAACTGAGGCGGAGGGTTACGGAAGGCGTATTGCGCGTTCCAGCCGCCAATCTCTACCTCACCCAGCTGCGGATGCTGGAACTTATACCAGTCCACATAGCCCTTGCCTTCCAGCGCTTCATCGCTCCATTTCAGCATCTTGAGGTCGTCTTCAAAGGGGTGCTCACGGTACCAGTCGATGTACTTGTAGTCGGTGATACCTGCCTGTCGCTGGGGGCTCCAGATTTCCACCGTCCAGGCGAACACGCCCAGGTGCTCGTACATCCAGTCGTCGAACACGCCCGTGATGACCTCGTTGGGATGGTAACGAAAGTCGTGGTAGACGGAGATGTTCGGGTAGCCGGTCAGCTCCGTGCCCTTCTGCCCGATTTTCTGATAGGTCCACAGGTCTTCAGCGGGGAACTTCTCATCAGGCTTATCGCTGAACGGACGCAGCAATAACCCACCGTAGGTATGGAAGGTGACCGCGCCGGTGATATTCGGGTGGGAGGCAATGAATTGAGCGATGGCTCGCACCTCCGGCTCGGAGGTGGGGAAGGGGCCCGCGCCGCGTTGTTCTTTCTCCTGTCGCCAGTTTGCGGGAAAGTTCCGGTTGAGGTCCAGTCCTTCCTTCTTGCGTTGCAGGGGTATCAGCACGCCATCGTAGTTGTCGATGATGCCTTCTGGTAGCAGACGATAATACTGTCCACCTGTTTCGGTGGGATCGCGACGTACCATCAGGCGAGACTCGTCTGGCGAAATCTTCCACGCACCGTTGGGGTCGGGGATGCGCATGGTGAGCATCCGTCCGTCGCCGTCGATATCTTCCTGCCGCAAGCCTTCCACAGGGTCTTCGTCGTAGGGATAGGGGCGCGTGCTGGAACGGATAATCTTCGGTTTGTCGGCAAGCGCCCATTCGGCTCCATCGGGGTTCACTCGCGGGCACAGGTAGAAAGCGCGGGTATCCAGTGCGCGGGTGACCTCTGCGTCCCGTCCGTACTGGGTGCAGAGTTTGTTCAGCAGGTAGAGCACCGCACTGGAAGCAGACACTTCGGTGGCATGGATGTTACCATCCGCCCAGAAGGCGGGTTTCTCGGTGTCCGAGCCGGTTTCAAAACGGGTAACGGTCGCTACCCAGATATCGCGTCCTTCGTAGCTTTTTCCTGCACTCTCCACGCGCACGAGGTGAGGGTACTCTTCCGCATACGCCTGTAAGATGCGTGTGAGGTCTTCATAGCGGTAGAAGCGGTCAAAAGAGACTTCCGGCATCCGTTTCCTCCATAATCAACGAGTGGAATGTGCTACAGAGGCATTCTGTATTCGCCTTTCCAGTTCCTGCGCGATGAGCATCTGCACACGCCGATAGGGGAAGTGGTTGCCCGGACAATAGGTCTGGCTCACGTCGCGGTGGCGGCGCACGTTGCGCAGGGGAATATCGTATTTCTGCATCAGCTTCGCGCAGAGATTCACCAGTGCCTGTATCTGTGCCGGGGTGGGTTCTTTAGGGCTTCGTCTGCCATTCCACCTGCCATGGCTATCGAAGTCGCCGATGAGGCAGATGCCCAGATATTTGCTGTTGTAGTAACCATTGCCGGAGTGCGCCCCCGGGCAGTTTTCAGGACGCCCGGGCTGGATACGTCCGTCGGGCAGTATCACATAGTGATAGCCAATATGATATGTTTTCCCGTCGCAAACTATACTAAAACCGCGCTTCTGATGCATCTCATCTATCTTTTTCGCGTCCACGATACGCCCTTTCAGGCGAAATGGGGTTGCGGAATGGTGGATCAGAATGCCTTCCGGCACAGGCGGACGGATGGGGATGATGTGCGTCAGGGACGAAGGCGGGAGATAGTCTGCACGATATAAATACCAGACTATGGCACATCCGACAAGGACAAACAGGATAACAACCGCAATTGACCGAAGGATACGCATCACACAGTGTACTCCCGTTCATTACCGGATTCTAATTCTATCCTGCATCGCCGTCCGATGTCAAGCAGAGTAGAGGGTGTTCGAAAAATCACCCAGCCCCCCCTCACCCACACACAACATACAATAAAACCATCAGAACCATCTCCAAGCACACGCACCAAACCCACCATGTTCCATAGCACAAACATCCCCCACACCCATACCCGTGCACCTTCCCACGAACGCGCTCGCCACACGCTCCCATACGCACTCTTCACGCTCCCAAACACCTGCTCTATCCGATAACGCTCCCCCAACGCCCAACCATACTGCTCTGCACGCAAACGCGCACGCAACCGCGCATCCGCACGCACCTGCTGATGCAACCCTGCCTCCACACGCGCCACAGGCAACCAACCCGCCTCCTCCAACTGCTTCAACAATCGCGCCCGATACCCATACAACCTGTCCCCCACCAACAAAGTGCCAGACCCCAACCCACCACGACCATACCGCTCCACCCACGCCCCCAACAGCCGCCCCTCATCCGCATACGCCGCCCCACACGATAACCCTATCACCCACGCCCGATCCCCCTGCCAATACACCAACGCCACCACCTTCACATGCGAACGCTGCTGACGTATCTGTTCGCAAATACTGCGCGAAAAACGGCGAGGCATATCCCACGCCCGTGCCATCCACAAACACACACGGCGTTTCACAGGTCAGCGTCTCTGACGCCATGCCCTGCTGGGCAAGCCAATGGAGCAGTTGTTGCAGGCGTTTGTCTGCAAGATGCTGCAAGCGGTAGGCGAGCGTGCCTAAGGCAGGCAGAGGGTGGTCGGGCAGGATTTCGGGGGCAAGCGCCAAAAGCAGGCGTCGGTAGGAGGCGTTTTCGCGCACGGCAAGCAGCCAGAGGGTGAGGATGAGGGCTTCGGAGTATTTGCAGGGTCGTCCGCGTCGTTTGGGGAGAGGGTGGAGTTGGCAAAAGCGCTGGACAAGGCTGTAAATGGTGCGTACCCGTATGGTGGCGAGGGTAGTTTGTCTGAAGTGTGTGTGTTTCATAGTATGTTTTATACCCGATACTCACCGATTTTTCGAACAGCCTCAGCAGAGTAGGAAAACAGTGGGGGTGGGCGAATCCCTAAACAAACCGAACAGGGGGGGAAAGACTTGCTATCGTTTTTTGTTGCGATGGCACTGACACTGGCTCAGCCAACGCTGAAAGTCGGGGTTATTGCTGATGATCTGGTGGACTATTCCACGTGGGCGAAGCCATACGCTTCAGCATGGACAGGGGAGAAGATCGCCGATCTTCTTCAGAGGGAGGGGTTTGAAGTTCACCTGCTCACTCGCGAACAGCTCAACGTCGCCAGCCTACAGCGGTATGATGCCATTGTGATTGCCACCGATCATACTTATCCCGAGTATGGTGCATGGGGTGGTGCAGTGGCAAAGGCTCTGGTTGAGTACGTGCAGCGCGGCGGGGTGTACATCATGCCGATAGGCGTGCCGCACTACATTGCCAAAGACATTCAGACCGGCAGGCTAGACGCCAACCACTGGCAGGATTTCTTTGGACTGCAAGCGATGGTAGCGCATGGGGCACGCCCCCTTCGGCTCACCAAACAGGGAAGCACCCTCGATCTGCCAGACCCCCAGCAGATAGATAGCCAGCCCATCAGGGTACTTCAGGTTGAGCGTGGGGCAGTGCTGGTATGGAGCGCGGATTGCGTTCCATGTATGGTAGCAGTGCCTTATGGGAAGGGCTGGTTGATACACTGGGGCGGTGGAGAGAAGATGGATGCTTCCATCCGTGATTACTGGATGCGTGCTGCTTCCAGGGTGATTCGCGCGGCGAAAGCAGGGCGGCTCAAAGCCATGACACGAGCGGAACTGCTGCGAGAGGAAGGACTGGAAGGCAAGTCACTGGACGACCTCGACCGCGAACGGTTTGCGCCTGCTCCGTCGCCACTGTCGGGAACGCCGATAACGGTTCGATTGTCGCGGGGCTCAGAGCGTTCCTCACAGACTCCACGAAAAGTACTCTCTCTGGACGGCATGTGGGAGATGCTGGGCGTGCCAAAAGGCAAGGGGGACGAGCGGGCGCTATGTCAGGGCGAAGGGTGGCAGAATGCGCTGCCTGCAGAGATACCCTGTAGCGTGCAGACCGCTCTCTTTCGAGCGGGCAAAATTCCCGACCCCACCGTAGGTTTCCATGACGTTATCGCAAGGCAGGAGGTCTCCGAGAAGGAATGGTGGTTTCGCAAGCAGTTCGTATGGCAGCGCGGTCAGCCTGCACGGCTCGTGTTTGATGGAGTGGACTACAGTGCGACTTTCTATCTGAACGGGGTAAGGCTGGGCGAGCACGAGGGACCTTTCGGTGGTCCTGAATTCGATATCACCGGCATTGTTCGCGAACACAACACCCTCATTGTACGAGTGGACCCCATCCCACCTGACTGGAAGCTGGTTTTCAAGACCAACTGCGTCTACGGCTGGCATTATGTGAACTGCCCTCCCATCGGCATCTGGCAATCGGTCAGGGTAGAACAAATACCTGAAGTGGAGATAGAAGAGCTTTTTCTGGCTACTGCGGATGCCGCCAGAGGCACGGTAGACCTGTTTGCCAGGGTCCAGGCTCGCCAAGAATACCTCCAGGGGGTATTTCGGTGGGATATATACCCCGCAAACTTCGAGGGAGAGGGGTATCATTACGAGGCGCCGGTGCAAACCCTGGGGAATACCATCACTGCACACTGGCGGTTCGATATACCCAACGCCCGACAATGGTGGCCCAACGGGCTGGGGGAACCCTACCTCTACTGGTGCGAAGCGCGCTTTATCGTGGATGGGCAGGTTGTCGATGCTCGCCGAACGCGCTTCGGGGTGCGTACCATTGAGATGCGTCCTCTACCTGAAGGGGCGCAGCCTCACCTGTATAACTGGACGTTTGTCATCAATGGGCGTCCCACGTTCGTGAAAGGCTGTAACTGGGCAACGGTGGATGCTTTCCTGCGCCTGGACGAGCACCGCTACCGTCGTTTTCTGACGCTGGCAAAAGACGCGCATATCCAGATACTGCGCTCCTGGGGAGGCGGTCTGGTCGAGACCGACACCTTCTACGACCTCTGTGACGAGTTAGGCATCATGGTTTGGCAGGAGTTTCCGTTGACCTGGCAAAACTTCGATGCCATTCGGCTTGCAGTAGCCGATGAGATTGCCGTCCGCAGTATCAAGCGCTTGCGTAACCATCCCAGTCTGGTGCTCTGGTGCGGCGGCAATGAGCACAGCGGGGAAGGCTGGTTGGTGGAGCTACTGGGCAGACGATGTATGGAGCTGGACGGCACCCGACCTTACCACCGCACCGATCCTTATGGGGGTAGCATCCACAACTACGATGTGTACTGGGGACTGCAGCCGCTGGAACGCAATCTGAATCTTGTCGCTCCCTTCATTGGCGAGTTTGGGCTGGCGTCACCCTGTGCGGTAGAGAGCACGCTGAAATATCTTCCCGCAGAGGAGCGCGACAAGTGGCCCCCCTCAGACGACAGTGCGTTTATTCACCATACGCCGACCTTTACCCCGCAGAATATGGTACACCTCAACCGCTATGCCAAAGAGTTTGACCTCTGCGATGACCTGCAAAGCTTCACCCGCGCCAGCCAGCTGGCACAGGCAACGGGCTTGCGCGTGGTGCTGGAGAGGATGCGCACGCGCTGGAACCAGTCCACTGGCGTGGTTTACTACAAGCTGACCGACGTGTACCCGGGCGTTTCGTGGTCTACAGTGGACTGGTATGGGGTACCGAAGATTGCCCACTACTGGGTGCAGCGTGCTTTTGCGCCCCTGCAGGTGGTGGCGCTGTTCGACAGTTTCGATGTGGAGGCAAACAGACCGCTCCGACTGCAGCTCTACCTACTGGATGATCGCGAAGAATGGAAGAAAGCCTCGCGGGTGCGCGTACGGTTGTTCGATGCGCGTTTGCGGGAATCTGCGCAGAAGGTTCTGGACGTACAGGCATCCACGAATCGTGTGCATTCGCTCGGAGAGGTAGCCTTCCAAGCGCCGGACACTGACTCTATTCCTCTGCTGGTGCTGGTAGAGCTGATTCGCGCAGAGGATGTGATTGTTCGCAACTTCTACTGGTTCAACTTCCGCCAGCAACCGGGCTGTCTTTTCCATCTTCCTCGCACCACGCTATCTGTCAGGCGAGATGGTGATAATCTGATAGTAGAGAACACAGGTCAATTGCCTGCAGTGGGGGTTCACGTCCATGCTCCTGCGTGTTCGGACAGCCTGCGTGTGTCCGAAAGTTACTTCTGGTTACAGCCTGGTGAAAGGCGACGGATACAGATCACCTTCATGCCGAACACCGAAGGCGCATTACCCTCTGGCAGGCGCTTTGAGGTGGGGGCATGGAACACAGATGATGTTCCTGTCCAGTGGGATTAAAGGCACAAGGAGGAGAACATGCAACGAATAGACCTGAACGGCGAATGGCTGTTGAGCTACCGACCACAGCAACACAAATATGTAAATTTTCAAGATATAGACTTAAACACAATGTGCACAGTACCTGCGCTCGTGCCGGGTAACGTGGAGCTGGACCTGATACGGGCTGGCGTCTTACCGGAGTTGTCTGTGGGCAACAACATCTACCGCCTGCGCGAGTATGAGACTTGCGAATGGTGGTATCGCAGAAGGTTTACCGCGCCTGCCCTCCCCGATGGACATACCGCCGAGCTGGTGTTCGAGGGGCTGGATTGCCTTGCCGAAGTGTGGTTGAACGGCACACTCATTGGTGAAGCCGCGAACATGCTGATTCCACACCGCTTTGACGTGACGAGCACGCTCAAGGCTGGCGACAACGAGCTGGTGGTCCGGATACGCTCGGCGGTGTTGGAAGGACGGGAGCGCACGCCTGCCCCCGTTGAAAGCACGTTGCCCTGCGGCTACGAGTCGTTAGGAGTGCGCAAAGCACCTCACGGCTACGGATGGGACATCATGCCGCGTGTGGTCAGCGCAGGTATCTGGCGCGACGTGTATGTGCAGTTTGTACCGTCCACGCGCTGGCGGAGCGTTTACTGGGCGACCACTTCGGTAGACCCCGCGCGTCGCTCGGCGGTGCTGTTCGTAGACTGGGACTTTACCAGCACGGAGCACACCATCGATGACTGGCAAGTGCGCCTGCGTCTCTCTCGTGATGGGCAGGTGGCACACGAAAGCCTGCATCCCGTCTTCCATACACACGGTCGGGCGTGGATACACGTTCAGGGGGTAGAGCTGTGGTATCCGCGCGGTTACGGCGAACCGGTGCTGTATGAGGCAAGCGCAGAACTGCTGGACGGACAGGGCAACGTGCTGGATACGCATCAGTGCCGCGTCGGCATCCGCAAGGTGGAGCTGCGCCGTACAGACATCACTACGCCTGAAGAGCCTGGCGAGTTCGTTTTCTTGGTGAACGGCGTGAAGGTGTTTGCGAAGGGCACGAATTGGGTTCCGCTGGACGCCTTCCACAGTCGCGACATCCAGCACCTGAAACCGACTTTCGAGATGCTGGTAGACCTGAACTGCAACATGGTGCGCTGCTGGGGAGGGAATGTGTATGAGTCGGATGCCTTCTTCGACCTGTGCGACGAGCACGGGGTGATGGTGTGGCAGGACTTCGCGCTCGCGTGCGCCATTTACCCGGACGAAATCATTCCCGCACTGCGGACGGAGGCGCAGGAGGTGGTGCAGCGTCTGCGTAACCATCCCAGCCTGGTGCTCTGGTGCGGTAATAACGAGATCGATCACACCTACCTGTGGGCGGGGATGGGCATCGACCCCAACACCGACAAGATAAGCAGGCAGGTGCTGGCAGAGGTGGTGAGGCAGTTAGACCCCTTCCGACCGTATCTACCCAGTTCGCCTTACATGAGTGAGGAGGCGATACGCCGAGGTGGCGACCCCAATCTGTCGCCGGAGCAACATCTGTGGGGACCCCGTGACGATTTTAAGGGACCCACCTACACCCGTTCGCTGGCGCACTTTGTGAGTGAAATCGGCTACCATGGATGTCCTCATCGCCACACGCTGGAACAGATGATGGAACCCGAGTACCTGTGGCCGTGGCAGGACAATGAGCAGTGGCTGACACATGCCACACGCCCGCTGCCCCGCATGACCGATTTCAACTACCGCATCCCGCTGATGGCAAAGCAGATCGCGGTGCTCTTTGATACCGTGCCCGACAATCTGGATGATTTCATCCTGGCTTCGCAAATCAGCCAGGCGGAGGCGCTGAAGTTCTTTATCGAACGGTGGCGGCAGCGCAAGTGGCGCACGACGGGCATTCTCTGGTGGAACCTGCGTGACGGCTGGCCCATCATCTCGGACGCTATTGTGGATTACTACTACCGCAAGAAGCTCGCCTATGTCTACGTGAAGAGGGTGCAAACTGATGTGTGCGCCATGCTGAGCGAACCGGAGGAGGGAATGCACACGCTGATTGTGGTGAACGATACATTGCATCCAGCAGAAGGAGAGGTGGAGTTAGTAGATGCGGAGAGCGGCAGGCAGTTGCTGGCTTCGGCGTATCACATCGAGCCCAACAGCAAAGCCATCGCTGGCGCTGTCCCACAGGTGCAAGAGCCCGCTCTCTGGCTCATTCGCTGGCGGGACGGGGAGGGGAGTGAGTACCTGAACCATTACCTGGCAGGTAACCGCCCCTACAGTTTGCAACGGTACCGCGAATGGCTGCACTTTCTGGAGATACCGCATGACTTCACCACAGGCTCATAGATGGCGATAGGGAAACAGGGTATAATGGTAAAATATACCCTGTACTGGTAGGAGGTATATATGAAAAAGCAAGCGCAACAGTACAACGATGCCGTGCCGGCGGAGATTGTAGACCGCTTGAGGCGCATCGAGGGGCAGGTGCGCGGCTTGCAACGCATGGTTCGGCAAGGGCGCGCGCCGTCGGAGGTCATCTACCAGATGGCAGCGGTGAAGTCTGCTCTGGAACAGGCGGCATTACACTATCTGTGGTGGGAGGTGCAACGGGACGGTAAGCCGGAGGAGGTTTCCAGCTCTGTGCGTTCCGCTCTGGAACTGGTTGCTAAAATGCTGTAGTCTTGGACGAATCCGTGCGACCGTTCAACGTATCTAATAGTGCGAAAGACTCGTGGAGGAGGCATCATGACGGAAATCAGAACTCGCTGGATAGACGGTATGCAGTTTCTCAGCATCTCCTCGGGGGGACACCCTCTGGTGATGGATGTGTCGCCAGATGGAGGGGGACGCGGTGAAGGCATCGGTCCCATGGAGTTGCTGCTTCATGCCCTGGCGGGATGTACTGGTGTGGATGTGGTCAGCATTCTTCAGAAAAAGAGGCAGCCTCTGAAGGGGCTTGAGATAAAGGTCAGAGGGGCAAGACGTCAAGAGTACCCGCGCGTCTACTCCCAGATTGAGATCGAGTACGTTTTTAAGGGCAAAGGGCTTGATCCCCAGGCGGTGGAGCAAGCGATTAAGCTCTCTGAGGAGAAGTATTGCAGCGTAGAAGCGCATCTGGCTGCCTTCGCTCAGGTTCACAGCACCTACCGCATCATCGAGGAGGAGTAAGATGGCACTCGAACAGACGCCTGCCGGTATCCGCGTGAAAGTATCGCTTCCTTATGCAGAAGCGGTAGAGAAGACGATCGCCGCGCTCAAATCCGAAGGCTTCGGTGTGTTGACCACTATCGACGTCAAACAGACGATGAAAGAGAAGCTGGGCGTGGAATATCGTCCTTACATTATCCTGGGAGCGTGTAACCCTCCGCTAGCCCATCGCGCCCTCAGTGCCTCTCCGGAAGTGGGGCTGCTCTTGCCGTGTAACGTGACCGTCTACGAAGAGGAAAACGGCTGCGTGGTGTCAGCGATGGACCCCACCGTCGCCATGCAGATAGTCTCCCACCCGGAGCTGGAGGCGGTGGCTAAAGAGGCGCGGGCGAAGCTGGAGCGGGTGCTACAACAGGTTGCAGGTTGAATACCCGTGCCAACGCCTCCACGACGGGCGGCACGGCTTCTTCGAGGGTTACCTCTCGTTGCAGGAGGTGCCCAAGGGAGGTAACCCCCTTGTCGTGTATACCACATGGCACAATCAGGTGGAAATGGCTCAGGTCGGGACAGACGTTCAGGGCAAATCCGTGCATCGTTATCCAGTGGCTCACCTTGACACCGATAGCAGCTATCTTCTGCTCACCAACCCACACACCCGTGAGCCCCTCTTTGCGATGTGCCAGCACGCCGAAGCGACGCAGGGCGGCGATCAGTGCCTCTTCTAGCCTGCGCAGGTAGAGGTGTATATCCCTGCCATGCTCGCGCAGGTCGAGGATAGGATAACCTACCAGCTGCCCCGGTCCGTGATAGGTGACGTCTCCTCCTCGATCCGTTTCCACCAGCTGGATGCCCAAGTCCTGTAGCAGATGCTCAGACACCAGAAGATGCTCCCTGTGTGCGGCGCGCCCCAGCGTGATGACAGGAGGTGAATGTTCCAGCAGCAACAGAGTGTCGGGGATGGTTCCCTCTCGTCGCTGAGGGACGAGTTCGCGCTGCAGCTGCCATGCCGAAGCGTAGTCTACCCTTCCAAGCCACCGCACATCCAGAGAGGACATTGCTCATCACCCACAGAGATTATACCCCCTCAGGGTAGCGTTGTCAGCAACGATCTCAGCGCCTTCGTCATCGCGCTCTGGTAACGCTCGATGTCTTTCACCAGGAACATATACCGATGGGTGCTGCGCGGGTCGGGGTGCCAGGTGGTCACTGCGTCTTCGTTGCAGGAAACGCGCACTGGCTGGAAAGTGTATACCGCGGAGTCACCAGCCGCCTTCAACGGGACGACTTCACCGGCGGTAGTGACGGTTAGCCCCGCGACGTGCAGGAAGCTCACGACAGACCACATATTTCGCTCCTGCCCGCTGTAGTGCTGGATGAGCGAAGCATCAGGCTGGCGATACAGATACCTCAGCCAGTCTGTCTCCCGCACACGCTGGAACATGTACAGGAAAAAGTTCTGCATTCGGGGCGACAGCACGGGTAGTATCTCTTCCTGCCGAAAACGCCAGTAGGTTCCGTATCGCTTCACGCGCCATTCACCTTCGTAGTCCTCGAAGCAGGGTAGCCAGTAGATGGGGCAGGGCAGTTCGAACAGGGCACGATACGCCGCGGGGTCCAGTGTGACGTTGTACTCCAGCACGGAGGCAAGTTTGGGGTCAGGCGAACCCGTGCCCGCGTTGATATAGATGCCCGCACATTTGCGGGCGAAAAGAGCGGGGTCGGTTTTACCGGCGAGGGCGATATCCCTGCAGGAACCCACAACGGTAATCGCCACACGCTGGCGCGATTGCCGAAGGGTGTCCAGAATCAACCGAACCGCCGCCTTATCGGATGGCGAAGCAGACGGCTGTGTGTCATTGGGCGATTTCATCGGCTGCGCGGAGCCGACCACAGCGGGAGCGGTCAGCCCGGTGAGGTGATTCAGCTGGGCGATCGCCCCCAGATCGGGGTCACCGTCCAACTTCGGTGGCGGGCGGTCGATGACGATGCCGCGCAAGTCTACCTTGCCCTGCAAAGCCAGCGCGTAAATCACCGCCAGGTCAAAATGGTCATCCGGGTCGTTGTGCGGACGAAACAGGTCGGTTTGATGTATCAGCGGAGTTGCCATCGGGGTCTCCTATCCCTTGATTCCTGTTAGCGTGATGCCCTCGATAAACAGCCTCTGTGTGAAGAAGAATACCACCATGAGCGGCAGGGTGACCACTGTAGCCGCTGCCATTAGCAGGTTCCACTCGGAGCTGTGCCTTCCCACAAAGGTCTGTAGCCCTACTGCCAGTGTGTAGGTGTTTTCATCGGTGAGGTACACCAGTGGGTTTATGAAGTCCGTCCACGC
Organism: Armatimonadota bacterium; assembly: GCA_026003195.1. Lineage (NCBI taxonomy): Bacteria > Bacillati > Armatimonadota > Armatimonadota bacterium. The sequence goes on from BPGU01000001.1 coordinate 1,017,988, forward strand.
GCCGATGAAGGCGAACAGCGCAACCGTCGCCAGCGCTGGCACCGAAAGCGGTACGATGATTTGCCAGAAGATGCGCCACTCCGAGCATCCGTCGATGCGTGCAGCGTCGGACAGTTCCTGCGGGATGGTCAGGAAAAACTGTCTCAGCAAGAAGATGGCGAACGCACTGCCGAAGAAGGGCGGCACCACCAGCGGCAAATAGGTACCTGTCCAGCCAATGGTGCGAAACATCACGAACACGGGCAGCATGGTCACCTGCGTAGGGAGCATGATGGTCGCCAGCATCATCAGGAACAGCACATCACGCCCTTTCCAGCGCAGTCGCGCGAAGCCATAAGCGGGTAGAGCAGAGGAGAGCACCGTCCCCACCACCACCAGCGCGCACACGAACAGCGTGTTGCGCAGGTACAGCAGAAAGGGAAACGACTGCAGCGCCTCGATGTAGTTTTGCCAGCGGATAGGGTTGGGTATCCACTCGATGGTCTCGGTGAAGATGCGATCTTCCGTTTTGAGTGATGTAGAAACCATCAGCGCAAAGGGCGCAAGAAAGGAGATGCTGAGCGCAATCAGCACAATGTAGACGGCAGTGACGGCAATTCGCCTGCGCCATACTTTAGACTGCTTCCAGTACGCCAGCCGGCTGCCTGGAGTTATTGTCCTTGTTGCCATCAGCCTCTCTCCCCCTCATAGTAGACCCAGCGTGCGGATGTTCGGAACACAACCAGTGTGGCAATCAGCGTGAGGATGAACAGTATCCATGCCATCGCACAGGCGTGTCCCATGCGAAAATCGCGGAAGGCGTTGTAGAAAAGGTACAGAGCATAGAAGAGCGTGGAGTTTTGCGGTCCGCCCTGGGTCATGATGAAGGTTTGTGTGAAGTACTGGAACGTCCAGATGACTCCCATGATGAGGTTGTAGAAGATGACGGGCGAAATCATGGGCAGGGTCACGTGTAGCGTTTTGTGCCACGCTCCTGCACCGTCGATCTCCGCTGCCTCGTACAGATGTGCGGGCACGTTCTGCAAGCTTGCCAGATAGATGACCACGCTTCCACCTACCGCCCAGAGGTCCATCATGATGAAGGCGGGTTTAGACCATTTCGGGTCGGCGAGCCAGCCGGGCGGTTGCAGTCCAAACGGCGCCAGCAACGGTGTCAGCACGGCGTTCAGCAGCCCATACTGCGGATTCAGCACCCACAGCCACAATACCGCCACCGCTACCACCGGCATAATGGACGGCAGGTAGTAAATGGTACGGAAGATGCCGATGCCGGGTATCTTGTGGTTGAGCAGCAGCGCCATGGCCAAGCCAATGATGAGCGCGAGAGGTAGCTCGATGAGCATGAAGAGTGTATTCCACAGCGAGGGCAGGAAGTAGTCGCGGTCGGTCAGCAGAGCCACGTAGTTCGCCAGCCCCACCCACTTGGGGGGGGTAAGCACTCGATAATCGCAGAAGCTGTAGTAGAGCGACGCCAGGATGGGGTAGAGGGTAAAGAGCAGGAACCCCATCAACCATGGCGAAACGAAGAGCCAGCCCTGCAGGTTGCGTCGACGATCATACATCTCTGTTACCTCCGCCACCGCAGCATTTCACGGTACACTCGCCTCTGTACGTCGCGTAGAGCCTGAGCAGGCGTTTTGGTTCCATATCGCACGAAATCCACCGCGCTGTATATCTCATACTGGTATAGCCCTGTAATCGGGGTGGGGGGAAAGTGATGTGCGTTCGGACTGTTTGCCACGTCCATAAACACGGCGAAGGCACGCTTCCACGGTTCACCCTCGCGTAAGCTGCGCTCCTTTCGCGCAGCGAGGATATTGGGCACGCCGTGCATGGTGCTGGCAAAGAGCACCTGTGCCTCAATGGTTTGTGTCCATCGCAGGAACTCCCACGCCTCTTTAGGGTGCTTGCAGTTGACCGGAATGCAGAAGATATTCCCGCCGAGCCAGGTAGGGTTTTTCTGGTCAGGATACTGGTCGGGGTAGGGGATGGGTGCGGCGCCGTACCGCACTTTGGGACCATAGCGCTGGAACCAGTAGGGGTTCCACTGCCCGTTAATCATCATGGCCACCTTGCCCACCAGGAAAGGGTTGTTGATGCCCATCTCCTGCCCGAAACCGGCTTGAAAGGCGTTCACCTCCTCCGCGCCGCCCTGCACCTCTATCAGCTTCTGGTACCACTCCAGAGCCTCGATGTTGCGCGGGTGATCGGCGGTCGGCATCCCCGTCTTCGGGTCGATGAACTGTCCTCCAAAGGCGGAGATGATGATCAGCGGGTCGGGTGGCATCATGCCGATACGCACAATGCGCCCATTCGCGTCGCGTTTGGTGAGCTTTCGCGCATATTCCAGCAACTCACTCAGCGTTTTGGGGGGACGATCGGGGTCTATCCCGACTTCCCGAAAGGCGTCCTTGTTCCACAGCAGGGCGAAGCAGTCCATGAGGTATATCATCGCGTACAGCTTGCCGTTGTAGCGACACTGCGAGAGCGATCCCGGCGCGTAGTCCGTCTCCTTCAATCCCGACTGTTTGAAGAACTCGTCGAGGCAGAGCAGTGCACCGTTGCCTGCCAGCGAACCCAGATAGCCCGGCTCGCGCAGGGTAAATATCTCCGGTGGGTCGTTGGCGACAATAGCACGGATGATTTTGGTATCCTCTACTGCCGCGAGGTTGTGCACCTGAATATGCGGGTGAGTGCGGTTGAACTCGTCCACCACCACCTGAAAGGCTTCCGCCTCGTCGCCGCCCCACATCGTCCACGCCCGCAGGTGCACTACGCCCGGCTCGTGCTGCCTGCGCTGGCACGCGGGTAACAGCAGCGTTGCCAGAACCATACTTGCAATAGCCATTAGTCTGCTGATGCGCATAACGGATTACGGATGAGACCTCCTCTGTATTTCTCCGAGTTTGTCAGGGGGCTACCTGTCCTTTCATCGCACCTCGGGCGTTGGAACACCCGAACCGTCGCGCCCCCCCACCCGCGAAGGACGCATCACCTGCCCGTTCTTCAACATAATCACCGGTATTTTCTGGTTCATTGCCGTGTGATGGTCACACTGTAGCAACGGTGATGTATCGGGAGTGTCCTTTTGAGGCTGGAGGTACCGATAGCTCACCGGCTTACCGGAGGTATCTGCCGGGCACTTTAGTCTGCCCGCTTCCGCCAGGTATCGAGGTACCAGGTCGTTCAGGTCTTTCGGGTACGCCCCGTTGTGACGCTGGCGGTATCGCTCGATGGCGGCGTAGATTTCCTGCATGTTTTGCTGGCACTGCGCGATTTGCGTGACGGTGGACATCGCCTGCTTGAACTCGGGACGTCGCGCCACGGTAATGAAGAGCACTGCCATGCCCACGATAATCAGCACGATAGCTCCCAGGCAGGACAGCAAGCCGATGGTCCAGCAGCTCATGCCCCGACGGGCAGGTGTCTGTGGTGGTATCATGTTCGCTCCCCTCATCTATCCCAGTGGAGTCCAGTCCATCCCCGGTTGCACCTTCAGCGTGAACTCCGCCAGCAGACGCACCGTGTTCTCCAGGTCTCCCAGGTGCAACAGCTCGCACGGCGTGTGCATGTAGCGTATGGGCACCGATACCAGACCGGTAGCCACGCCGGAGCGCGACAGCTGGATGGCGTCGTTGTCGGTGCCGGTGCGACCTCCTGCAACCTCTATTTGATACGGTATCTGCTTTTCGGTGGCGGTGTCTACCAGCATTTCGAACACCAGAGGGTTGATGTGCGAACCACGACAGATCACCGGGCCTTTGGCGATAGCCTGTTCGCCGTGCTTCTTTTTGTCTACGCCCGGGTAGTCGATGCTGTGTCCCACGTCTACGGTAATCGCCACCTGTGGGTCTATCTCGTACGCGATAGTGCGTGCGCCCCGCAAACCTACTTCCTCCTGCACCGTGGAGACAGCGTACACCGCCGCCTGGAGCTCCGAGCGCTGTTCGCTGAGCAAACGCAGAGCCTCCGCCACCACAAAGCAGCCCATCTTGTTGTCGAACCCGCGTGCTGTGACGAACTCACCCATCAACGGTTGCAGGTCGTAGACGTAAGTGATGGGGTCACCCAGGCGCACCCGCTCCTCCACCTCTTTCTTGCTGGTCGCACCGATGTCAATCCACAGGTCGCTGAGCTCGGGCTTCTTGCGTCGTTCCTCATCGCTCAGCAGGTGTATCGCTTTGCGTCCGATGATGCCCAGCACTGCGCCGTGTTTGGTGTGGATATGTACCCGGTGACCGACCGGCACAATGGAATCATGTCCGCCGACGGGTGAGAAGTAGATGAAGCCTTCGTCGCTGATGTAGTGTACGACGAAACCGATTTCGTCCACGTGCCCGGAGAGCATCACGCGGGGGAAGCCTCCCGGATTGATGACCGCATAGCTGTTGCCCAGCACGTCAGTGTGCACTTCGTCTGCGAAGCGTCCGGTATATTCCCGAAAAATCGCCTGTGCTTTCTGTTCATAGCCCGAGGGACTGGGTGTGTTCACGATCTGTCGCAGGAACTCGAATGACTCTTCTCGCATACACTGTCCTCCGTTCTATCTCTGTAGCTGCTTCATGACCTTCTCCCACCGCTCGCGCATCTGCTCGTCGTAGATATACGGCTCCCAGCCCAGCGAGAGGTAGGTGGCTATTGCAGGCAGGCGCCAGTCGTCGGTGAGCAGATAGATGCGCTGGTAGCCGCGCTGTATCAACAGGCGCACCACCGCCGCGGTGACTACCTTGCCCAGCCCTTTGCCTCGATGGGTGGGGTCGGCGGCAACCCAGTCCAGCACGCCCGCGTTGGGGTGTTGCTCATTCGGAGAGTGGTTCGCCATCGCGGTGGCTACCAGCTCACCGGTTGGTTCGTATTCTACCACAAAGAAACCACCCGGCAAGACATTGCGCATGAAGCGTTGCACGTCGGCAACCGTCCACCCCTCGGCGAAACCCACCTTTCTCATCAGCGCAAGATACTGTTCCTCTTCGCCCGGGCGAATCTGACGCAGGCGATACCCCTCCGGTATCGGTGGTTCGGGCAGAGAGGTGAAACGGTGGGGCGGATAGACCATCTGCAGTTGCGGTTTGGGTTCCGCCTCTGTGCCCCATATCCGTGAGTCGGGCACCTCTACCCAGCGTCCGCCCTGCGCGATGGAAATCTGGCTCATCAAGCCGGGCAGGGTCATATCCAGCGCGTAGTGCACGTCCACCGCAGGCGAACGCTCGCCCCGCACCGCCGCGATAAAGTCTGCCAGCACGAAATAGTCCCCGCCACCGTGTCCGGTACGCCGTGCCATCTCCTCCTGACGTTTCCACTCCTCCGGCAGGAACTGCCCTTCCAGCTCGTGCAGTGGCAACCAGGTGTTCATATCCGGGCACAGACTGCGCAGCCACACGCGATCATGCTCGCCCTGCGCCCGTGCCGATTCGTAACAGCCGTCTGTTCCCTGCAGCTGGTATACATTCATGGCGTGCGGGCGGTCGGAAAGCATATCCAGCCGCAGTTTCACCAGACCGCCAGAGCGCATCTTGCACAGGGTGATGGTGGAATCCTCGTTCTCGTACAGTTCGCCTCGCGCGTCGCGGTAGTGATGCCCGCTTCCCGCACAACACACGGAAACCACCCGGTCGCCCGGCATCCACTCCAAAATGGGACCGATGCTGTGTGTGGGGTACGTGTTGCCGTTGATGCCCGTTTGCCATTTGCGGCGCCAGGGGGTGAGCTCGTTCAGCTCCTTCAGCTCGTGGATATATTCGCCCTCGGCGTAGTAGGTGGTGCCGAAAAGCCCCCGCCGTACCAGCTCCTTCACCAGCACAATCGGCTTGGCGTAGATGTAGTTCTCCGCCATCATGTACACCGCTTTGCTTTGCCGTACCGCCTGTACCAGAGCGCGACATTCTTCCAGCGAGACCGCGGCAGGCACTTCGCTCAGCACATGGATATCACGCTGAAGGGCAGCGATGGACTGCGGTGCGTGCAGCGGCATGGGCGTCGCCACAATCACCGCGTGGATATCCGCCTTCTCCAACATCTGCTCATAGTCGGTAAAGACCTGTTTCGCGCCCGTCATCTCAGCGACGCGCTGCGCCCGTGCCTCGTCCACATCGCACACCGCCTGAATCTGCACATCCGGCAGGGCATCACACGCCGATTTGAAGCTCGCCCCGCGCCCCCCTGCGCCCACAATGCCCAGACGGACTGTTCGGTTGGCCATGTCCCCCTCTCGTTGATGCAGCGCTTGCTAAAGGAGGATTCCGTAACGGCAAACGCAGTTCCTGCCTGCTACATTTCACCTTCGAACGAAGGCGGGTGCGGTATAATAATACCGTTATGGATACTCTGCACATCGGCTTTTTTGAAGTAGACGACTGGCAGGCGCAATACCTGCGCGAAGGCTTACACCGCCTTGGCATCGCCGACAGGGTGCAGATGGACTTCGTGCCCCACCCGCTCCATCCGGACGGATGCGAAGCGTGTGCCCAATATGACGCTGTCGCTATCTTCATCGGCACGAAGGTGAGCCGCGCCACACTGGAAGCGCTCCCTCGCCTGCGCCTGTTGCTCACCATGTCCACCGGCTACGACCATATCGACGTAGACGCCTGCCGCGGACGCGGAATCGTGGTCTGCAACGTGCCCCACTACGGCGAGAACACGGTGGCAGAGCATACCTTTGCGCTCATCCTGTCGCTATCGCGCAAGCTGCACGCGGCGTATTTCCAAAGCCTGCGCGGCGAGTATGAGGTGCGCACTCTGCGGGGCTTTGACCTGTACGGCAAGACGCTGGGCGTGGTGGGAGCAGGCAGTATCGGGTTGCACGTGATACGTATCGCGCGCGGTTTCGGGATGCGGGTGCTGGCGTACGATGCGCGTCCCCAGCGGCTTCTGGCAGACGTGCTCGGCTTCACCTATACCGACATGGACACGCTCCTGCGCGAGTCGGATATCGTCACCCTGCACGTGCCTGCGACTCCCACCACCTATCACCTCATCAACCGCGAGACGCTGGGCAAAATGAAGCGCGGCGCGCTGCTGATTAACACCGCACGCGGTTCGGTGGTGGATACGGAGGCGTTGCTGTGGGCGCTGGAGGAGGGGATACTGGCTGGCGCGGGACTGGACGTGATTGAGGGTGAGGAGTACATCACCGAAGAGAGCGCGCTGCTGAGGATGCCTCTGGCGGAACAGACGCTGAAGCAGCTGGTGCAGGCGCAGGTGGTGCTGAGGCGCGAGAACGTGGTATTCACCCCGCACATCGCCTTCAACAGCCAGGAGGCGGTCGAGCGCATTCTGGACACCACACTGGAGAACCTGCACGCCTTCCTGCAGGGCAACCCGCAGAACGTGGTGGGGTAATCTAACCCCGTGCCGCTCTCGGAGGCGAAGCAGGCACCGCTGTGCTCCGCCGCAAACGAGGGGGGGCTTGCAGCGAATCATCAAGCCGGTGCCTTTTGCTTGCTGGTCCCGAAAAGAAACGGTTACGGCCGGACGCAGCCGCAGGATACTACCTGCGCTTGTCCACTACATTGGATTGATTGTTATAGACATTATTGTTCTGCAGCCCTACCCGAGCTGTTGACTCAATGTAAACACCCGTCTGGTTACTTCTGCAGGTATTATCTGCCAATGCTGCTTCTACTTGATCGAATATGACGATGCCTGTCCAGCTGTTCCCCTCACACAGATTGTTCTTCGCCACGAGCTTTGCAGCGTTGTGCGCGCAAATGCCATGCTGCGCGTTATTTTTGCAGGTATTATCTGCCAATGCTGCTTCTACTTGACCGAATAGGGCGATGCCTGCCCAGCTGTTCCCCTCACACAGATTGTTCTTCGCCACGAGCTTTGCAGCCTTGTCCGCGTAAATGCCATTCTTCGCGTTATTTTTGCAGGTGCTGTTCTCTATCACTGCAATAGAGTTCCCCCACAAGGCGATACCATCAGAACGGTTTCCCACGAAGTGGCTGTTTTTCAGTGTCACCTGGGCGTAGTCGTCTGTTGCGATACCATCCTGCGCATTTTCCTGGCATGTGGTATTCAACAGGGTTGCAGAGCCGTCTTGGAGGATATAAATGCCATTTACTCCGTTTTGTTGAATAACGGTGTCTTTGATGCTCACCTGTGCTCTTTCGCCCACTAAGATTCCAATACCAGAGTTTTTTTCTACGATACAGCTGTCCAATGTCACTGAGGCTGTGTTCCGGAACCAAGCTCCAATGCCTCCCTTAAAACGGCAGCGGTAGAAATTTGCTTGTCCTTGCAAAACAATCACAGCGGCGGATTTGTCTTCGTTACCAATGTACTCGAAAGAGACATCAGAGACCATCACCTTTGTGTTTGCCATGAAGCCAATAACCCACTGTTTGCTCGATGATACTATTCGTGTCTTGTCTGGTCCAGCCCCGCGCAAAATGAGAGGTTGGACGACCCAGAGAGGTTCGTCCAGGTAATAAGTACCCTCTGACAGCTCTATCTCCAGCAGATCTGAAAATGAGCTCTTGCCTAATATCGCGGATAGGTTATCTCGAGGTGTGACAGTTACTCGCTTTCTCTGGCTCTGCGAGGGGGCAGATTGTGGAATAGCCGTCAAAATCATAGCCATCATAAGGTGTTCGCTGGACACCGCCATGTTGAGGTTCTGCCCATTCTGGATGTACTGTGTTGCTACACCAATGACCTTACCAGCTGCATTGAGCACTGGGGACCCGCTGCTGCCCGGTGAGATGGGGGCAGTAATTTGCACAACTCTCCTGCCCTCAAACTCTCGTAGCGCGCTGACAACCCCCGTACTCACAGTGCCCTCCAAGCTCATTGGGGAACCGATGACGCACACAGGTTCACCAGGCTTGAGATTGATCGATAAGGTAGTCTCCAGCACTGCAGGTGGGGTAGCACCGGTATCTAGCAGAGCCAGATCCCAGTTCGAATCAGCGAACAAGACAGATTTGACGTTGTAGATTCTTCCATTGTGTGCACGCACCCTGATGGAACGCATCCCTTTGATGACGTGATAGTTGGTCACCACCCACCCTTTGGTGTGGATGAAGAAGCCTGTGCCAGAGACTTTCTCTTCGGAGTTCTCCGCCAATACCGTTACGACAGCGGGCAAAGTTTTCTCCGCTACCCGGCTCCAGTCTACCGTGCTTTGCGCCAGTGCCGTGACTGCAAGGGTAGTGAGTGTGAAAACCAGTGACAGACGCACTATAGTCATTTGGTCGCCTCCATCTAGTAGTCTACACAGAAATTGTTGGCACAGGAAGGACACCTTTTTACTGGCAAGTGTACGAGAAACTGTGTTTTGCTGCAAGGGTTCGGGATATAGTTCCGATAATATGACAGGGGTGATGAAGTTGAAGATACGAGAGATCGCTATTCACAACTACCGCTCTATTGAGGAAGCAGCTATCCGAACGGGCGACTATTCCTTGCTGATTGGACAGAATAACTCCGGTAAGAGCAACGTGATGGATGCTATGCGCACCTTTTATGAGAAGGACATCAAGTTTGAGTACGAGCGTGACTTTCCGAAGTTCTCCACAGCGGATCAGGAAAGCTGGGTAGAGATAGAGTACGAATTGTCAGAAGAGGAAGCTCACACAGTCAGTCCGGAGTATCTCATGAAGGATTGCTGTGTTCGTCTGCGAAAGTGGTTTCATCCGCCCGACAAAGCAAAGCGGGGTGTCGTAGCCTACGAACACGGCAAGCTATCCAATAACTTGTTCTACGGGTGGAAGAGTGTTGCTCAGGGTAAGATGGGCAACGTCATCTATATTCCCGCCGCCAGCCGATTGGAAGATCACACAAAGTTTACAGGTCCGAGTGCACTGCGTGACCTTGTTGTAGATATTTTGACTTCCGTTCTTGCATCGAGCGATGCTTTCCACGAGCTCAGGGGAGCGTTCTCGTGTTTCAGTCAGAAAATAAAGGAAGAAGTGACCCCTGACCAGCGATCGATATCCCAGCTAGAAAGTCGTATCAACGCGGAGATTGAGGATTGGGGTGTTCGGTTCACTCTGGATGTGACTTTTCCTGATGAAGGAGACATTGTCCGCAACCTGCTTCGCCATGCGCTAAGGGACAGTGATTTAGCAGTAGAGATGAGCCCAGAGGCGTTCGGGCATGGGCTACAAAGACATTTGATTTTTACCCTGATTCGTGTCGCAGCATCCTACTCCACCAGGTTACAGTCCTTGAGGCAAAAAGGCGGATTTTCACCGGACCTGGACCTACTTCTGTTTGAAGAGCCGGAAGCCTTTTTGCATCCTCCTCAGCAAGACGCTCTGGATACAAGCCTGCGACAACTTGCCGCAAGACAAAACTGTCAAGTCATCGCAGTAACCCATTCCCCACTGTTTGTCAGCTGCAACACAGATGACCTGGTTAACCTCATTCGCGTGCGCAGGGACTCTGGAAAAACGAGGGTAGCCCAGGTAAGTAAGGCACAGCTACAGCAAATCTTTGAGGACAATCAACGTATTCGCGAGGTATTGTCATCCTCCGACAAAGGAAATGGAGAGAGTATAGAACTGGAGGCGGTACGACATTTTCTCTGGCTCAACCCCGAACGTAGTAGTATGTTTTTTGCAAACTACGTGTTGATTGTGGAGGGGTTGAGCGAGCAGGTTCTCATTAACCACTTTATCAAAACGGGTAAACTGCCTGGTGGCAAGGGGCTATTCGTGTTGAATGCTGAAGGCAAGTACAACATTCATCGGTTTATGAATCTTCTGGGGGCTTTAGGCATCGCACATGCGGTTTTACACGACGAAGACAGCGGTAGTAAACAGCATGAGTGCTTGAACAAGTTGATCCGAGAGACGAAGAACGAGTTCACCAGGGCTATCGACACGTTCCGAACTAACCTGGAAGATTTCCTCGGCTATTGCGCTGATAACGAGCGGTGGAAGAAAGCTGCACAGATTTTCGCCGCAGTATTGCGCAATCAGATCAGCGAGGATCGAATAGATGCCTTCATCGACAAGGTAAGAGCACTGGTAAAACAACCGGATTGTTGCGAGAGTCCATTATGTAATTCGTAGTACTCTGTCAAGTCTAAATGTTGTTATAGACCACCCGGCGACTGGAAATCGCGGGCAACAACCACAAAACCCCCTTCGGGGGTTGACAACCTGCGTGAGCAGGTTTCGTTCCCTGTTGCCCGCGATTTTCAATTGCTTGGGCAATAAAAACACCTTATGGAAAATATTTGACAAAGTATCAGTACTTTGTCAAATATGAATCTTCGCTTTGCTCATCTGGAGGGCGAACCTCTTGGTGAGCCGAAAACCTGTGCGCTGCAACGGCTCGGCAGGAGCCTCGCCCTCCAGAAGATTGAGTTTTGACAAAGCAGTAGAGCCTCTGAAAGGAGCAATTCCTAAAATACCCGTTTTTATGGAACAATCAGGTGTAACGACGCTAAGTTAAGGAGGTATCTGGCATGAGGACAGTATTCTTGCTCGCCCTGTTCGTTTTGGGATCGCTGATTGCGCTAGATGCGCGGGCGCAACTTACGTTTTCCAATACCTACCAGAAGTGGGACAGCACGATTTACCTGAAAACGGTGCCTTATTGGGGCGTAGTAGTCATTCACTATGTCCCGAAATCAGAGGAAGCAAAACGCAAGCTACAGTGGTTTTATAATACCGTTAGGAGTCTCTCCGCAAAGCACAGTCCCAGAACACTCGGTTTTTTAAGTATGTCCAGGGTGCGACTAATTGGTAATGAATTTGATGATGATAATCCTTTTGAAGAATTGGCGCAGGTGTCGGATATCACCTTGTCTTCGGGACAGACCGTACGCATCGATTGGTGGAATGGAAGTCCAGTATCATTGCCTGCCGGCAAGCCGAAGGCGGTCACTTTGGTGCTTGGGCTGAAAAGCGGCGAGACGTGGCGATGGCACCATCCCGAAGACGTAATGGTACACCTTTTCGTCGGCCAGAGCATCGGCGATGTGTTGGACGACCCCATTCGCCCGACATACCGCATTGCGGAAAGAAACGTTACCACATACGTGCGCGTTGAAGATGACAAGTTGCAGGTCTACGTCTTTCCTCATAATCTTTTAGGTTTAGACACCTTAGAAAAGCTGCGAAAAGACCTGGGTATGTCCATCGTTTTTTTAACACAAACAGGTTTCACCGCACATTCAGTGCACATATACCCTCATGATTGGGTTAAACTATACAGTGAAAAGCCAGAGTACATTCATGGGCTCAAATATGAGACGAGAATATTTCCTGATGAACCGTTTGTAGATGTGAAACTGGGCTGGCTTTCTTTCAAAAGGAGATAATGCCTATTCTCGAGAGGCAGAGGTGGGGTATTACGGCCACGGAAACTCCGGGGCAAGCAGCCCTGTGGTGCTGGCGAGCAATGCCCACAGGGCTGCGCAGCTGAACTCCCCCAATATCATGCCCAGGAAGAAGGGCAGCGCGCGCAGATACAGGTTGTATCCCCCATAACGCTGTATCAGTGACTTCACCACCCACGTCACCAGCACGGGGAACCATATCACATACATCGTCCACGAAGGGCACAGCGCATAGCCTAACGGGTGCAGAGGAAAGCCCATGAAGGTATTGCGCAGGTAGTAGAGCAACCCCGTGACCGCAATGCCCACGCTGAACCATAACGGCGAGGGCGGGGTGAGCTTATCCGCCCCTGTAAGCGCGTTGGAGGCGTCGGTAAACGCCCAGGAGACGTTGGCGTTGGGATAGCCATACAGGTTCACGCCCCCTCGCGTGTAGTGCAGCCACAGCTCGCTGGCGGAGGCGGAGATGAAAGCGACCACAATCGCCACCGCGAACAGGATGGGCAACGCCGCCCGCCGCAGCCCGTGGCGCGGAGCCAGCTGCTGGCTATCCAGAAAGAGCGAGAGCAACATGCCGCGCAGGTCGCGGAAGAAGATGGCGTCCAGAAAGGCGATGTGCGTCCAGCTGGTGTTGCCCCACAGCGATTTCGCACTGAAGATGCCCACGATGTCGCTGGGCTTGAAGGAGGTCTCGGTCATCAGGAAGCCCGCTTCCGCCACGCTACGCGCCATCACCGTGCAGGTGACGAACAAGAAGATCGCCCACAGCGCCATGACTAGCCATACGTTGATACCCGCCCAGACGCACCATATCACGATGCCGACAAAGCCTGCGATCAGTCCCCACACAGCCCAGCGCGCGTCCATCGCTTCCCCGGTGAACGGGTCACGCTGCCAGCGCAGGGCGTTTTGTACGAACTGCTTGTAGTATCCCCAGCCGCTGCGGATGAACACCAGCGCGATCACCACGTACGCCCCAGCGACCTGGTAACCGATGTAGTGGCGGGTAGGGTAGGAGGGCATGTTCTGCAGTTCGATACCATACGAGGCGGCGAACACGTCCGCCAGTCGCGTCAGCACGAAGAAGAACCACAGACTGAACAGCAGGTCGTTGGGCAGGAAATAAGCAAAGCCCATCGCCGCAAACGACACGAAGATGCTGGTGCCGAACATCTGGTTCCAGGGCGGCGAGGGAAACAGGTTCTGCACGTTCCAGAAGAGCAGGGGAATCTGCGGGAAGGAGGGCACCGCCAGGTGGATGCCGTTGATCAGGAAGGGGATGAAAGAAAGCGCAAAACCCATCCACGTCAGCGGGGAGCGCAGAAACTGTCGGGCGAGATTCTCGTCCAGCAGGCGGGTGGGCAACGCGGTATGTGGGAAAGTCAGGCGTTCATGGTCCGCCCACTGCCGACGCAGGATGACACCGATGCAGAAAAGGCTCCACGCTAACAGCAGGTACAGCAGGAACCACATCGCCAGCGGGCGCACCCACTTGCCCCAGGGAATGCCGCCCGAACGCAGGCTCTCGTAGAACTCCACCGCCACCGGCTGCTTGAGCTCGCCTTTAGGGTCAAACGCCACCAGCGCGGGGTTCACGTAGGGGATAAAGCGCTGGGCATACTGGTTAATAGGGTCAGCGTAGTAGTTCAGGTAAACGGGGGCAGGCATCAGCTTCTCGGTGAAGCCGCGCGTGCTCACAAACACCGCCGCGAACAACATCAGGTAAATCACCAGCAGGTCGGCAGGCGTCATCCAGCGCAGTCTGCCGAATACCCGCAATATCTTGACCATCCCGTACACCAGCAGGAAGGAGCCGACCGCGCCGGGAGCGAACTGCAGCACACCCAGCTGCATTCCCTTCACCACCATATCGGAGTAGGTGGTGACGTAGGCGACTGCAGCAGACAACACCGCCCCCAGCAACAGAGTGCGACGGTGGAAACCTCTCTCCTTCTGTGGTGTCTCCGTCATGCTCTACCTGAGAGTTACCTCCAGCGTCTCTTGAGGTGTATCCGCACGCCATAAAGTTCGCCTCTGGTGGCGCACTTCCTGCACCCGCGTGCCGAGAACGGCGACTGGCTTCCATCCGCCGCCCTGACGGCGCAGCTCCACAACCACCTCGTTGCCTCGTATCTGCAGAGGGGTACGGTCGGGCAGGGTGACGGTGCGCGTCACGGCAGAAGAAGCGGAACCCGGCTCCTCCCCAAAGAAGAGGAAGGCGTGCGTTCCCCTCTCTACCCAGGCGGCATATACCCCTGCACCGGCAGGCGAGACGGATAGAGGCAAGGCTTTCACCGCCGGCGGTGTATCACCGCGATAGGGAAGCAGTACGGTGGCGAATGCCAGAGGCAGAACGCCCTTGTGCGAGAAGCGGGCGACAGGCACCTCTGTCAACCTGTTCACGCCCGGTGGCACGGCAATGCCTTGTGTGAGGGTGAGTTGCAGGTCGGAGTTGTTCACAGTCTGAATCAGCAGGTTACCCCTATCCGTCTCTGTCCACACTGCCTTGCGGGATTCGTCCGTTTTCACCGGTACCTTCGCGAAGCGGAACCACAGCTGCGCTTCGTGGTCGCCTGACCCCACGATGTCATCGCGAAGGAGCCACAAGCCTCCGAAGTCCCCCTGTGGCTTGAGGAACCAGATGCGGCGGTAGTGGCGTGCGTCGGGGATTGCCTGGTAACCCTCGTGATGTCCTGCGAAGAAGTCAAAGCGGGTGCCCGTTATCCAGCGGTCGAGCACCCCTCCAGCTGCCACGCGCTGCCCGTCTACGGTGACCGTGTTGTGCGAGCGGGTGTGCATCAGCTCCTGCGCCTCAGGGGTACCATAGATGTGAATGCCGGGGTCAATCAGCAGCAGATTGCCGTAAGAGGCGACGATGACGCTGAGCTGGTCCCAGTGCCCGTGGCTGCCATGCGGTCCGCAACGGATGCCCATGTAGTGCGAATCGGGTTGCCACGAGTTACGCATATAGAAGAAGCCCCCGTGCGGAAAGCCCATGGAGGTTTTCGTCGGTGGTTTGCCGCTCTTACCACCTGTACCCACATAGCGGAAATCCTCTCGCCCGAAGAGGTCTGCCGCCTGCGGCAGCATATCGGGTCGCATAGGTGGGTTGCCGTCGCCCCAGATGGGTAGGGAGCCGTCGGGCAGGGTAGCGTACATCACGTACTCGTGCATCTTTTCGGTCAGCGATACCATCTCAGGCGGCAACTGTATCTGCAGCTGCTGCGATTGCGCTATCAGGTTGCGATATCTGCCCATGACCAGCAAGTGGTAACCTGTGGTCGGCTCCTGTAATACACCATCCGGATGCACGGTGGAGAGGGCGTTCTCGATGAGCTTCTGCACGCCCTGTTGCAGCCATCGTTTCGCGCCGGTGAATTCGGGATACAGTTGTCCGAGCTCCACCAGGGTATCTGCTATCTGTGTCTCCCAGTTACCGCCTGCCTCCATCCGCTCTAACACTTCCGCCATCTCGGCGAGGTTGAAGAGAAACGCAGCGCGGATCTCCAGTGGAAAGTTGGGCGAGCGCACAAACCTGCCGTAGTAGGTGAGGGCATGCCCCAGCCGTGCACCGATGGCGAGCGCGGTCCACATGGAGCCTCCTGCCAACCCGGGAGGCAACGCACCCGGTATTTTCTGGTCCGGTCGCCACACGCCAGCCTTCAGCGGAGAAGGGCACTGCTGGAACAGGTGATACAGCATTTCGCTGAAGGCGCGGGCGTACTTCTCGTTGCCGGTATTGGCATAGCCTGCCGCCAGCGGTCGGCGCAAGCCCGCTCGGGTTAGCCCCACTCCGCCGCGTTCGGGCCACAGGGTGTAGTGGCTCCACTGTGGTCCGAGGTCTACCGTCGTGCCGTCAGGGAGCAGCACCTGATGCTCCGCGGCGAGGTCTGCCTCGCGCGTGTCGAATTCGGGATTGTAGCGCGGCTCGCGGATTTCAGGCGGGATCAGGTCCTCGCGCGACTCGAAGTGTTCCACCAGCCTGCGCACCGCCGCTTCCCAGTCTTTGCGTTCTACCGCTTCCTTCACCAGCTGCAGCGGTGGGTAGTCCAGATTCAACGGACGGAACGCCTCGCGATACAGCTCGTCGCGCTCCACCTGATGGATCTCATGTATCTCGAACCAGAGGTCGTATGGCTGTTCTGTGCCGCCGACGTAGGCAGTGCCCTGGGGATAGTCGTCTGAAGCGGTGCCGATGCCTTCCAGCCTGCGGTCGCCCCCTGCAAAGCCCGGTCGTTCGCCGCTCAACGTCCACTCGCGCGGCACCTCCGCAGGACGCAGAGGCTCGGTCTCCACCGTGAGTTCAAAGTAGTAGCTGCGTCCGGGCTGTACTTTCGCTTGCAGGGTAAACATGGGTACCGCGCCCTCCCACATGCGGCGCGAGTAGGGAATGGCGCACCTGCCGTAGGAGAAGCGTTTCTGCGGGCTGTCCCACAGGGTCATCACCAGCACCTCATCAGGTTGCCATGTCTCGTGCCAGAAAGCCTGCCATATCGCGATGCGGAACACCTCCTCGCACCGCTCGCTCACCACAAAGGTCTGCCCAACGGGTTGCCCCGGTTGTATCGTGGCGAAACGGCTCTCGTTGCGGGTGGTGGTATGTGCGCCCATCTTCGCACCGTTGAGCAGTCGTTCCAGCACAGGCATCTCCTTCGCGCTTGCGTAACCGATTACGCAACACCATAAAAAAGAAAAGCATATAACCCTTCCCAACATGCCAGACCTCCTCGGGCGTGTGGATACCTCTCTATCATACATCTTTTCTCGGGAGGCGTCAAGAGAGGATGTCTTAGCAACCGGTTGCTACGTACTCTGATGTCGAGTATAATACGTGTGAGGAGCCATGAACACCGAACTGCTATCCCACATTACACAGGAGTTAGGTACCGTTTTCGAGCCGCCTGCAGCCGAAAAGCTGGCACAGGTGATGGTGTCGGTGTATGAGCAGCTACACGAGAGCATGGTGCTGCAGCGTTTGGATGCGCTGGAGAACGCCATGCGTCGCTCGCACGAGGAGTTGGCGCGCCGTGTAGAAGAGCAGCTGGCTGCACATCGTCAGGAGACGGACGAGCGGTTTCGCGATCTACGCGAGGCGCAACATCAGATGTATACGGAGTTTCAGGAGTTCCGTAAGGAGACGGACAGGCGGTTCTTGGAGTTGCGCGAGGAGTTTCAGGAGTTCCGCAAGGAGACGGACAGGCGGTTCTTGGAGTTGCGCGAGGAGTTTCAGGAGTTCCGCAAGGAGACGGACAGGCGGTTCTTGGAGTTGCGCGAGGAGTTTCAGGAGTTCCGTAAGGAGACGGACAGGCGGTTTCGGGAACTTGCCGAGACGGTGCGGCTCACTCAGGAGGCTCTGCGCGACCTTGCGCTGACCGTCAAGGACCTGCAAAAGCAGGTTGGTGGCTTGTCGCAGACGGTGGGGTACGTGCTGGAGAACGAAGCGATGAAAGCACTGCCCGAGCTGCTTCGGCGCGACCATGGACTGCAGGTCGTGGGGAGGCTGAAGCGCCAGTATGTGCAGGACAGCGCGGGGCGTTACATCGAGGTGAACATTTTTGGCACAGCCACGCGCGACGGAGAGCAGGTGACCCTGGTGGGGGAGAGTAAGTCGCAGCTCTCCAAAAACGACGTTGACCGCTTCCTGCGGCGTACGGTGGATGCTCTGCGCGAGGTGTATCCGAACATCTTGCCCATCATCGTGACACACATCACCTCCGAGCCGGATGCGGAGGCTTACGCACGCAGCCTCGGTGTGGTGGTGTACTATTCGTACGAGTTCTGAAGGGGAGGCACTGACGCGCTGTGTCCCCCGCGAAGCATCTCGCAGGTGCGCACGCCAGTGCCTTCAGGCTACCTTCCTCCTGCAGGCGCAACCTCTATCTCGTACCAGAAAGTCTTCTCGTTGCCAATGGTGATTTTGCTGCCGGTGACCGGCAGAGTCTTGCCGGTGCGCCTGCCGTGATGGTCCAGAGTGTGTACTCTGGTCGCTCTGATGCCTTTCAGGCTAAGGGTTGCCCGAACCGGCTCTAGCAGGATGGGAGACTGACCCTCGTCCAGCAGGGAAGTGCGCGAGGGGTTGTACACCTGTCCGCTGTTCTCTGCCCGCGCGACCGCCGTCAGTAACAGCCGTCTGGAACGTGCTAACGGCTGGTCATCCAGACTGCTCAGCACCACCTGACAGAAGGGTGTTTGCGCCTCGATACGCACGTTCTGGCACTCCAGCGATTTGCCGCCGATAAACCCCACGGCTCCCTGCGTGCGCGGCGCGTTGATCAGGAACACCCCCTCGCGGTTCCAGCGGAGCAGGTTGTGCTGGCTGGTAAAGTTGTCGTTCGGTACATCAGGCACAGGCGTTTGCGAGGCGTCCTGCTTGCACGCCACACGCTGCATCAACATCAGTCCTCCGGGCACCGTGTCGCCCATCGGGCGCAGCAACCAGTCGTCGGCGTCCCGGAAGGAGTAGATGTAGGTGCCTGGGGTGGGCGGCACGTCGTTGCGCAGGAAAACCAGCGCAGCGGGGATCCGCGCTGCCATCACGTGCGGCTTGTTGCCGATATTGAAGCTGCCTTCCATGCGCGGCGCCCAGTCGCCACCCGAATAGTCGAACTGCAACAGCCCATCCCAGTCCTGCATGGAGCCATACGCCGCCATCATTAAAGGAGCCTCTGAAATCCACTCGTTCATCCAGCAATTGTTCCACTCGGTGACGATGAAAGGCATTCCTTCCATCTGCTGACGCCCCATCCAGGTAATGGTGGAACCCGCGGGCTGTTTGACCATGGGGCTGTTGTTGAAACGGTTGGTGGGGGAGTAGCCTCCCTGCGGGTGGTCCCAGTAGGCGTGCCGGTCGATGTAGTCCAGCTGCGCGTTGGAGAGCACATCGCCTATCCAGTTCTCCCAGTGGTTGCTGCCCGCAATGGGAACCTTCACCCCGATGGAGCGCAGATAGTCATAAATCTCCTTGTAGGTGTTCGTTTGTACTTCATACAGGAAGCGTCCCACAGTGGGATTCTTCTGGCGCAACAGGTCGGGCACACTGCCTTCTGGTCGGCTAATGCCTTTTTGGCCACACCATTCGGTGAACAGGTCGTTTATCTCCTGAACGTACGACGGGGGCAGTGCGCTGTAGCCGCCTATCCAGAACAGCGTGCTCTCGTTGATAATCTCCATCATGGCGATGGTGGGTTCGTCTACGTAACGGGTCTTCGTGTAGGGGTTGTAGTGCGTGAGCAGGTCATGTGCGTACTTCTTCTGCAGCTCGATCAAGCGGCGGTTGTAGTGTGCAGCCACTTTCGCGCCGTTCTCCAGCGTCTCCCAATCGCGCACGCCGTCGTCGCGCTGGAACTTGCGGTGTACCAGCAGGTCCATGTAGATGTAGATGCCATGACGCTTGCACTGGTAGATGAAGTAGTCCAGCCTGTCCAGCATCTCCGGTGAGAGGTTGAGCGTGCTGGTGGGGTGGTTGCCGAAGATGTTGGGTTGCGCCCAGCTGGCATCCATGTGGTGCAGGCGCACCATGTTACAACCGAACTTGGCGAGGCGAGCTGCAGTACGCTCTGCAGTGGTCTTATCCATGAACACGTTGCCCGCTACGATGTTCACTCCCCAGAAGCGTACCGGGGTGCCATCTTTGAACACGAATTTACCGTTCTTGACGGTCACAAAACCATGTTTGCCAGCTGGTCGGTGCAGGTAGCGAGAAAGGTCTACCACCGCCGGTTTGGTGTAGTCGTCCGGAGAACTGTCCAGTGGATACCAGTCGCGGGTATCGGTTTGGGATTCGGTAATGGGTTGGAGCGGGGTGTTCTGCATGTCAAACGCCTCCAGTCGCAGGTCATCGTACCACACGGTGCCGGTGGCGTTGTGCAAGCCTGCAGTCAGGGACACACGCACCGCGTCCTCCGGCACCTCGTAATCGCGCGTATACGGTGTCCAGTCGGTCGTGCCGTCGATATCGAAGCCCGGCGGATAACCCCCAACGAGTTCGCCGTTGGCGTTGTAGAAAGTAACCTGTAGTCGCGCTTTCTCCCAGGGGTTCGCGCCCATTTTTACGTTCTGGGTGCGCATCCAGCCGGAAAGGCGCACCCGCTTCGCACCCCGGGGGATCAAGCAGTCCTGTCCGGCTACCGTCCAGCCGGGTGATGTGGCAGAGACACGCAGGCAGTAACGCCCTTCTCTGGCACCTTCGCTCACTATCTGAGCCTCGCCAGGCAGTGACCAGCCCATTCCTCCCCTCTCGAAGTCGCCGTTCAGAAGCATGTTCGGCGCACTTCCGGCAGGCAGGGTGATCGCCAGCAAGCACAGGGCTATCCACAGTCCCATCGCTTCGCCTCCTCTTAAACGTTTCAGATAACGGTTTCGAGGGGTAGCAGAGGAATCCTGCAGGGAATTGACCGACGCACTGTCTTTAGCGTACAATCAAGGTACCATGTCACCCGCCAGCACGCACAAACAGGAGTCGTGGCGTGCGCTGTGGGAGTACCGGCAAATGCTCGCCAGCTGCACCGACGAGGAGCTGCAGGACGTCTACTTCCACATCGACGTGTTGCAGTATCCGGAGAGGTATCGTGCTATCCTGGAGGAGCTGAGCCGTCGCGGGTTACAACCTGTTTCAGGGATAGAGCCTCAAATGAACGTGACAGATATTCCCGAACGGGTGCTTGCGATGTCCGTGTTCCGGTCGCACCCGATGGTGGCAGCAGGGGTGGCTTCGGCGTTGCTGGCGGGATACACGGCGGCGGTCACCTTTCTCTTCTGCCTTCCGCTTTACCTGCTGGCGGTGCCCTTCAAGGTGTTAAATCAGGTCAGTGCATTTTTCTATCTGCTCTGCTTTCCTTTCGCTCCGCTTGCTGCCGCCGGCTTCGGCAGAAGGGCAGGAGGTAGAGGCTGGTATAGCATAGCAGTTGCGCTGGGAGTCGTGCTGGGAGCAATGCTGTTCGCGGGCACGGGAGCATTGCACGTGGTGGTGCAGGCACTGTTCCACTCCGAGGGAGCGGGTGGCTTCTCACTGCCTGTCTCCTACTAACGCGCTTGATTTTTGGCTTGCAGTCTCGTATAATTGCGGTGGAGGACGGTATGTCACCAGGATGCACCGACACGCTGCTGTTTCTTTGTCTTTTCGCCTATATCTGAACCCGAGAGGTAGTTGTGTATGCCTGCCAGCACCACGATAGAGATCAAGGTCTCGCATGACGAGATTAAAATAGAACCGGGCGGAACCGCTCAGCTGCAAGTAGAACTGGTGAACACCTCGGACCAGCCGGACACTATTGGACTGGAGGTGGAAGGGCTGGACTACGAGTGGGTAGCGATACCCGTTCCTACCGTCACCCTGGCACCCCGTTCACAGGGCAGTGAAAAGATACTGCTGAAGATACCCCGACGCAGCGAAAGCACCGCAGGAGCGTATCCCTTCGTGGTACGCGCTCGCTCAATGGAGACAGGCGATACGGCTGTGGCGCCGGTGACGTTGCTGGTGGAGCCATTTGCCGCACTGTCGGTGGAACTGTACCCGCGCCGGGGGGTGTGTACCTACTGGAAACCGGTCAGCGAGTTCGAGGTCACCGTTCATAACCTGGGCAATACTCCACTGGATGTCCGTCTGTATGCGAGTGACCCAGACGACGTGGGAGTGTACACCTTCGAGCGCGAGATGCTGAGTTTGCAAGCGGGGGCATCGGAGACCGTGGTGCTCAGTGTGGAACCCTCCCGTCGCGCTATGGTTGGGAGGAGCCAGATCGCCTCTTTCACCGTCACCGCACGTTGTCTGGACAATGCGTATGTGGCGGTGCATACGCAGGGACAGTTGTATACCCGTCCGCTGGTTTCGCCGGTGACACTGAGCGTGCTGGCTTTACTCCTGCTTGCACTGGGCGTATGGGCGTTTACCCGTCCCAAGCCGGTGGAGATACTGGAGTTCGCCGTTGAACCCTCTACTATCCAGCAGGGTGGTACCGCCATCCTTCGCTGGCATGTGGCGAACGCATCCGAAATCAGCATTACTCCCGACATCGGTGTGGTGAGAGAGAGCGCTGGCAGTCGGCAGGTCCTTCCTGCACAAACCACCACCTACCACCTGGTAGCGCGTGGACGCGGGGGTGTGGCGGAAAAAGAGGTGGTGTTGACGGTTCAACCGGCGCCGGAACCACCACCGCCCGCCATAGTCTCCTTCAAAGCGGAGCCTCCGCAGGTCACGAAAGGGGAGCCGGTAACGCTCAGCTGGCAGGTACAAAACGCGACGAAGCTGTTGCTCAGCCCGATTGGGGAGCTGGACCCATTGCTCACCTCAGTGCGGGATACACCTGCCGTGACCACCACTTACACGCTGGTCGCCATCAATACCGCTGGGCGGAAGGTGGAGAAGAAAATCACCGTGAAGGTGCGTGACCCGAACGCGCTGGAAGTGCTGGAGTTCAAGGCGGAGCCATCGGTCATTACGGCGGGAGGAACCGTCACTCTGCGCTGGCGAGTTCAGGCAGCCTCACGAGTCATTATCGACAACGGAGTGGGGGAGGTAGCCCCTCAAGGAGAGACGACCGTCTCGCCAACAGAAGACACCACGTATACGCTGACTGCCACCAACGATGCCGGAGAGGTGGTCACCAAAAGCGTGAAGGTCACTGTGACCGCAACCCCGCCGGTGAGCACACCTCCGCCGATCAACCCTGCTCCACCGGGGCGTTAAAGGGGGTCAGCGCTTCATCAGGCGGAGTGGAGAGCTGCTTTTCAGCAGATACCAGCCGCTTCTGGGCAAGCGCCAGAGGGGTTGTGTGGACTGCCAGCGAGCCTTATCCTGCTGTAACATCGCTTTCCTGTCTTCCGTCTCTACACTCCACTGTCCTGAGGGCAGCCATACCTGTGTGGTCGCGCCGGGTGGGGTTATTTGCACCTCTTCCGATTCGCTCAACGCTTCGGTAAAAGCCCTCCACAGCGCAAGGGGCTGAGGTTCCGCCATGCGTGCGAAGGTCGCCCGGAGCACCGGACTGCCGTAAACGCTATCGATGTACAGCACCAGCCCGATGAGTGAACCCATTCCCCCGGCGTCCGTGCGCCTGAAATCTTTATCCGGGAAACCGCTGGTGAGCCAGAGTTGACGCAGCGGCAAGCAGCGCTGATTCACAAACCGGCGTACATCGTCGAGCGAGGTGCCGCACACATCTTCGGGGGAGAGAGCACCGTTTTGCAGGAGGGGTTCGATCCATGTTACGAACAGCCGCTCCCCGATGTAGCCGTTCGCCCAGGGTTCCGGTGTGGTATATCCCGTAATGCCGGGGAGCAAAGCGTGGGAGAACTCATGCGCTACTTCGCGCAGCCACTCCAGCGGCTCCCGAATCTCCTGAATCGAATAGATGTAGAGGTTATTGCGCCACTGCTCGCCCCCGGAGTTGCCCTGTCGGCATAACCAGACGTTCAGTACGCGCTCGCCCTGCAGGTTCACCTGCAAACGCAGCTTCCACCAGGCGATTTCCTGAAGCCGAAGCAGCGAACGGCATACTTTCTGGACGGCTGGCAGGTCCTCGGTCTGCTGAGCGTACACGCGAAAGCGCAACTCCGGCTGACTCAGATGCTCGGTACGGAAGTAGCCGTAGCAGGCGACGGTAAATTGCCAGCCGTGCTTGGGGTCGGTTCGGACAATCTTTTGTCGATTCCTGTATGGAGTCAGCACCACTGCTGTCGTGTTCGGGGCAAGAGGGTCCAGCGTCACGCCCTCCCATTCGGCAGATGGAGAGGAGTTGTAGATGAGTGGGGGAGCAGGCTGCTCTCTATCTGCACTTGCCCCCCCGGTGACGGCAGACCAGAACAGGATTACAAGGGCGAAAGCCACTCCTCGGTTGCGGCAAAAGCGTTGTGGTTGTGTATGGACTCTACCGACTCGCATTCCACCTTGAACCGCCTGATACCCGGTAGCTGCCTCAACGCCAGCACCGAGTCGCGCAACATGTCCTCCACGAATTTGGCGTTGTCGTATGCGAATTCCGTAACGTGTTTCTCGTCAGGACGCTTCAGTACAGGATACAACGGGCTGCTTCCCTGTTCCTCCAAAAGAGTGCAAAGCTGTTCCATGTCTATGTCGTGAGTAGAGGGCAACAGCTCGATCTCTGCGCGGATGTAAGCACGTTGGTTATGCGCACCGTACAGGGCAATCTGTTTGCTACAGGGACACAGCGATTTCACTGGCATATTCACTCTCACCAGGCGCGTCACGCTGCCGTTCTCCAGGGTCACCACCCATTCCACATCAGCATCCAGCCAGCCAGTGGCGCCTGTGATGGGGGCGCGCTTGCGCAGGAAATACTTAAACCGCATGGTGACCTCAGCGCGGTCGGCATCCAGCATATCACGGGCGTGATCCAGCATCCTTTGCAATTCATCCAGAGTGAGAGGGTATTGAGCCGTCTCGTCCAGTATCTGCATCAGCCGGCTCATGTGCGTGCCCTTCTTGTTATGCTGCAGGGATACCGCGAAGTCCACCGAAGCAACGGTGTGAAAGACGCCGTTTCCCCCGCTGGCAATCTGCACGGGCAATTGCACTCCTCGCACGCCCACTCGGGGAATGGGTACCTGACGACGGTCTTCCTGATTGGCTACGTCGGGCAGTGAAACGGCAAATCTGGTCTCTATCATCCTCGTCTCCGACAAATTTGGTTTGCTTCCCTAGATTACCCACTCTGGAAGGTTGGAGTCAACGTTTTGTTCTTTCTCATCACCAACTTCCAGAATGTCACGTACTCCGCAGCCACTTTTTTCATGCTGAATTGCCTTACGGCGCGCTCCCTCGCCGCCTGAGAGAGCTCCTGCCACAACTCCGTCTGTTCCGAGAGCACACGGAGATGTTGCGCCAGCTGGTGCGCATCTCCTTCCCGAAAAACCAGTCCTGCTTCACCGATAACGCGCGGTATCTCGCCACTATCGGAACCGATGACGGGCACCCCACACGCCATTGCCTCCACCAGCACCCTGCCGAACTGCTCCTTCCAGCGCGGCGTGGTGCGGGAGGGCAATACCAGCACATGCAACGTGCGCAAGAAATCCGCTACCTGTGTGGAAGGAACTGCACCCACCCAGTGTACGCGGTGCGCGATACCCAACCTCTCCGCCTGAGCCTTCCATACCGAATCGTCGCCCTCTCCGCCGATCCATGCCTCGCAGCTGTGGGGACACTCCCGCAGGCTTTCCAGCAACACGTCTATTCCCTTCGCGGGCACCAGTCTCCCCAGATAGCCCACGCGAAACGGCGGTGAAGCAGGGGGTGGGGCAGGCGCAAACCTCTCGATATCCACCCCATATTGCGGGATGATGTCCATCGGGATGCGGAACCCCTTTCGCACGAGCACCTGTGCGGCGTCGGCGTTTCCAGCGATCACTCCGCTGAGCCTTCGGGCAAGAGCCTTCTCCAACCAGCAGAAGGGGGGAGGATAGCGGCGGTAGATGTTCTGCCAGCAGAAGGCAACCGCGTGCGCGCCTGAACCTTTGGCTGCCAGCGCAGCGTGATAGGTTGCGAAGTTGTACACCTCTTCGTCGAGGTGTACCAGGTCGGGACGAAACTCACGAATCAGGCGGGGCAGCTGGGGGGCGTAGTACAGGTGGTACTGACCGTTCCAGCGAAGGGGAGTGACCTCTAACCGGTAATGGCGGGGATGCACCTCTTCCAGTACCAATCGTCCGACGTGCGGCTCTTTCCAGTATGGGGGCACGACCACTATCAGTTCCTGCACTTCGGGCTGAGCCGCGATATATTCGTACTGTTTGTGGTAAGCAGCACGGACGGCAGCTTTCGAGAAGAGCAAGACACGCATCCCTTTTCCTCAAGGGGAGGGCTGGGCTCCGTATCGGGACGGAGCGTGGCCCTCCGTCAAAGGCACAGTATCCGGCAGCATGTCCTAACGCGGCGCTGGTGCCCCTGGTGGCGGTTTGATTTGCCTTTCTTTCGCACCCGCCGGTGGCTTGAAAGCGAATACCGAATCCGGCAGGTTGGGGTTAATCTGCTGGGAAGCGAAGGTGACCTGAATGACCTGCGCTGCCTTCTGTGCGCCCTGGCTCTGGGTCGCTTCGAGCGTCAGCTGGCGCAACATATAGGTGGCTTTGTCGATGAAGGCGGTCGCCTTCATGTTGAACGAGCTCTTCCCGTCTTGCGACTGTCCCGAACGAGTGGACTGGAGAACGAACACTGGCTTGCCCCCGATATTCCGGTCAGGCAGCTTCTTCCCTCCATTGGCGAAGATGGCTTGAAGCTGTGCACCAATCTGCGAAGGGTCGCCAGAACCGACTCCACTCATTCCCGCCATTTGTGCGAAGGAAACGGGAGCTGGCATCTTCATATACTCCTTGTCCTTGGGGGAGTAGATGTACATCGTCTTTCCATCGCTGTACATCTGCCTGTTATCACTGCCCCGGACAATGGTGACCACTTTGTTCGGCGCTTTGTACTTCGTGGAGATAGTGCTCGTTCGCTTCTGTTGCTGCCCACCCATCTGACGAGTCTCGGTCAGCGATGCCTGAGCCTGATAGCTCTTCGCGTTCTTGTACACATCAGCCACCTTACTCAGGATGCTCTGCACGTCCTGCGCGGAGCCGGGCAAGCTGGCGAACACCACACTTGCTGCCAGCAGGCAGGCGAAAAACTTTGTTCTCATGGGAACCTTACTCCTTCTGGTTGTTGCTATAGAAGTATACGCATTGTGGCGACAGAATGTCAAACCTCCTATCGTACTGTAATGGGGCGTCTTCCACCTCTTCCCGGTCGCTGAGCTGGCGGGTCTATCGGAACCAGCACCCGTATACCGTCCGACACGCCGACCGTGCTGGTCAACCCTGCTCCGTTCACCGCCCGTACGGCAACGTAGTAGGTTTTGCCATGCGCCAGGCTCACGTTGAAGGTGACTTCCGTGTGCGTGCCCACGCTCGTCCATCCCATCACGTCGGTGCCGCCGGAGGTAGTACCAATGGCTACCTCATAGCGAAAGATACCGGTTTCCAAATCCCGGCTCCACCAGCGAGCGTGCAGGGTGTTCAAGCTGCTTTGCACCGCTCCATCATCCCACACCTGTGGTGTCTCGGGGGGCGTGACATCCGGCTGCATGTCCACCGGACCGAGCCAGAAGTCCACTCCGGGTGTATCCGCACCGGCAACCACTTCCACCCACTCGAACTCCTTACTGTAACCGTAGGCGGTCGCCTTCACCCGATAGTACCCGGGCGGCAGGTTGGGAATGCGCCATAGCCCGTAGTTTTGAGCAGTAGTTACCTTGCGTGTGCTACCTACCATCGCGCGTGCCTCAATCTGTGCTCCCTGCACGGGCGTGCCGTTAAAGTACACCTGTCCCGACAAACAGCCCACGGTCGCGTTGCGGGCATTGAGTTCCAGCAGAGTGTTGCGCACGTTGATGCGCCCGAACCCGTAGCTGGGTGTCCATCCGCCATCCGCGCGTCCCTGAGCGTTGTCCGCGCCACGTTGTATGGCCCGCCATATCGCAAGGTTACCACCCGGTGTGTTCACGGTAAATCCTTTGTACTCCGCGTACAGCGCCGCCAGCCCCGATACATGGGGAGCTGCCATAGAGGTGCCAATCTGGTAGCCGTACATGTAGAACTGCTCGCCGAAGGCATCAGGGAGAAGCACAGGATAACTGGGTGCTGTCGAGTAGATGGTAAATGCCTCGGGCCACAGGTTGCCGTCGTCATCTTCTACCCACAGCAGACTGCCGCCCGGCGCACTGATGCCGATATAGTCACCCGTGCCTGCGTAGAGCGCCTCTGGAAAGTCATCCAGAATGCCGGTCGGCGAAACCCCCAGCACCTTGCTGTGCGCCGCCGGATAGATGTTGCCGATATTGCCGCCACCGTTGCCCGATTCGTTCGCCGCCGCGATGAGGATGCACCCCTTGTAGTAGGCGTAGTTCACCGCGTCGGCGAGGATTTGCGGGTAGCTGGTAGTGCCCAGACTCATGTTGATGACAGGAATGTTGTTATCCGCGCAGTAGATGAGGGCTTCCACCAGGTCGGCGTCCTCTCCGGTGCCCGTTGCATCCACTATCTTCACCGGTACAATCTGCGCGTTATACGCCACCCCGAAGACGCCCTCACCGTTGTTGGCTGCCGCTGCAGCGATGCCCGCTACATGCGTGCCGTGCCCCAGTTCATCGGTGAAGTCGGAATCATACACACCGCCGAAGATGCTGCAGCCAAGCGTCCAATCTATCTGTCCGCCATAGCGCGAATCGGTGCTGGTACCACCTGCGTTCTTGAAGTCAGGGTGGTAGGGGTCCACGCCGCTATCGATAACCGCGATTCGGATGGCATCGCGTGGCTTGTTGGCGGCGGTGTAATAACGATTCGGATAAATCTGCCATCCTTCATACGCTTGGATGATGATCATATCCCAGAGGTACGGATACAGATTGGGGATGCCTGAGATTTTACCAGAGTCATATTCGTGGAACTTCGGGTCGTTCGGCTCCGGCAGCAGTGGACGTACGATGTAATTCGGCTCCGCGTAGAGTACCTGCGGTTGTTTGTGGAGCAGGTCTACCGCGCGCGCGACCGACACTCCCTGAGGCAGACGCACTACTGCCCAGCCGATCCTCTCGATAGTCCGCTCCACACGCGCTCCTGCCAGCTCAGGGATACTCTCCAGAACGGGTTGTAGCGCTGTTGCCACGGCGGTCCTTGTTGTCGTTGGAGAGAGAGCACGCTGTGCTGCCTGTACATACTGTGGGCGTAGCTTCACCAGCACCTGTCCGTCGCGATACTCCTGCCGTATCGTCGCCTGCCTGGCAACAGGCGTAGCGGGAAGCCGCAAAGGTGCCGAATAAACACCTGCTGCAAGCAGAGCTATCAGTGTAAGAACTTGCCATGCTGTGTTCGCACGCATAGACGGGCGCCTCCTGCGAAATTTCCTGGGCTTATCATAGATGAATCGGAAAGCGTTGTCAATAGCGTCAGCCAGAATCTGCGCAGATGTATAGTTTTGTGATTACAGCTGCTGTGCGATACACTGAGTCACAGGATAGGGGGCGTTGGTCTTGAAGCCAGCGGTTTCAAAATGAGTGCGTGAGGCGACGTATCCCTCCCGACGCAGCTGCTGCACCAGTGCATCTATAGGGGGCAGGTGACCCAGACGAGTGCGTTTGCCCAGCTCCGGCACAGCATAGTAGCCAGCGGGTGAATCCGCTTCATCCACCATGAGCCGTAGCAGCCTCAGCAGCGCCTGATGTCCTGCCTTGCGCGCCTCCACGCTCATGAGGTGCAAGAACTCCGCGTCGTAGAGCGAACCTGTCCACAGCGGTCCCGCCCACTGTACGTCTTCACTACCGCACACGCGACATCTGCCTACCGTCACGTGCAGGGGCAGGGTAGTCTGGCTAAAGCATCCCATACACTGCACCAACCAGCCGATGTGCTGCGTGGGAAACGAGGAAGAGCCATAACGCAAGCGTACGGCGATCCGCATCGCGTAGCCCTCATCCAGCACAAAGAGGGGGTCATAGTATAATCCGCGCTCTCCTGCACTTTGTTGTAAGGCTCCGATGAGCACTCTGGCGCCGATTTCGTCCGCACACTCCCACGCGCGGGTCACGGCTCCGTAGTGGCGTATAGCCGGCTCGCGCAGTTTACCACACAGTGCTGCCATATCGGTTGCCGTCAGATACAGCACGCCATCCCAGCGAGGGACCAGCGATGCGGCGTGCCAGTACACGGAAGGGCTACCGAAAGCATCCAGGTCCACCCAGTCGAAGCGTTCATCGCGCAGGCGCATGGCGTAACACAGGCGATGCACCTGCTCGCAGGTCACTTCTACCTGCACATCAGGAGGAATGGTGTTGATCCCCAGATTGTGCCGGATTGCCTCTACCGCTGCCGGGTTGCCATCGTTCAACACAAGGCGTTCTACGGGTGCTTCCAGCGCATACCGGATGCCTCGTGTGCCGATTCCTGCCATCAGGTCAATCACGTGCAAGCGCCGTTCCTGCAGCTCTGCTTCTGCGCGCATCGCCAGCACGCCGAAATCCCTCGCGAGACGAGCGCGAGGGTTGAAGAAAAGCTCTACCGGCACGACGAAGCGAGCCTGTCCTTCCTGCAGCTGTACCTGCTCTTCACTCATGCCAGAAACTCCGCGCAGATGGTATTGGCGATCGGTAGTCCTTTAGGGGTGATACGCCAGTAATGGGAGGTGACCTCCAGCAGTCGCAGGCGCTGCAGCCGGTGGAGCTGGGGGGCGTAGCGTTGCGTCAGGTTCACCCCGTATCGCTGCTCTACTGCCTTCACATCCACGCCATCCCGCAGGCGAAGCATCAGCATGATGGTCTCGCCCAGAGAAGCATCCGCGTCCAGGCGTTCCTCCTCCTCTACCAGCGAAAGCCCCTCCGACACCGCCTGCACATAGCGACGTGGATTGCTCAGGCACTTCCATCGGACGCCATGCCGATAGGATACCGCCCCCGGGCCGAAGCCGAGATACTGCTCGTTGCGCCAGTAGACCATGTTGTGCTGGCACCGATAGCCCGGTCGGGCGAAGTTGGAGATTTCGTAGTGCTCATAGCCTGCACGGGGCAGAACGCGAATGGCGTGCTGATACATCCGCAGGTCTTCTTCCTCGTCGGGCAGCTGGAGCAACCCTTGCTGGTGCATGGTGTAGAACGGTGTGTTCGGCTCGATGGTCAGAGCGTAGCAGGAGAGGTGCTCCGGCTGCAGGCTGATCGCGGTGCGCAGAGTGCGCTGCCAGTGGCGTATGGTCTGACTGGGCAGGGCGAACATCAGGTCCAGATTGATGTTCTCGAAACCTGCAGCACGTGCCGCCTCATAGGAGCGTATCGCCTCCGCAGAGGAGTGTACTCTTCCTAGCACCTGTAGCAGGCGGTCGTCGAACGCCTGCACGCCCATGCTGAGCCGGTTGAATCCTGCCTGCCTGAGTATCGCGAAGCGCGAGCGGTCCGCTGAGCCGGGGTTTGCCTCCAGGCTGATTTCAGCATCGGGCAATACGCGAAAGCGGCGGCGGATGGCTTCCAGAATACCGATAATCCATTCGGGCTCGGGAAAAGATGGTGTCCCCCCTCCGAAGAAGATAGTAGGCACCACCACGTCCTCTGCATCCGTACTCTCGACGTGGGCGCGTATCGCCTCCAGCGTGCGGCGCACGATACTGCCGCGCCAGGCGTAGGTGTTGAAGTCACAGTAGGCGCAGCGCTTGACGCAGAAAGGTATGTGCACGTATATGGAGACGCGCTCGAGGCTCATAGCGTTTTCCACATACGGAATTATATCACACAACGCCGACTGGGGACAGTGTCCCCAGTCGGTTTTACTGCGTTTCGAAGAGGCGTTTCAGGGTGTTCTCCAGCATGGACAAGCCTGCGTGTCCTGCCGTTCGTCCACGCAACTTGCCCTCGTGGTCGAAGAGGTAGTAGGCAGGCACCCACTGGTTCTCATAAGCCTCCGCCACGCGATGCAGGTTGTCGATGCCGCAGGGATGGTTGATGCCCAGCTCCGTTGCCTTCTGCCGAACGGTCTCCACATCGGTTTCCCAGTCGGCGCGAGGCATGTGGATAGCGATCACCTGCAGACCCACTGGAGTGTACGCATCACGCCACTGTAGCACTTTCGGCATGTTTTCGTGGCAGAGATGACAGCTCACCGACCAGAAGTGGACCAGTACCGGATGGGTTTTCAACGCTTCCCAATCCGGCTCGGCGTTGAGCCACTCGGTGACGCCACGCAGGTCAGGTATCGGCGTGCCTATGCGCAAAGGCATCGCTTAACCCCCCGAGCTCAGTGTCTTTTGGCCAGGTTTCCAGTCGGCGGGGCACAAGCCACCCGTCTGCAGTGCTTCCAGCACGCGCAGCGTTTCGTCCACACTGCGCCCGACATTCAGGTTGTGTATCACGGCGTACTGCAGGATGCCGTCGGGGTCGATGATAAACAGACCGCGCAGGGCAACGCCCTCTTCTTCCACCAGCACGCCGTAGTCGCGCGACACCTGCTTCGTGATGTCGGACGCCAGCGGGAACTTCAAGCCAGCCAGTCCGTTCTTCTCGCGCGGGGTGTTAATCCACGCCCGGTGCGAGTACACGGAGTCCACCGATACCCCCAGCACATCCGCGCCCAGCTCCACGAACTCCTCATAGCGGTCAGAGAGGGCGAGGATCTCGGTGGGGCACACGAAGGTGAAGTCCAGAGGGTAGAAGAACAGTACCAGCCACTTGCCGCGGTAGTCCGATAGGGAAACCTTCGACTGGAGCTTATCCATATCGGCAGTGGTGAACATCGTGAAGTCAGGGGCAGGTTTGCCCACCTTGGCTTTACTGCAGTACATTGGTGTGTTCTCGGACATGTTCCTCCTCCTTCCATACAAAAGTATTCCTGAACGGTCACACTAAACGTTCTATGCCTGCTGACATTCCGGACAGATGCCAAACCACTCTACACGATGCACGCTCACCCGGTAGCCAGTGAGCTGTTGAAGGTGTTCGATCGCTGCTTGATCTACGACGTCAGGAACGTCTGTAATGCGTCCACAGCGCTCGCACACAATGTGCTGGTGCGCACCGGGTTGCCCATCAAAGCGGCTCTTGCGGGATCCGGCTTCCAGATGAACGACCAGCCCCTCTTCCTCCAGGCGCCCTAACAGGCGATACACTGTACCCAGACTGATGTTGGGTATGATCTTCCGCGCCTGCTCATACACCCAGTCCGCCGTGGGGTGGGCATCGGTGCTGCGCACGATGTCCAGAACCACCTGTCGTTGCCTTGTGTTGCGCATCGGAATATCATTCACTCCGGAATTAGAAATAGTATTCGTTCCTATTTTCACATATAGTATACTGAAAGGCGTTGAAAATGTCAAGTTAGCCCTCAAAAACCCTGCGGGGATGACTCTTGCTCTCGCTAGATATTCTGGGGTACGATTCTGATATGCTGTCATCTCTGGGTGGAGGAAAGGGTTGTGCCAGACCGGTTGAAATCTGCGAAACAGGTTGTGACCTTTACTATCTTTTTAGACCTGCTGGGTTTTGGACTCATTATTCCGCAGTTGCAGTATTACGCAGATGCCTTTCATGCTACCCCTGCCTTTATCGGCATGATTCAGGCGATCTACTCGCTGATGCAATTCCTTTTTGCGCCCTTCTGGGGCAGGTTGTCGGACAGGGTGGGGCGCCGTCCAGTGCTGCTAGTGAGCATCGCAGGCTCTGTGGTTTCGTATATTCTGTTCGCGCTGGCGCGTGATGCATGGACCATCTTTTTCTCACGCCTGCTGGCTGGTATCACCGCCGCCAATCTTTCCGCCGCGCAGGCATATATTTCCGACATCACCCCCCCGCAGGAGCGTACCCGTGCCATGGGGCTGATTGGCGCAGCGTTTGGGGTCGGTTTTATTCTCGGCCCGGCGGTTGGTGGCCTGCTGGGGACGTGGGGAGGGAACTTCGCTATTGGTATGGGAGGCGCGATACTGGCAAGCATGAACTGGCTCAGCGCGTTCTGGCGGCTCCCCGAAAGCCTGTCACCTGAAAAACGACGACGCACGGGTGAGTGGTACGCCTTGCCTCTGCGCGACCTGCCACGTATTCTGGCGATACCACATGTAGGCTTGTTGGCTCTGGTGTTGTTCGTCGCCGTTTTTGCGATTGCCAACCTCGAGTCGACCTTTGTCTTGCTGGCAAAGCACCGCTACGGTTTAGACCAGCGCGAATGCGGCTACCTGTTCGCTTATCTGGGCATGATGGGTGTGGTGGTGCAGGGCGGTTTGGTCGGCAGGCTAAGCGCGCGATTCGGTGAGAATCGCCTGCTCCTCGGTGGTTATCTGATGCAGGTGCCTGCTCTGCTGTTGATCCCTTTCATGCCATCCACAGGCTGGCTCCTGGTGGCGCTGGCGATGATGGCAGTGGGAGGGGGCGTTGCCGGACCTAGTCTGAACAGCTTGCTTTCCAAACTGGCGCCCGCCGACCGTCGCGGCGAAGTATTCGGAGTCACACAATCGCTGGGCAGTCTGGCTCGCGTGTTCGGACCTGCATGGGGTGGGTGGAGCTTTGGACATCTGGGCATGGGTGCGCCCTACGTGACCGCTGCCATGCTGATGCTTTTCGCCAGCGCGATGGTCATGTGGTGGCTGGCAAGCGCGATGCCCGTAGCATCGACGTCGGGATAAATGGAGTGGTCAGGCGACAGGAATCGGGTTGCTCTGTTGCTAACTGTTGTAGCATGAAACGAGCGGCTATTGCTTTGTGGTGCGCGTTTTGCATCTTCTTGGCGCCTGTACGGCTCTGGGCACAGCTGCCCGTGCCCCCTGTTCAGCCCATCATGGGGGCGCGTATGCCTGCCCTCAGTCCCGATGGCAAGCGAATCGCCTTCGTGTACCGCGGAGATGTGTGGGTCGCTCCTGCGACGGGTGGACAGGCAACGCCTCTTACTCGCCATGTGGAGATGGATGCTTTTCCGCTCTTCTCGCCCGACGGCAGATGGATTGCTTTCTCCAGCCTGCGCAACGGCAACTGGGACATTTTTGTGGTGCCAGCAGACGGAGGGGAGGTGCGACAGTTAACCTATCACGCGAACAGCGAAATCGCGTATGGCTGGAGCCCCGATGGCAAGTATCTGCTGTTCTCTTCGGTGCGCGATACCACGAACAACACGCTCTTTGCACTGGATGTGCGCACGTTGCGCTTCAAGAAGCTAACTGAGGACTACGCCTCTATCAACTATCCGAGCTACTCGCCGGATGGCAAGATGGTGGTGTATGGGCGGTATGGTTTCCACTGGACCCGCCCACGTTATGTGGGATCAGCCGCGGCACAAATCTGGCTACTGGACCTGACCAGAAACACGCGCCGTGCTCTGACAAACAGTAACCGCCAGCACCTGTGGACGAAGTTCCTGCCCGACGGCAAGAGCCTGCTCACCGTCACCATCGGCGAGGAAACACCCTCGGTTAGCAAGCTGGGCACCACCATTCCCAAGATTGTGGACAGCCCCAGCCGAACCCCCAATCTGTGGATATTCGATCTGGAAGGACGTGGCAGGCAATGGACCTTCTTTACCGGCGGCTCGGTGCGCTTTCCGACAGTAGCCCTGCGCACCGGTGATATCGCCTTCGAGTATGAACATGACCTGTGGTTGCTGCCTGCTGGCTCACGTCATCCGCAAAAAATCGTGCTCTATGCTGCCGAAGACGAAAAGCAGAACACCCGACGGCGCGAGGTGCTGACCTCCGGCGTCACTGAGGCGGAACCTTCGCCCGACGGTAAAGTGTTCGCCTTTGGACTGCGTGGCGACATCTGGACGGTGCTTATCGACAAACCGAAGGGTGTTGCGGGGCGCAGTGCGGAAATTGCCCGTCGCCTCACCGACTGGGCGGGGGATGACTCGGATTTCGTGTGGTCGGCGGACGGTAAGAAGCTCTACTTCACCTCTGACCGCGAGTTCAATACACGCCTGTACGAGCTGGATATCGAGACTTTGCAGGTGAAACCCCTCTGGAACCGGTCAGAAGATGTTACCAATCCACGCCTTTCTCCCGACGGCAAGCAGCTGGGCTTCTGGGTGTCAGGGAGCGAGGGGGGATTGTATGTGCTGACCCTGGAGACCGGCGAAGTCAAGCGACTGGCGAAGGTGCCCGGCACACACTGGTACGGCTTGGGCGGTGGCCAGTTCACCTGGTCGCCCGATATGCGCTGGGTGGCGTTTACCTATCGCGGAGAAGACCTGGCGTGGAATATCTGGATCGTGCCCGCCACAGGAGGTGACGCGGTGAACGTCACCCATCTGAACGCTTACCACAGTCAGCCTGCCTGGTCTCCTGACGGCAAGTACCTTTTCTTCCAGAGCGACCGCGATGGGAACGGGCTGTATGTCCTGCCGCTCAAAGAGGAACCTGCCCGTACGGTGGATACCGACCTCAAGTTCGAGAAGCCTAAGGAAAAGGTTGTCGTAGAGATTGATTTTCAGGATATCCAGCGGCGGATTCGCAAGGTGGTCAATCAGAATCCACAGTCAGACCTCACAGTAAGCAGCGAAGGGCTGATCCTTTTCCTCTCCGAGGGTGATATTTGGTCGGTGTCGTACGACGGCAAGGAGACCAAGCGGCTCACGACCGGCGGAGGAATATCCAGCCTGCGTGTATCCCCTGATGGCAAGCGGCTTTTCTTCATCCGCAACGGCGAGTTGTGGACGATGAAGCTGGAAGGCAATAACCCGCAAGAGAAGGTCACCTTCACCGCAGACTGGGACCGCGACGTGCGTGCTGAGCGCAGGGCGGCGTTTACGCAGTTCTGGCGCAGCTACCATCGCGGCTTCTACGATGCCAACTTCCACGGCAGGGACTGGGAAGCCATTCGCAAGCGCTACGAGCCTTTGCTGGACGCCGTCGAGACCCGCGAGGAGTTTGCTACCCTGCTTCAGATGATGGTCGGCGAGCTGGAAGCTTCCCATTCGGAAGTCTCTCCTGCCCCCGGCGGCAATCCCAGCCCCGTCACACCGCATCTGGGCTTCACCTTCGATTACAGCTACGAAGGACCCGGAATCAAGGTGGGCAAAGTGCCACAGGGCGCACCCGGCTCCTATCCGCAAACACGCATCCGCGAGGGCGAGTACGTACTGGCGATTAATGGGCAGGATGTTACCCTTGACGAGAACCTGTGGAAGCTCATCAACGACAAACAGGGGCGTGAGTTCGAGTTTCTGGTCAACTCTAAGCCCAGCAAGGATGGCGCGAGGGTGGTCAAGTATCGTGTGCTCAGCTCGGGCGAGTGGGGTGACCTCATCTACCGCAACCGCATCGAGCGCCTGCGCAAATACACCGACGAAAAAAGCGGCGGCAAAATCGGATACGTGCACATCTCGGGCATGGGCTTTGGTAATCAGGTGCAGTTCGAGCGTGAAGTGTACGAGCAGGTCGTCGGCAAGCAGGCGATGATCATCGACGTGCGCTTCAACGGAGGGGGCAATATCTCCGACACGCTGGTGGACTGGCTGGAGCGTAAGCCGCACGGTTTCTACCGTCCGCGTGACGGTGCGGTGGAGCCTGCTCCGAGCCGCGCCTGGGACAAGCCCATCATCGTGCTGATGAACGAACACAGCTACTCTAACGCGGAGATGTTCCCCTACGCCATGCGTACCAAGGGGCTGGCAAAGCTGGTGGGCATGCCTACACCTGGATACGTTATCTGGACGTGGGGACTGCAACTGGTGGACGGCACGGGGGCGCGAATGCCGCAAAGTGGTGTCTACCGCCTAGACGGTACGCCAATGGAAAACATCGGCGAGAAGCCTGATGTGCAGGTGTGGATGAGCCCGGACGATTGGCTGGCTGAGCGCGACCCCCAGCTGGACAAGGCGATAGAGATGCTGATGCGGTAGATTTCAGCATCTGAAAAGGCAAAAGGTGTGAAATCCGCAGCTGCTCAGGGGGTCTCCTGAGCAGCTTGGCTTTGGCAATGCATGTGAGGCAGTGTGATGTGATGGGCTATCGGAACCCCCATCCCTCGAACAGCCGCTTCACCCCGGCGTCTTTCGTGATCTCTACCAGCACATCGATGATGCGCTGGTTCTTGTCGCGGTCGGGAAGGTCTTTGAGACCCATCTTGCCCTCACGGTTTCGGCGGAACAGTTCCGCCCACGCGCGGTTGCCGTAGCGCTGTGCAATAGTGCGTAGTATCTCGTGCGCCATCGCCTCACCGAGCATTCGCTGCGCCGCTGGTTGCTGGCGGAACTCGCTTTCCGACCACTGTAACGGGGTGGGCGGGTTCGGAAACCGTTTGCGGAAGGCATCCGCGCCCGGGCGCAGCGACCGCTGAAACCACACGTCGGGGAAGGCGGTGTTACCAGCCAGTTTGCCCTGTTCCTCGATGTAGATGACTGCTCCTGTCTGCAACCAGTGCGGCAGTCCTTTGCCCACACCATGCAGGAATACCCATTTCAGCTCGTGTGCTTCTACGCCGTCGCCGCCCGATTCGTAGCGCAGGTTGTAGGGTCCAACCCGGCCGGTGCAGGCAATCCATGTTTCGGAGTGTGGTCCACCCCAGGTTGCCCCGCCGTAGCCCGATAGCTGCGCGGGAGCGGTCAGCGAGACAAAGAGCGCATCCTCTGGCTCGTAACCGCCCACTATCTGCCGTTCGCGGTCGTAAATGCGCATGAGCAAAGCCAGATACTCGGGCAGCCAGCGGCGGTAGAAGGGAGTGTCGGGGATATGGATGGTCATGCGCCGATAGGTCGCCGTGAGCCAGCGGGTGTTCATCTGGGGATGTTTGGCGTTGACGACAGCTACCCTGTCCTGCGGCAAGCGAAAGCGGAGGGTGGTGCCCTCACGAGATTGTGGTTCGGGAACCAGAGTATCAATTTCGCCCGTACCCTCTGGCAGATGGACGGTGACATCCATCTCTCCCTGCGCCTTGCCCAAGCCGGCGAGCGAGCGGAAGTAAAAGTGCTCTTTGCGGTCGGGGGCATAGCGGGGCATCGGCACGTTGTACGCCGCATCCAGCCAGCGGAAGCGCACGGTAGCCCGCTCAGCCGTCGGTTGCAGCAGCAGCACCTGCGCATGGCGCAGGTCCAGTCGGGAAAGGTACTCGTATACCGGCGGCAGCAGGGAGTATCGTGCCCCTTCCACCTGCAGGTCGTCGGCAGTGAGAGGAACCGGCAGCGCTATCGTGCCCGTGATGGTTGCCTCTACCTCGGCGGAGCCGTCCGTGCGCAGGCGATACGTCCATCGCGGTGGTGCAGGTGCTGGTTTCTCGCGCGAGAGTGACAGGCTCAGTGCGACGTGAAAGCTGCCTTCCACGCCGTCGCGCGTGCTGTCGTGCTGGATGCACAGGCGGTATTCGCCAGCAGACACCGGACACACCAGCTGGGGAAACTCTTGAGGCTCGGCAGGGGAGATGCGCCACACTGTTTGCCAGAGGCTTCCCTGCTTGCGCTCCAGTGACGCCGTGACCGCCAGCCCGCGCGTGTCGAGGCACCCCTGCAACCACCAGCCGGAATGCTCCTGCGACACGGTGAAACGGAGTTCGCCTGTTTGCATGTCGTCGACAGGAGAGAAGGGCTTCAGTTGCAGTCTCCAGATTCCGCCTGTCAGCGTGCCAACATCGGCGTTGGGAGGAGGGGCAGGTGGCAAGCGGAACTCCCATTCGGGGCGGTTGCCATCCAGCAGGCGATACAGCTCGGCGATGCGCTCCTTTGCCTGCCGTCGCAGGGGCAGGTTTGCCCGCGAGATTTCCACCAGGCGTTTCCATGCTTGCAGCTCGATGTCGTTCCTGCCAGCTGCCCCTGCCATCTGTGCGCGCAGGCGATACACCTGTGGATTGCCCTCGTCCAGCCTCTGTGCGATTGCCAGCCTCTCGGTCGCCTCAGATACCTTGCCTGCCTTCCACAGCCATTCCGCCTCGCGCACCAGCCTTGCGGCGTTATCCAGACGAGCCATCGCGGCGCCATAGCCTTCCAGCACGATATGAGCAGGAGCCTGCACGCGGAACGCCGAAGTGGGCTGGACGGACAAGGAATGTGTGCTCCAGCGCATCTCGGAGGTGGGGAAGTGGAATACCTGCACCGCCTCCTGCGAGGTCTCCTCCAGCAAGTAAGGCAGGTGGGTAACAGGGGTAGACCGCCCGCTAGCGCGCTCTTTCAGCACTCCGCCGATGTACACTTCGTCGTCCAGATTGCCGTCGCCAGCATCGTTCACCACGATTCGAAGCGGCGCATTGCCTTGCAGAAGCAGCTCGGGGAGTGCCTGCACCTCACCCGCGCTTAGCAAGCGGGTACGCGCCCGCAAGGTTTGCCCCTCGTACACTGCCACACTCAGGGTGCTGTAGCGTGGGGTAGTTTGTTCTGCAGGCGTACGCACGGCACACCACAACTGCAGGGTGTACCGCGCTTTCGCAGGCGGGCTGGGTAGCGCTGCAGAGGTTTGTCGGAAGGGGTAACGGTACGTTAACAGTATCTCTCCGCTCACAGCAGACACGCCGGGGTATGCCGTCCCGTTCAGGACGGGCAGGTCTGCCTCCTGCGAAGGGGAGAGCAGCTGGATGTCTTCGGGATGCCACAGACGCAGGGGTATCACCCCCTTCGCCGAGCGCACTCGCACGCTTTCCCAAAGGGGATGGTTCCATAACCTCTGCCCTTTGTCCAGCGTCAGCCTCACCTGCACCGTCGCGGAGGGAGGAATGGACGCTGGCAACGCACCTGTCGGACGACCGTTCACCAGCAGTTGCGCTCCGTACAGGTTTCCCCCCAGGCGCAGGAACTGGAGCCGGCGCACCGCTTGCTGTTCCTCCCTCTTCAGGAGACCTTCTCTTTGCTGCCAGTGGGTGTACCAGTCGGCGTATTTCATGCGGGAGCCGGAGATGGTACCCAGCCCTCTTCGGTAGATGCGTCCCTGAAGCTTCAGCGGTTGCCCGACGATGTTGCGGTCTTTGCGGGTGGTAATCCATTCCTCCAGCACCTGTTCGCGCAGGTCACTGAGCCAGATGGTGGTCTGCCCCGAATCGTCCTGAATGCGGGCGTCGCACCAGTTGCCCCAGTCCCCGCCATGGCCGTCGCCGGTATCCGCGACCTCCAGAGTGAGGGAATCCGTGCTGCGCAGGGGAATATGGAGGGTGATAGGGCTGTTTCCTGCCTTCAGCACGGGGCTTTCGTATACCTTTTCGTCACCCACGAACACGCGGAAAATGGCTGCACCGGGGCGCCCCAACACGCCGTCATCCACGCCAATAGTGGCGCGGAAGTGCCAGCGAGTATCTGCCTGAGCGAGAACGGCAAAGAAGAGCAACAGAAAACATATCGCGATGGTGGACGCAGGCTGAAGCCTGCGGCGCCGGCTCGGCAGGAGCCAAGCCCTCCAGAACGTACGCGAGAGAAAAACCTTCACCATGTCGTGTCGCCTACTCCAGAAACACCGGTTGTGTCCATGCACGAGCCTGTCCTTCGCCAAGCGCTTCCACGCGAGCATAGATGCGTGCTTTACTCAGGGAGAAGACCGCTTGACTACCGCTCACACGCTCTATAACCTGTCCCTGCAGGGTCACCAGACGCAGTTCCCTTGCGTTTTGCGTGCGTACCCGATAGATGCTATCTTCTACCGTGATCTCCTCTATCACGACACCGGTAGAGGCGTAAAACCTGCCTTCTTTCAACGCTTCCAGAACCGCCTCTTTACTGCGTTCTCGCACGTTGACCGCGTTCCACGCCGAACCTATCTGCAGGGTACGGTGGGTATCTTCATTGGCGTAGCCCCATACCTGTTTGCCCGCCGAAAGCAACCTGTCCCAGCGGTCCAGGGCGTACGAACTGCCTTCCAGGTACTCAATCACGTTATTATAGATTTCAATGCCGTGATACCGTTCCAGATGCAGCAGTTGCGTGTCGCGCCAGTGGTCGAAGTTTTCCCCCCAGTTGGGATGATTCAGGATGACCAGACCGCCCTCTTGCACTGTCAGGTCTATCACCGATTGGTAGCTGAGGTCATGAGGCAGGGTAGAAGCCACATTGATACGCAGGATGTGTTGCTGCGCGCTGTGTTCCACCCCGGGCAGGAAGAGAATCTGCGGAGGATGTTGTTCGTTGGGGAGAGCCACCACATCGTGGTCGGTAAGTGCCACAAAGTCATAGCCCCGCCGGACGAAAGCGTCCAGCATGTCATCGGGAGGCAGTTCGCCATCGCTGAGGGTGGTGTGTGCGTGCAGGTTGCCTTTGAGCCAGAGCGGATAACGTTGTGCATACGGGTTATATCGTATCGGCATGAGGTCTCCTCATCTGCACCGCCGGTGGGGGGCGAGGCTCCGTCCGAGTCGCTGAACCTGCATGGTCGCAACAGAGCGCCCCCCTCCAGAGACTATTTCAGCCTTGCTTTCTGCTTGATGGCAGCCAGTTCCTTCTCGGTGACGACCTTCACCGAGCCATCCGCAAAGCCCACCACATAGCGTTTGTCCTTGTGAGGTACTGCGTCATAGAGCACCACCACCTCGCTCAGCTTGGGGTACATGCTGGCGGGGCGCCACGTGACATGCGGGTTGGTCCTGTAATCCTTGCGAGTGACGGGGCAGGTCAACACATACTTATCCGCCGCGTAGGGTTGCAGCGCCTCGCTCAGCTTCTGGGCGGTGGTGGCTGGTGGGAACATGTTGTCCCACTCCTGCAGATACATCTGCACCGCCTTCAGAGCCTTCTTCATGTGGGCACTGCACTTCTGGCTATCCGGCGAAACCTGCGCCCATGCCAGCGTGAAAAGGATAGCGGTTGCCGCTATCACCACCGCGAACTGTCGCCAGTTCATCGTATCGTTACCTCCTCAGTGAGTATTCCACAGGTACAGACGGGATAAGGGTACTGTATGTTTCTTTTCGCCGTGGCGCGAGGAGAATCCTTACCGCATATCGGGCGGCGTCGGTTGCCTGCGAACAAGGGGATGGACTATAATAAGGTGGAACGACATTTTTGTTCGGGTACCTCTATGGCGAAACAGAAGGGTCAGAAGACGGGGGAATTGGGAGAACGTGTGGTGCTGGTCAACCGCCGCGCCTACCATGACTACGAGATACTGGAGACCTTCGAGGCGGGTATCGCGCTGGTGGGTACGGAGGTGAAGTCGGTGCGCGCGGGCAGGGTGAATCTGCAGGACGCCTACTGCAAAGTGGAAGACGGCGAGGTATGGCTGTATAACCTGCACATCAGCCCCTACTCGCACGGTAACCGCTATAACCCCGACCCCATACGTCCCCGCAAACTGCTGCTGCATAAGTGGGAGATCCACCGCCTGATGGGTAAGGCGGAGATGAAAGGGTTGACCATCGTGCCGCTGAAGATATACTTCAAGCGCGGTTACGCCAAGGTGGAAATCGCCATCGTGCGAGGGAAGAAGCTGTACGACAAGCGTGAAGCCATCGCGGAACGCGATCGCCAGCGCGAAGAAGAACGGATGATGATGAACCGACAATAAAGGGTAGAGGCTCAAGGAAAGTGGTGAGGTTTCCGTGATAGGCACACACATTGGTAAATACCGCATCGTACGCCAGCTGGGAGTAGGGGGCATGGCGCATGTGTATGAAGCGCAGGATGAGCTCATCGGGCGTACCGTGGCACTGAAGGTGCTGGTGCTGCCCTCCATCATCAGCGAGAGCGAGCGTCTGGATATGGTGCGTCGCTTCGAGCGAGAGGCGCGTTCGGCAGGCAAGCTCTCTCACCCCAATATCGTCACTATCTACGAGGTGGGCAGTGCCAATGGTATGCACTACATCGCCATGGAGTTCATGCATGGCAAAACCGCCCGCGAGGTGCTGAATGAGGAGGGCAAAATCCCCCCAGACCGCGTGCTGAATATCGTGAAGCAGGTTGCCAGTGCACTGGACTACGCCCATGCGCGAGGTGTCATCCATCGCGACGTCAAGCCCGACAACATCGCCCTGCTGGAAGACGGCATCGTGAAGCTAACCGACTTCGGTATCGCACGGCTGGCAAACGACCTGGTGCGCACCCAGGCGGGAATCATGGTGGGCTCGCCTGCCTACATGTCGCCGGAGCAGATTGTAGGCGAGGAGATAGATGGGCGCTCGGATGTGTTCTCACTGGGGGTAACCACCTACGAACTGCTCACCGGCTCTAAGCCTTTTGATGCCAGCACGATTACCGCGGTGATGCACAAGATTATCTACGAGCAACCCACCCCTGCCGAAGACCTCTCGCCCGCCGTGGAGCGCGTGCTGCGCAAAGCAATGGAGAAAGAGCCTGCCAAACGCTATCAGTCCGCGCGTGCCTTTGCAGAGGACCTGGGTTTGGCGATGCTGACGTCGGGCGTGCAAGGCGAAACAGACATCTTCCATGCCCGTCCCCAAACACCCAAGCCAGTGGTGGAGAGGACGGTCATCACCACACCGCCCGAGGAGGTGGCTGTTTCTCCGCGCAAGCGCCGGTGGGGTTGGGCAGCAGCACTGGCGTCCACCGTTACGGTGCTAGTGGCTGTGGGGGCGTGGGTGGTGCTGAGCGGCAACGACGGGCAGTGGCGACACTATCTGGCAGACTGGGGCATCCTCTCCAAGCCAGAGGCTACGCCCGTATCCGCTTCGGAAACAAGCACGGTCAGTGCCAGGCCGATTGGGGCGACTTACGTGCTGAGCGATTTCGAAATCGCAGCGGGTGGCTGGCAGGGCGAGAACAGCGCCATCGCCCTACAGCGCGTGCGCGGTGGTGCCAGTCAGGGAGCGTACTGGCTCAAGGTGATGAGTCGTTCTCTGGAGTACCAGCCTGCGCTCGTCGTCCGCCTGATGCCCGAATCCAGCGACTGGTCGCGCTTCGGCGATACGCTGGCGGTGGACATCTTCCTGCCGCTGCAGGTCAGCGTGACGTGTCGCGCGACGGTAGTGCTGGTAGACAGTGGGGGACATGAACACCGTCTGCCCCAACCAGCGACGCTGCGCCCGGGGTTGTGGGTGAACGTAGAGTGGCGGGCAGGGGATTTGTTGCGCGATGTCAAAGAGTTGCGTGTGGAGATAGAGAACCTGCCAGTGGGCGACACGGGCTGGTTTGGTATCGACCACCTGCGCGTCTACCGCATGCAATAGGAGGAAAGGATGGCAGAGTATTTCAACCTGCCCATGCTCGGGCAAACGATGGAGGAGGGTACCATTACCCGGTGGCTCAAAGCGGAAGGGGATTACATCCGTCGTGGCGACATCATCGCC
Source organism: Armatimonadota bacterium (assembly GCA_026003195.1). Classification (NCBI taxonomy): domain Bacteria; kingdom Bacillati; phylum Armatimonadota; species Armatimonadota bacterium. Next base: position 1,062,931 of record BPGU01000001.1, read on the forward strand.
GAGGTGATGACCGATAAAGCCAACCTGGAAGTGGACGCCACCTTTGAAGGCTATCTGCGCAAGATTCTGGTGGCAGAGGGAGAAACCATTCCCGTCAACGCCCCCATTGCCATTATCAGCAAGACGCCCGATGAGGACATCTCCGCCCTGCTAACACCAGGTGCGAAGCCCGAACCGCAACCTGCTGCGGCTCAGGTAGCGGCACGAGAATCGGCTCAGACGGCACCCGTCGCGCAGACCTCTGCGACAACAACCACCGAGCAACGCCTGTTCATCAGCCCACGCGCACGACGACTGGCGCAGGAGAAGGGAGTGCCCCTGCAGGCTCTCGCTGGACGCGGCACGGGACCACAGGGACGCATCCTGGAACGCGATGTGGAAAGCGTGTGGCAGGAACTGATGTCCACCAGGCCGCGCGTGACACCGCTGGCAGAGAAGGTGGCCGCAGAGGCAGGCGTGGACGTGGCGGCGGTTGCAGGCACAGGCGTCGGGGGACGAGTGACCAAAGAGGATGTGCTTCGCGCTACCACGCCTTCCGTCGCCCCCGCACCACCTCCCCCTGTCACGCCGACCGCGCCACCTGCAGGTGCGCAGGTCATCAAACTGGCTGGTCTGCGCAAACTGGTCGCAGAGAACGTGGTGAAAGGTTTCTTCTCCGCGCCACCGGTGACGCTGGTGGCGGAGGTGGACATGACCGATTGTGTGCGCCTGCGCGAACAGCTGATGCCTGAGGTGGAGAAGGCGTACGGCACTCGTCTGACCTACACCGACCTTATCGTGAAGGCGGTGGCACGCGCCCTGCGGGAGTTCCCCCTGATGAACGCCACCCTGCAGGACGACCAGATTACGATACACGCCGACATCAACGTGGGCGTGGCTGTGGCGGTCGAAGAGGGCTTGCTGGTTCCCGTCGTGAAGGGGGCAGACTGCAAAACGCTGGGCGAAATCTCTCGCGAGCTGAAAGAGATGGCGGAGCGCGCTCGCGCAGGCAAAAGCACCCCCGATGACCTGTCGGGTGGCACGTTCACTATTACCAACCTCGGCGCGTATGACGTGGAGATGTTCAACCCCGTGCTGGTGCCGGGGCAGACGGGCATTCTGGGCGTGGGGCGTATTGCGGAGAAGCCCGCCATTCGCGAGGGACAGATGGTGGCGCGTCACCTGATGAACCTGTGCCTCACCTTCGACCATCGCGTGCTGGATGGCGCACCCGCCGCGCGCTTCCTGCAGAGGGTGAAGGCGCTTCTGGAATCGCCCATGCTGTTGTTGATTTGAGCCGTGTTACCAGGTGCCTGCCGCAGGGGACGCAGAGTGCCTGGAGCGTCCTCTCTGTATTCCTTGCGTCCTCTGCGGTAAGAAGATGAAGACCCCGCCATCGAACAGGAGGCAAACATGACCTTTCGTGAGATGAATTTGCGAGTGTTTCGGGGTGAACCGCTGCCGCATGTGTTCTTTCAACCGCGCATCGAGCCATGGTATGCCTGGCACAAGCAGTTCGGCAAACTTCCCCCGCGCTATCGTGAGATGAGCCTGCTGGAGCTGTTTGACGACTTGAAGGTGTCCATGCGCTACGTGCATTACTACACCGGCATGCCTGACCCGGTGGTTCGGCAGTTCTCCCCGCAAGTGAAGATGCGCCACCACTGGGGCGAGGAGGAAGGCTACGTCGCCTACGAGACACCGTATGGCGACCTGGTGGAGCGTTACATGCGGACGGTAGATGGTCCCTGGCGCACGGTGCAGTTCGCCGTGAAAACAGTAGACGACCTGCGCGCCCTGCGCTGGCTGTATCAGCATACCACCTACACCTTCTCGCGCGAGAACTTCCAGCAGGGAAGCGACTTCATGGGCGATCGTGGCGAACCGCAGTTCTGGGTGCCCAAAAGCCCGTACCAGGCTCTGGCGCAGATATGGATGAAGCTGGAAGACCTCATCTACGCGCTGGCGGACGCCCCCCGTGAGGTGGAAGAGACCATGCGCGCCATAGACGACTCGTACGACGCGCTCTATGAACAGATTATCGCCAGCGGGATGGTACGAATCGTGAACTTCGGGGAGAATATCCACGATAGTCTGCTCTCCCCGCGCTACTTTGAGTGTTATCTCGTTCCCTTCTGGGAGAAGCGCGCCGGTCAGCTGCGCAAGGCAGGTATCTTCACGCATGTGCATATCGACGGCTACTTCCGCTCGCTATTGCCGTATCTGAAAGACCTGCCCTTCGACGGTCTGGAGGCTTTGACCCCGCTGCCTCAGGGCGACGTGACACCGGAGGAAATCAAAGAGCACATCGGCGACAAGGTACTGCTGGACGGCATCCCCGCTATCCTGTTCCTGCCGCCTTTCACGCGCGAGCAGGTGATGGAGATGGTAGAGAAGCTGGTGAAGCTGTTCCACCCGCGTTTGGTGCTGGGCATCTCGGATGAGCTGCCTGAGGGCGGTGGCGAAGAGCCGATAGAGCGTGTGCGCATGATTGCCGAGTGGTGCTTACATCACTAGGTGGCAATCTGATACAATCAAAACGAGGTGATGGTTTCATGAGCCAGCAGGCGGTATTGCTGGAAAAGCAGTGGACACAGGAGGAGTGGCTTGCTCTCCCCGAGGGTCCACCCTACTACGAGCTGGAAGAGGGAAAACTGGTTCCAATGCCCTCACCACGCCGCGAGCATCAGCAGGTGACCGGTTTGCTGTTCGCTCGCCTGCACGACTATTGCCGCTGGAATGGAACAGGCACAGTGGTAATGGAAGTGGATGTCGCTTTGCCCAACGGGCGAGGCTATATTCCCGACGTCGCCTTCATTGCGCGCGAAAGGGAGAAAGATCTTCTTGGTTGGAGGGCTATCAGCAGGCAGGCGTACGATTCTATTGGGTGATTGACCCCGAAAGCTTGCTCATTGCGGAGTACGAGCTGACCGAGGAAGGTTATGTGTTGCGCAGCCAAGTGGAGGAAGATACTCCCTTCCGCCCGCGATTGTTCCCCAACCTGGAGATAGGGCTGTCGGAGTTGATGAGTATACAGGCATAGTCCCACACTCACTTGACAGGAAATGTTGACCCTGAAAGCTCTCCGGCTTGTCCAAGCAGGAAGCGCGTTCCCTATCAGCCAAATAATCAGCTTAGAAAAATACACTGTATGGAGGGCAAGCAATGTCCCAACACGACTGGCAGGTTGTCTCTCGTGCCACCCCAGAACAGGTAGCCTTTTACAGGCAACAGGGTTACTTGAAGTTCGGGCGTCTCTTCACCCGCGAGGAGCTGGACGCTCTGCGCGAGCATGTAGACCAGATGATCGCTTCACTACCTCCCGGAAAACGCCCTGAAGAGCTGGATGTGCCTCATTTTGAAGACCCCTGGTTATTCCGCTATCTGGCTCATCCGCGTGTGCTGGATGTGGTCGAGTGCTTCATCGGACCCGACATCGTGCTGTGGAGCAGTCACTTCATTGCCAAGCCGGGGGGCGACGGCAAAGCGGTGCCCTGGCATACGGACGGCGACTACTGGGGGAACCGCCTGGAGCCGATGGAGGTGATCACCCTCTGGCTGGCAGTAGACGAGTCCACCCGAGAGAACGGCTGCATGCGCGTCATTCCCGGCTCGCATCGCTGGCAGCATCCCGGGCGCGAAGCGTACCGCCCGGTGGACATCGCGACGCACGTCTTCTCCACCGAACTGCAAAACGTAGACGAGTCGCAGGCGGTAGACATCGAGCTGGCGATAGGGGAATGCAGCTTCCACGATGCATGGACGGTTCACGCCTCCGCCCCCAACCATTCCAGCAAGCGTCGATGTGGGTATACCATGCGCTACATGCCAGCGTATGTGGTGCATAACGACACCAGTGGCAGGCACCGCATTTACCTGCTGAGGGGCGAAGACCGCACTGGTGGGAGGAACGTCTACACGCCGGTACCGTCGTTCTGAATCCGGCTGGCGGATGCACACCGAAGCGACGCGCTACTGAGGACGCGCTCCCTCCGCCACTCGACGCACGATTTCCAGCACCCATAAGGCGGTTTTCTCCAGGTCGGAAATGCGGCAGCATTCTTGATGAGTGTGCACCTGGTCCATGCCTGTGCTGAGCACTACGGTGGGGATGCCTTTCGCATTATACACGTTTGCGTCGCTGCCTCCGCCCGCCAGCTTCGCCTCGTAGGGCAGCCCTAACGCGAGCGCGCTCTCACGGGCTATTCGCACCACCGGGTCGTCTTCAGAAAGGCGATACGCCTGGTAGTGGCGCGAGGTTTCCACCTCCACCTGTGCACCCATCGCCTCCGCCTCCTCGCGGAAGCAGGCTATCATGTGAGCCAGCTGCGCTTCCAGCTTTTCCGTGCTGTGGCTGCGCGCCTCTGCGCGGATTTCCACCTCCGGGCATACCACGTTGGTCGCCTGTCCACCGTGAAAGGAGCCAATATTGGCGGTGGTTTCGTCGTCAATGCGCCCCAGCTTCATGCGAGCGATTGCCCTCGAAGCGGCTACAATCGCACTGATACCCTGTTCAGGAGCCGCCCCGGCGTGCGCGGCGCGCCCTATGACACGTATCGTCAGGTGGTCGTGCGTCGGTGCACCCACTACTACCCGTCCCACAGGCGGACCCGTGTCCAGCACGAAGCCCATCGTGGCATTGACCCGTTCCAGAGGCAGGTGCTTCGCGCCCAGAAGACCTATCTCTTCCGCCACGCTGAGCAGTAGCCATATCTCACCGTGGGGCAGGTTGTTTTCTGCAATACACTCGATGGCTTCCAGCAGGGATGCCAGTCCCGCCTTGTCATCCGCGCCCAGGATAGATCTACCATCGGTGCGGATCAGGTCGTCCTCGACGAGAATCTGCACGTTCGGATTGGGTTCCACCGTATCGAAGTGCGCGCTGAAGAAGACAGGAGGCACGTGGGGCACGTTCGCAGGCAGGCGGGCAATGACGTTATCTGCGTTCCCACCGATATGCTTGCCTGCCTCATCGCGCTGAACCTCCAGTCCCAACCGCTGCAGGCGAGGAAGTACCGCTTCGATGACCTCCGCCTCCTGTTTGGGCGGGCTGTTGATACGGCACAAGGCGATAAAATCATCCACCAGACGCTGTCGCTGAATCATAGCCACCTCCTGTTTGTCCGCACGACAGAAGCCATCTCATCGGGTAATCGTGATCTTGCTCAGCCCACGTGGACGGTCCGGGTCGTATCCGCGCGTTTCGGACAGATGGAACGCGAACAGCTGCCCCGCAACGATATACACCAGCGGGCTAATGCGTTCGGCAATATCACACGGCAGCACCACCATACGGGTTGCCAGACGCAGAATCTCCGGGTTGCAGGAGATGACCACAATCTCCGCCCCGCGTTCGCGCAGTTTGGCGGTGAGCTGGAGCATGGTCGCATAGGCGCTACCGTTCGGCGCATACACGAAACAGGGAAAGCCTGTGTCCACCACCGCAATCGGACCGTGCAGGAAGTCGGCGGCGGAGTAGGCACGTGCAATCACGTAACCGGTCTCCATCATCTTCAGCGCAGCTTCATGCGCCGTGCAGAAGTTGTAGCCCCGCGACAGCACCATACACGCAGACATGTAACGGTAGCGCTCGGCGAGCAGCTCTATCTCCTCTTCCATTGCCAGCACTTGCTCCATGCCCTGTGCTGCTTCCTCGATGTCCTCGCCCGGGCGCGTTCGCCCCACCAGGGCATCCACCAGCAGCGCAACGTTTGCTAGGGTAGCGGTATAGGTCTTGGTGGCGGCGACACTGCGCTCCTCGCCCGCATGGCAGAGCAGCACATGCTCCGCCACCTGCGCCAGCTCCGAGCTGGGGTCGTTGGTGATGGCGGCGGTCAGCGCTCCTGCGGCGCGTGCGGCGGAAACGACCTCCACCACGTCTTGCGCCTTGCCGGACTGACTGATGCCCAGCACCAGAGCGCGAGAAAGGTTCAGCTGTCCGTGATACAGCGTGAAAATAGAAGGTGCTGCTGAACCCACCGGAATACCCGCTTCTATCTCCATACGGTACTTCGTGTAGAGTGCTGCGTTGTCCGAGGTGCCGCGAGCACTGATCATCGCGAACTGGATGCCCCTGTCGCGTATTGCCTGCGCTAATGCCTGTGCGGAGCGTACACTCCTCTCCGCCACGGTGCGAATCACCTGCGGTTGTTCGTGTATTTCGCGATGCATGTGATGCTGTTCTGCCATCGTACTGCTCCTCAACACTTTTTAGAAGCCATCCCACGCCCAGTATATCGCCGGCTGGCGCGGGAAGAGAACATTCAACAAGGCACGAGTCTGCGGAGGAACGGGTTCGGGCAGTTCCTCGGCACCCAGCAGCCCCAAAACCATTCCCAGAAACTGCGCCTGTGTTACCGATACTTCGGGCAGGGCGTTTGCATCTCGTACCACCTCGTCGCCCAACGCCCTCAGTCCTGTTGTGCCTGCAGGCAATCGGAGCCGCACCGTACCTCTGGCACCCACCGCCTGCACGCGCCGGGATAACTCAGGCAGAAGCTTGTTTATCAGAGGCTGCAGACGTATCACGCGCACCATCAGCGCATGCTCGTGCCACGTCAAATGATGGAACAGGTTGCAGACGACGCCCATCAACGCAGGGTCACGGGGGATGTGCAGACGAGCCTGTGTCACATGGCGTTCCGAAGCCAGCCGTGTGACATGCAGCATCAGCGCGAACACACACTCGCTGTACGCTGGTAGCCAGCCTACTTCCATAACAGAGAGCTTCTCACCCATCGGAGCGACGATATATCCCACCACCTTGCTGGCTGCCTCTGCCACATACACGTCGCCCGGCGTGCGTTCTTCCCAACCCGTCCAGCCGCGCAGATAGGCAGGGGATCGCACTACGGTGAAACTGCGACCTACATTACACTGCTCATAGCACGCACATAGCGCCTCCAGGTCTGCATCGGCGAGCGGGCGAATACGGTACCCCCCCTTCAGGGACGGGAAGATCTGGGCGGATCTCGGCGGACATCACCTGCACCGGCAGGTTCTCCCATCCCAGTCGCGCGTAGAAGCCGTGGATGCCCGTGAAAAGCATGGAAAAATCGAAGCCGTCGTTCTCCATCACGGTGATGGCGTCACGCAGCAACTGAGTCGAATAGCCTTTAGAGCGATACGCAGGAATGGTGCCCACATTGGCGATGCCGCCCAGTGTGAGCGTCACCTGCCCCACACGCACCTCTCGCCGCACGATCTGCACAGCGGATACCATTCGCTTGCCTTCAAAGGCGCAGCGTGTATACTCCGGATGGAACCAGGGATCGCCTGTAAAGTATTTTCGGAAGTAATCGCGTGGCGTCTCCTCAAAGGCGGCATCCCAAACGTCCAGACACGCCTCCAGTTCGTCGGGGTGTATTGCTCGAAAGGTTACTTCCATAGATCACTCCAGATGCATCGCCTCGCGCACTTCCTTCATCGTTTCGCTGGCGACGGCACGGGCTTTTTCCGCTCCTTCCTTTAGGATGCGTTCCAGCTCGCCAGCCTTAGCCAGCAGCTCCTGCCTGCGATGGCGTAGCGGGTCTAAAGCGGTGTTCAGATTGCCTGCCAGTTGCATTTTGCAATCTACGCATCCCCGCTGTCCGGCGCGGCATTCCGCCTCCACGGTTGCCGCTTCCTCCTTGCTGTATATTTGATGCAGGGCGAAGACCACGCACCCTTCGGGATGACCCGGGTCGTTCTTGCGAATCTTCAGCGGGTCGGTAAAGGCTTGTTTCACTTTGTGCGTGACTGTCTGCGCATCGTCGGAGAGGTAGATAGCGTTATCATAGGACTTGCTCATCTTCCGTCCGTCCAGACCGGGCACACGTGCAGCCGGAGTGAGCAGTGCCTGTGGCTCCGGGAACACCTCGCCGTACAGGAAGTTAAACCGCCTGGCGATCTCACGAGTCAACTCCAGATGAGGCAGCTGGTCCTCGCCGACCGGCACGACGGCAGCCTTGTAGATAAGGATGTCCGCAGCCTGCAGTACGGGGTATCCCAGCAGACCATAGGAGACCGATTCCATCTGCAAATTCTCCCGCTTCTCCTTATAGGTAGGCACTCGCTCCAACCATCCCAGCGGGGTGATCATCGAAAAGAGCAGATGCAGCTCCGCGTGTTCTTTGACATGCGATTGCACGAAGATAGCGCATTTTTGCGGGTCCAGTCCGGCAGCAATATAGTCAATGGCGACTTCGCGCACGTTGTGCGGTATCTCCTCGGTGCGCTCGGCAAGCGTGGTGAGCGCGTGCCAGTCGACAATACAAAAGTAGGAGTCATACTGCTCTTGCAGTTGTACCCAGTTCCGCAAAGCGCCTTCCAGGTTCCCCAGATGCAAGACGCCCGTTGGTTGCATTCCGCTGAGAAGGCGGGGTTTGGACATCGAACGTGCATACCTCCTGAACAACAGGTTCCTCACACGCATTATAGCGGAAGGACAGGGGGGTGTGCAAGGGCAGGTAAGAAAGCGGTTTTTTCTCAAAATCCAGCGAAAATCGTGTGAGACAGCTTGACACCGATAGAGGTATCTGGTAAGATATTCTTGCGTAACCGATTACGCAAAACTTGTCAGGAGGGGAAACTCAGATGCGACGAAACGGCTTCACACTGATCGAGCTGCTTGTTGTGATCGCGATTATAGCGATACTAGCAGCCATTCTCTTCCCGGTGTTCGCACAGGCTCGGGAGAAGGCACGTCAGACTTCCTGTCTGTCTAACCTCAAGCAGCTGGGTCTGGCTATCGTCATGTACGCTCAGGACTACGACGAGAAGTTCCCGAATGCTGGCAGCTGGGAGTGGTGGGAGTGGCAGGCAGAGCATGACAATCCCGATACCTTCCCGGGAGGTATTGTCTTCCGCCTGCGCCCCTATGTGAAGAACATGGGCATCTTCGCCTGTCCCAGTGACAGCGGTGCGCCGCTGACCTGGTGGGGTATCAACGTGCCGAACATGTGGAGCCCGGACTGGACCGGCAAGACCAGCTACGAGTACTACGCCAAGCCGGCTGCCATGTTCTGCTGGATGCCCGCGCTTTGCGAAAACGGTACCCGACGCTGTGATAACGGACTGTCTATTTATGTCATCACCAGCTGGGATGGTTGCTCGGGCTACCATTCGGGCGACAGTCGCTCGCTGGCATCGGTGACCAATCCTGCCGAAAAGCCCACCATCGGAGATTTGGTATACTATCATATGACGGGCAACACAGCAGGACTGTCGCGCAAGAACGCGGCGTACGCAGATGGTCACGCCAAGTTCCAGAACGGCGATAAGCTGGACTACTACGAGCGTGCTGCACCGCTATAAGGAGAGGTGGTGTTCCCGTTGAAGCGTGAGATCAGTCCACTGACGGCGGTATTGGTTATCGGGCTGGTGCTGCTGGTTGTGGTTGCCTTGGGATGGTGGTCTACCCGTCCCAAAAACCCTCCGCCGCCGGGAATGCAGCAGCCGCCTCCTGAGGTGCTGGAGATGATTAAACGCTCGAAAGAGTCCTGGGAACTGCAGCAACGCAACATGCCCCGATAACAACGATGTCCGAACCCGTTGGGGGTTCGGACATCGAAATCACGAGGATGGTGTCATGAAACTACAGCGTACAGATATGGGTTCGATTGCCCGCGAGGTGGGAGTTTCCAAAACGACGGTCTACCGTGCTCTCCATAACAAAGGCAGGATCCACCCCCAGACTCGTGAGCGGATTCTTCGCGTCGCGCACGAACTCGGTTACCGTCCCAATCTGGTTGCCCGGAGTCTGCGAATACAAAAAACATCCACGATCGGTCTGGTCGTCATCGGTCTCACTGGCTGGTTCTACTCGCATATTCTGGAGGGCGTGGATGGAGTGGCGCAGGCAAACCAGTATGGTGTGCTGCTTGCCTGCTCCTACGGCAATCCCGACAAGGAACGGGAAATCATCCAGATGTTGCTGGACAAGAGAGTAGACGGTTTGATCGTCGCCCCTGCAGACCCCGAGGAGAACCGGGATTTCTACGAGGAACTGCTTGCTTTGCAAGTGCCTGTGGTGCTCATAGACCGCTATATCCCCGGTCTACCCATTGATTTTGTCGCCACGAACAATGAACTGGGGGGGTATCTGGCAACCAAGCATCTGCTGCAACTGGGCAGGCGACAGATTGTGTTCGTGTCGAACGGTTCGCGCGAACGACGCGCTACCTCGGTCATTGGACGCTTTACAGGATACCAGCGTGCCCTCGCGGAGTGCGACATCTGTCAGACGATCGAACTGGGCCCCGGTTTGCCTGATATTTTCCCCGAAGAAGAGTATGCATACAACGCGGTCAGCCACTATCTCGAACGGGGTGGAAAATTGGATGGTGCCTTTGCGGTGAACGACGATGTCGCTTACGGAGTTATCCGCGCTCTGCAGACACGTGGCATTCGCGTCCCAGATGACGTCTCGGTGGTTGGTTTTGACGATCAGGATACCAGTGCATTTTTCTCACCTCCTTTGACAACGGTGGCACAGCCCATGCGCGAAATCGGTCGACAGGCGGCTTTCCTCTTGTTGGAAAGGATACACAAGGGCAGGTCGACGCCGCAGCAACAGATAATGCTGGTTCCTCGTCTGGTTGTCCGGCAATCTTGTGGGGCACATTCGAAGAACGACGTTTAGGTTCGCTATTGCCTGATCGAATGCCCTACCCCCTTGACAGACAAAACAGAGTGTGTTATGATGAGATTGCGAAATCGATTACGCAAAAAATGAGGAGGTTTCCAACATGTCCAGACGTGGCTTTACCCTGATCGAATTGCTGGTGGTTATCGCGATTATCGCGATACTGGCAGCGATTCTGTTCCCCGTCTTTGCACAGGCGAGAGATAAGGCTCGGCAAACGGCTTGTCTTTCCAACATGAAGCAACTGGCAACGGCGATGGCGATGTATGCCCAAGACTATGACGAAACGACCATCTTGTTATGGTGGTTTCCGCAGCCTGATGGTAGCGCTATTCACTGACCACAGCGCATCTACCCCTATGTAAAAAACAATGGCGTGTTTCTGTGCCCTAGCGCTCCCAGGGTGAACCCCACGGATATGACCCGCACCGACAACGGCGCTGCCGGTCCTGCCTATGCCGGAAACTGGCACGTCGGCTGGGGAGTGTCGCTCGGAGCCTACGAGCGCGTGGCGGATGCGATTATCATCGGAGAGACAGGGGTGAACGACTGGAACGGCAATGGCAGCCTTGTCCGAGCCGCTTCCACCATGAACCCCTGGCACCACAACGACATCGGAGGTGGGTTCCCCGACTGGGCATCCGTTCGCTGTCAACAGCGGTATGATGCGTTCCATCCCTATGCTGCCTCGCGGGGACAGTCTGGTTTCGCTATTCACTGGCGACACGCCAGCGGCGCGAACTTCGTTTTCGCCGATGGACACGCCAAGTGGATCAGGCAACCCGGCTTGAAGCCTGAGAACTTCTATCCGGGCAATCCGCCAAGCTACGCATACGAAGACCCTGCAAACTGCTCGACGCTGTAGTGGTCATGTGCTCTGGTCAGGAGGGCATCCCTCCTGACCTTTTTTCGTGACTTCGCCCCGCCTGGGGCAATCCTGATTGACAACACCTTCCGCCATGCGCATAATACCTGTATGAACATCATGGTTCTCTACGAAAACCTGAGGACGGCAGTGGAGGCAGAGATTATCGCGCAGCAGGCGGACAAGGCGAACCTCAAAAGCCTGCGCGCCGTATGGGCAGAGCGAATCCGACAGATAGAAGACGAGCAAGCCGTCTACCGCTTCGAGACCGCAAAGCAGGTGCACCCTTCACTGGAAGACGCGCCAGTGGTTGTAGATACCGGTGAAACGGAGGTGCCAGGTGAGGTTCTCTTCGCCCTCGGCTACGAAGTGCATGTTGCCACCGCTGACCTGGGCGAGTCGCTGGGCGCGTGCCAGCTGTTGATTGACCTCACCTTTATTCTGGAGCGCCTCCACCAGCTGCTGGAAGAGCAAATCCGCTCTCCGCGCCACTTCGAGATGGGAACCGCAGAAACCGTTCTGGGGCTGCGCGACTGTGAGAGGGTTCCTGTAGACAACGAGGTGCTGTCTCTTCTGCGATGCATGCAACAGGACGCCCCTGCGCACGAACGACCCAATTCTGAGCAACGTGCAGCCATTCAGATCTCCGCAAATGCACCTGTGCTCTTCGTGTGGGGACCGCCCGGTACAGGCAAAACCACCACGCTGGCGTGGATTGCAGAGGCGTGTGTACGCCGGGGTGAGAGCGTGTTGCTGGTTTCCAACACCAACGTGGCAGTAGACCGCGCCCTGACCAAGCTGTTGGATGCGGTAGGCACGGATGGCGAATGGGCACGCAAGATAATACAGGGAGCGATACTGCGCCTGGGCATCTCGGAGCAACCCCATTTGCAACCTCTGCTGCTGGGCACACATCTGGAGTTGCACAGGCAAGACAGTATGTCCTCAGAGAGGGAGGACAAAGGGGAGCACAGCTTCCAGCGCGAGCGACGACGCCTGATGGAAAAGGCGCAACTGATCGCTTGCACGCTTGCCAAAGCAGTCACCGACCCCTATCTGCGCGAGCGACGGTTTGACGTGCTACTGGTGGACGAAGGGAGTATGGCGCCTCTGCCATATGTCGCAGCGCTTGCCGCGCTGTGCCGGAAGCGGGTAGTCATCGGCGGCGACTTCCGCCAGCTGCCCCCGATCAGCATGGTACAGGAAGAGGAATCAGCGCGGTGGCTGAACACCGACATCTTTCAGCAAGCAGGCATCGTTGCTCCCGATGGGAGCGTGCAGCATCGCTGGAATCTAGTGGCTTTGGCGGAACAGTGGCGCATGCGCACCCCCATTTGCGAACTGGTCAACGAGCCGATGTATGAGGGCATGCTTCGCACCCCTGAGCACCTCCAGGGCGACCCGGAAGACAGCCTTTACCTGGTAGACACTGGTGCCTTACGAGCCTGTTCCGACCGTACCAGTGGTTATTCGCACTTCAACATCGCGAATGCGCTCGTATGCGTGGGGTTGACACAACGTCTGCTCATTGAAAATCCCTTCGCTCGCGTCGGCATCGTGACTCCCTACAACGCCCAGGCATCATTGATACACGCCATGCTACTGGATTGCGACCTGGCACACGAGGTGCGTGTGGCTACCGTACACCGCTTTCAGGGCGAGGAAAGACAGGCAATTATCTTTGATTGCGTGGATGCGCCGCCTTTTGGATGGGTAGGGCAGTTCCTGCGAGGGAGTAGGCCCGCTGAAGAGAGCACGCGCCTGTTGAACGTGGCGGTGACACGCGCGCAGCAGCAACTCTATCTAGTGGGTGATGCGGGGTATCTGGAACGCAAACTTCCCCCACAGGTGTTGCTCCGGTATATCCTGTGGAAGATACGGCGCGAGGGAACGGTGCTGGACGGTTCACATTTCGTGGGCGTAGCAATGGACAACAACCGTTCGTGGCGGTGGGTGAGCGAAGCGGATTTCCTGCCGATGCTTCAGCAGGACCTGCGTGAGGCGATGCGGCAAAGAGGAAGCATTACCGTGATGGAACCCCTCCTGCGCCGCGACGATGGAGAAACGCTGGTCTCTCTGCTCACGGACCTGCTACGGACAAGAGTGGAGGTAAACATCCTACACGCAGAGAGCACCACCCTACACGAACGCGCTACCGCTTTGCATCAGATGGGAGCAAAGCTCATCCCTTTGCGTCTGCCACAGGGCAGACAGGAGTTTCAGGACTGGTGCGCCTTTATCGGTAGGCAGGCTGCATGGTGGGGCAGCGTGGTGATGCCCTATCGGCAAGCGGCGTTCGTGCGGGTAGCTTCGCGCGCCACCATGAACGAGCTGCAATTTCTGCGTCGTCCCCGCTCCGGGGCATAAACTTTGACAACGGCGCCAACTGGCGTTATAATAAAGATGCAGTGCGCCCCCGTAGCTCAGTGGATAGAGCGCCGGCCTCCGGAGCCGGGTGCGGAGGTTCGATTCCTCTCGGGGGCGCCATTTTCTTTCTTCCCCTGCAGGCTCTTTTTCGGTTATAATCTTAGTGACTTCATTCCGCAGAAAGGGGTCTATTCATGGCACGTCCTGATGGGCGCGGCTCGCAGGAGCTGCGTCCCCTGCGCTTGACGCGGGGGGTGATGAAATATGCTGAAGGCTCTTGTCTGATCGAAGCGGGAGATACCCGTGTGATTTGTACCGCCTCTGTGGAGGACCGCGTTCCGCCTTTCCTGAAGGGCACCGGCACCGGTTGGGTGACCGCGGAGTACGGGATGTTGCCACGCTCCTGTCGCCAGCGCACACCTCGCGAGATCACCAAAGGCGCGCCCGGTGGACGCACGATGGAGATACAGCGGCTGATCGGACGTGCCCTGCGCTCAGTGGTGCAGCTGGAGAGCTTGGGAGAGCGTACCATTACTATCGACTGTGACGTACTCCAGGCGGACGGCGGCACGCGAACAGCTTCCATCACCGGTGGGTTTGTTGCACTGGCGGAGGCGCTGCACTGGATGCGCCAGAAGGGCATGATTAAACACATGCCTCTCAATGACATCGTGGCGGCAGTGAGCGTAGGAGTGGTGGGAGGAGCGGATTTGCTCGACCTGTGCTACGATGAAGATTATCAAGCCTCGGTGGACATGAACGTGGTGATGACAGGCAAGGGCAAATTCGTGGAGGTGCAGGGCACTGCAGAGGGGCTACCTTTCGGCAGAGATCGACTGAACAAGCTGCTGGACCTGGCGCAGTTGGGCTTGCAGCAAATCTTCCAGATACAGCGTGAGGTACTGAAGGACATTCTATAGATGAAAAGGGAACTGGTCATCGCGACGAACAATCTCAAGAAGCTCCGCGAGATGCACGCTCTGCTACAGGTGTTGGAGGAGGATGGCATCGCCATCAGGTCGCTGCGCGATTTCCCTCCGTACCCGGAGCCCGAAGAAGATGGCGACGATTACATCACGAATGCTCTGCTTAAAGCGCGTGCTGCCGTCGCACACACAGGCAGGGTTTGCATCGCCGACGACAGCGGGCTGGAAGTAGAGTATCTCGGTGGCAAGCCCGGGGTGCATTCCAAACGCTTCGCTGGCGAGGATACCCCCTGGAATGTCAAAATCGCCAAACTGCTGGAGCTGCTGGAAGGTGTTCCGCAGGAGCAGCGAGGTGCACGCTTCAACTCGGTTATCGCTATCAGCACTCCCTGGGATGCAGAATATATCCTGCGGGATACCTGTCGCGGATGGATTTACTGGGAGCCTCGTGGCGAGCATGGCTTCGGTTACGACCCTGTGTTTTACTTACCTGAGCTGGGCTGCACGATGGCGGAGCTACCTATGGAGCGCAAGAACCAGATCAGCCACCGTGCCAAGACTCTATCGGCAGCGATACCTCTACTGCGGTGGCTATTTGGGCAACGGAAGCCCGATTTCGCATTCTAGCCCAATATTGGGGTACAATCTACATGGGAAGAAGGAAGACCTGGCGACATGACAGTGAATGACGTGAACGACCTCATCCGTATACTGAAAGAGCATCCAGAGTGGCGCGATGAATTGAGACGGGTGCTGCTCACGGAGGAGCTGCTTCAGCTGCCTGACCTCGTGAGAGAATTGGTCGAGGTGCAGCGCCAACAGTCACGGGAATTAGCGCAGATTCGTGCTACCCTCTCTGAGGTGTTGCAGATACAGCGCCAGCACTCAGAAATGCTCGCTCAGCATTCACTGGCTATCACACAGCTTGCGGAGGCGCAGCGTCGCACGGACGAGCGTTTGGAGCAGTTGGCAGCTGAAGTGCGGGCATTAGCCGAGGCACAGCGTCGCACCGAGGATCGTTTGGAGCAGTTAGCCGAGGCGCAGCGTCGCACGGACGAGCGTTTGGAGCAGTTAGCCGAGGCGCAGCGTCGCACCGAGGATCGTTTGGAGCAGTTAGCCGAGGCACAGCGTCGCACGGACGAGCGTTTGGAGCAGTTGGCAGCTGAAGTGCGGGCATTGGCCGAGGCACAGCGTCGCACCGAGGATCGTTTGGAGCAGTTAGCCGAGGCACAGCGTCGCACGGACGAGCGTTTGGAGCAGTTGGCAGCTGAAGTGCGGGCATTGGCCGAGGCACAGCGTCGCACCGAGGATCGTTTGGAGCAGTTAGCCGAGGCGCAGCGTCGCACGGAACAGCAACTTTCGGAGCTCATCGAGGCGCAGAAGCGCACAGACCAGGAGCTGCGCAGACTGGCAGACTGGCAGCGCGGAGAAGCAGGACGACGTGAAGGAGAAAGATATGAGAGAGATACGGTCAGGCGGGCGCCAAACCTGTTCTTCGGGGGAGAAGGTGGCTCGCCTGAGTACCCACATGTGAGCAGCGTGGTTGCTCAGTGGCTATCCCCTTACTTCCGGCAACAACGTGCACCCGATCCGGCTGAGGACCCATTACTGTCTGATATCATCTGGTGGAAGGGCGATCGTGTACTGGTGGTAGAAGTTTCTCAAAAAGTGAACGGGCACGATGTGCGCCGTGCTCGACAGCGAGCAAACACACTGAGAGAGGTTGGGGTAGATGCAATCCCTGTAGTAATTGGTGAGGAATGGGCTACCCCCGAATCGCAGGCGATTGCTCAGCAAGAGGGCGTGGAATGGATGGTTAGCGGAGGTCTATCTCAGGGGGTGTTACAGTTCCGTCGGTCGTAGCACAAGGGCATTATAACAGCCATCACCTGCATCCACTGCGGCTCAAAACGCGTCCTGTGTCTGGGGCACGGTAGATGTCAGGAACCTTCCGCCCGCAAATGGTGTCAGAAGTAAAGGGCGAGTAGCTTGCGGTGCGGAAGGTATTGTGCTATACTGAAACCGTTCCCATGAAACTTTCAGATAGCAGGGTGGTGCGTTGTCCGTCATTGAAACGGTATTCAAGCCGTTACTGGTGACTTTAAGGGAACTGGATGTGGCATCCACGCTGGTGCTGCTGGTGGACATCCTCGCTGTAGCGTACTTGCTTTATCGCCTCATCCTCTTGGCGAAGGGCACCCGCGCGTGGCAAATCATGTCGGGGCTGTTTCTCTTCTTCCTGTTGATGTACATCAGTGGCAAGCTGGGCTTAACGACGCTCAACTGGTTGATGCGCCAAGTACTTCCCTTGGGTCCCGTAGCACTGGTTATCCTCTTCTACCCCGAGTTGCGCCACGCGCTGGAGGAGATGGGACGGCTCGGATTCTGGGGGCAGAGTATTAATCCCACAGGGCGCGAGAATCTGGCATCTGTAGTGAATGAAGTGGTACGCGCTGCTACCGAGATGGCCAGGCAAAAGATAGGTGCGCTTATCGTCTTTGAACCTTATCCTTCACTGGATTACTATGTCTCGCCGGGTGTTCCTATCGATGCAAAGGTGAGTGCACGCCTGCTGACCTCTTTGTTCTATCCGGGCAATCCGTTGCATGACGGTGCGGTGGTAATCTGGGGGGACCGTATTATCGCAGCGGGGTGCACGCTCCCCCTGACCGAGAACCCCATGGTAGACCAAAACGTGCACATGCGTCACAAGGCAGCGATAGGTGCTTCGGAACGAGGGGCAGTGGCTCTGGTGGTATCCGAAGAGACGGGAATCATCTCCGTCGCCTTTTCTGGACGCTTGCAGCGAGGCTTTCGGGAAGATACCTTACGCGAACGTCTGATGAATCTGCTCACCGCCCAGCCGCCCAAGCAGGCACTGGAAAGTCTGCGACAGACCATGCGCTGGCGTCCGGCGTGGGGGTTCGGCCGTCGTCAGCAGAGCCAGCAGCGATCAGCGCAAGCGGAGAGGAGGTAAGGACGGTGTGGAGAGTGCTGCGCGAGAACATTCCTGAGAAACTGATGGCTTTGAGCAGTGCCTTGCTGATATGGCTGTATGTCAATGCGGAGAGAAACCCCAGTATCACTCAAAGGTTTACCGTAGACGTAGAGGTGCGAAACCTGCAAAATGGTTACGAGCCACCGGTGATTACCCCCCCACAGGTCACAGTCGTACTGACTGGTGTCCGTAGCAGCGTGGAACAGATTGCACCGCGGGGAATGCGCGCTGTAGTCGACCTGTCGAAGGTAACGGAAGGTAAGCAGCGCTTGCCTGTGCAACTCAACCTCACACGCGATGTGCTTCGAGATGTGCAAGTGGAAATTATTCCGCCGACGGTGCAGGTCTCTCTGACAAGGCGCATTACTCGTGAGTTCAAAATACAGTGCCTCTTTGTCAATGCACCACCTGAAGGATACGTGTACCTTACCCCGATCGTCTCTCCTGAAACGGCGGCGGTCTCCGGTGCGCGGGAGCGGGTAAGCCAGGTACAACGGCTTATCGTGAATGCGGTGCCACAAAAGGTGGGTGATGAGGTAGATGATGACTTGCCGATAGTTGCACTGGACTCCGACAACCGACCGGTCGAAGGGATAACCATTCGTCCTTCGCACGCGCGCGTGGTACTGAAGCTGGCACCGGTAAGCCTTACCAAAACGGTGCTGGTTACCCCAGTCTGGAAGGGCAAACCTGACCCCAGTGTTGCCATCGAGGAGATTGTTATCGAGCCGCGCACGGTGGTCATTTCGGGCAAGCCTGAGGTCCTCGCGCAGGTGCACAGTGTGGAAACGGAACCGATTGACATAGACAATCTGACTTCTGATATCACCAAGAACGTTTCTCTGCGTCCGGTAGAGGGTGCACAGTTAACCACATCGAGCGTGCGAGTCTCGGTGCGCGTGCGCCGGTTACCGGAACGTCCGGCACCGTAGACTCCGATGCGCGTCTTGCATCTGGCACGTCCGGCAGCAGGTGGGGTACTGCGTTTTTTACAAAACGTGGTGCCACGCCTGGAACGTAATGGGGTAGAGTGTGCCGTTGCCTGTCCTTCCTCCATGCATCCTTCGCTTCCTTCTGTACGCACTCTGCACTGGCAGATTTCTGACCGTCCGCAGATTCTGACTGACCTCCGGTGTGCTCGACAAACAAAGGGTTGGCAGAAAGAATATGACCTGCTCCACGCGCACGGATTGCGGGCAGCGGGAGTACTTGCCCTGGCGTCGCCTCCTTGCTGGGTTTTCACCCTGCATAACCTCCCCCCCGAGCGACTGAAGCCCCCGACGTACTGGTTGTTAAGGCGCGTCGCTCACTCGGCAAGGCGGATTCTGACCGTTTCGCAGGCGGTGCAGCAAGCGTGGCTGCATCACTTCCCCCAATCGGAGCCAAAGTGTGTAGTAGTGCCTGGTGGTGTAGATGTGGTCGCTATCCAGTCTTGCGAGGCAGACAGTCACAATGCTCGCAGGCGATGGAATCTGCCGGAAGGCGCTCCCGTCGCGCTGTGCGTTGCGCGGTTGATGGAGGATAAAGGAGTGGATGTGTTGTTGAGGGCGCTGGCACATACTCCTGACTGGTTCGCACTGATTGTGGGCGACGGTCCCCAGCGTGAGACTCTTGTCCGTCTCGTGGCAGACCTGGGGATAGGGGAGCGAGTGCGCTTCACCGGCTATCTACCCGCTTTGGATGAAGCATGGTGCGCGTGCGACATAGCCGTCGTGCCTTCACGTCGAGAGGGGTTGGGCTTGTTCGCGCTAGAGGCAATGGCAGCGGAAAAGCCGGTCATCGCCTCGAGCGCGGGCGGGCTGGCGGAGGTGGTGTTGCCCGGCGAAACAGGCTGGCTGGTTCCTCCAGGCGATCCTCTTGCGCTTGCGAACGCTCTGCGAGAGGCTCTTGCCCTGCGCGAACGCTGGCAGGATGTGGGAAGGCGAGGCAGGGAGTATGTCTCCCAGCACTTCACGTGGGAACACACCACGCAGCGGCTCCTGGATGTCTATCGCCGATTCAGCAGTATATAATGCGTCACCAGCAGAGCGGCGATGGTTTTGGCATCCCGGATCTCCCCAGACAACACCATATCTACCGCACGCGACAGAGGTACGGGCACCACTTCTACGTTTTCGTCCTCTTCCGTACGCTGAACGGTTTTTTCCAAACCCTGTGCCAGAAACACATGCAGTATCTCCTGCGAGTAACCCGGAGCCAGGTACTGGCTGAATAGCTGGCGCAGAGCACCGGCGCGATAGCCTGTCTCTTCTTCCAGTTCGCGAGCGGCGCATACCTCCGGCGGCTCATCGGGTTCCAGCGTGCCTGCGGGCACC
The DNA here is from genome assembly GCA_026003195.1 of Armatimonadota bacterium. Taxonomy (NCBI): domain Bacteria; kingdom Bacillati; phylum Armatimonadota; species Armatimonadota bacterium. The sequence continues at coordinate 1,083,005 of BPGU01000001.1, forward strand.
TCCAGCAGCTCCTCGTTCACCGCCAGTCGGAACTGCCGAATCATCAGGACGGTCTCCTTATCCAACAGGGGCACAATAGCGACCGCTCCGCGATGTTCCACGATCTCTCGCTGTGAGGTCTTGCCGTTGGGCAGGCGAACGGTATCTACCCGCAGGTTTACCACCCGTCCCTCGTACACTCTCTCTGAACGGAGAACCTCTTCCCGCACCTTTTCACCCCACCTGTCTCATCGTTTCGGGCAGTCTCGCCAGTTCTGCAGCGTGTGCACCGGCGGCGGCAGCCGCAAGGAAGAACTCGCGGTCCTCCAGCACAGTACGTCCCATGCTGGTGACGTGGATACGGTGTTTTCGCAATACCTCCAGCCCCGCCGAGCCGTCTAGCACCCGGATCAGGTGCTTCGCAGCGATGCCGTGCTCTTCTAATTGCCCCAGCACCTCCCAGAGACGAGGAGGGTTCAGCTCCGGCACAGGTACATGACAGCGTACCAGAGTCACCTTGCTCAGTACAGTGAGCGTGTGATGGCTCACTCGGTAATGGCGTGGGCGTGGGTCGGCAAAGCTCATGCGCAGACAGGCAATAGGTACTCCGCCCAGTGAGGTCGCAGCGTTCAGTGCAATCCCCTGGTCAATGCCAGAAAAGCCGAAGGTGGTCGCCGTGCCTGTGTTGCCCACGCCCTGGGAGACGATAGCTACGTCTGCTCCCATCACATGCCGTGCCGCCAGCAGCCCACTGTAGACGTTCACCGCCTCTAGGTCCCCGCCGTATGCCTGTCCCACGGTGACGACGCCGTGTATCAGCCCCGCCTCGCTCAGCGTGGGAACCAGATGACTGACCCCCAGCGCCAGAGACGCCGAGTCCGTCATCACGTACACCACGCGACATCTTCCCCCTGTGTAATGGTGCAGGGCAGCGGCGACCGGCGCAATCTGGCTATGCAGCCCACAACACACCACAGGCATCCCATCCAGCGAGGCGGCTTTCTGCATGACCTCGTGATGAGGTGAAGCCGGTTCTTCCACAGCCAGCACGGTGTGTTGCATGGGAGTGTAGCGCAGACGGACGATGTGCCCGTCCATCGGGGTAGGTTCCAGCGGGCGGGTCAGGTTGTGAATCACAAAGTCGTATCCGCCGGAACCGAGGTCCAGTTCGGTAGCGGTGGTATTCAACACCACAGCATCGCCGACTTCGGCAACGCCGGTCAGGTTGATATGATTCAACGCCAGGCGGATTTCTTCGCCGCTTTGTACGACCAGTTCCTGCACCCCGGCGCGTGTTTGACGCACCTCGGTGACTGTACCGAACGCTTTGGAAATCATTGGCTCCTCACTCCTCGCTCCCACTTTGGGACGCGCCCCATTATAGCAACTTTCGGGAAGCGAGGCAAGATCATCCATGCTTTTGCAACAATTCGCCAGGAGGCGTCGGCGCAAAGGGGACGGAAACCGTCTGGCGCAGGCGGGCATCTTCGGCGGGGTTCCTTGTGAAACGCGAGGGTCACGACAGAGCGTGACCCTCCACACTGGCTATGCCGGATACTCTTTGCGGTTCTCCAGCATGGAAAGGAGCACTGGTTTATCCGGCAGCACCTTAGAAAGTTCCTCTAGCTCGGGTGGTCCGTCGGGGAGGGGAAGGGCAACTTGCCCGCGTTCTACCACCGAACGCACCATTGCCATCATGATTTCGAAGCCTTTGTAGGCGTCCTCGCCATTGCAGGGGTGCACCGCGCTGTCGTCGTCCAGCCAGCGTGCCATGTCCTCGATGTAGGGGGGCATGTCGAGGTTGTAGTCCATCGTGCCGGGTCCCTGCATCAAGCCCTCTCTGGTCACAGCACGCCAGCCTCCGCCCGTCAGCACCTCGGCGAATCCCTCTGTGCCCTGTGCGCCGATTCGCGCCTTGCGCCACCAGTAGTCTACTTCGGGCACATCGGGTGCGCCTGCGCCACACTCCACGATGCCGCGCACGCCGTTGGCAAAGTGGATGACGCCGGCGATGTAGTCGGGTGAGGGATGGTTGTCGGAAAGCTTGCCGCGCCCGCTTGCCTGCGCCATCACCCATTCCGCCTCGGCGTTGTCGTTGTACCAGCGCATGTAGTCGATGAGGTGCGTCATCATGTGCAGCATCCAGCCGGTGGCGTGCCCGTACACGGTATGCACCCGCCCGATGGCGCCGCTGGCGATAATCTGCTTCACCTTCTGGTAATGCGCGCCGTAGCGGTGCTGGTGACTGACTACCGTTTTGACGCCTGCCTGCCGTACCAGTTCCATAATCTGGCGTGCCTCGCGCAGGCTGAGTGCCATCGGCTTCTCGTAGGCGATGAGCTGGACACCCGCCTCTACCGCCAGCTGGATCATCGAGTAGCGGATATTGGGCATGGTGGTAAGGCAGAACACGTCGGGCTTCGTTTTTGCCAGCAGGTCTGCCGCGTCGGTGCTGGTCATCGGGTTGCCCAGCTGCGCGGCGGCAGATTGCAACCTGGTGGTGTCGATGTCGCAGATGCCCACCACCTCAAAGCGCGGGTTGGCGTGGAAGGTGGTAGCATGGTGCATCCCGCGCTTGCCCATGCCTACCACAACTACCTTGTACACTGGATGGCTCATAGCACTCACCTACGGGTTTGCCTGACACCACTCGAGCACCTTCTCGATGGTGTAGTCAATCTCTTCCTGATACAGTTCGGGGAACATCGGCAGGGAGACGCAGTTCGCCGCGTTCCACTCGCTGTTGGGCACTCCGCCAACGATTTGCGCCTCTTTGCCCCACGGGTAGCCCTCCTGCTGGTGGATGGCGATGGGGTAGTGGCACTTGGCGTCGATACCGTTCTTGTTCAGGAAGTGAAGCAGGTCATCACGCTTGCCATTGGTGGTTTCCACCACGTACAGGTGGTACACGTGGCGGTATCCGGGCAGCTCATAAGGCAGCTTCAACGAGGTATCTTTGAGCGCGCTGGTGTACATCTGCGCGATTTCGCGCCTTCGGTCGTTCCACTCATGGATATACTTCAGCTTCACGCTGAGGATACCTGCGTGCAGGTCATCCAGACGGCTGTTGAAGCCGAAACTGTGCACCGACCGCTTGAGCGAGCCGTGGTTGCGCAGTCGCTTTACACCGACGGCGACATCCTCACGATTGGTGACAACCGCGCCCGCATCGCCCGGGGTACCCAGGTTCTTATGGGCGATGAAGCTGATCGCCACCGCGTCGGACAGTTCGCCTACTTTGAAGGTGTCGCCATGTGCATCTATCGCCTGAGCACAGTCCTCGATGACCGCCAGCCCATGTTTGCGGGCTATCTGGGCGATTTTGTCCATCTCCGCGCACTGACCGTACAGATGCACGGGGATAATCGCCTTGGTGCGCGGGGTGATAGCCGCTTCGATTTTGGTGACGTCGATATTGTTGGTCTTCGGTTCGGTGTCCACAAACACTGCCTTTGCGCCTGCAATCCAGATGGCTTCAGCGGTGGCGAAGAAGGTGTTGGTGACGGTAATCACCTCGTCACCCGGGCCGATGCCCAGCGCCATTAGCGCGAGCCATATCGCGTCGGTGCCCGAGTTGACGCCGACAGCGTACTTCATGCCGAAGAACTGGGCGAGCTCGTGCTCGAATCGCTCCAGAGTGGGGCCCGTAATGTAGGAACCTGTCTCCAGCACGTCTACAATCGCTTTATCGATCTCCGCCTTCAGGTTGTGATACTGGCGGACATGACCGTAGAACCCGACTTGCATCGTAACCTCGTAACCTCCTGTGCACGCAAGGGTATGGAACTCCCCAACTACCGTACTGGCAGGCTCGGAAGGACTACCAGTAATCTCGTAGGGAAAGTAGCTTTCGACGTGACTTGCGGAGTCTCCTACCCGTTTGGGACAACTACCGGAATACTCTCTCGACCGTATCAGTCAGTTGCCTGATGGTCAGGATGGTACTGCCCATGCACTGGTTCCGCAGAAGCTACCGCTACTTGTTGCCCCTCCACCTCTACCAGCAATTCGCCAGTATCGGATACTCCCTGAGCGACACCGATGGCGCCGGAAGGCAGACGGTAAACATATCCCGCTGTGACATCGTGCTGGCGCCATTCCCTCAGCACAGCGGGCAGGCCATCGTGCCGCCAGATGTCCATCCATCGATCCGTGTGGCGCAAGAGGCTTTGCGCCAGAGGCTCTACCGACAACGCGATGCCTGTTTCGACCCGCACAGAAGTCGCCTTGCCGCGTATCTCTTCGGGGAAATCGCGCTGCAGCAGGTTGATTCCCACTCCTGCCAGCGCCCAGGGCTGCTGCAGGGCATCGAAGGCGGTTTCTATCAAGATACCTGCCAGCTTGCGCCTGCTGACCAGCACATCGTTGCTCCACTTGAACTGTACCTCCAGTCCCGCCTGTTCACGAAGGGCATCCGCCACAGCCAGCGCGAGCACGAACGCCAGCTGCCCCGCCCGAGCCGATTCCTCGGCTTGAAGGCGCAGTAACAGGGTCATCAGCAGGCTTTCGCCCCGCGTATCCAGCCAGCGGTTGCCATGTCGTCCGCGTCCCGCCGTCTGGTGTTCAGCGACCACCGCACGTATCTGCACCGGTGGGCTTTGCAGTATCTCCCGCGCCAGATCCTGCGTAGACGGCACGGTGCCACAGTATACTATCAACCCCAGCTCGCTCATAGTGTAGAGGAGCTTCGTGCCATCAGCCGAACATCCTGCAAGGGTAAGGGAAGGAGACGGAAAGGGATGTTGAGAATATTTATATCGGTTTATCCAAAATTTCGCCCATCAGGAAGGAGGGTTCTGCAATGAGTACCACCGTGTGGAGGCGGATATGCCTGTTGTGCTCCATGCCGCTACTGGCGATGGTAGCGGTGCAGGTAGCACGTTCGCAGGCGGCGAAGCAGACGAAACCCGCGGCAAAACCGCTTCGGTGTGCGTGCAGTGTCACAAGACGGTGACCCCGCAAATCGTGACCGACTGGTCGCTCAGCCAGCATAGCAAGAACGAGGTGGATTGCTCGGATTGTCATGGCAGCGAGCACAAATCCGCCTTCGACGTAGCCAAAGCCAAAATCCCCACACCGGAAACCTGCGCCACTTGCCACGAGCAACAGGTAGAGCAGTTCAAGAAGGGCAAACATGCCCACGCCAGGGCGGCGATGAAAGCCATGTCTACGGCACACTGGCAGCCCATGGCGCTGATGGAGGGCATGAAGGGATGTGGAGGATGCCACAAGATTGGCTTGAAGAGCGAGGCAGACATCCGTGAGATGAAGAAGGCAGGGGATGTGATCTTCGGGCTGGCTTCGTGCGATGCCTGCCATACCCGCCACCTGTTCTCGAAAGAGGAGGCGCGTCAACCGCAAGCATGTCAGACCTGTCACATGGGCTTCGACCACCCGCAATGGGAGATGTATTCCGCATCCAAACATGGCGTGCGCTACCTGCTAAAGCAGAACAAGACACTGCCAGCCAGCGCTGCTGCGCCCACCTGTCAGAGGTGCCACATGCAGGATAGCAATCACGAGGTGCGTACCGCCTGGGGCTTCCTTGCCGTGCGACTGCCATTACCTGAAGACAAAGGGTGGGCGGCAGACAGGGTAACTATCTTGCAGGCGCTGGGCGTATTAGACCCCGAGGGGAAGCCGACTGCGCTGGTAGACGTAGTGAAAGCAGCGGACGTGGCGCGGTTAACCCAGGAGGATTGGCAGAAAGAACGTGACAAGATGCTCAAAACCTGCACACGGTGCCACTCTCGCACGTTTGCCAGAGGCGAGTTGGAGAAAGGCGACAAGATGATTCGGGAAGCAGACCGCCTGATGGCAGAGGCTATCCGTGTCGTGGCGGGGCTGTACCAAGACGGCATCTTGAAGAAGCCTGAAAACTACCCCCACGCCTTCCCGATTTTGGGGTGAGATGAAGCCCTCTGGAGAACGAAGCAGGTATAATCTATGTATCAGGAATCTTTCAAAAGGGGTTGAGGAATGCAATTTATCGAGCAGCTGAAGTTTAACGAACAGGGCTTGATCCCCGCCATCGTGCAGGATTCGGAAAACGGTGACGTGTTGATGATGGCGTGGATGAATCGAGAGGCTCTGCAGCGAACCATCGAGACGGGCAAAGCCACCTACTGGAGTCGCTCGCGCCAGAAGTTCTGGGTGAAAGGCGAAACGTCGGGGCATTTTCAGGAGGTTCAGGGCATTTACATAGATTGTGACGCGGACGTAGTGTTGCTGAAAGTGAAACAGACAGGGGCAGCGTGTCACGAGGGATACCGCAGCTGTTTCTTCCGGCAGGTAGACGCGGAGCGCGGCGATCTGAAAGTGGTGTTAGAGCGTCTCATCGACCCCGAAGAGGTCTACTCGAGTTAAGATGGGCAATATCGCACAACGGGTATGGAAGCGGTACACCGGCGTGCCCGGTCTGCAGATTCGGGCGGTGTCGCGCTTTGAGGACCTGTCTCTGGAAGCAAAGCCCAGCGTGTATGAAGGTGTGGACATCGCACGTTGGAAGCAGATGGAGCAAGAGGTCCAGCGGCTGGTTGGGCAAGAGATACGAACCGATCTGGCAGTGTTACGCCCGAACCGGCTCTTTCTGGAAGAGCGTTCCGCCTTTGGCTGGTTTCGCAGCGTGTGTGATGGAAAGGTCTGGCAGGCGCAGCAACAGGGCAGCGCGGTCACCCAAACGCCGGCACCGCGATCGCTGTACCAGATGGCTGAAGCGCGCTACCATCGCTGGCTGGGGCTCGAAGAGCCCGGCATGACCGACGTACTGCGCTTGCTGGCTATCGGCTCGCCACGTCTGCGCCAGAAGCTGCTGAGCGCAAAGGAACAACCTGCCGACAGGACGAATTTCAAGATGTTAGTATGGTCAGAGCCTGTGACCTACGAAGGGATGAAAGGGCAGGGGACTATCACCTGCGTCGTCGACGTACCCACCGTCCTCATCCAGCGAGTAGAATATCGATACCATGTCGCTGTGAACAAGGAAGTCTGGATGAGCATTGTCATCGGTCAACGATGGGATAACAGCCGGGTATCGAAGCCGCCCCCGTTGACCCGTTTTCGCTTGGAACAGGGGAGGGGAGCGACCAAGCGATGAACAATTTCTGGCGACTGCTGGGTTATCTCAAGCCTTACCGATGGCGCGTTATCGCGGCTGTGCTCCTCATGGCGCTGATTACCGTGAGCGCGGTGCCCATGCCCCTGTTGTTCCAGTACGTCATCGACGACGTCTTCCCACACAAGAAGTGGAGCGCACTGACCTGGGTCTTCTGGGCAGTTATCGGCATCCATGTATTGCGCGGGGTGGTTTCCTTTACTCTCAACTATCTTATCAACTGGTTAGGACAGCGAGTGGTTTTCGACCTGCGCTTCCAGAGCTACCGCCATCTCAACCGCCTCTCGCTCAGTTACTATGACCAGCGGCAGACGGGCAAGATTATGGCGCGTCTGACCGGCGACATCGACGTCATCCAGTATATGATTACCGGTGGGTTCGTCACGCTGATCACTGACATTGTGACACTGGTTGCGGTCACAGGGGTGATTTTCTGGAAGGAGTGGCGGCTTGCACTCATTACGCTGGCAGTAGTGCCGCTGTATGTGCTGGTCTACAAGCTGTACCTCAAATATATTCGCGAACTGAGCGTGCAGCTGCGCGAGAAGTGGGACGCGATGCTGGGCACACTGCAGGAGAAGATAGCGGGCATCAGCGTGGTGAAAGCCTTTGTGCGCGAAGATGATGAGACCGAGCGCTTCATGCAGACGGTGAAAGAGAACTTCGCACTGGGCATGAAGCAGGTACACCTGAACCGACAGCTGGGGCTTCTGGCAGGACTGGTGCGCGCGGTGGGCACGGCAGCGGTGTGGTACTATGGGAGCGTGCTGGTGCTGGGCAGGCAGCTGCAGGCGGGCGAACTGCTTGCATTTACTTTCTACATGGGCTATCTCTATGATCCGGCCGTGCGCGTGGTAGACTTCAACATCACCCTGCAATGGGCGGGAGCGGCGATTGACCGCGTGTTCGAGGTGCTGGATACTCGTCCCGATATCGAAGACTCGCCGAACGCTCGCCCGCTTCCCGATATGCGTGGAGAGATCGAGTTTCGCAATGTGAGCTTCGGTTACCGTCCTGACCAGCTGGTGCTGAAAAACGTCAACCTGCACATTCGCCCGGGTGAGGTGGTTGCACTGGTCGGTCCCAGCGGGGCAGGGAAGAGCACGCTGGTGAACCTGGTCGCTCGCTTTTACGACGTCACGGACGGTCAGGTGCTGATAGATGGTGTGGATGTACGCGACATCAAACTGGAATCCATCCGTCGCAACGTCGGGATGGTGATGCAGGAGTCGTTGCTGTTTTCGGTGACCATTAAGGAGAACATCGCCTATGGCAGGCATGATGCAACCGAAGAGGAGATCGTGCGCGCTGCCAAGCAGGCAGACCTGCACGACTTCATCCTGAGCCTGCCCGACGCCTACGACACCAAAATCGGTGAAGACGGCATCAAGCTATCGGTAGGGCAGAAACAGCGCCTGTCTATCGCCCGCGCCATTTTGACCGACCCCAAGATACTGATACTGGACGACGCTACCAGTGCACTGGACAGCCAGACGGAGGCGAACGTGCAGGAGGCATTAGAGCATGTGATGCAAGGACGTACCAGTATCATTATCGCGCACCGTCTGTCCACCGTGGTGAACGCGGACAAGATCGTGGTGCTGGACAAAGGGGAAGTGGTGGACATCGGCACGCACGAGGAGCTGGTGAACAAGCCCGGCGTGTACCGCACGCTCTACGAGGAACAGTTTAAGTCGGCGGCGGACTTGCTGTTGGTGGAGTAAAGATTTTTTTCCAAAATGTTCTCCTTTACCTCTTGACATCCGTTGTGGCGAGCTGTATACTGTAACTAAGCGTACACCGTTATAGAACGGTTCAAAATGGTCAGGAGGTTTCCGATGCGAAAAGGCTTCACCCTGATTGAGCTGCTTGTGGTTATCGCGATTATCGCGATACTGGCAGCCATTCTGTTCCCCGTCTTCGCGCAGGCTCGCTCTAAAGCGCGACAGACCGCGTGCATCAGCCACAGCAAGCAAATCGGATTGGCGATTATGATGTACGCCCAGGACTATGAGGAAACGTACCCGCCTTACCAGATTGTGATCCCGTGCCCGTGGCCCGACGTGTGCGGCACCTCACTGGTATCCGCTGGCTACCTGTACCTCGTTCAGCCGTATTCCAAGAACAATCTGTACTCCCAGTGCCCGGAGGCAAAGAAGCTGGATACGAGCGGCGCGGGAGGCAAGCGGCTATGGCTGGAAGGGCGCGTTGGCTACGGTATGGCGGTGCCTGTGCCCGGCAGTAGCGGTGCTTTCGGCGCGATGGCTCGGATGGAGTCCCCCGCGAATCACGTCCTGGTTGCCGACGCCGTACCCGATGGACCAAGTAGTCTGCCACTGCACAACGCCTGGGGAGCATACATGAACCACATGTCTCCGCCCTTTAGTCCCACCGCGTGGGGGCTGACCGGCACATGGCAGACCTGGCACCAGCGTCCTCACGGACGGCACACCGGCAAAGTCACCACCATCTTCTGCGACGGTCACGTGAAGGCACTGCCGTTCGAGGCGCTGTATCCTGTTGATGAGAAAATATGCACTCAGGGAGATGGCATGGGGTGCTCCACTCTCAACCTGTTGCCGGAGCAGGCGCCCCAGCAGTGGGAGCTGTGGAAGTAGACAGGGTGTGAGCATAAGGCGGCGCGGACACATTGTCCGCGCCATTTTTTGTTGTGTGCCTGCAACTTCCTCACCGTGCAGGGGTCTATAAACACCGATAGGGAAGGTGTGTTGACAACGCCTTCCCATTAGTGCGATAATACCGGTGACAACGCAGGGCGAAAGGAGTGGGCTGTAGCGAATGCTCAAGCGACTATTCCGATATATTCGGGCGCTATTCGGTAGCCTCCTGGGGCAGGTGGAGAACCCGGAGGTGATTCTGGAACAGGCGCGCGAGGAGATGCGCGAGAATCTGCTCAAGAACAAGGAACGTGCCGTTCAGGCGATTACCGAGCGCAATCGCCTGCGCGCCGAGGTGGAGAAGCTGGAACGTGCCTGCATGGACCTGGAGCGACGGGCGGAGATGGCACTGCGCAAGGGCGACAGGGAGCTGGCGAAACAGTTCTTGATGGAGAAAGCTTCATACCAGCGCTCGCTAGAATCGGTGAAGCAGGCACTGGCGCAGGCAGACCAGGTGGTCGAACAGGTGAAGCTTGCTATTAAGCGTGATGAGGAGCGGGTGCGCCAGAAAACGGCGGAAATCCTCGCCCAGAAGGCGCGCTGGAAGAGTGCACAGATCCAGAACTCCATCAACAAAGCGCTGGAAGGGATGTCGATGGACGATGTATCCCGCGACCTCGAGCGGGTGGAGGACAAAATCAGCCGTGCGGAGGCAGAAGCGCAGGCGCGTGCGGAAATGGCTCGCGAAAGCGTGACGGGGCGAGTAGCCGAGCTGGAGGACTACGCAGCCAGCCAGGCGGCTGAGGAAGAACTGGCAAAGCTGGAAGCGAGACTGGGGCTGGCTCCAGCGGCTGGTGAAACCCAGCAGGCTCAACCTGTGCCGGTGGAAACCAGCGAGGTAGATAAGGAGCTTCAGGAACTGGAGGCACGGCTCAAAGGAGACAGCAACACAACCACCTCTGGCTCATGATGAAAGCGCTCTTTGGTGTGCTGCTGACAGGATGGTTGGCGCTGGCGGTCATGTGTGGTGCAGAACCGCTGTATGAGTTCGGCTTTAACATCCGTGCGCGCATGCGCGTAGACAACAACCGCAACGCCAACCTGTTGCTTTACTCGCAGTTGGGAGAGTACTCGGATGTGCACCTTGCTCTCTATGGGGAGAATCGGCTGAGCATCTACTTTGCGCAGAAGTTGCAGAACTTTGATAAGCCGGTAGACCCGGACGATATCGAGCAAGCTTTCCTCAGTTATGAGGGGCGAGGCTGGAATGTCCGGGCGGGCAAGATGTGGGTGCCGTTTGGGCAGGGGATGGGGGAACGTGAGCTGGCAAAAGGCGTCTTCCTTTCTGTACCCATTTGGCGCGGCAACACGCTGGATATTGCGCTTGCCCACAACGGCAGCCGTCGCCAACAGGGTATGTTCTGTCGTTTCGGTTCGCGCTCGCTGGGCGCGTCCGTGGCGGTGGGGGAGAACCTGGCGCTCAGCAAAACCGCCTTTCGCTTCATCCGCGGCGAAGAGTATGAACCGGCTCTGGGCAAAGGGTACGGTTTGCTGGTGGGGCTGGATACCCGACAGATTGCCGGTATTACGCTGTGGCAGATGGAAGCGATCATAGCACGGCGTGGTCAGCTGCCGGATACGGAGTTCCTTATCGTGCAGGCGTCGATACGGTTGCCTGCCGGTCTGAACCCGGTGGTGCGTGCGGAGGCAGATAGTCATGCCCGCGAGTTGCGCTGGATGGTCTCTATGCAGCAAAACGTGGGTGGAGGCTTTGTGCTGTATCCGCAGGTGGTGTTTCGACGGTCGGATTTCGAGCAGGCGAATATCGAGTTGAGGGCAAGTTTCTGATGGGCATCTCACGACGCATCCGACGAATCCTCAAAGGCTATGTGAAAACCGCACGCGAGCGGCTGGACGAGCTCGAGGCGGAACTGAATGCGCGGCGGGAGCTGGAGGACTATCTGGAGCCCGGAGGCGGTTCCGGGGTAAACCTGCCGCCTGAGGTATCCACCGCTCGCCCCACGCTACCGCCAGTGGAGCAGGGGAGTACATCCTCAGGCGCTGTGCCGTTGTCACCAGACCTTCAAGCGCACTTCCGCTTGCTGGGTATCCCTTCCAACGCCGACCTCCGCCAGGCGCAAGAGGCGTATAAACAGCTGATGGAGCGCGCCAAGCCCGAACGGTTCCCGGAAGGTTCGGAAGAGCGACGGCGGGCGGAACAGATTTGCCAGCGCATCCAGCAGGCATACGACGCGGTGAGGCAGTATCTGGACCCCACCAGCGCACGGTTCGACCGCCTCGAAATCTGAAGGGCTGCCGATGAGCACGCCAAAGATAACCAGATACTCCATCGCTATCTACCTGCTGATTCTTATCCTTTTCTTCGCTCTGGTCACCGAAGGGCGTTTCATTGAACAGCGAAATCTCGTCAATATACTTCTGCAAAGTGCCATTAACACCATTTTGGCGGTAGGTATGACGCTGGTGATTATCACCGGCGGGATAGACCTTTCTGTGGGCTCGGTGCTGGCGCTGTGCGGCCTGGTGGGCACTGACCTCATGATGAACGGGCTGGTACTGGGCGGACGAACCCTGGTTCCGAAACCGGAGCTGGCAGTGGGCATACCGATTGCGGTACTGGTCTCCTGCGTGCTGGGTGCTCTCATCGGCTGGTGGAACGGCTGGCTGATTGCCCGCTGGAACATCGCACCGTTCATCGTCACACTGGCGACTATGACCATCGCGCGGGGAACGGCGTTCGTGTATTCTGATGGCAAGCCGGTGGGGAATCTGCCGGAAGCTTTCAATCGTCTGGGCGGCGGCACGGGAGGCGAGGTTCTGGGCATCCCCATTCCGGTATGGATTGCCATTTTTGTAGCATTGTGTGCACTGGTCATACTGCGGGCAACCCAGTTTGGACGCGCGGTTTACGCTGTCGGTGGCAACGAGCAGGCGGCTCGTTTGTCGGGCGTAGACGTGGCGAGAGTGAAAATGGTGGTGTACATGCTATCCGGTTTTCTGGCTGGGCTGTGCGGCATCGTGCAGGCGGCGAGGCTGGGCGCGGGCGACCCGAAATACGGCGAGATGTACGAGTTGAACGCGATCGCAGCAGTGGTGCTGGGCGGAGCGAGCCTGGCAGGCGGACGTGGAGGCGTCGGTGGCACGGTCATTGGGGCGATGCTCATTGGCGCGCTGGATAACGGACTGGTGATGGCAGGAGTGTCGGCGTTTTACCAGAAAGTCGTGAAAGGGGTAGTGATTCTGCTGGCGGTGCTGGGCGACGTGTGGCAGCGTCGGCGACGATAGCCGTTGATAAAACATAATATTTCTTATCGGACGTTACATATCTATCCTGAGGGGGTAAGACATGAGACGTTTGTTCGGGGTGCTCCTGTGTTGCCTTGCGCTTGCTGGTTTGGCTAGGGCGCAATCGCTGGAAGCCGGGTTCCGAAATCCGCCGGATTGGGCACGTCCCTGGGTCTACTGGTTCTGGCTGAACGGCAACATGACGCGCGAAGGCATCACTGCCGACCTTGAAGCCATGCAGCGCGTCGGTATCGGCGGTGTGTTGATTATGGAGGTTGACCAGGGCGTTCCACTGGGTTCGGTTCCTTTCGCCAGCCCTCAGTGGCGCGAACTGTTCCAGCATGTGGTCTCCGAAGCACATCGGCTCGGCTTGGAAGTGAACATGAACAATGATGCGGGCTGGTGCGGTAGTGGTGGCCCGTGGGTACCCCCTGACAAAGCCATGCAAAAACTGGTGTGGACGGAAACACAAGTTGCCGGACCAGCACATATAGACATTGTTCTACCTCAACCACAGGTTGTCGCGGGCTACTACCGGGATGTGGCGGTACTCGCCTTCCCTACTCCTGCCGCTGACTACCGTATCCCCGACATTGCTGGCAAATCGGCTCTCATTCGTCAGGAGTTCGTTCCGCCAGCTTCGTACCCGGAGCCGGACGCTTCTGCGGTGGTGAGATATGAAAATGTGATAAACCTTACTTCTTATATCCAAGAAAACGGCACGCTCATCTGGGATGTGCCAGAGGGTCGCTGGACGATCCTGCGCATCGGGCATACGCCCACTGGTGCGATGAACGCCCCGTCACCTGTCTCAGGTCGCGGTCTGGAATGCGACAAGCTCAGTCAGGAAGGCATTGAGACGCACTTCGCGGGCTTTATGGCGAAACTGATCTCCGATGTGGGTCATCTGGCAGGCAAGACGCTGGTCGCGACGCATATCGATAGCTGGGAGGTTGGCTCTCAGAACTGGACGCCGCGCTTTCGGGAGGAGTTTCGGCGGCGACGCGGCTACGATCCCCTGCCCTATCTACCGGTTCTCACAGGCAGAGTGGTAGAAAGCGCAGAGGTATCGGAACGCTTCCTCTGGGACTGGCGGCAGACCATCTCTGAGCTGCTGATAGAGAACTACGCGGGACATCTGCGTACCCTTGCCCACCGTCACGGTCTACGCCTGAGCATCGAGGCGTACGGCGATTGCGTTTTCGACGACATGGCTTACGCCGGGCGTGCTGACGAACCCATGGCAGAGTTTTGGACGACGCCTCGTCTGGCAGCTAGCAACACGCTGCCAGCGATGGCTTCTGCCGCGCATGTTTACGGCAAGCGCGTGGTGGGTGCAGAGGCGTTTACTGCCGATTCCGCCGAACGGTGGCTGCATCATCCGGGAAGCATCAAGTCGCTGGGCGACTGGGCGTTTTGCCAGGGCATCAATCGCTTCGTCTTCCACCGCTACGCCCTGCAACCCTGGAGAGACCGACGCCCCGGCATGAGCATGGGACCCTGGGGCTTGCACTATGAGCGCACGCAAACATGGTGGGAGTATTCCAAGCCCTGGCACCGTTATCTTGCCCGCTGCCAGTATCTGCTGCAGCAGGGCATGCCTGTGGTAGATGTGCTTTTCGTGGCGCCGGAGGGTGCGCCCCGCAGCTTTATCCCGCCTGCCTCCCTCAAACAGTTCGGTTACAGCGCGGATGCCTGCCCTGCGGAAGTGGTTCTGCGCGACCTGCAAGTGAAGAACGGGCGTCTGGTGCTGCCGCATGGTATGAGCTATCGCGTGCTGGTGTTGCCCGCCGTCGAGCGGATGACCCCGCGTCTGCTCAGGCGTGTCAAACAGCTGGTAGACGCCGGAGCGATTGTTGTGGGTGATACGGCTCCGGTCAAGTCCCCCAGCCTGTCGGGCTACCCACGCTGCGATGAAGAGGTGCGAGCGATTGCTGCCGAGCTCTGGGGCAAAGGCAAGGTCATCCGTGGCAAATCGGTACAGCAGGTGTTGGCTTCGCTGGGAGTGCCTCCGGATTTCCGCGCCGATCGGCTTCTGGAGTTTGTTCATCGACGTATCGGCAACGCAGACGTGTACTTCGTAGCCAACACCAGCGATCGCGCTGTCAGCGCGACCTGTGCGTTCCGCGTCTCCGGTAAGCGCCCGGAAATCTGGCATCCCGAAACAGGACGTATCGAACAGGTAGCGGTGTACAGGCAGGACAGGCAAATTACGCGGCTGCCTCTACACCTGAAGCCTTCGGAGTCGGTGTTTGTGGTTTTCAGAGCCTCTTCTCTTCGCGATGACCCCATAGTGCAGGTGAGACGTGGTGGACGCGATGTGTACTTTGTCTCTGCAGCACCGCCGGGAGTTCGCGTCCGCAGTGCGTTATGGGGACCAGAGGGCGACGCCGCACGCACCAAAGATGTGACGGGGCAGGTACAGCGCATCGTGGACAGTGGCAGGCTTACCTTTACCGTGGCGGAGCTGGCATCCGAAGGTGACCCAGCATTCGGCGTGGTGAAGACACTGCGTGTGAAGTACGAAGTGGCAGGAAAAGTTTACACAGCCTCCGCGACAGACCCGGACACTATCGCGCTGTACCCGCCTCCCGACCCTGAACCGTTGTTGCGTATCGAGAAGCTGTCGGCAGGCAAGTTGCGTATAGAAGCGTTTCAGCCGGGCGATTACGAGCTGGTTTTCCGCTCGGGCAAGATCAGGCGATTCCGCGTATCCCCTGCCCCACCTACCCTGCCCGTGACAGGCGCGTGGAAAGTGCGGTTCACCCCCGGCTGGGGCGCACCGTCCGAGGTGGTTTTCCCCAGGCTCATCTCATGGAGCGAGCACGAGCATCCGGGCATCCGCTACTTCTCCGGTACGGCGACCTATCGTGCATCGGTGCGCGTTCCGGCAAGCCTCTTACAACCAGAACAACGAGTCTATCTGCATCTGGGGCGTGTGGAGATGGTTGCATCTGTCCACATCAACGGCAAGCCTGCTGGCATATTGTGGAAAACGCCCTTCCAGGTGGACGTCACCGGTTTCCTGCGCCCCGGCGAGAACCTGATAGAGATACGGGTTGCTAACCTCTGGGTAAACCGCATGATTGGCGATGAACAGTTGCCGGAAGACAGTAATCGCAATCCCGATGGCACTTTGCGCGAATGGCCCGTGTGGCTACTGGAAGGGCGTCCCAGTCCCACCGGGCGGTACACGTTTACCACGTGGAGGTTATGGCGGAAGGATTCTGCCCTGCAACCTTCGGGATTGCTGGGTCCAGTGCGATTTGACACGACGCGGTTGTTGACTCTTCGGTAATCAAAACAGCCCGAAACCTCAGTTTCGGGCTGTGTGTTTACTATGCACGAGCGTTGCTCGCGTCTGCTGATGCCCGGCTGCCCAATTCGCTTTCGAGGCGCTGTACAATGTCTTGCGAACGCTGAATCAGACGCTGCACCTCGCTGATCTCGCTCTGCGCCCGCTCATGGCGCAGGGCAAGATATGCCGCGATACCTACGCCGACAATGGTGGCAACAGCCACTCCCAGCCACAGCCCGAGACGGTCCTTGCCCATTGCATTCCTCGCTTTCGGGTTACAGCTCGTAGCGTTTTTCGCCGCCGGTCTCTTTGGACTTGAAGATGCGCTTCACGAAGGAGATCAGCTCCATCGGGTTAAACGGCTTGGTAAGGTACAGGTCCGCTCCCGACTGCCATCCGCGGAACACGTCCGCATCCTGTGCTTTCGCGGTGAGCATGATCACTGGCAGGTCGCGCGTTTCGGGGTTCTTGCGCAGGGTCTGCAGCACCTCGAAACCGTCCATGTAGGGCATCATCACATCCAGCACTACCAGGTCCGGCTTCTCGGTAGCCACCTTCTCCAGCGCGTCCTTGCCATCCGCGGCGGTGACCACCTCGTACCCATGCCGCTCCAAGTTCACCTGCACCAGGCGACGAATGTGCGGTTCGTCGTCTACCGCGAGAATCTTGTATTTGCGTTCCATCAGTCGCGCCTTTCCTCCTCTATCCTCCCGTCAGGCTTGTGTGCCTTCGTGTTCCTTCCTTAATCTATCATAGCTGTCGGTAGATTGTCAACAGGTCTGTATGGTATACATATATACACTATGCTTGCAGCCTCGCCCGTGCTACCTGTTGCAGCGCGTCGAGATGTTTCTGCCGACATTCCCTCAGCGTCGGCTTCCATGTCGTTTGCAGGAAGCCCAGCAACCGTTCCGAGGGGATGTGTTGACGACAGAACTGCACCGTACGCTCGAAGTTCACGTCGCTGGACCAGTTACTGCCGGTTGGTATCTGCTCGAAGCCATGTTGTGCCAGCTCCACATAAGCGCGTACCGCCACGTCCTGCAGGTCCAACTCGGCGCCGTAATACCAGTTGCTCTGCAACACGGAGCGTGGCATGTTTCGCAAAAAGGCTTCCGGGTGATGCCAGTAGTCATCCGACCATATCCATGCTCGCACGCCGTGTCGCTCTACCTGCTCCACCAGAAAACGAAAATCCTCCCACCAGAGCTCATGCTGGCGCACCACCGCGTATGCGTAGTGTCGTTGATGTTCCCAGGTCTCTTCGTCCATCCCCAGATGGAAGAAGCGGGGCTGTTCAAAGAGTTCGATCACCTCTTCTATCAGGTCCCGGCAGATAGCGTAGTATCGCGGGGTGGAAACGCAACGGGAGTACTCCCCCAGCCAGGCGTCATGCGCGGTGGAGAAATTGAGCTTGGGAATGGGCTCCAGCCCTCTGTCTCGAATGCGTTTCAGCTCTTCTCTCAATTTTGCTGTGCTCCACGCGCCCTGTACGGCGATTTCGGGGTGAGAACGATACTGCACTCCATCGCCCAGGTCTATGACGACCATATTCACTCCGGCACGAGGCATGGCATCCAGAAGCTCGCTCCACAACTCTTCCTCAAAACGCAAATAGGGCTTGTAAATACCGTAATCGCTCCATTCCTCCGTCTCGCGGTCGCACCACATGTTGAAGCTCAGGTGCACCAGATAAGCCCAGATGGTACTGGCACCGTTCACCGACGGCAGCTCCTCTCGCCACAAGTGTTTGTTTATCTGCTTCGCCGTATCCGGACGCTTCTCCTGCCTGCGCAGGAAGGCATAGCAACCTTGCCGAATCTCTGAAACGATTAAGTGATTTCACAACAAAGACATGGAGGTGTACTGTGGACAGGAAAAGCTATGTGGTGCTTCTGCTACTGGTGGCAGTGGTGGGTTGTTATGCCCAGTCCCCTGCTCCACGCCAGCCTGCTCAGGCGGGACTGGTATGGGTGTGGTGGGAAGGAGAAAAACCTTCAGCAACCAACTTCCCCGAACGTCACACTTTTGAACCTGCCAACCCCCAAGAGGCAAGCGTGTTATCCGAAGGCAGGTGGATTGGCGCGGACGGCAACTACGGCGGCAAAACGCTGTTCCTGGAATACGAAGTGAGGGTGCCGCAAACGGGCAACTACTTTTTCTTCGCTCGCAAGTTCTGGAAGCACGGTCCTTTCCGCTGGCGCTTCGATGACGGCGCATGGCAGATTTGCGACCGTGACGTATCCCTGCTGGACGAAGCTCCGTTGCGACCGCTACTGGTCGCGAACTGGGTATCGCTGGGGCAGGTTAAACTGACCGCTGGCACGCATCGCCTGCGCATTGAGGTGCTGCAAAACGAGGGGGCGGTCTGTTTCGACGCCTTCCTGCTCACCAGCAGATACATCGTTCCGCGCGGCAAATTGAAGCCAAACGAGAGGTACAACATGGCGATGGACGGATGGTTCGCTTTCGAACCCGCACCTGATGCCTTTCGTCCCTCCCCGATTGACCTGCGCTTCCTGAACGAGAAGGTGGCAGGCGAGAATGGGTGGATCATAGTGAAAAACGGGCAGTTCGTTCACAGCAAGACGGGCAAACCCGTGCGATTCTGGGCGGTGAACGCGGGACCGGATATCATTCGCATGGACAGGGCGTCGGTAGACTATCTCGCGCGCCATCTGGCGAAATACGGCGTGAATATGGTGCGGATACATGGTGGCATCTGGGGGGATGATTACACGAAAGTCGACCGCGAGTATCTGGACAAGTACTTCTACTTCATCTCCGCGATGAAGCGCGAGGGCATCTACGTCACGTTGTCCATTTACTTCCCCCTGTGGTTGCGGTTCACGCCACAGGATGGCTACGGCGACTACAACAATCAGCATCCCTTCGCCATGCCGTTCTTCAACAAGCGGTTTCAGGAGATTTACAAGGGCTGGTGGCGTGAGCTGATGACCACGCGCAATCCGTATACAGGCATCGCTCTCAAGGATGAACCGGCGGTGGCGATGGTGGAGCTGATGAACGAGGATTCCTACTTCTTCTGGACGTTCACGCCCTACCAGAACATCCCCGCCCAGCAGATGGAGATTCTGGAGAAGGAGTTCGGCAACTGGCTGAGGGCGAAGTACGGTTCGCTGGGAGCAGCGTTCGCTACATGGGGTGGCGACCGTATCCGCGGGGATGACGAAGCAGCCGGACGCGCCGGCTTCATGGGCTTGTGGGAGATGTTCAACCAGCGCAACAAACGCGCTCAGGATACCGCCGAGTTTCTCGCCAAACACCAGCGCGCCTGGTTCGCCCAGATGCGTGATTATGTGAAGAAGGAGCTGGGCTACAAAGGGCTGGTACAGGCTTCGAACTGGATTACTGCCAGCGCACAGATTCTGGGACCGCTGGACAAGTGGAGCAACGCGGTGTGCGACTACATGGACCGGCATGGCTACTTTGGCGGCCCGCACGAGGGTGAACGTGCAGGGTGGTCTCTGAATGTCGGCGACCTGTACGATGACGCCTGCGCCCTCACCGAAGTGGCGAAGGGTTCCCTGCCACTGATGGACATCATCTACAACGGTTTGCCCTCCATCATCAGCGAGGTGAACTGGACACCACCCAACCGCTTCCGCGCCGATTTCCCCTTCCTGTTTGCTACCTACGGAGTGCTGCAGGGCACGGACGGCGTGTACTTCTTCGCCCTATCGGGTCCCAGCTGGCAGCAGGTGTTGAGCAAGTTCTCCATCCAGACGCCGGTGGTCATGGGGCAGTTTCCTGCCGACGCACTCGTCTATCGGCTGGGGCTGGTGCAGGAGAGCCAGCCGGTGGTAGAAGCCAACCTGAAGCTGCAGGACCTCTTTGCGCTCAAAGGAGCGCCTGTCTCGCAACCGGTGAATCTGGATGAGTTGCGTGCGCGCGACATTCCTGCCGGGCAGACCGCGCAGGTGCAGCAGCTGGAGGCGATAGACCCGCTGGCGCATCTGGTGGGCAAGGTGCAGATGAACTTCGTGGAGCGCGATACGCCCTCCCGCATCGCCGACCTCTCGCGTTACATTGACCGTAACGGCAGTAAGGTGCGCAGTATCACGGGCGAGCTGCTATGGGACTACGGCAGCGGGCTGGTCACGGTCAATGCCCCGAAGGCACAGGGGGTATGCGGCTTCCTGCAGAAGGCGGGCACGGTGAGACTGCGCGACGTGACCATCTCCAGCCCTGTGGGGTATGGCACGATACTGCTGGTGCCGCTGGATGGACAGCCTCTGCGCACCTCGCGCAAGATGCTGTTGCAGGTGATGAGTGAAGACACGAACTACGGCTGGAGTGCACCCGGTACGGGCAAGCGAGCGATTCAAAATCTGGGCACTGCGCCCATCAACGTGCGGCGATTCAGCGGCACGGTCACCCTCACCCGTCCCGACGCCAGTCAGCTGAAGGTCACGCCGCTGGACTGGAACGGCTATCCTGCTGGCAAGCCCACTCCGGGAGGCAAAATCAACCTGCAGCCAACGGTGATGTATTACCTCATTGAGCGTTAACCTCAGAATACGCTATAATACGGGCGGAGGTGAAGCACAATGGCGACAACGACCCAATCAGCCTCCGCCCGTCCCCTGCCCCAGGGCAGAATCAGCTACGAAGAGTTTCTACAGTGGCTGGACGAAGACACCTGGGCGGAATGGGTAGATGGAGAGGTGCAAATCATGAGCCCCGTCGGTATCGAGCATGAACTGGTAGCAATGTATCTCAAAACACTACTGACAAGCCATGTTAGCATGAAAAACCTTGGGGTCGTGCTGGATGAGCCGTTTCAGATGAAAAGCGGACCAGAGCTGCCCGGACGCTCTCCAGACATCTTCTTCGTCTCTGCAGCCCGCGTCCACCTGATTCAGGAGCACTTCCTGAACGGTCCTGCCGACCTGGTGGTAGAGGTCATCAGTCCCGAAAGCCGCGCACGCGACCGCGGTGAGAAGTACTATGAATACGAGCAAGCAGGCGTGAAGGAGTACTGGATGGTAGACCCCGACCGGAAGCAGGTGGAGTTTCACGTACTCAGCCCGCAGGGCATCTACCAGCCCGCATTCGTGGGCAACGAGGGAGAATACCACTCCGCCGCCGTGGAAGGCTTCTGGATTCGGGTGGAGTGGCTGTGGCAGCGCCCGCCGATGCAGGAGGTACTGAAGGCGTGGGGATGGTTGTAATCAAAACCCCTACCTCCACCCCTTGTGTCCTATCTTCTCTACTGGTATCGCCCGAAAACCCAGTTTCCACGCTGGCGAATCGGGACGCAGACGGTAGTCGTCCTTCTCCGGAGCGACGAAGAGCGGGTCGTTAATCAGCGAATGGGCGTCGAAACCCGCCTTCTGCCAGTCCTCAAAGTCGCCCAGAGGTGTGATACGTCGATGGAGTTGTCGCAAATCGGCACCGCGCAGCCAGTACAGGTTATAATCCCACTCTGCGAAGCGGTCACGCCGATTGTCCCACGAGAAGATAAGCGTGGCTTCAGGCTTGGAGTAGACGATAATGTTGCGCACGAAGCGGTTGCCCTGCATGAAGTCGTCGCGCGGCTGCAGGCGAATCTGCTCAACAGAGGCATCTACGAAGACGTTGTTTTCGAATACGTTGTTTTTGCCTCCGTGCACGCAGATACCACCGTTCACCGTACGCGCCACGATGTTACCCAAGACGGTAGTGCCGCTGCTGTAGTCATCCAGATAGATGCCCCAGGTGAAGTACGGGGTGACGATTTTGCCGTCAGGCGTGCTAATCATGCCCACCGAGTCCAGAATCAGGTTATAGCGGATGATGTTGCCGGTGTCCTGCTGGTCTCTGCCCAGAGTCTCTATCGCGCCCGTGTCGTTGGTCTCCAGGTTCGTACGGCGCAGGTCATTATACTCCACGATGTTGCGGTGTGACTGGCGCGTGGGGTCCAGCGTCTTCAGCGAGATGGCGTATCGAGGGGTATCCCATATCGTGTTGTGCGCGATGCGGTTTTCACTACCTGTGATGACATATACCCCCGCCACATGTTTGTATATCAGCCCCAGCCGCTGCATGACGTTGCCTGCGACGAGGTTGCGGCGCGGCTGGCTGGCGTTGTCGCCGACGAGGATGACGCCCCCCTGCCCCACGTCCTCCACACGGTTCTTCACGAACTGGATGCGCTCACTCCGTTCCTCCAGCCGTAGCGCATAGCCGCCCGTCCAGCGAAACGTGCAGCCCGACACCACGCAATCGCGCGCGCCAGACATCCATATCACTGCATCCGCAGGCATGTAGTAGTTGGTGGTGAGTGTGTAATTGGTATCCATGAAGGTAAATCCCTCGAAGCGCAGATGCTCCACCCACCTGCCCTGTTCCGGTTCACCCTTCAGCACAATCAGGCGGTCTAACCGCGCCAGCACAGCAGGCTCAGCAGGTGGTGGGTTACCCTCGGCGAGATAGAGCAGCTCGCCCTTTTGCCTGTCCAGATACCACTCGTTGGGAGCGTCCAGCGCTTCGCGCACCCCTTCGATGAAATAGCGGTTGCCGAGGCGGATGTCGTCGGTATAACCGTCGGGCGGAAGGAGAACCCTGCGGGTATCGTAGTCGATGCGCACCACGGGGGCGATGGCGTTCACCCATCCCCACGCGGGAAAGATGTGCAGTTCCGCTCCCGAGATATCTTTCCAGCGCGGAAGATCGCCCTCGCGAAACACCAGGTACTGCCGGGAACCCGCAGGCTGGGGTGTCGCTACAGTGATTTCCTTGCCGATGGCTTCGTCGCACGCTTCCGCTTGAATCAAGAGAAGATGCCCTGTCTTCGGTTGATCGAGGCGGAACGCACCCCACCATTCGAAATCGCCGATTGCCTGTTTGGGGTCCCAGCTGGCGTCCTGTACCAGCGCAAGCGCATCCAGGTTCAGCCCACCGCCTTGCAGGTTTTTCCAGCGTAACGTGCGCTCCCCCGCCTGTAAGTGCAGTTCGGCAACCAGTGACCAGCGGAAGTTGCCCCACCCGCCAGTGTTGGGCAGGTTTCGCAGGGGTATTGCTTGGTCGTTGTCCACCTGTATGGCACACCGCCCGCTCATGTCGAACGCATCGCCCGCGTTATCCGCCGCGTAGCGCATCCAGAGACGATACCTGCCGGTTTCTGGCACGCGGATGCGCCATACCAGCGTGTCGCCCGGATGGTGAATGTTGCCCACCCCCTGTCCAAAAACGCCACGCTCCCACCGCTCGCCGTGAAAGTCGGCGAACAGCCAGCCACCTGTGAGCGGATTCTGGGCATCGAAGTTCGGGTGACGCGCGCGTATTGCCCAGCGATTACCCAGACGGAGCAAACGAGGGGTTTCTCCCATGCTCAGGGCATCGGGAACGCTTACAGACCAGAGGTTATTCCGTACCTTTCGCCAGCCGGACAGGGGCACTCCACCGCTCAGTACGACTGTGCCCACCTTCGCAGCACGGTAAACCACAGGCGCGTCGGGAGTGCCCGAGTCTTCGGGCGTGAACACCAGAGGCTCTTTCAGGTAGTAGGTGCCCTGCCCTACCACCACCTCCACCGGCTGACGTAGCCCCTGCCTTTTCAACTCTCGCACCGCCCTTTGGGCGCGCTGCAGGGTGGCAAAGGGTCCGTCCGTTCGGCGGGCGTTTGGTCGCTCCAGCCTGCCCGACCACGAATCGCTGCCCCGTGGGGAGACATAAAACCGCAACGGAGCCCCACCAGCAGCTATCGGCAACAATACTATCATGGCACACAGAGTCCTCATCGGCTATCTCCTCCTCGCTTCTACTCCTTCACGAAACGAATGTTGAGCGGATAGCGATACACTTCGCCCCTGCCTGCGGCGAGAATGCCCAGGATCATCACCACAATCTGAAAGATAGCCAGAGCGATGAAGAGCACAAGACCTATTAGCACAAAGGTCAGCAAAAAGGCAACAACCCAGTAGATGAGCATGGTAATCTGGAAATTGAGCACTTCCGTGGCGGTACGTCGGACGAAATCCGAATCTTTTCCCACCGTCAGCATCAGCACGAGCGGCAGAATAATGTTCCCCAGCAGTACCACTGTGGCGAGCGGGGCGAGGTGGCAGACAATCGCCCATGTGGTTTCACTGGAAGATGGCTGAGACATCGATGAGCCCTCCCCCTGCGTAAAGAGTCAATAGAGGGTTCAACACGGCTCGCCGTTTTCCTCTTACAATGCCCCTGCTCCCTCCGCGAGGGCATCCTTCAGCCAGGAGGTGGATGATTTACCGCAGAGAGCGCGGAGGACGCAGAGAGGGCTTGCTGTGAAGAAAAATCCCTGCGTGCTCAGCGGATTTTGTTCCCCCGGGCTAGCCCAACCAGTTCTTCACCTTATAAGCCAATATCGGGAACAGGCCGAGCAATATCTCCAGTTCTACAATGTTTGCCGCCTGCCGGCGACTGTAATACACCATGTGCCACAGTTCACCCACGACCGGTGCACAAAGATAGACTGTACCGTCCATGCTATTGATTCTGTCGAGAAGTTTCGGCTCTCCACGCCATATCCCGCTAACGTGGTTGGTGTCCATCAGGTAACGGCTCATTGAACTTCCCTTTCTCGCCACCTTGCCTCGATTATGCCTGAACTTATGGTTCACTTCTTCAGATTTGCTTTACAGCGCACCTGCTCCCTCTGCGAGAGCGTCCCTCAGCCTCTGGGCATCCGCGCGGATTTTGTTGCCTTCGGCGTCGGTGATATAGAAGACGCCCACCGCCTTACCTGCCCATGTGCTGAGCTTGGCACTGTGGATGTTCCATCCTAGCTGCGACAGCGCGCGACATACCCAGTACAGCATCCCGATATGTTCTGTGGTGCGCACCTCAATCACCGTGAACTGTTCCGAGAGATCGTGGTGAATCACCAGGCTCACCAACTCGGGGGGCGTTTGCTCCACGCGCCTGCGCCGCCTGAGTAATTCGACGACCGACATCTCACCGGTCAACACTGCTACCATGTTCTCTTCTATTTCGGCTCGCTTGGAGGGCGGAATGGGACGACCGCGATAGTCTACCCACAGGGTATCCAGTGCGATTTTGATTTCTCCCGAACGGGTGAACACGTTCGCCGCGTGTACTGCCACCTGCCCCGCGTACAACACCCCCGCAATCTTCGCCAGCAGACCGGGTTCGGGGTCGTCTATTGCGCAGACAGTGAGCTCGGTCACCGAAGCATCGGGAGGCGTCTGGAAAGCGAGTTGCGGTACGCCCTTCATCGCCTCCTGCACCATGCGGATATGCAAGCCGATTTGCTCCTGGGGTGTGTTGAGCAGGTAGGTTGCTGGCATTTGATTCAGATGGCGTGCCACCAGGTCCTCCGGGAGGTTTTCCAGGCTCAGCTCCTTCGCCAGCCTGCGCCGGAACCGACCGATGTCGGGCGGGGCGTGTTCTACCGCCTCCGAAGCCATCAGGAAACGCTCCGCTTTGCGGTGCAGTTCGCGCAGGAACGCTGCTTTCACCTCCGTCCACTGTCCGCTACCAACAGCATGAGTGTCGGCGTATGTCAGGATGTACAGCATGTTCAATCGCTCTATGGTATCGACGGTGTGGACAAAATCGCGTATGGTTTCCTCTAGATTGAGGTCACGCAGCCGGGAGGTCTCCGCCATCAGCAGGTGATGTTTCACCAGAAACACCAGGTCGGCAATCGCGTCATCGCTGAGGTATAGCCGTTTCCCCACCTCCTGTGCCATCTGGGCGCCTGCCTCGGCGTGGTCTGCGTGTGGGTTCGCTTTGCCGGCGTCGTGCAACAGCGCAGCCAGATACAGCACCTCACGGTGCGGCGTTTCCTGAAAGATACGCCGGTAGTCGGCGTAGTTGGGGTCGGTGATGGAGCTCAACGCTTCGATATTCTCTACCACGCGCAGGGTATGTTCCCCTACGGTGAAGTCGTGCGATGGATCGTAGGGAATCAGCGTGCGCGTTGCTTCAAACTCGGGCAGAATCCACCCCAGCACGCCCGTGTCCGCCATCTGTCGCAAGGCGCGCGCCACCCCGCCGGGAGCGCGGAGGATGGAGAGAAACGTCTCCGCCAGGTGTTTGGGGTCATGCGTTGTCGGTTTCTGCCCAACGGTGTGACGCATCAGCCGCTGCAGAGGTATGCTGAGGCGCAGCTCATATTCTTGCGCCAGTCGCACCGCCCACACCATCCACGCAGGGTCTTCACGCAGCAGAAGGTTTTGCGCCGGTACCACCTCCTGGCGCTCGCTGTCCAGTCCAATGCCCAGTACGTGTCGTCCCTGCTCGACGCGATGTATCACTTCCTCACAGATTCGGTGTGCATTGACAGCGTGCAGATAATAATCGTGCATGAACTGCTCCACAGCAGGGGTGTGCTCACCGGGCAGGTATCCCAACCGGGAGGCGATTTGTTCTTGTTTGGCAGCAGTCAGCACATCTCGCTGTTCCCCTGCCAGGATGTGCAGGTGGTTGCGCACGCGCAGCAAAAACTCGTGTGCCTGAATCAGGCGGTCAGCGTCCTCTGGCGCAAGCCACTCGCGGGCGACCAGCTGTCCCCACTCCCCAGCGGTGGGTAGTCCTGCCCATCCCGTCGCTAACCACCGCACCAGGTGAATATCGCGCAGTCCGCCGGCTCCCTCTTTAATGTTCGGCTCTACCAGGTAAGGCGTGGTGCCATACCGGGCGCGTATCTGTCGCCTCTCCATGATTTTGCGAAACAGAAAGTCGGTGGGATTGAAGTTTGCCCAGAACTCCTCCAGAAAACGGGCGAAGATATGACGGCTTCCCGTCACCAGTCGGGCATCCACAAGGGTGGTCTGGGTGGTGTGGTCCAGCGTTGCACAGTCTTCTATCAAACGATAGGCATAGCCCACCTTGAGGCGACCGTATTCCATCATGACATCCATGAGCAGGCGAAACATCTCACGGATAATGCGGTCGGTAGTGGCATCGCCGTCGCGTTCAGGAATGAAAGTGATGTCGATATCCGAGTGCGGTGAAAGTTCCATTCGCCCATATCCACCAGTGGCAGCCACAGCGACCTCTGGGGGATGTGCCACATGGGCACGCTGGATAGCAAGATGAAAGAGCCGACGCACCACAGCATCCGCTAATGCGGTAAAGGAACGGCACGCACTCAGTCCATCATGGGGAGGCTGAATCTCACGCATGAGGTGTTCCCGCTGTTGCACTATCCACTGCCCGATTTCGCGGGCATCCTGCATGGCGTCTAGAGCCTGCATCCACTCCTCGCGCAGATGGACGGCGATGATGCTATCGCTGGATGGAACAACGTGAACCTCCTCCTGAGAACCTACTGTTACCCCTTGTGTTTTGGTTTTCCAACGACTCATTTTTTCTCACTCCGACCGCCACAGGATCAGTAGCCCCACGGCAGCAAATAAAGCGTTTGGTGCCCATGCAGCAACCACTGGCGGCAAGAACCCTTGATTGCCTAGCAGTCGCGCCAGCAGCAGAGTATTCCAGAACAGGAATACGAGAATAATCGCCAGCAACACTCCCATGAAGCTGCCCGCACGAGCAAAAGTGAGTGCCAGCGGTGCGCTGCACAGGGCAAATACCGCGCACGCGAAGGGAATAGAATACTTGAAATAGTACCCCCACCCATAATCGTGTTGCAGGCAACCCCGCCTTTTCCAGCTCTCGCGCCTGGCGGCGCAGCTCCGCTGCGTTGGTCTCCTCGGGGGATGGCGGGCTGAGCAGCTCTTCCAGCGCGACTCTCAGGTTGATGGTGATTTCTCCGGCAGCGCGTGCATCGATGGCGAAACCATCCTGCCCGTAGATGTGCACATGCGCGTCGTAGAAACGCCATATCCCGTCGTCGTACACCGCACGCGGCGCCAGTATCGTGCGCGCATAGCCGGTTACGGGCATTTCCCATACCTGAACATCTCGCAGATGCGCCCGGTTTCCACGCACGTTTTCCACCATGCCGATGTAGAAAGCATAGTCGCCTACCTTGAACACCACGTTGGAGCGAAACAGCGGCGCAGTCTGCATCAGGAAAATGCGGTCACGGACGCGGCGAAACTGTCGCTCCGCATGTGGAACCACCGACTCCTCAAGCCAGAAGTTTACCACAGAAACCACCACTCCTGCCACCAGTAGGGGCAGAAAGATGCGCCAGAGACTGGCTCCAGCGTTGCGCAGCACCACGATTTCCAAATCTCTCGCCAGCCGGTTCACCGCTAGCGACACAGAAAGCGCAGTCGCTACGGGCAGGGTGAGCACCAGCAGGAAGGGAGTGTGATACACAATCATCTGTGCTACAGCGAGCAACGGCACGCCCTTCGAGAAGAGCACCTCCGCGTAGAAGAAGAGCATATTGCCGATAAGCATCAACACCACTGCCAGCGTGCCCACCAGAAAGGGCACCAGCAGCTCAGACAACAACAGGCGGTCTATCAGCTTCATTCTTCCACGCGAATGGTGTTGCACACGTCCATCACGACGGGTAAACGTCGGATTTCGGCGGTTGCATGGCGTATTGCGCCCTCCTGGGTGCGGTGCGTAATCCACACAATCTCCGCTTCCTGGGGGGTCACCTGCTTCTGTACCACCGAGGAGATGCTGATGTGGTGAATGCCGAACACACTGGCTACCTGTGCCAGCACATTCGGACGGTCCTGCACGCGCATCCGCACATAGTAGCTGGTCTCGATCTGCTCGATGGGAACCACGTACCGCTGGTCAAAACAGGTGCAGCCCACGCGCCCCGTGGAGCCGAACAGCAGGTTGCGCGAAACGTCAATAATATCCCCTACCACTGCGCTACCGGTGGGGAGGCTACCTGCACCGCGCCCGTAGAACATCACATCGCCCACCGCGTCCCCACGTACCATGATGGCATTATACACATCACGCACGCTTGCTAGCGGATGCGACAGGGGCAGCAGCGCTGGATGCACACGCACCTGCACCGCTTTGTGGGAAACCTCCTGCGCTATCGCCACCAGCTTGATAGCATACCCCAGTCGGTTCGCCCACTCCATGTCGGAGCGTGTGATACGGGTGATGCCCTCGCAATACACATCGTCTACCTTGACACGGGCGGTAAAGGCGATAGAGGCAAGAATGGCTATCTTATATTGAGCATCATGCCCATTGACGTCCGCGCTGGGGTCAGCCTCCGCATAACCCTGTGCCTGCGCCTCTTTCAGTGCCTGATCGAAATCGGTGCCCTCTTCCGCCATCTTTGTCAGAATATAGTTGGTAGTGCCGTTGACAATACCCATGACCCGCTCAATGCGGTTACCTGCCAGCGCGTTCTTCATGGGCTGGATAATGGGGATACCCCCGCCGACGCTTCCTTCAAAGGCGAAGTCCAGCTGACACTTGCCTGCGGCGGTCATGATGTCGGCGCCCTCTTTGGCGAGCAGCTCTTTATTCGCGCTCACCACTGGCTTGCCGTTCTCCAGAGCGCGCAACACATACTCCTTAGCAGGGTGCACGCCGCCGATCAGCTCCACGACGATGTCTATCTGTGGGTCATCGATGACCTCGTAGGCGTTGTTCGTTAGCAGAGAGCGGTCTACAGGCACACGACGGGGCTTGCTCACATCGCGCACAGCGATGCGACGGATTTCCAAGCGCGCACCTATCTTGCGTTCGATGCTTTCACGGTTGCGTCGCAGCACCTCCACCGTGCCCGATCCCACCACACCCAGCCCCAAGATGCCCAGCTGGATCACCTCTTTGCTCACGCCGTTTCCTCCTCCGGCTCCAGGCGGAAAAGCACGGCGCCTTGCTCCACCAGCTGCCCGCTTTCCGCACATATCTCTACAATACGCCCTGACCTTTCCGCCGGTACCTCGTTGAATACTTTCATGGCTTCAATCAGGCAGATGGTTTGCCCTTCTTCGACAAAATCTCCTCTATCGACATACGGGGGCGCATCAGGTGACGGTGCACGGTAGAATACCCCCGTCATCGGGGCACGCAGCTCGACGAGGTGAGCCAGCACAGCAGCATCATCCTTTCTATCCTGCAACACGGCGGGTGCCAGAAGGACGCCTGTCGTTTCCGCTGGCGTGCCCTCCCGACGGATCAAAATGCGCAGCCCCTCCTCCTGCCACTCCAGCTCCAGCAGTTGGAAACGCCTCGCCATCTTTAGCAGCGATTCCGTTCGCTCTATCTCATGAGTCACCGTACTCACCTCACGCTACTGTATGACATCGGGAGCAGATCCGATGGTTACCGAGAGGGTCATCTCTTTGCCTCCTCTCCAGACTCGGACCTTCACACGGTCACCCGGCTGACGCTTCATGATTTCCTCCAGCAGATCCTGCGTGGAACGGATGGGACTTTCGTCGAAAGCACGGATGACGTCGTTAGCCTGTAGTCCAGCCTTTTCAGCCGGACTGTTGGGCACCACTTCGTTCACTGCCACACCGTTGAGGTCAGGTAGTCCTACGCGCTTCATCAAGGAGGGACGCACAGCGTCGAAGGAAATACCTATCCACGATCTCGCCCGCTTGACTGTTCCTCCCTGCACCAGAATATCGCGCACCACTTTCTTCACGTGGTTGATGGGGATAGCAAAACCGATGCCGATGGAACCCCCTCCGGGCGGTGCGGCTATAGCGGTATTGATGCCTATCAGCTGTCCGTGGATATTTGCCAGAGCACCACCAGAGTTCCCCTGGTTGATGGCAGCGTCGGTCTGGATAGCTACCTCCAGATAGCGCCCTTCCTCCACGATTAGTTTGCGCCTGTTGAGCGCACTGATGACACCCACCGTGACCGTGCTCCCCAGACCGAGCGGATTTCCCACAGCGATAGCCCATTCTCCTACACGCAGCTTGTCAGAGTCGCCCATCTCGGCAGTGGGCAGGTTGCGAGCATCCACCTTAATCACGGCGATGTCCGACTGTTCGTCCGCACCAACGGGTTTTCCTAAGAAGCGTCTGCCATCTGCCAGAGACACCACAATCTCGTCTGCTCCACGCACGACGTGATGATTGGTAATGATATATCCATCCGGGCTGATAATCACTCCCGAGCCGGAGCCTCGCATCGCCTCTTGCTGCCCAAAGAAGTCTTCCAATCGTAGCGAACGTCGAGGGCGCATGAACGTATCGATGTTCACGACGGCAGGCTCGATGCGCGCACTGGCTTCCGCAATGGCATCGGCGCCGGGCACACTACCCTTTTGCCGCACCGGGGCATCTAGCGTCGCCAAAACCAGCTGTCTGGAGGAAGACGAGGGCTGATACCCCATCCATCGCAGTATCAACGCACACGCGGCAAATCCGAGCACAAAAGCAATGACCGTGTTCCAGGGTCGGGACATCGTGCATCACCGCTCCACCGCTGGCAGCTGCCGCAGCAGACTGACCATCTCTATCGCGCTGATGGCAGCGTCACCGCCTTTGTTACCTGCTTTGGTGCCTGCTCGTTCAATCGCCTGTTCGATGTTGTCGGTGGTCAGCACGCCGAAGGTAATGGGTACCCCAGACTCTAACATGCTCTGAGCGATGCCTTTCGCCGCCTCTGACGCGATGTACTCGAAGTGGGGGGTGTCGCCACGAATCACACATCCCAAACAGATGACCGCGTCATACTGCCCACTGCGAGCAAAACGCGCCGCCACCAGAGGGATTTCCCAGGAACCCGGCACCCAGGCAATTTCCACGTCCCGCTCGGTATCTACACCATGGCGAGCCAGCGTATCCAGCGCTCCTCCCAGCAGCTTCGAGGTAATAAACTCGTTGAATCGGCTGACCACGATGGCAAAGCGGTAGCCCGTAGCGACCAGCTGTCCTTCATACGTTTTGGGCATGGTGAACAGTATCCTCCGGTTCTCTTTGCTCGACCTGCTCACCGTTTTGCGGCAGGATGTGCCCCAGCTTCTCCCGCTTGGTGCGCAGGTAGTGCTTATTATAAGGGGTGATGGTTCCCACAATCGGCACAACTTCTACAATCTTCAGTCCGTATGCTTCCAGCCCGATGCGCTTGGTGGGGTTGTTGGTCATCAAGCGTATCTCCCTCAACCCCAAATCCGCCAGTATCTGCGCCCCGATGCCGTAGTCGCGCTCGTCCGCATGGAAGCCCAGTTCGATGTTGGCATCTACCGTGTCCAGTCCCTGATCCTGAAGGGCGTACGCCCGCAGTTTATTCAGCAAACCGATGCCGCGTCCTTCCTGCTGGATATACAGCAAGACCCCACGCCCCTCTTCGGCAATCTTCCGAAGGGCGATTTCCAGCTGGCTACCGCAGTCGCACCGCAGCGACTCCAGCAGGTCACCCGTCAAGCAGCTGGAGTGCACTCGAACCAGCGTAGGCTTGCCATCGGAGACATCGCCCATGACTAAAGCGACGTACGGGTTAGGGTCCACGGTGCACTCGTAAGCATGCACCGTAAAATCGCCATAGCGGGTGGGCAGCCTCGCCACTGCTACCTTGTTGACCAGCTTCTCGTAGCGTCGTCGGTAGCGAATCAGGTCTGCGATAGTGACGATACACAAATCGAACCGCTGTGCAATCTCCAGCAGGTCGGGCACCCGCGCCATCGTGCCGTCGTCGTTCATAATCTCGCAAATGACGCCCGCTGGGTACAACCCCGCCAATCGCGCCAGGTCTACAGCCGCCTCCGTATGTCCCGCGCGTCGCAACACTCCTCCCTCCACCGCACGAAGTGGGAAGACGTGCCCGGGCTTCTCGAAATCCTCCGGGCGGGCACGGGGGTCCACGAACAGACGGATAGTCTGTGCCCGGTCGTACGCGGAGATGCCTGTGGTGGTGCCAACACGGGCGTCAATCGGCTCCATCATCGCGGTGCCATGTCGGGCGGTATACTTATTGGTGATGGGACCGATTCGCAGCTCATCCAGACGCTGTCCGGTCGCCGCGAGACAAATCAGCCCCCGACCATACTTCGCCATCAAGTTGATGGCTTCGGGAGTGACTTTCTCCGCTGCGATCACAAAATCGCCCTCATTCTCACGGTCTTCATCATCGACCACGATGATGATCTCGCCTCGCTTCAGTCGTTCGATAGCTTCCTCAATGGGGCAAAACGCGCTCATAGCCCACCTCCGGCGCGACCGACTATGTTAATGATACCAGCACTATCCTGCGCAGTGCAACTTCGTGGAGCCGATACGCCCCTCACGTGCACTACACACCGAGTCGCAAGGGTCTATCAGCGCCGATTTGATATGGTACTATACTACGCGCGCGACAGCAATACGTGGGAAGGCGTTAAGGTGGGCGTGATGGACACCGGGCTGAGCTTCCACTGGGACTTTAGCAACATAAGGTGTCGCGCTGGCTGAGGCGCACGCAAACCGAAATCGCCATCGTAGACAACATCTCGGTGCATTTCTATGGACTGATCAACGGCGACGTCGACAACGATAACGAGGTGGCGCTGTTCGACTTTGGACAGCTGGTGGCGGCGTTCGGGAGCGTGCCGGGCGACGGCAACTGGAACCCGGAGGCGGATCTAGACGGGGATCAGGAGGTCACTCTGTTTGACTTTGGCATTCTCGTGAGCAATTTCGGCGCGATTGGAGACGAATAAGTGGTCCTCCCACTCCTCAGGGGAGGAGTGGGAGGTCTGCACCTGCTATTCCGACACCACCTGCGGCTGGCTGGCTTTTGCGAACTTCCACACCATCCAGCCCACCACTGCCAGCCCTATCACCAGCAGCACCGCAAAGATGACGAACATCACCCACTGCGGGTTGACCGGCAGGGTATTCACGTTCAAATGCTCTCCCAGTAGCATCTGCCTCACGCGATGGCGTGTCACCGCCATCAGCGTAATGGTCAGCGCAACCAGAACCGTCGCGCCTGTCGCACTGCGCTGCACCACCAGCAGAGCCAGCACTGCCAGCGCGACCCCTACCCAGAGCACGATGGTATCCACCATGTTCGTCCCCAAGAAGTTCATCATCACGCCCTGAGGCAGCTTCACCAGAAACCACAGCCCGACGGCGAACTGCACCAGCGTTGCGCCCACGAACCAGCGTGCACCGTAGCGCAAGGCTTCAGCAGACCACTCCGCATCGGTTTTCCGATAGCCTGCAGCCAGCAGCATGATGCCCAGCCCCACCACCGCAAATGCGGCAACGATGAAATGCAGATAGCGAGGGATAAGCGAGGGCTCCGACCAGTTGAGATGCAACCCGGATGCACTTGCCGCATACATCTCCGCCCACTTGGTGGGAGAGATGTTCAGCGTGGCATTGTGGGTGAATAACAGTCCCACCAGCAGGATGAAGATGGCGCTGACCCACGCAATGGGTGTCACCCACTTGCCCAGCCAGTCGGGTCGGAATTGCACCAGATACAACCCGTAGTACGCTAGCAGCACCAGAGCCACTACCGACAGCCAGGGCCAAGCCATCAAAACTGAAGCAGTATAGAAAGCTTGACCGTAAAGCACCTGCACAAACAGCAGGGGTGCCACGCCCAGCGTAATGGTCAACGACATTGTGACAGGTAGCGCTTTCGACAGTCGCTTTGCCAGCTCAGCATGAAACGTGCTGTTTTTCCCCTTGCGCAGGCTGATTGCCATAATCGTGGTGCCGCCTACCAGCAAGTTCATTGCCAGTACGTGCAGAACAAACGTGAACACCAGCAATATCTGTAGCAGCCAGGCAGGAGCTGGCAACCCTGCCGGGTCAGGTGGGGGAACCACAACAGGCATTTGTGCTTACCTCCTTCCCTACGGACGCGCCGCTGTCTGCTGCGGCGGGTTATTCAAACTGTACAGCCACTCCACCAGAGCATGGCGCTCCTCATCGGTGCCCAGGAACGGCGGCATGTACCCTTTCAGCTGGTCCAGGTTCTGGATCTGAATGTCCAGAAAGTCCTTCTTCCAGCCTTTCACGGCGAACCGGATGCCGTTGAAGCCGTTGACAGTGTGACATGACTGACAATGGAAGCGAAAGACCTTTTCGCCCATCCGGAGAGGGTCTTTCTTCTCCTCCTCCGTTAGCAGTGCCCACCTCGCCGTACCGAGTACGCCCGTCTCCCAGACTTTCTGCACGTCCTCCGTACGAATCGCGTTGGAGTACATGTAATCGTAGATAATGTAGGGTTTGCGCACCGCCTCACGCACCCACTCGGTAACACCCGTCGTGATCAGCCCCAGTGCCACTATCACGAAAGCAAAGGTGACGTGGAACCGACGTGGGAACAGGAACGGTCCGACGAGCGTGGCGAGGAACACAAACGCTGAGAAGACGATGCTTGCTGCGGCGAACAAGGTGACTACCGGCGCGCCACCCATCGAAATCTCGCGAGCCTGGTCAGGAAGGCGTGAAATGTACCAAATTCCGCCAATCGGGATAATGGTCATTCCTACCAGAACCCATTTGGAGGCGTATTTGACCACACGCTCGCGCAGCGCCTCGTCCGCCACCGCAGAGGCTGTGATCAACGCGTACAGTCCTGCCAGCGCAATGGTCACCGCTGTACGCACCAGCAATGAGGGCAGCATGGTGGGGTTGAAAAAGGCGTCCACAATGGAGTGGCTCTCCGTCCATCTACCAGTGGTCAGCATGAAGGTCAGGATACCGTTAATCATGAACAGGCTCAACCACGCCCCGGCGAAGTAGATCCAACCTACTGTCTGGTGCGTGCGAGCATCCAGGCGGTCCCAACCGTAGTAGTAGATGAACGCCGCCAGCAGCTCCACTACGAAGAACACCCACTCAATCGCCCACGCCCACACGAAGATGTGGATGAGCGCGGAGGTTGCTGTGGGGTGTACTAGACCTATTGCCCACCAGATACCCACTCCGCTCACCGCACCGAACACCAGCACCACCAGAATAAAGAAGGTGCTGTGCTTTTTCAGGTAATCCAGCAGAGCCAAGTCTCCCTCGCGATATGCCTTGCGCTCGGTCAGCACCAGAAAGAGCCCTGCCCCAATGGCGAAGTGGGATACAAACACATGCAGGATGGCGATAACGCCGATGAGCATTCCGCCTCCTATCAGAGGAACGTCCCAGAAGGGGTACTCCATCGGTTACATCTCCTTCCTATGAAGATGGAAATCGTTATCTTTATCACTATCATTATAAACTATAGATACAGCAAAGTCAATGAACAAGACCGTTGAATACTCGCACATGCATTTCTTCTTGGGCTTTCTTCAAAAAAGTTTCCTATGAGCCGAAAATAGCATATACAGGATCGGATAAGCCATAGCGAGGTGACACACGGATGTGGGCTTTCTTTGCCTATCTTATCGCGGCAACCGCGTTCTACACGATACTGGTCATGATTGCACAGCCTGACCCTTATGATTCAGAGGCATGGGAAATGCCGGAGAATGCGGAGTGGCCTGCTGCAGATGAGGAGGAAGAGGTGACCACTTACCGCAAAGCAGCTTAGATGCCTCGTCTCCGATAGGCACGGAGCGAGGCTGCCTGCATGTACGCTCCCAGCAGCATCAGAGACAGGCATACCAGAAAACTGGCATGGAAG
The DNA here is from genome assembly GCA_026003195.1 of Armatimonadota bacterium. NCBI lineage: Bacteria > Bacillati > Armatimonadota > Armatimonadota bacterium. Next base: position 1,119,747 of record BPGU01000001.1, read on the forward strand.
CCGAGCACATGCAGGATAGGCACCGCGACAAAGGGTGCGACCGTACCGCGTATACCCAGCAGCATACTGTGCAAAGCCTGGTATTGTGCCTCCTTGCCCTCCTCGGAAAGGGTGAGGATAACGTTGAGATAAGCCAGTTCGATACCTGCTCCCGCAACGCCTTGTGCTATCGCCGCCGGTATGAGATGCCACCACGCGCCCGAGAAGAAATAGACGATCGGTATCAGGCACTGGATAAGGATGTTTACCAGCGCAGTCCAGAGTGCACCGTGTCGGTCCATGAAGTATCCCCAGTAGACGAAGGCGATGATGGAGCAGATCGAGGAGGCATTAGTAAGCGTTGCTACCTGTATGTTGGTCACTTGCAGACGGTCTACCTGATACAGGGGATAAATAGTAAAAGCCACCAGGTTTCCGAAGCCATAGGTCATCACAGAGGCTGCAAACCAGCGGAATCCGTGGTTATGCTGCAGAATAGCGACGGTCTCCAACAAGAAGCCGAGAGCAGAAAGATGCTTTTGCGAAGGTGCTGGTGCAGAAGACTCCCTTACCGGAACGCGGCTGAAACACCACGCTCCTGCAATCCCAATAGCTGCCGCAACGGAGAAAATCCACTTGAAGGGTATACCCGAGTCTAACAGATGCCCCACAAAGAGAGACACGATGAGCATCGCGCTGTACGAGCCAACCCGTACTAGTCCCATTGCCCTGCCCCGCTCCTCGTCGGGGTAGATGTCTTTCATCAGCGCGGTGTACGCGGGGCCTGAGACGGAACCAATAATCTGTGCCAGTCCTATCAGCAACACAAAATGCCACGCTTGGGTCACCAGAAACATCCCAAAGAACAGAGCGCGGGCAAACGTCCAGGAGTATACACAGAAGGGTATTTTAGACCTGCCCACCATCTGCCGTGCCCAGAGAGGAGCAAGCAGACTGCCGATAAAAGGGGCAGCAGTGAGCAGGCTGATTTCGAGGCGGCTGGCTTGCAGGTCAGCCCGAGCGATACGCATCACGAAGGGGAAAATCGCCCCCACGTAAATACCGCTAAGCAGGCCTGCCAGCGCATCCCATCGGTAGGCAGGGATCACCTGCGGGGAAAGCACTCGCCCGACGAGCCTTTCGCTGTTTACCTTTTCAGCCAGTCGTGACAGCATCTCGGTTTCATTATAACATGAAGAGGGTGTATCTTGCATTTCGTCTGCGGAGGTATTATAATCAAGGCACACTAATATCCTTTACAAAGGAAAGGCATTACCGCAATGGACTGGAGAGCATATATTCATTCTGACCCGAAAATTTTGCGGGGCAAGCCGGTTGTTAAGGGACCCCGCTTGTCGGTAGATTTCCTACTTGGTCTCTGCGCAGCGGGATGGAGCGAGGAGATGGTGCTGCGCAACTATCCAACCCGGACTCCAGAAGCGATCAGGGCGGTTTTCGCCTTTGCTCAAGAATACACCCGAGAAGCGAAGGCCTACGATGTGACGGCTGCATGATGAAATTCATTCATTAAAACACCTCTCGCGTCACCCCGTAAAGAACCCTGTTCCTCTATCCGATAATCCATACCGGTATCTCACACAGCACTTGAGATTTACAGGTGGAGCAAGGCTGTATGTTACGCGGACTGCATATCGCAGCATCGGGAATGCTGGCGCAACAGGTGCGACATGAAACCATCGCCAACAACCTCGCCAACGCCGATACTACCGGCTATAAGGCAGACGAGGTAGCGTTTCGCACCGTTCTGGACAGAACAATCTGGCGCCATCGCGACCCGCCAAAAGGCGCACCGGCACCTCAGGTAGGCATGCTGTCCTTTGGTGCTGAGGTAGACGAGGTAGTTACCGACCTGCGCCCGGCACCTGTTGCCCTCACCGGACGTCCGCTGGATGTCGCCATCGATGGGGATGGGTTTTTCGTGGTGAACACGCCTCAGGGCGAGCGATACACCCGCGACGGCGCGTTTCGGCAGGCAGCGGACGGCACACTGGTGACCGCTGATGGGATGCCGGTGCTAGGCATGCGTGGCGAGATTCGCAGTGCGACCATCCCCCTGAGCATCGCACCGAACGGTGACGTGCTGGCAAAGGGGCAAGTGGTAGACCGACTGCGTATCGTGCAGCTGCGTAACGCATCGAAAGAGGGCGCCAACCGCTTTACGGGCAACGCACTGCCTCTGCAGCAGTTCAACCTGCAGGTGGGCGCGCTGGAACGCTCTAACGTGTCCGTGGTGCAGGCGATGGTGGACATGATCGTGGCGATGCGAGCGTACGAAGCGTCCCACCGGGCGGTTCTGGCGCATGATGAAACGCTGCAGAGAGCGGTGAACGATGTCGGTAAAGTGTAACTTCAGCTTTTCGGCTGGACCGTGCGTGCGCCAGGCACGGAAGCCGATGAACGCCCCTGACCGACCGAGGGGCGCAAGAGATAACCGGAATATGCAGAGGAGGTGTACGTCAAGATGATGCGGGCGCTTTTCACATCGGCGACCGGCATGGCAGCACAGCAACTGCATCTGGACGTTATCGCCAACAACCTGGCAAACGTCAACACCGTCGGTTTCAAGCGCAGTCGCGCTGATTTTCAAGACTTACTGTATCAGACGCTGCGTCCGGCTGGCACGACCGCTGCGCGGGGAGCGCAGGTTCCTACCGGACTGAACGTCGGGTTGGGCGTACGTCCCGTTTCCACCGCTACCATCTTCACGACGGGCACGCTCCAGAAAACCGACAACCCCACCGACATGGCGATAGAGGGCGACGGCTTCTTCAAGGTGCTTCTGCCCGACGGTACGGTGGCGTACACCCGTGATGGCGCGTTCAAACTGGACGTGCAGGGAAGGCTCGTCACTTCCGACGGCTACCCACTGGAGCCCGAAATCATCATCCCGCAGGATGCGCAGACCATCACCGTCGGCAAGGACGGTACGGTGTCGGTGCTGCGGGCAGGACAAACCACACCCGACGAAGTGGGGCAGATCCAGCTGGCGCGTTTTGTGAACCCCAGTGGTCTACAGCACTTGGGACAGAACCTCTATAGACCGACCGCCGCCTCCGGCGACCCTGTAGAGGGCGCACCCGGCGAGCAAGGCTTCGGCACGGTTGCCCAGAACATGCTGGAGATGTCCAACGTGCAGATCGTGGACGAGATGGTGGCGATGATTATCGCACAGCGCGCCTACGAAATCAGCGCCAAAGCTATCCAGACGTCCGATGAGATGTTGAATATCGCCAACAATCTGCGGCGATAGAGGTGACCAGCCATGAGAGCGCTCATCCCTATTCTCATCCTTGTGCTGGCAGCGGGAGCATGGGGCTTTCAGCAACCGCGCATCGTAGTGCGTGAACAGAGCGCCGTGAAAAACGTCCAGTTTACTCTGGGTGATGTGGCAATTTTCAGCGGTGTGGACGCTCAGACACAAGCACGACTGGCGGCGGTGGTGTTGGGAACCTCTCCCCTGCCCGGACTGGAGCGCACCATCACACCGGAGCAGATTCTCACCCGTCTGCGCCAGCACGGGCTCCGCCCGGAGGCTTTCGAGATAGTTACTCCGGCAAAGATTGTGGTGCGGCGAGAGGCACATCTCTTTCGAGCGCAACAGGCAGTAGAAGCGGCTGTTCAGAAGCTGCGTGAAGTGATGCAGATAGGCGAAGACGCTCAGGCTGTTTGCGATGCGCCTCTTCGTGACCTCTTGCTGCCCAACAGCAACGTGCAGGTCTCGGCAGGCGAACCCCGTGCGCTGGGAGCGGGCTTGTATCTGGTTCCGGTACAGGTAACGTGCGATGGAACTCCGCCTATCACGCTCAACGTACGTCTGCGCGTGAGCCGTTGGCGCGAGGTACTGGTTGCTCGCAGGGCGATATGCACCGGTGAAGTGATAGACAATGACAAGGTGACAATCCAGCGGCTTGCCCTCGAGACAGAGGACACCGACCTGATCACTGATCCTGTAGAGGCATTGGGCAAAGTCGCTCGTCGCCCGGTTGCGATGGGGCAGCCAGTGAAGCGTTCGGCAATAGACGAGCCTGCCGTCATACGGCGCGGGCAGAATGTGAAACTGCTGGTTCTGCTCAACGGAGCACTGATAGAAACAGACGCAGTTGCCCTGCAAGATGGGAAAGCAGGTGCGCGCATCCGTGTGCAGGTCACAGACACGCGCAAAACCCTGCTGGCTACTGTGGCGGATGCAGAGACAGTCACGGTGGACGTGCCATAAGATGGGAGGAAATACCATGCGGGTTTTCGGGATAGCATTACTCAGTATGTTGCTTTGCGGGTACGCCATCGCGGACTCGTTGTGGAAGGATAGTAACCGCAGCCTGTATGCGGACCGCAAAGCATTGAAAGAGGGCGACGTGTTGACGGTGCTGATTTACGAGAGCACCACGGCCTCTAGCCGCGCAGACACCAAAACCAGCAAGAGCGACTCGGCATCCACCAAGCCGGGCGTGGGACCATTACTGAGCCTGCTGCCCGAATGGTCGGTCAGTGGCAAGACGGGTTCGCAGGCTTCGGGCACCACCACTCGCAGCGGTACGCTGGTAGGCAAAATCAGCGTGGTCGTGAAGGAGGTGCTTCCCAACGGCAACCTGAAGGTGGAAGGCACACGTACCGTGGGCGTCAACGGCGAGAAGGAAAAGATTGTGCTTACGGGCATCGTGCGCCCAGAGGACGTGTCGGCGGAGAACACCGTTGCTTCTACTGCCATTGCACAGGCGGAGATTCACTATGAGGGCAAAGGACCCGTCGGTAGTAAACAGCGGGAAGGATTGCTGACTAAGCTGCTCAAGTGGCTGTTCTAATGAGGTGAAGCGATGAAACCCATCGGCAACATCCTGATATGGCTCTCGACCTGCGCTGTGCTCGCATCGGCGACGCCCGATGTGCGCCTCAAGGACATCGCTCAGGTGTACGGGGCGCGTGGTAACCAGCTGATTGGCTACGGGCTGGTGGTAGGACTGGAGGGTACGGGCGACAGCAAAGGCACCCTGTTTACCACTCAATCGGTAGCGAACATGCTGCAGCGTTTCGGTATCAGCGTGCCCGCTGGACAGATGAAAGTGAAGAACATCGCCGCAGTGATAGTCACCGCCGACCTGCCCCCGTTCGCGAAGGAGGGAAGCCGAATCGATGTCATTGTCTCCTCCATCGGCGATGCTCGCTCATTGCAAGGCGGCACGCTACTGCAAACCCCGCTGATGGGGGCAGATGGCAACGTATACGCGGTGGCTCAGGGCCCGATTTCGGTGGGGGGCTTCGGTGCGTCGTCGGGTGGCTCTTCTCAGCAAAAGAACCACCTGACCGTTGGACGCATACCGGCGGGAGCGATTGTCGAGCGCGAAGTGCCTGCCAGCGTGGTCAAGGACAACAGCGTGCTGATTACGCTGAACACGCCCGATTTCACTACCGCTGCCCGCGTGGCATCCGCCATCCGGCAAAAGTTTCCGCAGACCCTGCCCCGTGCGCTGGATGCCTCTACCGTGAGGGTAGATCTGAGCGGCGAGGACCGGGAGGACGTGGTGACCCTCATTGCTTCTCTGCAGGAGGTAACCGTACAGCCGGATGTTCCTGCGCGGGTGGTGATTAACGAACGCACGGGCACGGTGGTGTTGGGGGGCAACGTCACACTCAGTCCGGCAGCGGTCGCTCACGGCAACCTGACAGTGCGCATCGAAGCCAAACCGCAGGTGTCCCAGCCTGCTCCCCTATCAGGCGGTACCACGGCGATCACTACCCGTCGCGACGTAAAGGTGACCGAGCAGGCGGAGCGTTTGACCGCTCTCCCCGAAGCGGTAACGGTAGACCAGCTGGTCAAGGCGTTGAATACGCTGGGGGTGAGCCCGCGCGACTTGATGTCCATCCTGCAGGCACTCAGGGCAGCGGGGGCACTCCACGCGGAGGTGGAGGTGCAGTGATGCGGGTACAGTCAGTCGGGGAAAGAGAATCTCCACAATGGCGTCTGCGTGAAGCGACACGCCAGATGGAGGCACAGTTTCTGCACCAGCTGTTGCGTGCGATGCGTCGTGCCCTCCCTACCACGCAGTCCAGCTACACCACGCAGATGTATACCGACATGATGGACGAGGCACTGGCACAACAGCTGGCGCAAAGCGACCAGTTTGGTTTGGGGAGACTGCTCTACGAGAAACTCAGTCCGTACGCACAGGCAACGGAGAGGACGTCGGGAGGTGGCGACAATGAACACACGCGATGAAAGTCTGTGGCGCGAACTGATATCCAACCTGCGAGAACAACGCAGACACATCCACACACTGATTGGTCTGGCGCGTGAGCAGACACACGTTCTCGCGGAAGCGAACGTGGAAAGACTGGCGGAGATCACCCAGGAACAGGCTGCTCATCTGGACGAGATAGACGCACTGGAACACCAGCGCAGGGAGATTATCCGTCGTGCTGGCGAGGCTCTGGGACTGCACGCGCAGCCTCCCACGCTCTCGGACTGCGCCTGCCTCGCACCCGAAAACGTAGCGCGCACGCTGAAATGGTTGCAACGCGAGCTGCTTCAGGATATTCGCCAATTGCAGACGCTCAACGAGCGCAACCGCACACTGGTGCACCATGCCGCGGAAACGGTGAATACCTGGCTAGCGCTGGTAGTGAACGCGGCCCACAATCATACCAGCTATCACCCGCAGACTACCGCAGGCGCGGCGGTGCTACTAGACACGGAGGTATGAGATGCCCTGGACGTTCTTCGGGATAGAGCTGGCATCACGCGCTCTGCAATCGATGCAGATGGCGATGAACACTACGGGTCACAACCTGGCGAACATCAACACGCCCGGCTACTCGCGCCAGAGGGTGAACCTGGCTACGACCGAACCTCAGGTGCTGGAGGGCGTCAGAACGCTCTTTATGGGCAGTGGGGTGCGCGTGGAGAGCATCCAGCGCATCCGGGATATGTTTCTCGATGGGCGAGTAGCCAGTACCAGCAGCCAGTACTATCGGCTGAACACATTGTACGAGCGCCTGACGCAAGTGGAAGATGTCTTCAGCGAGCCGACCGACGCCGGTCTATCACGCCAGATTGTTGGCTTCTTTAATGCCTTCCAAGAACTGTCTGCCAACCCAGAGAACGTCGGAGTACGCGCCAGCGTGTACCAAAAAGTGGATGGTATGGCACGCACTTTTCGGCAGCTGGCAGCACGTCTGGATGAAATCTTCGCGGAGATGGAACAGCGGGGGCAGGCGACGGTCAGCGAGATCAACTTCATCGCTCAGAGTATCGCCGACCTCAATGTGAAGATACGTTACAACAAGGCACTAGGCACAACACCCAATGACCTGCTGGATAAGCGGACGAACCTGATAGAGAAGCTTTCAGAATACGTTGAGGTTCGTGCGACGGAGATGCCCGACGGCACCGTGAGGCTCTCTCTCGGGGAGTTTGTGCTGGTGGAGGCGGAGCGTGCTCGCACTCTCCCCAGTGAGATGGATGTTGTCAACAAACTGCTCACCGATGGCGCAGACACACGGGCATACGTCAGCGGTGGAAGCGTACGCGGGCTGATGGACGCTATGGAATACATCCGCAACTATCGCGATAGGCTGGACAGACTGGCGCGTGAACTGGTGAACTCCGTCAACGCCATGCACCAGTCCGGCTATGGGCTGGACGGCAATACCGGTTACCGCCTGCTGGAGGGTGAGGACGCGCTCAGCATTCGCGTAAGCGACGACGTTGCCGATATCAATCACATTGCGGCTGGAGTAACGCCTGCACCGGGTGATGGCAATAAGGCGCTGGAGATAGCGCGATTGCGCCAGCAAACCCTCGCGAGCCTGGACAATAAGACCATCCCGGACTTCTATAGTGCACTGGTGGCGGAACTGGGAGAACATACACGCGCCGCATCCACCGGACAGGAAAACCAGAAGATTATTCTGCAGAATCTGCAAGCCGAGCGGGAGTCGGTTTCTGGGGTCAACATGGACGAGGAAATGTCTAACCTGTTGCGCTATCAGCGCAGCTATCAGGCGGCGGCTCAACTGGTAAGCATGATGGATGCTGCCATCGCCGACATGCTGGCTGCGTTTGTTGGACGCCGATAATGAGAGAGGGTGATGAACGCCATGCGTGTGAGTACCTCACAAATGCTTCACGCGATGCAGCAAGCGATGGAGCGCAACTACGAGCGCTACCATCTGGCACAGCAAACGGTAGCAACCGGCAAGCGCATCCAGCGTCCATCTGATGACCCGTTTGGGGCATCACTGGGCATTACTCTGCACCGCCTGCTGCAGGAGAGCGAGCAATACCAGCGCAACCTTCAAACCGCTAAGAACTTTCTCTCTATCACCGACGTGGCGCTGGAGAACTTGAACGACCTGATACGGCAGACGAAAAGCCTTGCCATTCAGGCGGCAACCGATACGCAGACCTCGGAAGGGCGTGCTGCCATCGCACAACAGATAGGGCAAATTCTGGCAGAAATTGTCAGCATAGGTAATAATACCACCTATGGGGATCGTTTTATCTTTGGTGGTCTCCAGACCCTATCTGCCCCTTTCAGTGTATCTAATGACACGCTCGTTTATCACGGTGACCAGGGCAGTTTGAATATCGAGGTGAGCCCTGCCGTGGTTATGAGCGTTAACGTGCAAGGCGACCCTCTGATTACCGGCATCTACAACGCCGTCGCGCAGATCAAGCGCTCTATAGAGACCAGCGACATCGAGCGTCTGTCCAGAGAAGGCTTGCAGGAACTACAAAACCAGCTGGATAACCTGTTGCGTACGCGCGCTGTGGTGGGGAGCAAAGTACAGCAGATAGAAATGATCCAGCGGCGCATCGAGAAAAGGCACCTGGATTTTACTGAACTGCTCAGCAGTATGGAGGATGCCGACGTTGCAGACGCTATCACCAAACTGAAGATGGCGGAGACCACCTACCAGGTCACGCTGGCAACGATGGCACGGTTAGGCAACCTGAGTCTACTGGACTTTCTGACCTGAGGGAGCAGGGATGACGAAAACTTGCATCGATAGCACTCGTTTCGGTAGAATTGAAGTGGACGAGGAGGCGGTTATCACCTTCCCACAAGGCTTGTTTGGGTTCGAGGAACGCCGGCGGTTCGTCGTGCTATGCCTGGATGAGAAAAGCCCCTTTCGCTGGCTGCAAAGCCTGGAGGACCCAAACCTGGCGTTTGTGGTGATCGAGCCCCGCCATTTCATGCCGGATTACGCGCCGACTATCTCTGATGCCGACGTGGCTGCACTGGGGCTAGATGCTGAAACACCCTGTTTGACCTTTGTCATTGTGACGATCCCGCCGGGCAAGCCGGAGCAGATGACCGCCAATTTGATGGGGCCCATCGTGGTGAACGTGGCGACCCGTCTGGCACGCCAGGTCATCGTGGAGGACGAATGCTACTCCACCAAGCACAGTATTCTACAAGAACTGATGAAAGGGCAACCCGAAGCCAGGGAGGGCACCGATGCTGGTACTCACGCGCAAAGTGAATCAGAGCATCGTCATTGGTGATGATATTGAGGTGGTCGTGCTGGAAGTACGAGGTGAACAGGTTCGCATCGGCGTCCGTGCACCGAAAGCGATCGCGGTACATCGCAAAGAGGTTTATGAACAGATACGTCAGGAGAACCTGAGTGCAGCCTCCGCTTCCGCAGAGGACCTCGTTAGCCTGCAATCGCGACTCGCGGAACAGGGGAAGGTTTAGCGAGTGCAGGGGGGAGGTACGCGCTGTTGTCCCGCAAAATGCTGGCAGCCGCTGTATCCGTGGTTTCGAACAGCACGCTCGTGGTGCTGAAGCTGCTGGTAGGGTTTTTATCTGGTTCTGTAAGTATCATTGCAGAAGGAATTCACTCAGCAAACGACCTGATCGCTGCGCTGATTGCGTTCATCTCGGTGCGCATTTCGGAACGCCCCCCGGACAGAGAGCATCCTTACGGACACGGTAAGGCGGAAAGCATCTCTGCTGCTGCAGAAGCCATTTTAATTGTTGGGGCGGCTGTGTGGATTGTGATAGAAGCTGTTCGAAAACTCCTGAAGCCGGAGCCTGTGGAACACCTCGGCATCGGTACGGCTGTCATGGGAATATCGGTCTTGCTGAACATCCTGGTATCACGCTACCTGTTCCGCGTCGCGCGCGAGGAAGACTCCCCTGCTCTGGAAGCCGATGCCCACCATCTGGCGACCGATGTGTACACCTCGCTGGGAGTCGTCGGCGGTCTGGTACTGACCGGGCTCACCGGCTGGTATGTGATAGACCCCCTCATGGCTATCGGCGTGGCGGTGCTGATTCTGCGCATCGGCTTGAGCCTGACACTGAAGTCGTTGCACCACTTGATGGATGCCCAGCTACCCATTGCGGAGGTATCGCGCATCGAGGGTATTCTTAACGGCGAAACGCGAATCCACTCCTGGCACAACCTGCGCACGCGCAAATCGGGCAGCACTCGCCACATCGATTTGCACATCGTTTTCCGTAACGACGCTACCCTGCTGGAGGCTCACCAGGTGGCTGACGAACTTGAGAAGCGCATCGCCGAGGAACTGGCTCCGGCACACGTGGTCATCCACGTAGACCCTTACGATCCAAGCAAAGAGCAGGTTGCGTCGCGCCGGAGCGTTAAAGAGGAGCGGTGCTTACGAAAACAGGAACCTCCATGATAGTACAACACGTATTTAGAGGTGTCTGCAACGCGCGCATCTGTCTGACAAAAGGGTTCGAGAAAAATCCCACGAATCAGCGGAGAAACTCTTGACAAAAAACGCAGGCTGTGATATATATAGATTGACTAAATAATTGTTTTTCTCTTGTGGTCAAGTCAGAAAGAAGCGGATGAGTAGAGAAAAATATACTTGAAATTGTTTTCAACGATGGCAAAAGAGCGAATCCTTTTCACGCTGAAAGGTGTCTAATGAAAAGAAGGGATATGGCCAGAATGTGAACTAATGCACGACGCCCAATAACCGGGCAGGTCACCGAGGGAGGGGAAAACAGAGTGAGCCAGCGAAACAGCACAAAAGTGAGAAGTACACGCGCAGCGGCACAGGAGCCTCTGGAGGATGAGCACCTGGAAGTATCCGAGATAGAAAACGAGGTTCTCGACTCCTTGCTGGATGAGGATGTGCTCATTGCTGAGCCGATTGCTTCGGGCTTGCATGAGGCAGATCTGTTGACGGACGATCTGGGGGAAGAGATTCACGAACGCGATGAGGAGATCCAGATGTGGATGCGCCAGGCACGCAAGGCACGCCTGCTGACACCGGAGGAAGAGGTGGAGCTGGCGCAGCGAGTAGCGCAGGGTGATGAAGAGGCGAAGACGCGCCTGATCGAGAGCAATCTGCGCCTGGTGGTATCCATTGCCAAGCGGTATGCCTCACGTGGCATCGCCCTTCCCGACCTGATTCAGGAGGGAAACCTGGGGCTCATTCGTGCTGTAGAGAAGTTTGACTGGCGACGCGGCTATCGATTCAGCACCTACGCGACGTGGTGGATTCGTCGCGCCATTGCCCGCGCCATCATCAATCAGGGACGCACCATTCGCATCCCTGTGTACGTGGCAGAGATTATCCAAAAGGTAGTCAAGGTCAGCAACATGCTGCGACAGGAGCTGCAGCGGGACCCCACCACCGAGGAAGTGGCTATCGCTCTGAGGATGTCGCCCCGTCGCGTGGAGGAAGTCATGCGCGTGGCGCTGGAACCCGTTTCGCTGGAGACGCCTGTTGGTGAAAAGGACAATTCTACCATCGGAGATTTCGTGGAGGCAGAAAACACTCCACGCCCTACTGACGTGACTGACGCGATGATCCGGCGCGAGCAGATTGAAGCCATTCTCAGCAAACTCACCGAGCGTGAAGCAGAAGTCGTGCGAATGCGCTACGGGCTGATTGATGGCTACGCCCGCACGCTGGAAGAGGTCGGGCAGGAGCTGGGCGTGACGCGCGAGCGAGTACGCCAAATTGAACTGCGTGCTATCAAGAAACTGCGCCAGATCGGTCCGCAGGAGCTTGCGAAGATGTAGTGGCTTCCTCCGGCGCAGCCCGGTTGACATATACCTCACGAGGCGGCAGGTACCCCCTGCCGCCTCATTTATGTTTATGATACCCCCTCTTGCCGACCGCCTCGTGAATAAGTATAATGAAGAGGAGGAGGCGCCCCTATGGTGGCACTGGAGCAAGTGATAGAGGAACTCACCTCGGTCATGGATAGACCTGTTGCCGAGAAAGTGGCTCAGGTTATCCTTTCGGTTCAACAGCAGCTGTACGAAAGCGTGGTGGTCAAAAGGCTGGAGTCGCTCGAAGACGCCGTCAGGCAGCTCGCGCAGTTCCAGCAAAAGGCGTATGCTGAGTTCCAGGAGTATCGCAAGCAAACAGACGAAAGCTTTCGTGCACTGGCAGAGGCGCAGCGCCGCACCGAACAGCGTGTAGAGGAGCTCGCGCAGTTCCAGCAAAAGGCGTATACCGAGTTCCAGGAGTATCGCAAGCAAACAGATGAAAGCTTTCGTGCACTGGCAGAGGCGCAGCGCCGCACCGAACAGCGTGTAGAGGAGCTCGCGCAGTTCCAGCAAAAGGCGTATGCTGAGTTCCAGGAGTATCGCAAGCAAACGGATGAGCGGTTCCGCGAGTTGCGTGAAGCGCAGCAGCAGATGTATGCGGAGTTTCAGGAGTATCGCAAGCAGACGGATGAGCGGTTCCGCGAGTTGCGTGAAGCGCAGCAGCAGATGTATGCGGAGTTTCAGGAGTATCGCAAGCAGACGGATGAGCGGTTCCGCGAACTGGCTGAGGCGCAAAAGAGAACCGACCAACAGATCGCTCGGCTGGAGGAGCAGGTCTCTCGTTTGGTAGAGGCTCAGCTACGAACGCAGGAAGAGATAAGGGACATCCGCAGACAACTGGGCGGGTTGTCGCAAACAGTCGGCTATACCCTGGAGAACGAGGCGATGAAGAGACTGCCAGACCTGCTGCGCGAGGTAGGCATCCGCGTGGAAGGGCGTCTGACGCGCCGCTATGTGCAGGACGGTCAGGGAAACTACCTGGAGGTGAATATCTTCGGCACGGGCTACCAGGACGGCGAGCAGGTGACTCTGGTCGGTGAGAGCAAGTCGCAGCTATCCAAGAACGATATAGACCGTTTCCTGCGCCGTACAGTCAGCGCGTTGCAAGCGGTGTACCCGAATATCGTGCCTCTTCTGGTTACCCATTTCACGTCCGAGCCGGACGCGGAAGAGTACGCCCGTGCCCAAGGGGTGCTGGTGTACTATTCATACGAGTTTTGAGTACCCGTTTGGGCTGGCGGGTTTCAATCAATGCGGCGGCAGGGATTTCCCTGCCGCCGTTTGCATGACCATGCTTACTACTCAGAAGGGGCTATCTGGGGGCGGAGCCGCCGCGCGTACCTCCACCACAGGAGCGCTCTGCACATTGCCCGCCTTATCCTGTGCTGACACGGTGAAGCGAACATTGCCCGGCTGGTTGCCTGCCCACGAAGCAGTGAACTGCACCGCATACGTGGAGCCGCTCCCAATCGCGAGCACCTTCGTGTCCGTACTGCCATCCGGATGGACGACCGTTACTGTCACGGCGTCTACCCCCGAACTGTCATCGGTGACGTCCGCCTCTACTCGTACCACCGTCGTGCCCGGCACGATGAGCGTGGACGGTTCCACCGCCGTCCGGCTGATAGTCGGAGGGGTGGTGTCGGTGACCACAGGACCTCCGGCACCGCCTCCTCCACAGGCGGTCAGCGTCCAGACTGAGATGGCAATCAGCAGCATAGTGTTCCACCTTTTCATGGCTCTCCTCCTATCGTGTCAGCACCAGCGGGATGTTCACCCGGCTCTGGCGCCCTTCGTCATCGGTAGCTTGCAACTGCAGCAGATATGCACCTGCTGGTAGAGCAACGCCGTTCTCGTCGGTGCCGCGCCATGTCAACGACTGCATTCCCTCCACCGCACGCCCACCGAACGGGTTCAGCCTCACCACAGGCCTACCGCTCGCGCTGAGTACTTCTGCTGTCAATGCAGCGGGCGATGTCAGATGGAAGGTGACGTGGAATGCGCCACCACGAGTACGCGTGACACCAACGCCCGTAATCTTCAACCCCACGCTCGTCTCCGGCTCCGCGACCAGCTGGAACTGGCGAGTGGTTTCTCCCTGCGAGGGCGTGAAGCGATACGAAGCGGTAGTGCGCACATAGTGACGCTTGCCCGTGGTGCGGTCTACCAGCCACAGTGCGGTGCCGCGCGGTACGCTTGCTACGTTGCCGAAGGTCAGCACCACCGGGCTACTCGGCTCTTCCACAGCGGGCCATTCCGCCTGCAGATCCCATACCTGCTTACCGGTACTGCGGCGTACGTCCACCACGTACGCCTGTCCGGACTGCAGGATGGAGAGTTTCACACGCTTACCCGAAGCGATGGGAGGCTCCGGCGGCAAGCCCACTGACAGACCGCGACTGCCAGCGGATATGCCTACCGTGACCTCTGCGCTTTCACTACCCACCTGCACGCGCACCGGGAAGCTCCACGCACCGCGGCTCCCTTCGGCGCGGCGGCTGCGCGCAGCACGCCCGGCTGATGGCGAGGGTAGTATCAGGTTGCACGCCTGATGCGCATACACCCAGTAGCCACGCCACGCTTCCAGATGGGAGTTGACGCCGGAGACAATGTTGCTGTCGTATACCAGCACATACTTCGTACCGTCCCATCCCCAGGCGTAGTCCTCTACCCATCCAGCGGCTTGCGCCTCCGACAGGCTCTTGCTCTGACCGCCCTGCTCTACCTGTATCGCGCTCAGGTGCCACGCAATACTTTCCAGCCACGGGTTGCCGATAAGGTTCCAGCCTTGCTGCAAGGGGATCACGTAGGACTGTGCCTCGTCGGCAACATCACCGCGGATGGACGCTCGCTGTGCACTGGGCAACTGTACCCAGTAGCCTCTGCCGACCTGTAGCGCAGTGTTCGGGTAGCGGACGTAGCCGGAGCCAGGGATGTATGCTGCCAGCTTGTCCGTGTCGAAGTTCAGCACCCGTTTGGCATCCGCTTCTTCACTGACTACCGGCAAGGCGATCAACTGCAGTCCTGCAGCCATCTCCGGCGCGACACCAGCAGTGATAGCTGCCTGAGGCTCAGACGGTATCGCCGAGCGGTTACCAACTTTATCCGCGCCTACTGCGTAGAAGCGATAGGTGTAGCCAAACTTACCCTGGAAGGTGGCGCTGCCCGTCTGTTGTCGGTTCTCCTCGGGTGACAGGGCGCGCCACAGCTGGAACGCACCGCCGTCGGTGGAATACCAGATTTCCGCCTGAGCGATACCCGATGAGTCGTCATCTCCCTGCCAGCTCAGGGTGAACGTGGGCTTGGTCTGCACCGCGGGCATATCCGCGATAGCTATCTGCGGAGCCTGCTTGTCCAGCGTGAGCGCGTGCTCATTGGTCTCCATCGGCGGGTTCTGACCCAGATGCGCGTCAAACGTGATAGTCGCCTTATTCACGATGCGCGTACCTGATGACACATCCGCCTTTGGACGGATACGGAAGGAAACATAGCCCTCGCCCTCCGGTTCGTTATTGTTCGGGGGCAGGAAGCCGTCCTCGTGGTAGTCACCCGTTCGCGTGTCGATACCTTTGAAGCGCACGGTGAGTTTGCGGCTGGACGGGTCGTAGCTGCTCTCCACGCGCACCACCAGATTGTTGCCGAGGTCTACTCCTTGCGACAGCGTGCCAGTGGGAACGGGCAGGGTCACTTCGTTGCTGCCGAAGCCGAAGCCCGTGAAAACCAGCGTGCTGTCGTCGAGGTTCTCATCAAGGATATCCTCAATCAGCACCTCTTCGGCTGCAGCGGTAGCGGTAGGCTGGTTTTCAAAGCAGACGGTGTAGTCTATGGTCTGTCCATCGGGAATGAAACCGTCTACTCCGTAGGTGCCGCTCTTCGCGTTGGGGTCCCACGAGCGGGTGATGCGCAATTGAGGCGGGTTCGTACGCCTTCTCTTCTGGAAGCGTTCCGCCAGCTGTCTGAGCTCCTTGCCCTTCTCGATACAGTCCTGTCCCTCGGCAAGGAAAGCCTTCACCGCCGCGGTGGCAGGAAGTAGCGGCCATTCCAAATCGGGCGCCAGCTGGGAGGCGATTTCGCCCAGCAAAGTCTCCATCGGGTGTTCCCCTTTGGCTACCTTGTAGGCAAGCTCCGCCGCTTTGGCATACCCGGAGCCGTACTTGCCGGTGATGTAATCCTTAAACCCGTCCACCGTGTACTTCTCAACCCCGCTTTTTGCGAGCTCCGAAAGCCACGCGGCGGCGAAACTGCCCGCCTGACGGTAGGCGTTATACAGGTTGTTGATCTGCTGGTCGGTCAGGTCCACTCCTTCCAAAGCGAAGTCCTCGCGCAGCCTGCGTTTGATCGCTTTCTCACAGCCGGACTGCAAGATGCTATGCCCCGCCCACGAGCTGATGATCGCCACTCCGCTCACGACGGTCACGATGGCGATGGTCATCGGCTCGATGCGGGTGCGCAGAGCGGAACGCGAGCTGTTCACCTTGAGAACAATCCGGTAATCCGCCGTCGCGCCGGGCGCCAGCTGGGGTAGCAGGATGCCGACCTCATGGCGTAACGCAGTGGTGTTGCCCGCTTTGAGTTCCATCCCATTAGGAGCCAACACCTTGTAGGTGATGGTCGCGGTTTCGTCGCTGGGCACATTAGCCAGGTCGAACTGTATCTTCACGAACGGCGTCTCCCACGTAGAGTTCGGGTTCGTGACCTGCACGTGCACCGTTTCACTCCTTCCCATCCGCAGGAAGGGCTTGTTATACCGCATCTCGGACCCGATCCCGAACACCTGCAGGGTGGGCGCCTGCCATTCCTGTGTACCCATGCTGGGATGGCTCATCCGTAGTTTGGGCGCAACGTTTTCCAGCACCTTGTCCATCAGTGCGAATCGGGCGGTAACCTGCGTGCCGTCCTCGGAAATGGTTACCTCCTCTGCGTCCACTTCGGTGCTGACCGCAGTGCCCGCCGGAAACTCCAGCCACACGCGCGGTGTGCCCTGCTCGCGGTTGATGGACAGACCACCAACCGTCACGTTCACGAAGTTGAACATCGTATGCACGTTATCGAAGGTCACACCTGCTGCGCCTACCCATAGCGTCACCTGTGCCGTTGCTGTCTCCGCCAGGTCGGATGATTCAAGGCTCACCTGCACGGATAGGTTCGTGCCGCTGGGTGCTTCCCTCGCCACATTCGCCCGGAAGGATACGGAACCGCTGGCGCCCGCCGCCAGGTTGCCCAGATTCCATTGCGCCGTACGGGTGTCTGCGTCGTACGTACCCCCCTCTGAGAGCGAACTTTCCACCACGTTCAACCCCTCGGGCAGTACACACTTGAGCACCACTGACGCTGCCGGCGCGTTGCCCGTATTGGAATACTGCACGGTGAAGGTCACCGGGTCCGGGGAGCCAGCGCTGGCCATCGTGGGGGTAACGCTTGCCGTGAGGCTTGCTTGTGCCCCCGATAGGGAGAGCGTGTACTGGCGCACCTGTGTCTGGTTCAACTGCCCATGGTCCATGATGCGCAGGTAGTAACGCCCAGCTCGCGGGTTCCTGATAGTGAGCTTGACCGGTGGGTTGAAATGCTGCGAGGCACTCCAGTTCTCCCAGCTGCCGAATCGGCCACGCCACACCGATAGTTCGGTGACATTGCCGGGTGCGTCTACGGTAAACTCTAGCGACTGTACCCCTTCGGGCACATCCATCTGCAGCCAGTCATAGCCGTCGCTGCGGTAGATGGTGCCTGTGTAGCGACCGCCGAGGCGTACGGTGGGCAAAGCGGTGCTGGCGAATACTACCAGCTGCGCAGCCCCTCCGGGCACAATCTCTACCTCATACTGCCCGGCTGCAGGATTAGCTTGCTCGATGAATACGTCCGGGGCTGTCTGTTCGGCGATCGGGGATCCATCCCTGTACAGGTGCACTACCTGACCAGTCGCCTGCTCCACCGAACGAGAAGCCACAAAGAGCTTCTCCGCGCCTTCGGGCACATGGATGGTGGCGCGCCACCTTCCCCCGTTCAGGCGCAGGGTACGCTGTTCGCCCAGAGGTAGCACCGGCTTGACCAGCGTAAAGGTGCGCTCTTCGCTCCAATCGCTCCAGCTCCAGCCGTCGGTCGCCCGCACGCGGAAGCGATACACCCCCGGAGCCATGTCGGCGTCCAGGTTCAGCGTGACGACTTCCCCACCGGTCGCATCAGGTTTATCAAAGGGACGGTCATCTGCTGTCTGGTCAAACTGTCTGACCAGCGAACCATCCTGCGCCATAATCTCTACGCGGAAGCGCAGGCGGTCGTTCTCGTCGGGGTCGTTCGCCTGGAACCGCAGCACCCAGTTGTCCACATCGGCGTTGGGTGCAGGATAGAGCACCTGAGGCACTGAGGCGGGAGTGTTGCCCGCACCCGGCATGGGCACGCGCCATAGCGCCACGCCACCCCAGCCTCCAGCTGCCACGAGGAGGTCACTTCCGCTTCGCGCTACCGCCACATCGTATACCGCTTCGACGTGCCCCTTGAGGTTGTACTGCAAACCGGCGTCCATAATCCGCCACACCTTCACGGCGGCGTCTTCGCCGACGGATACCAGTGCCATCCCGTTGGGGGCAAAGCGCACGCGGTGTACATCTCCGCCATGAGCCTGCCAGGCGCGGATGTCGGAGAACTGTAGGGTATCGCCGGTGTCGATGGCTTGCTTGAGCATGAGAGTGACCCCCACTCCCAGTGCGATGGTGTTGCCGGAGGGTGTAATGTCTACCGTCTTCGCTCCCCATTCTTGATCAAACACTGCCACGCCATCCTGCACGCGCCAGACGCGAAAGCCGTTATCCCAGTTCCATCCCATCGCGCGCGCCGCCGACAGGAGGTACTTGCCATCGGGGGTCAAACAGGAGTGTCGCACGGCAGTACCACGTTGCTCGAAGGAACGCACTGTCGCACCCGTATTGGCGTCCAGCAGGTCATAGTAGTCGCTGGAATACCACCCCTCCGAGCGCACCACAAGATACTGCCCATCTGGCGAGAACAGTCCCTCAGACCATTCCCCTCGCTGCCACAAGCGGGTACCATCTGCCAGAGAGTACAACGAACCATTACCAGATACCCACAGGCGCGAACCATCTGGCGAGATGCTCACGTTACCCCCTCGTGTGTTCGGGAAGGCGATCTGCACTTGCCCACTAGAGGTGTCCACTACTCGCACATCACTATAGTGATTGTAAATCGCCATTTTGGAACCATCTGGCGACAGTTCTAGCCAAGAGATTTCGTTCGTTGTCGGACCTGTGATCTGGCGCGTAACCTCGCCGGTAGTCACGTTCCACTGCATGATACGTTCGTCCACGTTATTGGGGGATGAGCCGCGTACCCCCACGAACAGGTCGTTATCGCGCAGAGCAATGCCATACACGTAGTTCACGTTGTACTGGCTATTCCCTACATCTACCGTGCGCAGTTCAGCACCATCGCTCACGTTGTACACCTTCACGGTGCTCACTTGCCACGAGGTAGAACCAAATCGCACCGCCAGCCGCTGGCTATCCAGAGAGAACGCCAGAGGAACATGGCGACTGCTACTACTCGCGAAGGTGCCCAGTTCTTTCGTGTAGAGCGGAGCGTCCCAGCTGGTGGTTCTCCACACGTACAGATTGCCCCCTGACGAGGAGAGCGCAAGATAGTTGCCATCAGGGGAGAACCTGAGGTCTACCGGTTCCGACAGCCCTTCCGCCAGCACACGCTCCCGACCCCAGTCAGAAACGCGCCAGAGTATCGCTCTGTCGTTGCTGGACGCTGTAGCGAGATACTGACCATCCGGTGAGAAGTCCAGCCCCTGCACATACTCGCGGATACCTTGCAGCTCCGTTCTCTCCAGGTTGTTGAGGTCGAAGAGATAAGCATGTCCCCAGGCTCCAACCGCCAGCCAGCGGTTATCGGGCGAGAGCGCCAACGACTGTGGAGCCCACGTATCGTCGAAAACCGCCTCCTTATACAGGACCCAGGTGGAGGTGCGCCATACACGCACACGCAGCTGCCAGGAGGAATGGCTCACACTCAGCAGATACTGTCCGTCCCGGGAAAACACCACGCCACGTGAACCACCACCTAAGCCCGTCAGCACCCGGACTAGTTCACCGGTGTTGGCGTTAAACACCAGCACACTGCCCATCGTGCCCGGTACGGCAAGGAGGCTGCCATCGGGGGAGAGCACCGGGCGTACTTGTTCAGGCGTCAATCGGGGGAATACCATGACGGGGTCTTCTGGAGCAGCAAACAGGGTGAGAGGCAAAAGACAGGAAAGCACACAGAACAACGCACTCGCTGTCCTTCGCCATCCCCCCAGAGACCGGTAAGGCAAACGCATCTCTTTCCTCCTTTTATCCTCTGGGGAGGACGCGCGGCGAACACGACCCTGCATCGCCGGAGGGGTCTCTCCACAAAAGGAGCAATGAATACCCACATTCATTGTTGGGTATTGTGAAAAAATTCTCTAGGGGGGAGACTTATTCCTACACTTCCCTGCCCCGCAGGTATATTTTGTGGATTGCAAGCAGGTTTTCCACCCGTTCCAGATGGTTTTTCTCCAACAGCAGCATGTCCGCTCGCGCACCGGGTTGCAGTACACCTATCTTGCCACGCTGTTTCAGTGCCTCCGCGGCGGTCACAGTAGCAGCACGCAGTGCCTCTTCCGGCGTGAAACCACACTGTACCAGGAGGCGCAGTTCGTGGTGCAACGCGGCTCCGGGCAAAAGCCCGGGTGCAGGAGTATCCGTGCCTGCTCCGACCAGCACACCATAGCGGTGCGCTTCGCGCACAAAGCGCCTGTACACCTCTACGGCACGCTCGGCAGTGCGAAAGTCGGCGGATGTCCAGCCGCGCGTAGAGAGGAAATCCCAGTAAGGGCGCGACCACTCTGCGCGCCATTCGGCGGATATCGGCTGACCAGCAGGCAACTTGCTCTTCCACCAAGGCGGAAGGTCGTACAGGCTTAACGTGGGCGTCCACACGACCGAGGTGGCATAAGCCAGCTCCATGAGACGTCGCACACGCTCGCCTGCGGTGCTCAGGCGGTCAAAACCGGCAAATACACGAAGGTAACCGCTTTTGCGCTTCTCATCAACGCGGGGGCGAGAAAGCAACAGCTCATGCAGCAGGCAGTGTGCGTGCTCGATGCCCGCGATGCCCATGCGCATCAGTTCGGAGGCGGGGATGGTCTCCTGATGGGCGGTGACAGGTAATCCCATCCAGCGGGCGTAGTCTATCACCGCTTCCGCAGTAGCACGGTCGGCGTTCACGTACAGCTTGAAACTGTCCGCACCCAGTTGGCGCAGGTGTTCCAGCAAGCCCGGAACCTCTACAGGTTTTCGCACCGCTACCGCCTCCCACCAGGAAGGCTTGCCCGTGTCGATGTTGCGCCCCGTCCAGTAGACGTAAGGACGTCTGTCTCCCCTGCTCCACGCCTTTCGCCATTCGGCGATGACCTTGGGAGAGGAACCCATATCGCGCACCGAGGTCACGCCGTAGCGTAGGAACATCTCGGGCGTCTTCACCTCGTCCACGTGAACATGCAGGTCCGTCAGTCCGGGGATAACCCATCCCCCTCTGCCGTCCACCAACTTTACCGTAGACGAGAAGCGCACCACATCCGCCCGCCCGACATCGGTGATGGTCTCTCCGTCCCACAGCACGAAGCCGGGCGAAAGGGCGCGTGCACCGTCCCAGACAGTCACGTTGATGATCGCTGTTGGCATTTTGTTCCAGGGTAACACTCTCTGTGAATTTGGTGGTGCGCTCAGCATCCACATTATAGCACACAACAGACCCTCTCACGAAATCGGCTACACGCGCCTGCAACATCATGTTATAATATCGCAGGCGTACCTTTCTGGATGAAGATGATAGAAAGCCGCGACCTGACCTCGCATACCTACAACGGGTCGGTAGCGCAGCAAGTTGCGGATGCTGTGTTACATCAATACGCGAGTGAGTTGGAAGCGCTGCAGGTGCGGTTGGAAGAACTGGCTCGCCAAGAGGAAACCTCATCATGAAGTATGGGTTGAGCGAACAGGTTGTTGCCCGGATTCAGGCTGTGCTGCGCAAGTATCCGCAGGTGTAGAAACCAGATCGATGACCCCGATGTGATAGACCATATCCGGCGGGTCGGCGTGGTGCTCTATGAGCGGGAATCGCTACCCTCGGCGTAGTAACACGATACGGTTCGTGTTGGTCCCCTTCGAGCGGTTGCTCACCCCCCAGATGTGCGCCGTTTTGGTAAAGTGCTGATCATTGATGACTATCGCTTCCGGCGTGAGCGGCAGCCCACCTACCGCGTCGAGAACCACCTCTTCCAAGCGTATCCGTCCTGCCCTGACCTCCCCAACCTCAAAGGCTATCCAGCCGTCCGGTCGAAGCACACGCGCCAGCTCGGTGAAGACACAGCGCATCGCTTCACGCCATTCGTCCACACTTCGCGCCATCGTGATGGGCACGCTCTGCGGCTCTATCCCACAGAACCAGCAGCGCAACCAGTTATCCTGAGCGTAGTCTACCACGTCCAGAAACGGCGGGGAAGTCACCACTAGCGAAACGCTCTCATCGGGTATTTCAGAGGTATCGTGTGCCTGCCGGGTAAGCAGCAGCGATTGGGGATAAACGGCAGCGAGCTGTTCACGCACCGCCTCGCTGCAGTCATGCAGCAGGGAGCGGCTTTTGTTCAGGATAATTTGGCGCACATCGCGACGGGGTGGTGTTTGCCCCAGTCGCTCGTTGATTTTGCGCTGTGACTCGATGGACACCGCCTGATTGGGAGGCAGGGTATACACCGAGAAAAAGCCCTTACTGTGCCCCGTTAGCCGATTGACCGCCACCATTCGAATCCAGCGGTCGATATCGTCCAGCTCCCCACCCCTTTCGCGTTGCAGCAGATACTCCCGCAGCGCGCAGATTTCGGCAAGGGTGTCGGGGTGATAAAAGACCTCCAGTTCCTCGGGATAATGCTCGCACCGGCGCAGGTCCAGCTCGCTCAGCCGCTGCACAATCTGGGGCAGTCGCGGCGGGTTCAAGCGCGGGCGTGTCAGGATGTCGCTGAGCGGGTTCACATCGCAACCGTAAGGGATACGCCCCATCAGTGCGGATTCGAGAGGCGTGGTTCCGCGCCCCATGAAGGGGTCGTACACCACCTCACCCGGCTGGGTAAGCAACTCGATAAAGAAGCGCGGCAACTGGGGTTTGAAGCAGGCGCGATAGGCAATCTCCTGCAGGCTGTTCGCTTGTCGCTGCTTGGAGGTCCAGAACTCGTTCACATAGGTGGGAACACTGCGCGTCTGTCCCACGATGGTCTGTTTGTCAAAAGCACAAAAGGCGGTTAGCACATGATGTAAGGCGTTCTTCCGCGGCGGTGTCCCCACCATATTCTCAGTTCAGCATCGTATCGGTGCCCGGTTTGCGTACTACCATAAAACCCAGCGCGGAGTCGCTGGGCAGTTTCTTGGCGCCCTGCAGTAACGCCTTGACGAGGGCTTCTGCCAACCGGACACGCTCTTCGATCTCCTTCTGGCGTGCCTGCAGCTCTTTCACCGCCGCCTCCAGATAGGCATGGCGCATCTCCAGCTCACGCACCCGTTCCAGAATCTGGCGCG